>NZ_JBIVLB010000006.1:219173-465065 GCF_044751045.1 Streptomyces sp. NPDC088745
CCCCCGGGGGGGGGGCGGGGGGGGGGGGGGGCGCGGCCGCGGCCGTCGGCGGGGGAAGGAGACCAGGTCCCTTCCCCCGCCGAGGACGGCTGCGCGGAGCGCTACTTGAGGTCGGCCTGCTTCGGCACCACGACGCCGAAGCGGTCCTGGATCGTGGCGAGCGCGGCCTCGTGGACCTGCTTCGCGGGAATGCCGCCGGGGTTGCCGTTGACCGGCAGCGGCCGGGTCGCGGAGGCGTCGCCGACCACGGTCGGCCGGTAGCCGTTGTAGACGGCGCCCTCGGTGGTGAACAGGGTGCACATGTGCGTCATGAAACCGGCGATGATGACGTTCTTGCGGCCGGTCTTCTTGAGCTCCTTGTCGAGCCCGGTGTCGTGGAAGCCGTTGGGGACGGCCTTCTCCACCACTGCCTCGCCCCTGACCGGCTTGAGCGCCGGGATGATCTGCCCGGCCTTCGACTTGAGGTCGTAGCCCTTCTCGACGATGTGGACGACCGGCGTCCTGGCCTTGCGGGCCCGCTCCAGCAGGGCCTTGGTGTTGTTCACCGCCTCGCTCCAGCCGGTGAGCTCCATCGTTCCGCCGGTGTAGACGTTCTGGTAGTCGACCAGCACCAGCGTGGCGTTGGAGAGCGTCGCCGGCGTCTCGTCGAGCTTCATGAGCTGACGCAGCGTCGTGGTGTTCTTCGCGACGTTCTCGCCGGCGGTCGGCGCGGCGGACGGCGACGCCTTCGCGTTCTGCCGGTCGGTGCCGGTGGCGGCCTGGGTCTCCCCGCCGCACGCGGTCACGGTGACCGCGAGCAGAGCGGTGGCGCCCAGGGCGACGAGCGTGCGCAGCGGCTTCATCAGACGATCTCCTTCTGGGAGGCGACGACGACCCCGTACAGGTCGGCGATGGTGGCGAGGGCGCCCTGGTGCACCTGCTCGGCCGGGACCTCGGTGCCCGCGACGGGCAGCGAGCGGGTGGCGGTGGCGTCGGCGGCGACCGTGGGACGGTTGCCGTTCAGGAACGCGCCCTGTGCCGTGAACGCGACACACATGTGGGTCATCCAGCCCGCGATGACGACGTCCTGGCCCTCGGTGAGGTGACGGGCCAGGTCGGTGCCGACGAACGCGTTCGGGACCTCCTTGACGACGACCGGCTCGCCGTCGACGGGGGCGACCTTCGGGTGGATCCGGCCGATCTCCGCGCGGATGTCGTACGGAGTTCCCTCCCCGCCGTCGTTGATGACGTGCACGACCTTCGTGCCGGCCGCACGGGCCCGGGCCAGCAACTGCGCGCCGGCGTCGAGGGACTCCTGCCACCCGTCGAGCTCCATCACGCCCCGGGTGTAGGTGTTCTGGAAGTCGATCAGGACGAGCGTCGACTCGGCCAGCTTCGCGGGCGCCTGGTCGAAGCCGTTCAGCTCGCGCAGCGTGGTCCTGGGCATGGGTGTACCGCCTTCGTGTCGCGTGGGAGAGACACAGCCCGCCACCCCGGATCTGCCGGTCGGGCGGCTGTGTCCACCACGCTACGAGCTCAACTCGATGTCAACAATGACCTCTAACATGCAGATACCGACGTGCGGTCCGGACCCGTACGGCGGCAGCGCCGGCATCGGCAGCACCAGCCTCAACACGACCCGCAGCACCAGCAGGAGGAAACAGTGGCGGACACCGCGCGACGGCTCGTCGTGATCGTGATCTTCGAAGGCGTGGACCTGCTCGACGTCACCGGACCGCCGGAGGTGTTCGCGCTGGCCAGACGCGAGACCGCCGAGGCGGCCGGGTACCGGGTGGTCCTCGCCGCCGAGACCATGGACCCGGTCACCACCGGCGCCGGCGTCCGCGTCCTGCCCGACCTCACCTTCGACCAGGTCGCCGCGCGCGGCATCGACACGCTCATCGTCCCGGGCGCGGTGGAGGTCGACGGCGAGGGGCGCGTCCACCCCCTCGTCGAGCCCGCACTGGTCCACCGGGTGAAGGAACTCGCCGCGCGGACGCGGCGGATCACCTCGGTGTGCGTCGGGGCGCACCTGCTCGCCGCCGCCGGACTGCTCGACGGCAAACGGGCCACCACGCACTGGTCGACCGCGCAGCAACTGGCCGCCGACCACCCGGAGGTGGAGGTCGACGCCGACCCGATCTTCATCCGCGAGGGCAACGTGTGGACCGGCGCCGGCATCAGCGCCTGCCTGGACCTCTCGCTCGCCCTGATCGCCGACGACCTCGGCGAGGCCGTCGCGCTGCGGGTGGCCCGCCAGCTCGTGATGTACCTCAAACGCCCCAGCGGACAGAGCCAGTTCAGCGTTCCGCTGGAACAGGTCTCCACGACCCGGCGCATCGAGGACCTGCGCCACCACATCCTGCGTCATCTCTCCGAGCCGCTCACCGTCGTGGACCTGGCCGCCCACGCCCACGTCAGCGACCGGCACCTGACGCGCCTGTTCAAGACCGAACTGGGCATGACCCCGCACGCGTACATCGAGTCGGTGCGCGTCGAGAAGGCCCGCCACGAACTGGAGTCCTCCGACGCCACCCTCGACCGGATCGCGTCCCTGTGCGGCTTCGGCACCACCGACACGCTCGTACGGGCCTTCCGCCGCCGGCTGAACACGACGCCGACTGAGTACCGGCGCCGGTTCCGGGTCCCCCAGGTCTCCTGACCGACGCCCCCGCCGAGGGGCTGGTTCAGAGGGCGGGAGCCTTGTCCAGGTAGGGGTTCGCGGGGTCCGGGACGCGGGTGACCGAGGCGGCGTCGAGCGCGAGCGAGGCGGAGGTGGTGCCGAACGTGCCGCCCGGCCGCCAGGTGCCGGTGACCCGCACCCAGGCGTCGGCGGGCGGCGCTTGCGCCCCGTGCACGGTGACGCTCAGGGACTGGGAGTCGGCGGCGCAGCAGGAGACCAGGAGGCGGGTCAGCCGCCAGGTCCCGGCCTTGTCCCCGGCCGGGTCCCGGACGGGAGTGACGAAGCCCTGGACGACCAGCGTGCGGCCCTTCAGGCTTCCGCTCCCGTCCTGCTGGAGCCGGGCGACCAGTTCGGTGAGGGACAGGGGCACCGGGCGTCCCGCGGCGGGCAGCGGGTCGAACCGCCCGTAGTCCTGGACGAGTTGCGGCTGGTCGCGGGAGGCGGTGTACGAACCCAGGGCGGGCGGGGCGAGGAGCAGCAGGAGCAGCGCCGGGGGCAGCAGCAGCCAGGCCACCCGCGGCCCGCGGGAGTGGTCGTGGCCGTGCTCCTCGCCGTGGGTTCCGCCCCCGCCGTCACCCTCGTGCCCGGGCACGTCCTGAGGCGCGCCCGCGCGGGGAGCCGGGCCGCCCGCCCCGGACGGCGCCAGCTCCTCGGCGCCCTTCCCGGCGACCCGCTTCCGCACCCGTGGCACGACATCGCGCGCCACCCCCACCAGCCCGAGGGCGGCGAGCAGGAACCCGGTCGCGATCAGGAACGGCTGGGCGCTCTCCTTCACGTACCGCAGGCACACGTCGCTGAACAGCGAGATCCGCAGGACCGCCGTGCCGAGGACCAGCAGAAGAAGCGGCTGGGCGTGGGGTCTCACAGCAGCCACCATCCGGTCAGCGCGGTGCACACGACGGCCGCGACGGCGGTCGCCGCCGAGAAGCGCCAGGCGAACGCCCGGCCGAAGGTCCCCGCCTGGAGGGCGATCAGCTTCAGGTCGACCATCGGCCCGACGACCATGAACGCCAGCCGGGCGGTCGGGGAGAAGCCGGTGAGCGAGGCGGCCAGGAAGGCGTCCGCCTCCGAGCAGACGGCCAGCACGATCGCCAGCGCGGCGAGGAAGAGCACCGAGAGCCAGGGCGACGACGAGAAGGCCTCCAGCACCGACTTCGGGACGGTGACGTTGAAGGTGGCCGCGGCCGCCGCGCCCAGCACCAGGAAACCGCCGGCGTGCAGGAAGTCGTGCTGGAAGCCGGTCCGGAACTCCTCCAGGCGGCTGCCGCCGTGCTGGTGACCGGTGTGCCGGGCGGGCATCCGCAGCCACCGGTCACGTCCGAACCGCAGCCAGAGCCAGCCCATCAGCACGGACGTCGCCAGCGAGGCGACCAGCCGGGCCGCCACCATCTCCGGGCTCGTCGGAAAGGCGACCGCCGTGGACACCAGGACGACGGGGTTGATCGCGGGAGCCGACAGGAGGAAGGCGAAGGCGGCCGACGGGGTCACCCCGCGCTGGATCAGACTCCTGGCGACCGGTACCGACGCACACTCGCAGCCCGGCAGCACGATCCCCGCCGCGCCCGCCACCGGAACCGCGAGAACGGGATTGCGCGGCAGCGCCCTGCCGAACACCTGGGCCGGCACGAAGGCGTTGACCGCGCCGGATATCAGCGTGCCCAGCAGCAGGAACGGCAGTGCCTGCACGAGGATCGCCACGGTGATCGTCTGCCAGGCGCGGAAACCGGGGCCGGTGAGCAGCTCGTCGCCCCCGGCGGCCCAGGCGATCGCGCACACGGTCACCACCGACGCGGCGCCCGCGGCCCGGACGGAAGCCGGGGTGCCCCGGCCCGGTGAGCTGCCCGGCGGGGCCTGGATCAGGCCGGTGGGCGGTTCCATGGGGGCTCCGGAGCGTAAGGCGAAGGGGGAGGACGCCACCCTATCCGGGCGGTGGCCGTGCGCTGCCGGCCGGGCCGCGCCCTTCGGCACGCCCTCCCCACGGGCACAGACGGCACCCCGCGCCTTTCGTGGACATATCGAAAAACGCATACGTCCCCGCATCGGCGCACCGGCTTCAGTGGACCCACGAACCACCGTGCGCACGGGGCCGGTCGGTCGGGCGGGCAGCCGCAGGAGCGGGCGGCCCCGAGGACCGGGCGATCCGGAGGACCGGGCGCCGGGGCAACGGAAGGGAAGTGTGGCGATGGGATCGGATTCCGTACGCGGTCTCGGCAGGAGGCGGCTGCTGGGCTGGAGCGGGGCCGCGACGGCCGCGATGGTGGCCGGCGGGGGGCGGGCCGCGGCCGCCGGACCCGGCCGCGCCGCTCCGCCAGCGGATGGAGCGGATGGAGCGGACACCGTGCCGCCGGACACCCGGCCCGGCGGCGCCTACGACCGGTACCTGGCGAAGCTGGCGGCGGAGGGCGACTTCTCCGGTGTGGTGCTGCTCTCGCACCGGGGCCGCACCGTGCTGTCGCGCAGTTACGGCATGGCCGACAAGGAGAGAGGCATCCGCAACCACCCCGGCATCGCCTTCAACCTCTCCTCGGCGGGCAAGCCGTTCGGCCCGGTGGCGGTCCTGCAACTGGTACAGCAGGGAAGGCTGCACCTCTGGGACACCGTGGGCGCTCACCTGAAGGGCTTCGCCGAGGAGGTCGCCGAGAAGGTGACCCTCCACCACCTGCTCTCCGGCACCTCCGGCCTGGACAGCCCGCCCGAGGACCTGGAACGCGTCTTCCAGAGCCGCGAGGAGGTGCGCGAGTACTGCGAGCGGTGGGCCCGGCAGGCCAGGCCGGTGGCCGCCCCGGGCACGCCGACCGAGCACGCCGGGGCCGAGATCGCCATCCCCGCGATGATCGTGGAGGCCGTCACCGGGACGACGTACTGGGACTACGTCGAGGAGAACGTCTTCCGGCGCTGCGGCATGACCGGCACGGCGTTCTTCACCCGGCCCCAGTGGCTCACCGACAGGCACCTCGCGCACTCGTACATGCGCCAGGCGGACGGCAGCCTGGTGGACGCCGTCCGCAACCTGGACAAGGGCAGCCAGGACCCGTACCAGCTCGGCAAGAACCCCGCCCGCACCTTCGTCGACGCCCCCGGGGACGGCGGTTTCGCGACCGCGCCGGACCTCGTCCGCTTCGCGCACGCGCTGACCGACGGAACACTGCTGGACCGGCACTACGCCGAACTGCTCACCGGACCGAAGATCCCGCACGCCCCGCAGGGCGGCGGCCTGGCACGCGGGGCGGCGTTCCCCGTCGACGCGTCGTTCGGGGCGTACCAGATGCCGGTCGGCATCGTCAACGGCCAGTGGCTGAAGGGGCGTGCGGGCGTGAACCCCGGCAGCTTCGCGAGCTGGAACATCTATCCGGACACCGGTTGGGTCGGCGTCATCCTGGGCAACCAGGACGGGGCGCCGTTCCCGCAGATCATCGAGGAGGAGATGCGGGCCGTCCTCGGCCCGGCGCGCGACGCGGGGTGAGGGGGGTTCAGTCGTCGAGGGCGTCCAGCACCGTACCGAGGTCGACGAACTTGAAGTTGGTCGCGGGACGGTCTCCGTCACCGGGGGAGTCCTGCCCGTCCTGCACGACCAGCAGGCCGCGCGGGTAGCGGGACCCGAGGGGGGCGTTCAGCGCGGCGGCCCCGTCGCACTCCTCGGACCCGTCCGGCCTGCCGCCCGCCGGTGCGACCCGGAACCCGCCCTCGTACTCGTTGTCGTCCCCGCGCTCGCGGTCGTAGGCGGCGAAGGTGTTGTCGCCCTGGCTGGAGGCGAGGAGGTGTCCGTCCCCGTCCGCCTCGGTGACCAGTGTCAGGCCCTCGACGTCCGCGCTGATCCGGGTGCCGCCGAAGCCGGGGTCGGCGCCCGCCACGCACTCCTCGGTCTGCTCGTCGTAGGTGCCGGGCACCCCGTACTCGCGGACCTTGTCGAGGAGTTCGGGCGTCCCGGTGAGGTCCGCGCGCAGACGCCAGATGCCGACGTCCTCCTGCCCGGCGTACAGGGTGCCGTCGGCCGGATCGACCACCATGCCCTCGACCTGGGGCAGTTCGCCCGGTTCGGCGCACGGGGTCCACGTCCTGCCGTTCGGCAGCCGGAAGGCGGAGGGCAGGTCCAGGTGGCGGACCGTGCGGTAGGTGACCTTGCCGCCCGCGGCGGGAAGCAGCTCCAGCAGCGCGATCCCGGTCCGCTCACGGCGGCTCACCAACGCGTACGAACGTCCGCTGGACCGGTCGGTCCAGGTGGCGAGCCCGTACGCGGTCCGCTGCTCATTGACCTCGGCCTGGTCCCGGGAGAAGACGGCGGGAGCGGCCGGGTCCGTGACGTCGGTGAGCGGGCCGCCCGCACGGTCGCGGTCGATGCGGTAGAAACGCAGCCGGTCGTGGCCCCGGTCGGTGGTGACGGCCAGGTCCGCCCGCCCGGACGACAGCCGCAGCCCGGCGACGAGGTCGACATTGTTGAACCGGCCCGGGGCGTCCCCCTCCCCGGCGGCCGGCGGCGCGGCGATCGTCTGCACGGGCCGCGCGTCCAGGTCGTAGACCCGCAGGCCGCCCTCCTTCGCCGTCGCGATGACGAGGCTGCGCCCGGGAGCGGTGGCGTCGCGCCAGATCGCCGGGTCGTCGGCGTCGGCGTTGCCGCCCTGCGCGTCGTCGTGCAGCACCGGCGTCTCCGCGCGGGCGGCGACCGCGGGCAGCGGGCCGCCGGACGAACGGTCGCCCGCCTGGGCGGGCACGGCCACGGCCGACACCGCGAGCAGGGTGGTCGCGGCCAGCGTGAGCGGCGGGGCGATGGGGGAGCGGAACACGGGGTTCTCCTCTGCCGAGTGACGATTCCGCGCGAGCGTGCCGCCGCCACGTGACGCCACGGCAGCCGCCGGACACCCACCGTCCTCCACCCAGATGTACATGTCATGTACGGCGGGGGCGTCCCTTGCCGCGGAGACCGGCACGTGATCCCGCTGCCGGTCCCCGGCACCGGACCCGCCGTGGCCCGCCACCTGGGACGGCACCCCCTGCGGGCCCGCCCGCGGCCACGCCGTCAGCGTCCGCTCCCGCGCGTGCTGACGGCGCGTCACGTGGCGGGGGCGGGCGCGCCGCGACTCACCCACCGGGTGAGCAGGAGCGCTACGAGGGTGAGCGCGCCCAGCACCGCCGCCGCGCCGGGGTAGCCGCCGAGCGACAGTCCCACGCCGCCGAGACCGGCCCCCAGGAAGACGCCGAAGCTCATGCCGGCCGCGTTGACGCCCAGCGCCGTTCCGCGCAGGGAGCCGCAGCGGCGTACCAGCAGGGTGGTGACACAGGCCGCCACCGTCGCGTGGGCCGCGCCGAGCAGGGCCGTCAGCGGCAGCGCGACCAGCAGCGACCGGGAGAGGAAGACGCCGACCAGCGCGCACAGCGCCACCCCCAGCGCGACCGCCATCAGCCGCTCCCCGCCGAGCCCGCGCCGCTCCGCGCTGAGCAGCCGTCCGGCGCACAGGTTGCCGAGGAAGAAGGAGGTCCCGCTGAGCGTCCAGACGAGCGCGAAGGTCTCGGGCCCGAGGCGGAAGCGCTCGTCGTAGTAGGCGGCCAGGTAGGCGAGGTACCCCATGAAGGCCGCCGTCCGGAGCAGGGCCACCAGCAGCAGCGGTACCACGCCGGGCAGCGCCCCCAGCAGCCGGAACGACTCCAGGTAGCCCGGCCGTGCCGCCGCCTCGGCCGGGACCTCGGCGCGCCGCGCGCGGCGGCCCCGCAGCAGGAAGTACAGCGCGAGTGCCGAGGTGAGCGCGGCGACGGCCCACAGGTCGCCCCGCCAGCCCCAGAACAGGGCGGGCAGGGCCACGAGCGGAGCCGCCAGCAGGGCGGTCAGCGACTGGGTGGCGGTGATCAGGGTGGCCGCGCGGCCGGCCGCCGCGTCGTTGTCGAAGCGGTCGGCGGCCGCCGCCGTGAGGGCCGGATTCAGTACGGCGGTACCCGCGCCGACGAGCAGGCAGAACGCCGCCAGGAGCAGGACGTCGCCGCTCGCGCCGAGCGCCGCGGCGACGGCGAGCACGGCGAGCCCGCCCGCGGCCGCCCACTCCTTGCGGACCCGGTCGATCAGCGGTGCCAGGGCGGTGCCCACCGCGAGGGCCGCCAGCCCGCCGAGGCCGCGCAGTTGCCCGAGCGCGGCGACGCTGCCGTCCGCCGCCCGGGCGATGGGCACGAGGAAGGTGCCGTAGACGGTGAAGGGCACCAGGCCGGCGGCCGAAGCCAGGACGAAGGGCCACAGCAGGCGGGTCATCCGCAGGTCGCCCGGCACCTCGCCCCGGCCCGTGGCGGTCGAAGCGGGAGGTTCGGGGGCGGCGGCGTCGTGCTGGGTCTCGTTGCTCATGCCCGCTCCGCCCGGTACCGGTACAGCACGGTGGTGTCGGCGCTGAACTGGGAGAAGGGGAACGGCTCCGCGGACAGTGCGGTCACGCCCGCCCCCAGGAAGGCGCGGGCCACCGCGCTGCCGGTCTGGGCGTACACGGTCAGGGGGAGCGCGTGCTTGCGGCAGTGCTCCAGGATCGGGTCGAAGCTGCCGTTGCCGAGGGTCATGCCGGTGGCGACCACGGCGTCCGCCGCCGCGAGCACCTGCGTCATGTCGTCGGTGACGGGGTCGCCCCAGTGGGTGGCGCGGAGCTGGAAGTCACAGGGCAGCGGTACGCCGCCCCGCTCCCGTATCGCGGCGACGAGCGGGTTGACGACGCCGATCAGTGCGACCTTCGCGCCGGGCGCGATGTCCAGCAGCCCGGCGACGGCGGCGTCCCTGGCCCGCGCGCGTTCCTCGGGCGTACCGGTGGGCAGCAGGACGGGCTCGGCCTCCGGGTCGGTGCGGTGCGGCCGTACGCGGCCGAGGTAGGCGTCGAGCGCGGCGACGCGCACGGCCGGCGCGTCGTGGCGCAGGAGGGCGTCGAGCGTCTGCCCCGAGGCGTCGGCGCAGAAGTCGGCGGCCACCTCGTCGCCCTCGAACGAGCAGGCGCCGAAGGCGTCGCCCGAGCGCATCAGCAGATACCTGTTGCGGTAGGTGACCGCGCTGTCCGCCAGCCGCGTGGTGTGGTGCAGCCAGAAGGCGCTGGTGACGGTCAGCTCGGCCGGGCGGGGCCCGAAGTCGCCGTCGAGCACGGCGTGTTGGAGGTCGGGAAGGGAGTGCGGCAGCGAAGGGGGCATCGCGGTTCCTCGGGGTGTGCAGGGTGGGTGCGGTTCGGTGGCGGGGCGCTGACGGCTCCCGGGGAGCGTCAGACGTTCTCGGGCTGGGGAAGAGGCCGCGGGTGGAGTGGGTGCGGGGACCGCTGCGGGCGGCCGTCGCCCTGGGCCTCCGGGGCGCCGGCCGGCGGCCAGTCCATCGCCGACCACGGATGCCGCAACGCGCCCTGCCCCGCGACCTCGTGGGGACGCATCGCGCCGGGGGCGACGGCGTCGGCGTGCCGGGAGTAGGCGCTGTCGACGTACCGGTGCCCGGTGTCGGCCGCGAAGAAGACGCAGGTCCGCGTGGTGTCGCGCTGGAGCTCCCAGCGCGCGGCGAGGTAGGCGGCCCCCGCCGACAGTCCGGCGAAGATGCCGCTGGCCCGCAGGAGGGCGACCGCGCCGGAGGTGGCGTAGTCGAAGTTCACCCAGTGGATGCGGTCGTACAGGTCGTGCCGCACGTTCTGGAACGGGATGGAGCTGCCGATACCGGCGATGATCATGTCCGGGTCCAGGACGTGCTCCGCGCCGAAGGTGACGCTGCCGAAGGGCTGCACCCCGACGAGTCTCACGTCCCGGCCCGCCTCGCGCAGATACGTGGCGACGGCCCCGGTGGACGCCCCGGTGCCCACGCCGCCGACCAGGGTGAGCGGCCCCTCCGGCACCTCCTTGCGGATCAGGTCCGCGACGTCGCGGTAGCCGAGGTAGTGGACGGCGTCGTGGTACTGCCGCATCCAGTGGAAGTGCGGGTTCTCGCGCAGGAGTTGGGAGATCCGCTCGACGCGCAGGTTCTGGTCCAGCCGCAGGTTCCGGGAGGGGCGGACCTGTTCCAGGGTGGCGCCCAGGATCTCCAGTTGGACGCGGAGCGTGCGGTCGACCGTCGTCGAGCCGACGATGTGGCAGCGCAGGCCGTGGCGGTGGCAGGCCAGGGCGAGCGCGTGGGCGTAGATGCCGCTGGAGCTGTCGACGAGGGTGTCGCCGGGCTTCACCAGCCCGGTGTCCAGCAGGTGACGTACGGCGCCGAGGGCGGCGTAGAGCTTCATCGTCTCGAACCGCAGACAGATCGCGCCCGGCGGGACGGTCACGACGTGCGGTTCCTTGACGGCCTCGGCTATGTGCTCGTGCATGGGTGGCCCTTCGGTCGGATCGGGATGCGCCTGAGCTGCGCTGGAACTGCGCCCGGGCAGCCCGGGGAGAGGCGCCGGGGCAGGCGGAGTGGGGGAGGCCTCCAGCAGCCTTCACGAGATGAAAATGATTGTCAAGAAGTTCCGGGCAAGACTAGTTCTGATTATCGTTTTCATATACGTTGGCCTCGCCGCCCTCCTCCGGGCGACCGCTCCCGACGGACAGGAACGGGCAACTGCCCTGTTCCCGCGCCGCGTCGGCGGCGGCCGGCGAACGAAGCGCCCCCCTTCAGGGGCCGCGCGGCCCTCGCCGCCCTCGGCACACTCATCCCGGAAGGTCCTGCCTCATGTCCCCGCCCCCCGTCGCCGCACCGTCGGCGAACAGCGGCGCCGCCCCACCGGCCGACCCGGTTCCGCTCGGACCCCCGGCAGGCCCCAGGGGCCGGCTCGCGTCCCGCACGGGCCTGCTGCTCGCCTGCGGCCTGCTGGCCGTCCTCCTCCTGTGCTCGATCGTGGTCGCGATCGGCCTGGGGGCCGCCGTCGTCTCCCCGGCGGACACCGCCCGGTACGTGTGGGCGGCCGTCAGCGGCGGCAGCGTCACCGCCGCCGAGGTGACGACGTATCAGATCATCTGGGAGATCCGCACCCCGCGCGTCCTGCTCGCGGCGCTCGTGGGAGCCGGGCTGAGCGCCGTCGGCGTGGCCGTACAGGCCATGGTGCGCAACGCCCTCGCCGACCCCTTCGTGCTGGGCGTCTCCTCCGGCGCGTCCGTCGGGGCCGTCGCCGTGACGGTCACCGGGGGCCTGGCCGCGCTGGGCGTCCACGCGGTCTCGGCCGGCGCCTTCCTCGGAGCACTCGCGGCGTCGTTCCTGGTGTACACCGCCTCCTCGCGGCGCGGTGCGCTCTCCCCGCTGCGGCTCGTGCTCACCGGGGTGGCCCTGTCGCTGGGCTTCCAGGCGGTGATGAGCCTGCTCATCTACGCCGCCCCGGACAGCGAGGCCACCAGCATGGTCCTGTACTGGACGATGGGCAGCTTCGGCGCCGCCGACTGGGGGGCGCTCCCGGTGGTCTCCGCGGTCGTCGTCCTCGGCCTGTTCGTCCTGCACCGGTACGGGCGGGCGCTCGACGTGCTCGCCCTCGGGGACGAGACCGCCGCGAGCCTGGGCATCGGCCCCGACCGGCACCGCAAGGCCCTGCTCGTCCTGGCCTCGCTGATGACGGGCGTGATGGTCGCCGTCAGCGGCTCCATCGCCTTCGTCGGACTGGTCATGCCGCATCTGGTGCGCATGGTCGTCGGCGCCTCGCACGCCCGGGTGCTGGCCGTGGCGCCGCTGGCCGGAGCGGTGTTCATGGTGTGGGTCGACCTGGTGTCCCGGACGCTCGTGGCACCGCGCGAACTGCCGCTGGGCGTCATCACCGCCCTCGTCGGCGTGCCGGTCTTCCTGGCCGTGATGCGCCGCAAGGGCTACCTGTTCGGGGGGCGTTGACATGGACCTCGCACTGGACCGGATCTCCGTCGAGACCGACGGCAGAACGCTGGTGGACGCACTGACCCTGGACGTCCCGAGCGGGCAGGTCGTCGCACTGGTCGGACCGAACGGCAGCGGCAAGTCCACCGCGCTGCGGTGCGTCTACCGGGCCCTCACTCCCAGCGCGGGCGCCGTACGGGCGGACGGCCACGACCTCTCCGCGCTGACGCTGCGCCGCTGCGCCCAGCTCGTCGCGGCCATGACCCAGGACGGCTCCGTCGACCTCGACTTCACCGTCGAGGAGGTCGTCGCCCTGGGACGCACGCCCCACCTGCGGGGCAACCAGGCGCTCGACCGCCGCGAACGGGAACTGTGCGAGCGCGCGATGGACCGGCTCGACGTCCGCCACCTCGCCCGGCGCGGCATCCTCACCCTCTCGGGCGGGGAACGCCAGCGCGTCCTGCTCGCCCGTGCGCTCGTCCAGGAACCGGAGATCCTCGTCCTGGACGAACCGACCAACCACCTCGACGTCCGCCACCAGGTCGAACTGCTCTCCCTGCTGCGCGGCTCGGGACTCACCGTCCTGGTCGTCCTGCACGACCTCAACCTCGCCGCGGCCGCCTGCGACCGCATCGGGGTGCTCAGCGAGGGACGACTGGTCGCGGCGGGCCCGCCGCGGGACGTCCTCACTCCGGAACTCGTCGCCGAGGTCTTCGGCGTCACGGCGAGCGTCGTGCCCCACCCGCTGACGGGCGGCCCCCAACTGCTGTACTCCCTCCCCTCCTGTGACAACCCGTGAAAGGCACCCCCGTCATGAAGACGAACAGCGCCCCCGTCGCTCTGCGCCGCCCCGTCGCCCTCGGCACGGCCCTCGCCGCCGTCCTGCTGCTCAGCGGCTGCGGCGCCACGATCGAGGCGGACGCCAAGGCGCCCCCGAAGGTCACGGTCAAGAGGTGCGGCGAACCGGTCGCCTACACGGTTCCCCAGCGGGCCGTCGTGTACGAGGGCGGCAGCGCCGACAAGCTGTTCAGCCTGGGTCTGGTGGACCACGTCCACGGGTACGTCATGCCCCCGGCGAACCCGCCGGTGACGGAGTCGCCGTGGGCGGCCGACTACGCCAAGGTGAAGATGCTCAGCGACGACCTGCTCAACAAGGAGATCGTCGTGAAGGCCAAGTCGGACTTCGTCGTGGCCGGCTGGAACTCCGGGTTCAAGGCCGAGCGGGGCATCACCCCGCAGATCCTCGACAAGCTGGGCGTGCAGAGCTTCCTGCACGGCGAGAGCTGCTTCAACTACCCGGGCTTCCCGGAGAAGTCGACCCCCTTCGAGGCCCTGTACGAGGACCTGGGACGGCTGGGGAAGATCTTCCGGGTGGAGGACCGGGCGAAAGCGGTCGTCGGCCGCCTGAAGGAGCGGGTGGCGAAGGTCGAGGCACAGGCGCCCAAGGGCGACCCGGTCCCGGTCTTCCTCTACGACTCGGGCACCGAGCAGCCCTTCACCGCGGGTAACCAGGTCCCGCCCAACGACATCATCAAGTCCGCCGGCGGCCGGAACGTCTTCGACGGTCTCGACCAGCGCTGGACCCAGGTGAACTGGGAGGCCGTCGCCGAGGCGGAGCCGGAGGTCGTCGTGATCCTCGACTACGGGGACCTGCCCGCCCAGAAGAAGATCGACTTCTTGAGGAACTCGCCCCGCACGAAGGAACTCCCCGCCGTCAAGAAGAACAACTTCTTCGTCCTCGACTACAACGAGGGCATCAGCGGGCCGCGCAACATGGACGGCCTGGAGAAGTTCGCGAAGTACCTGCGCGAGCTCGGGCCGAAGGGCTGAAGCACGGGCAGCCCCGGGATGAGCCGGGACGAGCCGGGGCGGGCCGGGGCGGGGAGCCCAGGGGCCCCGCCGCCCGGCCCGCCCCGGGGAGCGGTCCTTCATTCCCGGTACCGCCGGCTGCCCGGGGTCGGAACTGTCAGAACTGGAGGGCCCAGAGGTCGATCTTGCCCACGTCCGCGTTGGCGTTGTCGGCCACCCGCAGCTTCCAGGTGCCGTTGGCCGGCTCCGAGGACGCGTTGACGGTGTACGTCTGGGCGATGTTGTCGGCGCTGCCGCCCGTGCCGAACGCCTTCAGGTTGTAGACGCTGCCGTCGGGGGCCACCAGGTCGACCTTCAGGTCGCCGATGTACGTGTGCTTGATGTCGACCTGCACGCTCAGGGCCGCCGGGGCGTTGCCCGCGACACCGCTGACGGTGACGGGGGACTCCACGGTGGCGTTGTCGGCGATCGCCACGTCGGTGGCGTTCTCGAAGCGCTTGCCGGGCGGCGGGGTGGTCGAACTCCCCACGTTCAGGAGCCTGTTCGGGGAGCCGGTGCCCGGGTTGCCGACCACGTTCGGGGTGGCGGCGGCGGTCAGCGCGGAGGAGACCTGCGCCGGGGTGGCGGTCCGGTTGGCGGCCAGGTAGAGCGCGGCCGCGCCCGCCGCGTGCGGAGCGGCCATCGACGTGCCGGAGATGGTGTTGGTGGCCGTGTCGCCGGTGTTCCACGAGGAGGTGATGGAGGAGCCCGGGGCGAACAGGTCCAGCACGCTGCCGTAGTTGGAGAAGCTGGAGCGGGCGTCGGTGTTGGTCGTCGAGCCGACCGTGATCGCCTCGGTGACGCGCGCCGGGGAGTAGTTCTGCGCGTTGGAGCTGTCGTTGCCCGCGGCGACGGCGTACGTGATGCCGCTGGCGATGGAGTTGCGCACGGCGGTGTCGAGCGCGCTGTCCACGCCGCCGCCGAGGCTCATGTTGGCCACGGCGGGCTTCACGGCGTTCCGGGTCACCCAGTCGATGCCGGCGACGACCTGGGCGGTGGTGCCGGAGCCCTGGTTGTTGAGCACGCGGACGCCGACGATCTTCGCCTTCTTGGCCACGCCGTACGCGGTGCCGCCGACGGTGCCCGCGACGTGCGTGCCGTGGCCGTTGCCGTCCTGGGCGGTGTTGTCGTTGTCGATCGCGTCGAAGCCGTAGCTGGCGCGGCCGCCGAAGTCGCTGTGGGTGATGCGGACACCGGTGTCGATGATGTACGCCGTCACGCCCTCGCCCGCGGAGTCGGGGTAGGTGTAGCTCCGGTCCAGCGGCAGGGCCCGCTGGTCGATGCGGTCCAGGCCCCAGGAGGGCGGGTTGGGCTGGGTGGCGGAGATCTTGAAGACGCGGTTCTGGGCGACCGAGGCGACCGCCGGGTCGGCGGCGAACTTCTTCGCCTGGGCCTCGGACAGCTCGACCGCGTACCCGTTGAGGGCCCGCTCGTACGTGTCCTTGATCGTGGCCCCGTACCGCTTGGCGAGCGCCTGGCCCCGCGGGGACTCGGCGTCGACGACGGAGTCCTTGAGGGTGACGATGTAGCTGCCGGGAACGGCTCCGGCGACGCCGGCGTTCTCGATCCGGCCTTCCGCGGCGGCCGGAGCGGCGGCGGCGGGCAGCACGGAGACGGCGCCGAGCGCGAGGGCGGCCACGGAGGTGGCGCCGGCCACCGCCCATCTTCGGGCGACGAAACCGCTGCGGGAAGGCGCTGAATGCATCGACATCGGAGGGATCCTCCTCGTGGGGTGGTGCACCGGGGTGCAGCTGTGGGGGAGTGCACGACAGGGGCATGACAAGCCAACGCGCGGTGAATCCCGGCTTGCCGCCGACCCGCCGACACCGAAAGACTGGCCCATCCCCCCGGACCCCACAAGAGGTCTCGCACTCCCGTAACACCTGTGCCACACAACCGACATGACGATCCGTCATATGCGTGGACAAGGCCGGCGCCCGGGACCCGGGCGGAGCTGCGGGCCGGGCGCGGGGCGTAAGCGGTGCGGTGCGGGGCACACGGAACGCGTCCCCTGCCGTCCCCTTCCCCAGTGAACCGAGGTGTCCCCATGATGGTCGTCGGCATCGTCGTCGTCTGTGTCGTCCTGCTGGTCCTGGCCTTTTTCCTGCCCCGGCTCTCGCGGCACCCGGAGCGCGGCACCCAGCGCACGCTCGGCGCGGGTTCGCGTGCCGCGAGCAAGGCCCCGGGGCCGCTCGGCCGCTGGCTGAGCAAGCCGTTCGGCACCAGCTCCCGGGCCGTCTCCCGCAGCGGTGCGGCCGGCCGCAAGGGCCGCGGGCGGATGCCCTTCTGACCGGAAACCGGCCGGAATTCGGCGCGAAGAACGCGCCGGAACGTGACGGAGCCCGGGAGCATGTCCAGCTCCCGGGCTCCAGCTTGCCACCCAATTGCGCACACCGGCGGCGTTGAAGACCGCGGATCAGGTTGAGATCGACGTGTTCTGCCTTTGAACTACAGCGCCACGCAAGAGGCGCCGAGAGGACTTGAACCTCCATCCGTCGATGTTCGCCCACGGCCGGTCGATCCGGTGTTCGGCGGCGAATACTGAGACTGGAGCGAGAATCTGAGTTTCACGGGGCCGCCTCTGCCAGGTCTGGGCCACCCCCGCACGTGGTGCGGGGGGAGGGATTCGAACCCCCGACTGACACCCCTTGATCAGCTTCAACATCAGTTTCAGCTTGCGCTCATCGCGCACCCTCCGCTCGCGACGGAGGGCGTGTGTGGGGCTACCGGAAGAGGTAGCCGAATACCGCGTCGCCGACCCGCTGGTCGGTGACCTCCGTGTTGTTCGCCTCCTCACGGGCGAACTTGACCGCCTGCTGGAGCTTCTCGACGCGCTCCAGGAGCTCGTTGACCCGCCGGGCGGGCAGTGCGCCGGAGAACTTCACCGTGGTCCAGTAACCGACCGGCACGTCCTCGTAGTACACCTCGACCTGCGCCGGGTGCTTCTCGGTGGCCTCGGCCTTCACGTGGTTGCGCGGCACCTTCTTCGTCCGGATGGTCCGCACCGGTTCCGTCTTCCAGGAATCCGTCGAGGGGTCCAGGTTCCACGACTCGGAGGCGTCCAGCACCGGCAGCTTGCGCACGAAGGTGTGCAGATCGGTGAGCTGCTTCTCCAGGAACAGCAGGTACGGGACGGGCACCTGGGGCAGCAGCACCGCACCGTCGACCACCACGTCCGCGGCCGCGGACCGGTTCGCCCAGTCCTTCGTCGCGGTCACGTCGAACAGCCGCGTCAGCGTCCCGGCGGTCGCCCGCAGCGCGTCCTCGGCCTTGATCTGCACCCGGGTGGACTCGGGCGGCAACTGCTCGCCCTCCTCGTCCTTGGGCTGGTAGGTCCGGGAGATGCCGGCCAGCAGGGCGGGCTTCTGCACGTCCTGGTGGGCCTGGGTGAGTTCCTGGAGGGCCTTGGACTTGACGCCCTTTTCGACGGCGATGATCTGATTCAGCTTCGGCACCCGGCGAACCTAACAAGCCCGCGCCGTCAGCACATCCGATTTTCACCGCGCGGCTCGCACACAGCGGGCGCGACGTCCGCACGGGACGTGAACACGAGACGTGAATCTGTGCGCGGAACCACCTGTGCGCGGAACGTACAACTCCGGTCGTATGACCGCCGCACGGCCGGGTACCGGGACCGGCATGCTGAGAAACCTCTTCGATCCCGAGAACCTCGTCCAGCCCGTGTCGGCCCCCGGGCTCACCCAGGAGAACGCCATGGCGGTGCGGTACGCCGTCAAGGGCGAGGCACGGGCCAGGCAGGGCACCATGGTCGCCTGGCGCGGGTCCCTGGAGTTCGAGCGCCAGGGCCAGGGCGTGGGCAACTTCCTCAAGCGCGCGGTGACCGGCGAGGGCCTGGCCCTCATGACGGTCACCGGCGAGGGCGAGGCGTGGTTCGCCTCCGACGCGGCCCACTGCTTCCTCGTCGACGTGGACGAGAACCACGGCCTGACGGTCAACGGCAAGAACGTCCTGTGCTTCGACGCCTCCCTGAACTACGACATCACCACCGTCAAGGGCGCCGGGATGGCCGGCGGCGGCCTGTTCAACTGCACCTTCACCGGCACCGGCCGGCTGGCGCTCACCAGTGCGGGCATCCCGCTGGTGCTGCCGGTGACGCCGCAGACACCCGTCCACGTGGACACGGACGCCGTGGTCGCCTGGAGCCCGGCGCTGAGCACCTCGCTGCACCGCTCGCAGAGCATCGGGTCCATGGTGAAGGGCGGCTCGGGCGAGGCCGTGCAGCTGAAGCTGGAAGGGGAGGGGGTCGTCGTGGTCAACCCCGGCGAGCCCAAGCCCACTCCGTCGTCCTGACCCCGCCGCACGCGCCCGTGCCGAGGGGGCCCCTCGGCACGAGCGCCGGGAAGGGGACGGGTGCGCTGCGTCCGCGCGGTCCCGCCCCCCCTCCCGCGCGCACGATTCGCGCACACGATTCGCGCGCACACAATTCGATTGCGGCCCCGGCCCGCCTGCGGCAGGGTGCGACCAGCACTCGTAGCCACCCCGCAAGGAGACAGCACATGCGCCGACTTTCCGCGTTCCCTCCGAAGGCCCCCTTCACCTCTTCAGAGAACCGGATCGTCAGTGCACACGGAAACGCACATCTCCGCGGGCGCGCCCAACCCCGCGCGCTCCGCCTCCCCGGACCCCGGGTCTGACGCCCTCAACCTGGGCATCGTCGCCCACGTGGACGCGGGCAAGACGAGCCTCACCGAGCGGCTCCTGCACTTCGCCGGAGTCCTCGACGAGATCGGCAGCGTCGACGCGGGCAGCACCCACACCGACACCCTCGCGCTGGAGCGCCGCCGCGGCATCACCATCAAGTCCGCCGTCGCGTCGTTCGCACTCGACGGCCGTACGGTCAACCTCATCGACACCCCCGGGCACCCCGACTTCATCGCCGAGGTGGAACGGGTCCTCGGCGTGCTCGACGGGGCCGTCCTGGTGGTGTCCGCCGTCGAAGGCGTCCAGGCGCAGACCCGCGTCCTGATGCGCACCCTGCGACGCCTGCGCATCCCCACCCTGATCTTCGTCAACAAGATCGACCGCAGGGGGGCGCAGGACACCTCCCTGCTGCGCTCCCTCGGCGACCGGCTCACCCCCGCGCTCGCCCCGCTGGGCGCGGTCCACGACGCGGGCCTCCCCACCGCCTCCTTCCAGCCGTACCCCGAAGCGGACGCGGACGTCGCCGACCGCCTGGGGCAGCGCCTCGCGGAGCAGGACGACGCCGTGCTGGCCGCCTGCCTGAACGCCCTGCCGCACCCGCTGCCGCCCGCCCGGCTGCGCGCGGAACTCGTGCGGCAGACCCACCGGGCGCTGATCCACCCGGTGTTCTTCGGATCGGCCGTCACCGGGGCAGGCGTCGACGCCCTCGCCGAGGGCATCGGCCAACTGCTGCCGCCGGCCGGGGGAGCCCCGGACGAACCGGTCTCGGGCACGGTCTTCAAGGTCGAGCGGGGCGCCGCCGGGGAGCGGATCGCGTACGTCCGGCTGTTCGGCGGACGGGTGCGGGTACGCGACCACGTGACCCTCCGGCAGGGCCCGGGCGCGGCCCGGGAGGGCAGGGTGACCGGAGTGCGGGTCTTCGCGGAGGGCACGGTCACCGGTGCGCGGGCGGTCGCGGCCGGGCAGATCGGCCAGTTGCTCGGCCTCGCCGACGTACGGGTGGGCGACACGGTCGGCAGGCCCGGGCCGCGGACGGGGACGGACCGCCACTTCGCGCCGCCCGCCCTGGAGACCGTCGTCCGGCCGGTCCGCCCCGGCGACCGCGCCGCCCTGCACTCCGCGCTCCTGCAACTCGCCGAGCAGGACCCGCTGATCGGGCTGCGGCACGACGAGATCCGGCGCGAGACCTCCGTATCGCTGTACGGGGAGGTGCAGAAGGAGGTCATCGGGACGACGCTCGACGAGGACTACGGCATCCCCGTCTCGTTCTCCGCGACCACCACCCTGCACCGGGAGAGCGTCGACGGTCCGGGGCAGGCGCGCGAAACGAGGGGGGAGGACGGAAACCCCTTCGCGGCGACCGTCGGACTGCGGGTGGAGCCGGGCCCGCCCGGAAGCGGCGTGGACCACCGGCTGGGCGTCGAACTCGGCTCGATGCCCCACGCGTTCATGCGCGCCGTGGAGGACACCGTCCGGGCGACGCTCCACCAGGGCTTGTACGGCTGGCAGGTGAGCGACTGCGTCGTGACGCTGACGCACAGCGGATTCTGCTCCGTGCGGAGCACCGCCGCGGACTTCCGCGGCCTGACCCCGCTGGTGCTGATGAGCGCGCTGCGCCGGGCCGGGACCACCGTGCTGGAGCCGATGCACGACTTCCGCCTCGAAGTCCCGTCGGCCGCGCTCGGACAGGTCGTGCCACTCCTGGCCCGCCTGCGGGCGGTGCCGGCCGCACCGCGCGTCGAGCGGTACGGCTGCTCGCTGACCGGTGAGATCCCGGCCGCCTCCGTCCACCCGCTGGAACGCCGGCTGGCCGGGCTCACCGGCGGCGAGGGGCTGTTGGAGACCTCCTTCGCCCGTCACCGGCCGGTGACGGCCACCCGGCGGCCCCCGTCCAGGGCGCGCACCGACCACAACCCGCTGCACCGCCGGGAGTACCTGCTGCACGTCGTGCGCAGGGTCTGAGACGGTGACGGGCCGCGGCCGGTGCGCGGCGCCGTCGGCGGACGCCGCGCACCGGCGGGCGCGCGGTGACCGTCGGCGGTCAGGCCGCGACGAGTTCCTCGGCGACGAACCTGTCCACGAACTCCTGGGCGCGGCGGTCGAAGTCGGCGTACTGCGCCTCCCGTTCGGCGCCCGTGACCGCCTGGCCGACCAGGAGGTTGCCTTCGGCGTCGACGCGCTGGGGGCGCTCCTCCGCGTCGGTGAGCAGGCCGACGGTGGACCGGGAGAAACCGCAGTAGGAGGCGATGCCGTCGTTCAGGCCGCTGTCCAGGACGGCCTGCATCCCCGCCACGACGGGATCGTCAGACGGGGCGCCGGCCAGGCCCAGCCACAGCATGCGCTTGCCGGCGAGGCGGGGCTTGCTGCGGCCGTAGGCGAACCCGTAGTTCCACACGCGGTCGATCCAGCCCTTGAGCACGGCGGGCACGCTCTGCCAGTAGACGGGGAAGACGGCGACGACGACATCGGCGTCGAGGACGCGCCGCATGTGGGCCTGCACTTCGTCCGAGTACGCCTTCTCCCTGTTGCCCCAGTCCGGCTCGTCCGCGGTGTTCATCCGCGGGTCGAACCCTTCCGCGTGCAGGTCGAGCAGGTCGACGCGGTACCCGGCCGCCTCGAGCCGGGCGGCGGCCCGGCGGGCGGTGTGCGCGGTGAGGGAGTCGGCGCGGTGGTGCGCGACGACGACGAGGGCGGTCCTGCTCTGGCTGGCGAGCTCGGTCACGGTGTCTCCCGGTAGGTCTCGGTCGGTGCGATGAACCCAGTACAGACCCGGCGGGATGGATGATCCATGGGAGAAACGCTACGGAACATAGGCGATCGTCTACGCTGCTTCCATGGACCCTCTGAGTTCGCTCCTGAGCGGCATCCGGGCCGAGGGCTCGGTCGTCAGCCACGCCGTACTGACGGCGCCCTGGACCATCCGCTTCGCCGACGGGGCGCCGCTGACCATGGTCAGCGTGCTGCGCGGCGGCGGCACCCTGCTGCTGCCCGACGGCACGCGGCGGACGGTCCGCGCGGGTGACACGGCCATCGTGCGCGGCCCCGCGCCGTTCCACCTGGCGGACCGCCCCGACAGCGTCCGACGCCCCCACTCCACCTACGAGATCGCCTGCTTCGCCGCGGACGCGGAGTGCACCGCCGAGGAGCTCGCCGGAATCCGCTGGGGCGGCGAAACGGAGGCGGCGACCGCGCTGATCGTGGGCGCCTACCGCGCCTCGGGCCGCCGCCACGAGCGGCTGCTGCGCGCGCTGCCGCCCGTCCTGGTGGTCACGGAGGACGCGGAGGTCTGCGCCTGGCTTGAGCAGGCCGCCGCCGACGCCGCCCAACTCACCGCAGGATCACAGGCGTTGATGGACCGGCTCCTCGACTGGGCGCTGGTGTGCACCCTGCGCAATTGGTTCGACCAGGCCGGCGCCGACGCGCCGAGCTGGTACCGGGGCCTCGCCGACGAGGTCCTCGGCCCCGCCCTCCAGGCCTTCCACGACCGGCCCGCCGAACCCTGGACGGTCGCCTCGCTGGCCACCCGGGCCGGGGTCTCCCGGGCCCTGTTCGCCAAGCGCTTCACCGCGCTGATGGGCCGGCCGCCCCTGGCCTACCTCACGGAATGCCGGATGGCCGAGGCCGAGACGCTGCTGACCGACACGGACCTCAGCGTCGCGCAGATCGGAAGGTCCGTCGGCTACGCCGACGCCTTCGGCTTCAGCGCCGCGTTCAAACGCCACACCGGCGAGAGCCCCCGCGCGTTCCGCACCGCGGCGGCCTGACCGCCCCGGCCGTACGCGCCGGCGCCCACGGCCGGTGCGCGGACCGCGTCAGGGCGCGCCCGGCGGCGTTCCCTCTCCGAAGGGACGGCCGCCCAGGCGCTCGCGGCCGTGCGGGGTGGTCCAGCCGTCGGTGTCCGGCCCCAGCGGCACGACGCCCGTCGGGTTGATGCCACGGTGGACCCGGTAGTAGTGGCGTTTGATGTGGTCGAAGTCCACGGTGTCCCCGAACCCCGGCGTCTGGAAGAGGTCCCGGGCGTACGCCCACAGCACGGGGTTCTCGCTGAGCTTGTACCGGTTGCACTTGAAGTGGCCGTGATAGACCGCGTCGAAGCGCACCAGCGTCGTGAACAGCCGGATGTCGGCCTCGGTGAGGGTGTCGCCCACCAGGTAGCGCCGGTCGGCGAGCCGCCGCGTCAGCGCGTCGAGCCGGCGGAAGACGTCCCGGCACGCCCTCTCGTACTCCTCCTGGCCGGTCGCGAACCCCGCCCGGTACACACCGTTGTTGAGGTCCTGGAAGACGTCCTCCATCACCTCGTCGATCTCCGCGCGCAGGGCCCGCGGATACAGGTCGGGCGCTCCCGGACGGTGCAGCTCCGTCCACTCGGTGGCCAGGTCGAGGGTGATCTGCTGGAAGTCGTTGGTGACCAGCCGCCCACTGGGCACGTCCACGATCGCCGGCACGCTCACCCCGCCCGGCGCGTCCTTCTCCCGCGCCTCGTACGCCTCGCTCAGGTACCGGATGCCCAGGACCGGATCGCGGCCGTCCGGGTCGAGGGTGAAGCGCCAGCTCCGGTCGTCCTGGATCGGGTCGGTGATCCCGAGCGACAGGGCGGACTCCAGGCCGAGCAGCCGACGCGCGACGAGCACCCGGCCGGCCCACGGGCACGCCAGGCTCACCACGAGCCGGTAGCGTCCCGCCTCCACCGGCCAGCCGTCGCGCCCGTCGGCGGTGATCCGGTCCGCGAAGTGACTGCGCGACCTCTTGAACCGCTTCTTCCCGTAGGACTCGTTGCCCATCCCGGCTCTCCCTCTCGCTCGCGAATGCGCCGCGCCGACGCCGTCGGCCCGTTGTGCGACGAATGCCGATTCTGTCCCGTACGGCGGACCGATGTCATCTGCACGGGTTACGGGACGGGGGAGCGGGTTACGTGTGTACGCAGCCGCTGCGAACAGAGCGCGGAGGCACGCGGACCCGAGGACGCGTACAGGCCAGGAATGAGGACGCGCATGACCAGCCCCCAGCACCAGTCGGACCAGGACGCCGGACGCCCGGAGACGGCTCTCGACGAGGCCCTGAAGGAGTTCGAGGAAGCCGAGACCCGCGATGTCGGCCGGACCGACCTCCCCGCGGACCACGACGGGGAGGCCGGGGACGCGCTGTCCCCCAACGAGGAGGCCCAGGAGGACGCCTCGGGCCACTGAGAGGACGCCTCAGGCCGAGGGGCCGGACCGCCGGCGTGGCCCGGCGGGCGGCTCCGCGCCGCGCTGCGCGTCGTCAGTTCGAGGTTCCGGATGCGGTGGGCCGCGCACCCGGCCGCGGCGGTGAAGTGCCGCCGGCCGGACAGGTGTTACCGATCTCTTACGGCCCCCCGCCAGGGCTCGCCCGGCGGGCGCGGCCGCGGGTCTACTGGGGGCACGAACACCCGGCCCGGCACCCTGCGCGGGCCCGGCCGTCCCGGCCCAGCCCCCCTGGAGTCCCCATGCCCGCGCCCGCCGCACGCCGCCGCCCGCTCGTCGCCCTGCTGGTCGTCCTGACCGTGGCCGCGGGGGCCGCCCTCCACGCCTTCCAGCCCTGGAAGGCGTTCACCACGACCACCGTGAACGAGGCGCTTCCCCCCGCGGCGGCCGCCCCCACCGCCCCCGGCCCGCCGGGCACGACGCCCGTCCCGGGCACGGCCGGCCCCGTCGACCTCGCCCGGGGCGATTTCGTCAGCCACGAGCACACCACCACGGGCACCGCCCGCACGGTCCGCCTCGCCGGCGGCGCCGGGACCGTGCTGCGCCTCGAGGGCCTCGCGACCTCGGAGGGCCCGGACGTACGGGTCTACCTGTCGCGCGAGGACGCCGAGGGGGCAGAGAGGAACCTCGGCGAGGGCGCGGTGGAGCTGGGCGGGCTCAAGGGCAACCGGGGCGACCAGAACTACGCCGTCCCGGCCGGAACCGATCTCTCCGCCTACCGCAGCGCCGTCATCTGGTGCGAGCGCTTCTCGGTGTCCTTCGGCGCCGCCGACCTCACGCCCCGGCGGTCGGCAGCGTGATCTCGAAGCAGCAGCCGCCCGGCACGTTGCGGACCTCGGCCCGCCCGGAGTGCGCCTCCACGATGCCGCGCACGATGGCCAGGCCCAGACCCGCCCCGGCCGGCGGGGTCCGGGCCGCGGTGCCGCGCCAGCCGGTGTCGAAGACCCGGGCCAGGTCCTCGGCCGGGATGCCGCCGCAGCCGTCCGTGACGGACAGGACCGCCCCGGCGGCCCGCTGCTCGGCGGCGACCGTCACCGTGCCGTCGGCCGGGGTGTGACGGATCGCGTTGACCAGCAGGTTCGCCAGCACCCTGGACATCTCCCGGCCGTCCACCTCCAGCGGCACCGGATCGACCCGCTCCCCGACGAGCCGCACCCCGTGCTCCCGGGCGAGCGGATCCGTCCCCTCCAGGACCTCGCCGACCAGGTCGTACGCCGACATCCGGACCGGTTGCAGGGCGAGCGCGCCGGCGTGGATGCGGGAGAGCTCGAACAGGTCGCCGACCATGGAGTTGAGCCGGTCCACCTCGGTGCGGATCTGCCGGTGGTAGCGGGCGGTGTCCTGCGCGACGCCGTCCTCCAGCGCCTCCGACATGGCGCGCAGACCGGCCAGCGGGGTGCGCAGGTCGTGCGAGATCCAGGCCACCAGCTCGCGCCGGGACGCCTCCAGGGTGCGTTCGCGTGCGCGCGCCCCGGCCAGCCGGGCGGCCGTCGCGGCGAGCTCGGCGCTGAGGGCGGCCAGCTCGGCGGGCGCGGCCCCCGGCGGCGGCGGGGTGAAGGTGCCGCCGTCACCGAACTCCCGCGCCGAGTGCACGAGTTGCCGGGTGCTGACGACGAGGCGGCGGCCGAGGGCGAGCGCGGTGAGGAGCGAGACCCCCGCCGCCATCGCGACGACCAGCGTGACCACGTAGAGGTCGTGGGGGGACAGGAACATCGCCCAGGCCACGGCGAGGGTCCCGGCGAGCATCGCGCCCACCGCGACCGCCGCCACCACGGCGAGCGACACCGCGACCGAACGGCGGCGCAGCAGGTGCAGGACGGCGGCGCCCAGCAGTCCGGCCCCGGCCGCGCCGAGGAAGGCGTAGAGGGCGATGATCAGGATGTCGCGCACGGGCGGCCCTCAGCTCTCCGCCGTCCGGGGCCGCGGCGGGTCCTGCATCCGGTCCCGCGGTGGGAGGTGCGGCGGGTCGAAACGGTATCCGGCGCCCCAGACCGTCTGGATCAGCAGGGGGCGGGCCGGGTCCTCCTCGATCTTGCTGCGCAGCCGCCGCACATGGACGGTGACGGTGGAGAGGTCGCCGAACTCCCACCCCCACACCTCCCGCATCAGCAGCTCCCGGCCGCACACCTGCCCCGGGTGCCGCAGGAAGTGGGCGAGCAGGTCGAACTCCCGCTGCGTGAGGGACAGCTCGCGCCCGTCCTGGCGGGCCCGCCGCGCCGCCGGATCGAGTTCGAGGCCGGCCGCGCGCAGCACGGGACCCGGCGCGGGGGGCCGGGAGGCGCGGCGCAGCACGGAGGCGACCCGCAGGACCAGTTCGCGGGGGCTGAACGGCTTGGTCACGTAGTCGTCGGCCCCCACCTCCAGCCCGAGGATGCGGTCCTCCTCGCCGCTGCGGGCGGTCAGCATGATCACCGGAACGGGTCCGTCCGCCCGCAGCGTGCGGCAGACCCGGAGGCCGTCCATGCCGGGCAGCATCAGGTCCAGGACCACCAGGTCGGGCCGGCAGCGGCGGGCCGCGGCCAGCGCACCGGGCCCGTCGGCGGCGCGGTCCACCGCGAACCCGGCCCGCTCCAGGTATCCGGCGACCACCTCGGACACGGTCGGGTCGTCGTCCACCACCAGCACCCGCTGCACGTTCCCCATCCGCACAGCCTCGCATCCGCGCGGGCGGGGAGGCGCACGCGGGCGGCCGCAGCGCGCGGACGTCCGCGTTCCGTAAGGACTTCCGCCCCCGGCCCGCCGTCGTGGGCCGGGGGCGGCCGGGTCAGCGCACCGCCACCGGGGAGGAGGCGCCCGGGACGGAGAGGCGGGGAGCGCCGGTGCCGTCGGCGGGGGTGGTCCACAGGTCGCTCCTGCGGCCGTCCTGTCCCGGCAGGGCGTACCCGAGGGTGGCGTCGTCCAGCCAGGCGGCCTGGTCGTCGACGCTGCGGGTCTCGGCGAGCGCGTGCTCGCGCAGGGTCGCCAGGTCCAGGACGTACAGCTGCCAGGGCTTCGAGGGGTCGTCCCTGACCTTCTTCTTGAAGGCGATCCGGGTGTTGTCCGGCGACAGCGAGGGGCATTCGACGTTCGTGCGCAGCGCCTTGGCCGACCACTTCCGCAGGTCGCCCTCGACGAGGTGGGTCCTGCCCTTGGTCGAGACGGTGGCGTAGAAGCGGTTGTCGTCGCGGGCGAAGGTCACGCCCCAGAAGTTGACGTCGGGGGAGTGGTGGCGGACCCCGTCGATGGTCAGCGGGATGCCTTCGATCGACTTGACCAGGAACCCGGTCCGCAGGTCCAGGACGGCCGTCCGGGTGGAGAAGGCCGACGTGGCGTAGGAGTCGCCGGTGGCGAAGGTGGTCCAGGCCAGGACGTTGCCCGAGGCGGAGACCCGGGCCCGGTTGGGGATGCCCGCGACGGTGACCCGGCGGACCTCCCGCAGGTTCCGGTCGAGGACGACGGCGTGCGTGCGGGCGGGCACCCCGGGCAGTTTCCGCAGGCACAGGGCGTGCTGCCCCGCCGCGTGGAACCGGTCGCAGGAGGGCCCGCCGGTCTGCGCGGACGCCTGGCCGGCGACCCGGCGCGCGACCCGGCCCGAGTCCCCCTCGCGGAAGTACAGGCCCGGCGTGGCGAGGGTGAACGAGGCGTCGGCCTGCACCTGGCCCGCCGGGGCCTGGCGCTCGCGGGCGTGCAGGACGTAACCCAGCGAGCCGCCCCCCAGCAGGAGCACGGCGGCGACCACCAGGACCAGACGCAGTCGCCGGTTGCGGAGATTCATGACGCCTCCGGGGCGGCAGAGGGAGCGGGAGCGGAGGAGGTGGGCGGCGGGGAGGGCGGCTGCGGGGAGGCGGGCAGCACGCGCCACGCCGCGACCAGGGCCGCCGCCAGGACGGCCGCCGCCGTCGCCAGGGCGGGCCCCGACCCCCAGAAGGTCCAGGCCGCGCCGAAGCCGGCCGCGCCGACCAGCCGGGCCAGGGCCTGCCCGGTCTGCAGGATCGCGAATCCGCTCGCCCGGCCGTGCGCGGGCAGCACGGGACCGGCGAGGGCCATCAGGACGCCGTCGGTGGCGGCGTAGAAGATGCCCAGCAGAGCGAGGACGACGACGAGCGTCGTCCAGGTCACCGGGCCGAGCAGCACGGCGTACGCGCCGAGCAGCGCGGCGTGCCCGAGCAGGAACGGCACCCGGCGTCCGGTCCGGTCGGCGATCCGGCCCGCCGGGACGCTGAGCAGCAGGTAACCGACGGCGGCGCCGAGCGGCAGCAGCGGGAACAGGGCGGGCGGGAGGTCCAGGCCCTGCTGGAGCAGCAGGTAGAGGAAGGCGTCGCCGATGGTGGCCGCGCCGAGCAGGGAGGCGGCGTACAGGATGCGCCGGAAGGCGGGGTCGCGCAGCGGCCGGTGGGTGGCGGGGCGCGTGCGGACGGGCGGGCCGGCGGGGGCCGCCGGGACGTACATCACGAGCAGCAGTACGCCGAGCAGGCCCACGCAGAAGCTGACCACGAACACCGCGTCGTAGGCGTCGGCGGTCGCCCACAGCACGGCGAAGGCGACCAGGGGGCCCAGCAGCGCGCCGGTGGTGTCCATCGCCCGGTGCACGCCGAAGGAGCGGCCCAGTTCGCCGGGCGGGGAGCTGAGCGAGATCAGGGCGTCCCGGGGCGCGGTGCGCACGCCCTTGCCGAGCCGGTCGGCGGCGAGCGAGGCGGCGATCCCGGCGGTGGCGCCGCCCGCGAGGAGCAGCCCGAGCCGGGAGAGGGCGGAGAGCAGGTAGCCGGCCCCGGCGACCCGCTTGTGCCGGCCCCCGCGGTCGGCGAGCCGTCCGCCGAGCAGCCGCACGAGGGCGGTCGCCCCGTTGAAGAGGCCGTCCAGGAAGCCGAACTGGAGCGGGGTGAGACCCAGACCGAGGACCAGGTAGAGCGGCAGCACCGCCGTGACCATCTCCGAGGAGACGTCCGTGACGAGACTGACCGCGCCGAGTGCGATGACGGTGCCGGGCACGCGCCGCCGGGCCCCTGCGGGGCGGGGCGGCGCGTCCGGGCGGCCGTTGGCTGCCAGGTACATCAGTGGCAGCTGTACTTCGGGCTCGTGTCCTTCACCTTGCCGTCGACGCCGATGTAGCTCCAGGCGTAGCCGGTGTCGTCGAAGTCCATCTTCAGCACGCCGTAGGGGCCGCTGATCCGCTTCTGGCTGTTCGGCTGGATCTCCTCGATCGGGTAGGGCTCGGCGCCGCCCATGCCGCCGACGATCTGCACGATCCCGTCGGCCTTGGCCTTGCCCTCGGGGTCCTGCGGGGCGAACCGCTCGTAGTGGTGGTCGTGGCCGCCGAGGACGACGTCGGCCTTGGCGCCGTACAGGATCTTCCACACCGGCTTGGAGACCAGCTCGTTGCCGTGCCCGCCGGAGGAGAAGAGCGGGTGGTGGAAGTAGGCGGCGATGCACTTCTTGCTGTTGGCGGCGAGGTCGGCCTTCAGCCAGTTGATCTGCTCGGCCTTGTCGAAGGAGTTGGAGTCGAGGGCGACGAAGTGCCAGTTGCCCTCGTCGTAGCTGTAGTAGCTCTTGCCCTTCGGGTAGGCGATGGAGCCGAAGTAGGACTTGTAGCCGGAGAGGGAGCCCGCCGGGTCGTACGTCTCGTGGTTGCCGGGCACCGGGCGGGTCTTGGCCTTGAAGGCGCCCCAGGTCTTGTCGTAGTAGGCGCGGAAGTCGCTCAGGCGGGCGTCGTCGTACTGGTTGTCGCCCATGGTCAGGTAGAACTTCGGGTTGAGCTGCTGCGCCAGCTTGGCGGTCTTGGGGTGGGCGCAGTTGCTGTCGGACGCGGTGCACTGGGCGGCGATGTCACCGGCCGCGACGACCGTGAAGGCGCCGGTGGGCGGCGGGGTGGAGTCGAGGGTGCCGTACACCTCCGCCTCGAACAGCGAGTAGCCGTACTCGGTGCCGCGCGCGGTGCCGTACACGCGCAGGTACCTGCCGGTGCCGGTGAGGGCGGTGAGGTCGTCGGTGCCGCCGTTTCCGGCGGTCTCCTGGGCGATCGTGGTCCAGGCCACCCCGTCCGCCGACGTCTCGACGCGGTACGCCTTGGCGTAGGCGGCCTCCCAGACCAGCCGGACCCGCGAGACGGAGGCGTTGGCGCCCAGGTCGATGCGCAGCCACTGCGGGTCCTTGCCCTCGGCGCTGGCCCAGCGGGTGGCGGGGTCGCCGTCGACGGCGTTCTCGGGGCCGAAGGAGGAGGACTCGTCGGAGGAGGACGTGGTGGCCTTCCCACCGGAGATGACCGGGTCGGCGGCGGCCGTGGCCGGGCCGGGAAGGGCGAGGAGGAGCCCGCCGACGAGGGCGAGCAGGGCGGTGAGGGAGAGGAGGAGGGTGGGGGTCCTTCCGGGGGAAGGGGGGAGATGGGCTGAGACGTTCAGGCGCATACCTGGACTCCCTGACGTGGGGCGAGGAGAGCTGGAATGTGTGCGGGCCGCCGTCCCGCCCGCCGGGGCGGGCGGGACGGCGGAACGGCGGCCGGGTCAGAGCTCTCGCTGAGCGCGTCATGCCCGTCGCAACGCGGGCACCGCGCCGAGCCGCCGTACGTCGAAATCGGTGCTGGTGGTGCGGATCAGGCGCGGATCTTGCTCCGGATCCAGACGCCGGCTTCCTTGAGGACGGACGTGCCGGTCCACTTGTCGTCGGTGTCGCACACGCCGTCCTTGAAGACGGCGCCGGAGCGGTGGTCGTCGGAGTAGTTCCAGTTGACCCAGGAGATCTTCTTGCGCTTCATGAGGTCGAGGTACTTCTGCGCCATCGCGAAGTCGTTGGCGTCCTCGCCCTTGTAGTTCTGGGTGCCGAACTCGGTGACGAAGACGGGCAGCTTGTCGGAGGCCCGGTCGAGCGTCTGCAGGTACTCCTCGCGGTGCGAGGCCGCGTAGAAGTGGAAGGTGTACATGATGTTCGAGGCCCGTACCGGGTTGTTCACCACCTCGGACTCGTCGGAGTCCTCGGACACCCCGAAGGACGACCAGGCGCGCGTTCCGACGAGCACCACCGAGTCGGGGTCCTTGGCGCGGATGACCGGGATGACCTGCTCGGCGTAGGACTTGACGCGCGACCAGCTGACGCCGGACGGCTCGTTGGCGATCTCGTAGAGGACGCCGGGGTGGTCCTTGTACTTCTTCGCCATGGCGGTGAAGAAGGTCTTCGCCCGCTCCAGGTTGTAGTGCGGGTCGCCCGGCTCCAGCATGTGCCAGTCGATGATCGCGTACATGCCCCGGGCGAGGGCCAGGTCGACGAACTTCTGCGCGCGGGCGGTGAACTTGGCGGGGTCGTCCTCGTAGCCCTCGTCCTGGACGTACGTGGAGACGCGCAGGACGTCGGCGCGCCAGTCGGTGGCGAGCGCGTCCATGGACTTGCTGGTGACGCACTGGGGGAACCACTGCGTGCCGTGGGTGCTCATGCCGTTGAGCTGGACGGCCTTGCCGTCGGCGTCACAGAGCTGGGTGCCGCAGACCTTGAGGGGACCGTTGATCGCACGGGCCCCCGGTGCGGAGGAGGAGGAATCCCCCGCGGGGGACGCGGAGGCGGTGCCGGAGAGGGCCAGCAGGACGGCCGCGAGGGAGCCGCTGGCCATGGACATGACAGATCGGGCGGACCGGCGCATCACGAACTCCAGGTGTGGGGTGAGCGTGTGTTCCTGGCGTGAAAGCTAGGGGTCCGCCCAGGCGGCGTCAAGAGTGTTGGGAAACCTTCCTAACGATTAAGCGGAATATGAGGAGTTGCTCGTGGGCAGCAGAAAGCCCTCCTGAACCCGGCGCGGGGGGAGGGCTATTGGACTCCGGGAGATCGCCGCGCTCGGCGGGGCTCCCCCTCGTTCATTTCGTGTACACCGGACGACGGGGTCACCCGCCGTCCGCCGGTCGCCGTACCGACACGGAGCACCGGCACGCTCAGGTGCGTCCGCCCCCCCCGCGCACCCGCCCGGCCGGGGCGGCTGCACGGGGTGCGGGCCCGGCGGGACCCCGACGGCTGCGCCTGTGCGCCCGTCCCGGCCGGGCGCGGTGCGGAACGCGCCCCGCGCCCGGCCGGCGCGTCATCCGGCTGCGTCGGTCTCCCGCGCGTTCGTCCGTACGTCCGTGAGGACGAAGCCGCTGCGCGGCCGGGTCGGCATCCGGTTCAGGGGGATGCGGAGGTCCTGTTCCGGCACGTCGTACGCCAGCCGTGCCAGCCGCGGCGTCAGCGTCGCCAGCACCGCGAGCGTCACGTCCTCGCCGGGGCAGCGGTGCCCGGTGGCCGGATCGCCGCCGCCCTGGGGGACGAGTTCGTCCCGGCCGGGCGCCCGGTCCAGGAAGCGGCCGGGGTCGAAGGCGTAGGGGTCGGGGAAGAGCGCCGGGTCGTGGTCGTGGCCGTAGAGGTCGAGGACCACCATCGTGCCGGCGGGCACCGGCCGGCCGTCCCACTGCGCGGTGTCGGCGGCCAGACCGGCGACGAAGGGCGCGAAGGGGTAGAAGCGGCGCACCTCCTGGGCGAACGCCAGGGCCCGGGCCGGGTCCCCCGCGGCGAGCCGCTCGCGCTGCTCGGGCCACCGGTGCAGCGCGTGGGCGGCGAACGCCACGTACCAACTGACCGCCACGGTGGGCCGGATGACGTTGAGCACCTCGACGGCCGCCGTGTGCGGGTCCAGCAGGGCGCCGTCGGCGTCCCGGTGGTGGGCGACGGCGGCGAATGCCGTGGCAGCCTTGACGGACGGTCCGCCCGTTTCCGTCCCGGTCCCCGCCCGCCGGCGCTCGGCCGTCACGAGTTCCGCGATCCTGGCCTCCTGCCTCGCCCGGGCCCGGCGGGCGCGGAAGTGCCGGGGACCCGCCGTGGCGAAGCCGTCGACCATGGCGACCAGGTCGGCGGCCAGGTGCCGCGAGCCGTCCGGGCCCGCGGGCAGGGCGACGCCCGCCCAGTCGCAGACCGCCCGGGTGATGATCTCGGACACCTCGTCGAAGAGCACCACCCGGTCCCGGCCGGGCCACGCGGCCACCGTCCGGTCCCACTCGCGGGCCAGCCGGTCGGACAGGTCCCGCAGCCCGCCCGCGTCCTTGAGCTCGGCCATGAAGAGCGACTTGCGGACCCGGTGGGCCCCGCCGTCCAGGGTGTGCACCGCGCCCCGCCCGAACAGGGTGTCCAGGAGCGGCCCCGGCAGGGCGCCCTCGCGTACGACGTTGTGCTCGTCGTAGAACCAGCGCACCGCGTCCGGGCCGTGCAGGGCCAGCGCCCGGCGCCCGGCCAGCCGCGTGTGCACGGGCCAGCTCCCCTCGCGCCGGTGCCGGTCGGGCAGCCAGGCGTAGCCCTTCAGAAGCAGGGGCAGGGTGCTGTCCATCATGCGTTCTCTCTTCTCGTGCTCGTCGTGCATTTCGTGCTTGCCGTGCTTGCCGCGCACGGTGTGCTGGTCGTGCTCCCGTGCGACGGACCCGCGGGGCGCCGGGGGCGGGGCGGCGGAAGGCGCGCCGCGGCCCCGGCGCCGGAGCCGCGGCGTCAGACCCGGGCGTCCCGCCCGCTCCGGTCCGGGCTCGCCCCCTCCACGGTGCGGGCCAGGCGGCCCAGCAGACTGCGGTGCCGCAACTGCATCAGCGCGTCCAGCGCCCCGTTGTGCAGCGCGCCGCCCACGCCGCGCAGCGGGTGCTCGTCCAGGGTCACCAGGGTGTGTTCGCCCCACGGCCTGATGTCGAAGGCGATCCGCGCGGTGCCCAGCGGTCCGCTGTACGCCTCCAGCTCCAGGGAGTGCGGAGGCTCGTGGCGGCGCACGGTGGTGTGCCCCTCGAACTCCTTGCGGCCCAGGCGCACCGTGTAGCGCAGGGTCGCCCCCTGCTGGGGCCAGGCCCCGGTGCCCGGGCGGGTGGAGTACGTGCCCACCACCCATTCCTCGTAACGCGACGGGTCGCTGAGCACCGCCCACAGGGCGTCCGGCGGGCGGCGGATGAGCTGGTGTCGGACGGCCATGTGTCCTCCTGGATATCGGCTGGTCGTCGGCCGGTCGCGGGGGGACCGGCAGGCCGGGTGCGGCACTCGCCGGGTGCCCCTGTGGTCCCGGTCTACTCGCCCTTCCCCCGGTCCGCATGCCGTGTAGGTGCGCGAGACGTGGGTACCCCGCTGTGGCACAGTCGAAAGTGGCTTCCTCCCATTGGGGGAACGCCGGCCCCCGGGCAACGATGGCAAGGAGCGGCTCATGAGCACGGAATCGCCGGACTCCGGTTCGTACTGGATGGAGTACGGGGCCGGCGCGGCGCATCCACCGCCCTCCGGCCGCGTCGAAGCGGACGTCGCCGTGATCGGCGCGGGCATCGCCGGGATCTCCACGGCCTGGGAGCTCGCCCGTGCCGGACGGTCGGTGGTCCTCCTGGAGGCCGGCCGGATCGCGTCCGGCGTGACGGGACACACCACCGCCAAACTGTCCGCCCTGCACGGACTCGCCTACCAGCGGGTGCGGAAGTCCCGCGGCGCGGACGCCGCCGCCCGCTACGCGCGCTCGCAGAGCGACGCGATCGGGCGGGTGGCCCAGGTCTGCGAGGAACTGGGGATCGACTGCGACTTCGAACGCGTGGCCGCCTACTCCTACAGCGAGACCGGCGAGCAGGGACGCGCCGTGGTGGCGGAGGCCGAGGCCGCCCGGGCGGCGGGACTGCCCGCGACGTACGTCACCGAGACCGGGCTGCCGTTCCCGGTGGCGGGAGCCGTGCGGGTGGAGGACCAGGCCCAGTTCCACCCGCGCAAGTACCTGCTGGCCCTCGTGGCGGACCTGCGGCGGCAGGGCGCTTCGGTCTTCGAGGGAGCCAGGGTGACCGGCCTGCACGAGGGCGACCCGTGCCGCCTGACGCTGGCGGGCGGGTCCGTGGTGCGGGCGCGCGAGGTGGTCGTGGCGACGCACTACCCCCTCTTCGACCGGTCGCTGCTGTTCGCCCGGCTCACCCCGCACCGCGAACTGGTCGTGGCGGGGCCGATCCCCGCCGCGCAGGACCCGCACGGCATGTACCTGACCCCGGAGGGCTCGACCCGCTCGGTGCGCACCGCGCCCTACGACGACGACGAGGACGGCGGGAGCCGCCGGCTGCTGATCGTCACCGGTGAGAAGTTCACCCCGGGCGCCGGCGGGGTCGAGGAGCGGTACGCGCGACTGGAGCGGTGGACCGCCGAACGCTTCCCCGGCGTACGCCTCACCCACCGCTGGGCGGCCCAGGACAACGAACCCTCCGACGGCGTGCCCTTCGTGGGCAGGCTGCATCCCGGCGCGCGGCACACCTGGGTGGCCACCGGGTTCAACGGCTGGGGGATGAGCGGCGGAGTGATGGCCGGCCGGCTGCTCGCGGCGCGCATCACCGCGAAGGAGGGCGACGGCGGCGGGACCGGCGTGTCCGGGCAGGACGTCCTGTCGTGGGCGGACCTGTACGACCCGGTGCGCCTGAGCCCCCGGCACGAGGCGCCCTCCGTGCTCAGTACGTCGGCCACGGTCGCGGCGCACTTCGTCGGCGACCGGCTGCCGCACCGCACCGGCTCCGTCGAGGACATCGCCCCGGGCGGCGGCGCGGTGGTACGGGACGGCAAGCGGCACCTCGCGGTGCACCGCGACGACACCGGAGCGCTGCACGCGGTGGCGGCCCGCTGCACCCACATGGGCTGCCTGGTGCGGTTCAACGACGCCGAGCGCACCTGGGAGTGCCCGTGCCACGGGTCCCGGTTCGGGGTGGACGGCGAGGTCCTGCAGGGCCCGGCGGTGCATCCGCTGGCCCGTGCGTCGCGCGTCGGGCAGGCCGATGCCGAGGACACCGGCCGGGCCGCGCCCGCCCCGGAGCCGGACGCGTCCCCCTGACGCACGCCGCACGGCCCCGACCCCGGTGACCACACCCCGCACTTCGCCGGGGCGGCGAGCAGCACCACGCGCCCGCGCCGTGCTGCTCGCCGCCGCCGGGGCCCCGGCCTGCACGGCCGCGGACGTACTGGAGGACCCCGCCGTCCGCGAACACGCCTGGGCCGCCCACGAGGAGACGGCCCGCACAGACGCCTGACACCCCCTCAAGCCCCGTCGCGGCAGCGTGCGGGGTCGGCCGGAATGAGCCCCCGCCCGCCCCGCCTCATGGACGCCGGGCCCCCCGCGGCGTTTCCTGGTGGGGCACGTGCGTACACCTGAGACCCCAGGGGGAGTCACCTTGCCGTCCCTGCCCCGCCGCACCTTCCTCCAGGCCGCCACCGTCACCATCGGCGCCGCCGCCGTCGGCGCGGCCCCGCCCTCCGAAGCCCTCGCGGACCCCGGGGGCCCCACCCGGCGCGTCCGCCTCGACGCGGCCACCAACGGCTCCGCCACCGCCCACCGCGGCCACTACGTCGCCGAGGTGCAGAACGTCCTCTGGTCCTTCCGCGACGACGGCCGGCCCGCCCGCGCCCTCACCCCGCCCGACCTCGAACCCGTCCGCCCGGTCCTCTCGCCCGACGGCCGCCGCATCGCGGTCTCCGGCTACCGGGGCGGCCAGTTCCACCTCTGGCTGCTGAACGCCGACGGCACGGGCCTGCGCCGCCTCACCGAAGGCCCCTGGGACGACCGGAGCCCCGCCTGGTCCCCCGACGGCACCCGCCTCGCCTTCTCCTCCGAACGCGGCGGCGACCCCGTCACGGGCAGCCCGTACCGCATCTGGACGGTGGACGTCGCCGACGGCACGCTGCGCCAGCTCACGGGCCTGAACGGGCAGCCGGGGCCCCACCAGAACAAGCCCTGGGAGGACTTCGACCCCGCCTGGAGCGGCGACGGCTCCCGGGTGCTCTTCGTGCGCGGCACGGTCGAGGGGACGGCGCTCCGGTCCCGTACGATCGCCGCCGTCCCCGCCGACGCCGGCCGGGCGGGCCCGGTCGCCGTCGTCCACACCGAGCCCGCCTCCGCACCGCCCGGCGGGCTCCTCACGCCCGCCGTCTCCCCGGCCGGCCGCACCGCCTGGCTGCGCGCCACCGCCACCGGCACGACCACCCGCTTCCAGCCCGTCACCCTCGTCGTCGACGGCCGGAACGTACCGGTCGAGGGCTCCCTCGCGGCCGTGCCGCCGCGCTGGCTGGACGACGAGCGGCTCCTGCTCACCGTCGACGGCCAGTTCCAGATCCTGCGCCCGCACCGCGACCCCGCCGGGCGCACGGTGCCGTTCACCGCGACCCTGCCCGTCCACCGGCCGGCGTACCGGGTGAAGCGTTACGACCTGGAGCCGCGCGGCACCCGCCGCGTGCGCGGCATCCAGCAGCCGGTGCTCGCCCCCGACGGCCGCTCCTTCGCCTTCGTCGCCCTCAACTCCCTCTGGATCCAGCCGACTTCTGGGCGGTCGGCCGGGCCCCGGCGGGTCCTGGAGGCCGATCCGTCCACGTACCTCCAGGGTCCCTCCTTCAGCCGTGACGGCCGGTGGCTGCTCTACGTCGACGACCGCGACGGCCTCAACGCCGTACGGCGGATCGAACTCGCCACCGGGAAGAACGAGCTGCTCGCGCCGGGCGGACGCACCCATCCCGCCCTCTCGCCGGACGGCACCCGGCTGGCCTGCCTGGACATGGCCGGCGGCCTGGTCGTCCGGGACCTGGCGGGCGGAACGGAGAAGGTGGTGGCCGCGCCGCTGGGCGGCGGCGGACTGCCCGGCCCGCCGAGCTGGTCGCCGGACGGACGCCACCTCGTCTACGCCGACCGCAACCGGCTCAACTTCCGCTTCCGGGAGGGGTACAACCTGATCCGCGTGGTGGAGGTCGCCACCGGCGCCTCCCGCCTGTACCCCGTCGCCCGCTTCGCCTCGCTGTCCGACCGGTACGCCTCCGGGCCCGTCTGGTCGTACGACGGCCGGTGGCTGGCCGTGGTGAGCGAGTCCGCGCTGTGGGTGCTGCCGGTGCGCGCCGACGGCAGCCCGGCGGGGGAGGCCCGGCAGATCGGCGACCTCGGGGCGGACCATCCGAGCTGGGGCGCCGACAGCCGCACCCTCCTGTACCTCGCCGAGGGAAAGGTCCGGCTCACCACCCGCGACGCGGCCGGTCCCGGGCGCGTGCTCCCGGTACGGCTCGACTACCGCAGCTCCGCGCCCGCCGACGTGGTCGTGCACGCCGGACGGCTCTGGGACGGCACGGCGACGGACGGCCGGGTGCGCACCGACGTCGACATCCTGATCCGTGACGGGCGGATCACCGCCGTCGAACCGCACCGGGCGGGCCGCCGGGCCGGCCGTTTCGTCGACGCCTCGCGCCAGACCGTGCTGCCCGGCCTCTGGGACGCGCACACCCACCCCTGGCAGTACACGTACGGGGCGCGGCAGACCGCCGTCTCGCTCGCGTACGGCATCACGACCACCGTGTCCCTGGCCGGGTTCTCCTACGAACAGGCCCGGCTGCGCGAGGACGTCGTCGCCGGGCGGCTGGCGGGCCCCCGGCTGCTCACCACCGGCGAACTCCTCGACGGCTCGCGCGTCGCCTACAGCATGGGCCGGGCGCACCGGACGCGGGAGGGGCTGCGGCGCTCGCTCGCCCGGGGAGCCGCCCTGGACTGGGACTTCGTGAAGACGTACGTCCGCTCCCCGCAGGACCACATGGAGCAGGCGGCCCGCTTCGGGCACGAGCGGCTGGGGGTGCTGTCCGGCTCCCACCTCGTGTCGCAGGGCCTGCAGAGCGGCGAGGACCTGACGAGCCACCTCGTCGCCACCGAGCGCGCCGAGCAGGGCCACGGGGCGACCAGCGAGGGCTTCACCTACGCGGACACCGTCGCCGCCTACACGCGGGGCGGGCTGAAGCTCCTCGCGACCCCCTTCGTCGCCTCCCCGCTGCTGGGCGACTTCCCGGAACTGGCCGACGACGCCCGGGTCACGGCGATGATGCCGCCGTGGGACGCGGCGGCGGTCCGTGCCAGCGCCGCCGAACGGCCGACCGACGTCCAGCGGCTGGCGCTGCGGCGGGAGCTGGCGACGTACCGGAGGATCGTGGACGGCGGCGGGCTGATGGCCATCGGCACGGACACCCCGATCACCCCGGTCGGACTCACCCTGCACATCGTCCTGCGCGCGATGGTACGGGGCGGCTTCCCGGCGGCGCAGGCCCTGCGGTCGGTGACCCGGGCCCCGGCCGAACTCTTCGGGGCGGACCGGGACCTGGGCACGGTCGAGCCCGGGAAGCTGGCCGACCTGACGGTCGTGGACGGCAACCCGCTGGTCGACTTCGACGACCTGGTGAAGGTGAGCGCGGTCCTCGTGGGCGGGCGGCCGCACACCCGGGCGGCCCTGGCCGCGCCGTACCGGCAGCGGAGCGCGGCCGCCGCGGCGCGCGGCGCGGAGTCGCACTGGGAGGCCGTCCGGCACCTGATGGAGGAGGGCGGCTGCTGCTGAGGGGCCGTCACCGGGCGGGTGGACACGGGGAACCGCCCCGGGGCGGGCGGACAGCGGATCCGTCGCCGGGCGGGTGAACAACGGCCGTCCTCGGGTCGAACTCAATTTTCCGCCCCGTGTCAGGAACCGTCCCGCCGTGCGGACCCTCATGATCGGTGAGGGGCGGGCGGGGCCGCGTTCGACGGCCGTCCTCCCGGCCCCGGCGGCGCACCCCACAGGTGCGCCGCTTCAGCGACCAGTTGAGAACGAGGAAGTCACGTGTCCCTGCCGACGCACCGGCGCATGGCCGTCAGCGCCACCCTGATCACCGCCCTGGCCTGCGGCCTCGCCCCCGCCACGGTGGCCTCCGCCGCCCCGCAGGCCCCGGCCGGGCCCCGGACCCCCGCCGTCCCCGCCCCCGACCTGGAAGGGGTGACCGCGGCCCTGAACGCCGCGATGGCCAACGGCGCCCCGGGCGCGATGGCCCGCTTCACCGGCCCCGACGGCGTCCGCACCCGTACCGTGGGCGTCCGCGACCGGGTCAGCGGCGAGGCCATGGACACCCGGGCACGCTTCCGCATCGGCAGCGTCAGCAAGACCTTCTCCAGCGTCGTCCTGCTCCAACTGGTCGACGAGGGGCGGCTGGAGCTGGACGCTCCCGTCAACCGCTACCTGCCGGGCCTGCTGCCCGACGAGCGGATCACGGTCCGTCACCTGCTCACCCACCGCAGCGGGCTGGCCGACTACACCGACCAGATGTTCGCCCGGACCGTGCCCGGCTTCGAAGCCGTCCGCAACCGCGTCTTCAGCCCCCAGGAACTGGTCGGCCTCTCGCTGGCCCTCCCGCGCACCACCGAGCCGGGCGCCGCGTACAAGTACTCCAACACCAACTTCGTCGTCGTCGGCATGCTCATCGAGAAGACCACCGGCACCTCCCTCGCCCGGCAGTACGAGCGCCGCGTCATCAAGCCCCTGAACCTGCGCCACACGTCCTACGTCCACCCCGAGACGCGGATCCAGGGCCAGCACGTACGCGGCTACCTCCACCCCGACGAGGAGGGCGCGCCGCTGGTCGACTCCACGGAGCAGACCGTCTCCTGGGCGCAGGCGGCCGGTGCGGTCATCTCCGACCCCGCCGACCTCAACACCTTCACCACCGCGCTGATGCGGGGCAGGCTGCTGTCGCCCCGGATGATGGACGCCATGACCACGGTCACCCCGACGGACGCCGCCCAGACCCGCTTCTACGGGCTGGGGCTGCGCCGGTACGACCTGTCCTGCGGCACCCAGGTGTACGGCCACACCGGGACCGTCCAGGGCTTCTACACCTACGCCTTCGCCACCCGCGACGGCCGCCGCGCGCTGTCCGCGATGGCGAACACCTCGAACCGGGGCGCGGTGAACACCGTGCTCGGCGGCACGCTGGAGGCGGCCTTCTGCGGCAAGCCGGCCAAGCCGGCCGCCGGCCAGGGCAAGCAGCGTTCGCTCTCGGTCGTCCCGGCGGAGGCCGACCTGCCCGAGAACCGCTGAGCAGCCGCCCGGACCGGAGGGGCGGGAAGGAGGGCGGGCGCCTCCGCCCCTCCGGTCCGGGCGACAGGCGCTACGAGGACGCGGGCCGCGCCCCGTCCGGGCCCTCCGGACCGTCCGTGCGGCCGAAGCTCTCCGCGTGGCCGAAGGCGGAGAACGCGCGTTCGGGCCGCTGACCCGGAACGGCGCGTGGACCGCCCCAGTCCAGGGCCCGCCTGGCCTGGTCCTGCGTCTGCTCGGCGGCGACACGGCTCGCCGTCAGGGCGTCTCCCCGTTCCTGGACGAGGAGGTCGTAGATCGGTGTGGGTGCGGATATGGCTGAGGTAGTCACGAGAAGACATTCTTACCGCTGTCCGGCGTGGCGACGGCATGCGTCTGCATGGTGAAACTTGTCACGGCCCCCGTCGCACGGGTCGTCCGCGTCCCACCGTCCCGTGCCGGGGCGGGTGCGGCCGGGCGCGGCGCACGCGCCCGGCCGCACCCGTGCGTCACAGCGCGCGGGTGAGACGTTCGGTCAGCAGCCGGGTGAACCGGGCCGGGTCGGGCAGCTCGCCGCCCTCCGCGAGCAGCGCGCTGCCGTAGACCAGTTCGGCGGTCTCCGCCAGCGCCGGATCGTTTGCGTCGGCCTCGTGCGCGGTGCGCAGCGCGGTGATCAGCGGGTGCGCGGGGTTGAGCTCCAGGATCCGCTTCACCGGAGGCAGCTCCTGCCCCATCGCCCGGTACATCTTCTCCAGGGTCGGCGTCACGTCGTGGGCGTCACCGACGATGCAGGCCGCGGAGGTCGTCAGGCGCGACGACAGGCGGACCTCCTTGACCTGCTCGGACAGCGCGGTGGTCAGCCACGGCAGCAGGGCCGCGAAGTCCTGCTCGTGCCGGGCCTTCTCGGCGTCCTTCTCCTCGTCGCCCTCGGCGCTCCCGCCGAGGTCCACCTGCCCCTTGGCGATGGACTGGAACCGGTGGCCGTCGAAGGCCGGGACCCGGTCCACCCACACCTCGTCGACGGGGTCGGTGAGGATCAGCACCTCGTACCCCTTCGCCGTGAAGGCCTCCATGTGCGGGGAGTTCTCCACCATCGCGCGGGTCTCGCCGGTCAGGTAGTAGATGGCGTCCTGACCGTCCTTCATGCGCTCGACGTACTCGCGCAGCGTGGTGGTCTTCTCCGGATCGTGGGTGGAGGCCGCCGACACCAGCTCCAGCAGGGTCTCGGTGTTGTCCGGGTCCTCGATCAGGCCCTCCTTCAGCGCCCGGCCGAACTGGGCCCACACCTTCGCGTAGCGCTCGGCGTCCTTGGCCTGCATGTCCTTGACCGCGCCCAGGACCTTCTTGACCAGCCGCCGGCGTACGCCGCGGATCTGCCGGTCGTGCTGGAGGATCTCCCGGGAGACGTTCAGCGACAGGTCGTGGGCGTCCACGACACCCTTGACGAAGCGCAGGTAGTCGGGCATCAGCGCTTCGCAGTCGTCCATGATGAACACCCGCTTGACGTAGAGCTGCACGCCGCCGCGGGTCTCGCGGGAGAACAGGTCGAAGGGCGCCTGCGAGGGGACGAACAGCAGTGCCTCGTACTCGAAGGTGCCCTCGGCGCGCATGTGGATCGTCTCGGCCGGGGGCTGCCAGTCGTGGCTGATCTGCTGGTAGAACTCGTGGTACTCGCTCTCGGTCACTTCGGCGCGCGGGCGGGCCCACAGCGCCTTCATCGAGTTGAGCGTGTCGACCTCCCGCGTGGTCGCGCCCTCGGCGTCGGTGCGCTCGGCGGCCATCCGGATGGGCCAGCGGATGAAGTCCGAGTACTGCTTGACGATCTGACGGATCTTCGACTCCGACAGGTAGTCGGCGAGGCCGTCTTCACTGTCGACGGGCTTGAGGTGCAGGGTGACCGAGGTGCCCACGGGCAGGTCCTCGACGGGCCGCAGGGTGTAGGCGCCCTCGCCGTCGGACTCCCACTGGGTGCCGGAGTCGGTGCCGGCCCGCCGGGTGCGCACCGTGACCGTGTCGGCCACCATGAACGCCGAGTAGAAGCCGACGCCGAACTGTCCGATCAGGTTCTCGGCGGTGACGGCGTCCTGGGAGTCCTTGATCTTCGCCAGCAGGTCGGCGGTGCCGGACTTGGCGATCGTGCCGATCAGCTCCACGAGGTCGTCCCGGCTCATGCCGATGCCGTTGTCCCGGACGGTCAGCGTGCGGGCCTCCTTGTCGACCTCCAGTGCGATGTGCAGGTCGCTGGTGTCGAGCCCGGAGAGGCCGGAGTCGGTCAGCGACTCCAGCCGCAGCTTGTCGAGGGCGTCGGAGGCGTTCGAGATCAGCTCGCGCAGGAAGATGTCCTTGTTCGAGTAGATCGAGTGGATCACCAGGCGGAGCAACTGCCGTGTCTCGGCCTGGAATTCCATCGTCTCGACACTGCTGGCCATGGAGGGACCTTTCTGTGGGTCTGGGCTTGTTGGGCTGCGGAACGGGCAGGGACGGGGCGGGCGCGGCCACCGCGTGCGCCGCGCCGGGCAGGTCAGTCCTCGGGAGCGGCCGTCGGAGCGCCTCGGTCTTCGAGGGCGTCCAGGGACGCGACGAGACCCGCGTGGCGGGCGAGGAGGTGGGGGCGCAGGTCGGCCAGCGGCGCGAGGAGTTCGGCTGCGTCGGCGGCGCCGAGGGCGCTGTGCAGGGCGGCCTGGGCCGGCCGCGCCTCGGACCCGAGGTGGGGGAGCGCGGTGATCCGCGCGGCGAGGCGGCGCAGGTCGGCCGCGTTGGCGCGGGCCCGGGCGGCGGTGTCGCGTTCGGCCGCGCGGGCCCGGCGGGTGGCCGTCACGCGCTGCTCGCCCGTGGTGCCGACGGCGCCGGGGCGCCCGCGCAGGTACCGGCGTTCGGCGGCCTGGCGGCTGGCGACGCCCAGCGGGCCGGCCAGGTCCGCCCAACTGGCGCCCGCGCCGCGGGCGGTCTCGATCAGGCCGGTCTCCCAGCCGGCCAACCGCTCACGGACCTGCCGCAGCAGCATCAGGGAGGCCAGCGCCTGTTCGGGACCGGGCCGGACGGGGTCGGGTCCCTCGTGCTGGGCGTCGCGCAGGGCGTCGTCCACGGCGGCGAGGGCGGCCGCCGCGGCGAGGAAGGACGCCGGACCGTGGGCGTCGTCGGTACGGGGCGTGGGCGGCTGGTCGGCTGCGGCCATGGGTACCTCCCTCGGGCGAACGGTCATCGTGGCGACGACATCTGAGCTGTCGTCGATCGGATGACATAGTACAGAGGCGCGCTCGGAGCCTGGGCCCGGTGGCCCGGTGGCCCGGTGGCCCGGTGGCCCAGTGCCCGGCGGTCCGGTGTGCGTCCTGTCCTGGGCGGCGACCGTTCCGCCGTGCCGCGGGGCCGTCATGCCGTACGGGCCGGCTCCCCGCACCCGTTTCCGTGGCGGGGAGCCGGCCCGTACGCCTGGCTCAGTGACCGGTCACGAGGCCGTCACGGCGCCCACGGAGCGATGGCGTCCTTCATCGCCTCCGTCATGGCGAACTGCAGGAACGGGCCGTAGGTGATCCGGCCGACCCCGAGGCGGCGGAAGCGCTCAAGGTCGTGCTTGACCGGGTGGGCCGTGGTGTTCACGGGCACGCCGACCGCGCCGGTCACCGCCGTGAGCAGGTCGTCGCTGTCCTGGATGCCCACCGGGTAGACGCTGTCGGCGCCGGCCTCCTGGAGGGCGCGCAGGCGCTCGACGGTCTCGTCCAGGACGTCGGCGGCGTTGTCCGCGTGCATGAACAGGTCGGTGCGCCCGTTGACCCAGACCGGGACGCCCGCCTTGTCGGCCGCCGCGCGGAGGCCGGCGATGTACGTCGCGTGCTCCTGCGTGGTCCGTACGCGGCCGCCCTCGGAGTGGACGGTGTCCTCAAGGTTGAGGCCGACCCCGCCGGCCTCGGTGAGTCCGGCGATCAGGTCGGCGGGGTCCTGCCCGTAACCCGCCTCCAGGTCCACGGAGACGGGGACGTCGACCGCCGCGATGATCGGCCTGACGGCGGCGAGCACTTCCTCGAAGGTCTGCCCCTCCTGGTCTGCGGCTCCCCGGGAGTCGGCGAGCGGATGACTGCCGATGGTCAGCGCGGGGAACCCGGCGGCGACGGCCGTCCGGGCGGACCAGACGTCCCAGACGGTCGGCAGAACGAGCGGCTGGTGCTCGGCGTGCAGCTTCTTGAGGCGTTGAGCCCGCTCAACGGTGGTGTGAAAGTCCATGACCAGGACGCTACCCCCTGCACCGCGACAAAGGAGCGCCTTCGCGGGACGCCGGTGATCACGGGCCGCGAAGCGCCTGCTTGACGGCGGCTTCCGCGGAACGTGACGGGCCGTTCCCCGGTGTGTGATGAAGCGATGACGGGCCGTCCGAACGGCGGTTCCGTGTCTTTCGCTGGACCGCATGAACAACCACGACATGAACAACCACGACTTCGACCGCAACGGCAACGGCAACGGCAACGGCACGAACCGCAACCGGGCGGGCCGGCCGCTCCTCCGTCGGCCCTCCGGCCGGCTCGCCGCCCTCGTCGCGGCGGCCGCGTGCGTCGGTGTCCTCGGGCTCACGGCCTGCCAGGGCAGCGGGTCCGCCAAGGACGCGGACACCGCGGGCAAGGGAACGGGCACCGCGTCCGGCGCGGCCACCAAGGACGGCGCGAAGCCCGCCAGACTGCTGTGGATGGGCGACTCCATCGGCGAGGCGCAGGCACCCGCGCTGGGCGCGGCGATGAAGGCCGACGGCGTGGAGTTCAAGTCGATGGCGGCGGCCGGCGGCGGCGGTGTCGTCGGTGAGATCGCCGCGCCCACCTGGGAGAGCCTGCCCCGCGAGCTGAGCTCCTTCAAGCCCGACGTGGTGGCGTACCAGATCACCACCTACGACTGGGGCACCCCGGCGGAGCAGAGGGCCGCCTACGAGAAGCTGGCGAAGACGGTGAAGGACGCGGGCGCCGAACTCGTCCTGGTCTCCGCGCCCCCGTTCAGGATCGACGACTTCTACAAGGCGAACGAGGCGGCGATCAAGGCCGCCCCGAAGTCGGCCCGGGACGTCGCTTCGCAGCACCCGGACGAGGTCCACTTCCTCGACGCCTCCGCCCTGTGGGGCGACGACGGTTCGGCGGCGAAGGCCCAGCGGAGCAAGGACGGCATCCACTCCTGCCAGCAGGGCTCGGCCGCGTTCGCCCAGTGGTTCGACAAGGAACTCGGCAAGCGGTACTCGTACACGCCCGCGCCCGCCGATCAGTGGGCCACCGGTTCCTGGACGGGCGACAAGGTTTACGGCCCGCTGGGCTGCAAGTAGCCGCGAGCGGGTCCGCAGCCGCAGCCCTGCGGGCCGCCCGGTCTTCCGGCTGTGCCGGCGGCGGGCCGCCGGCCGCGTGGCGTCACTGCTGCCGCCCCCGGCGTCCGGCCGGCCCCGCCCCGCTCTGCCCCCTCCCCGCACCCGTCACCCCGTCCACCCGAAAGACATCCGCATGCGCACCCCCGTCGCCCTCCGAACCGCGTTCTCGCGCGCCGCCTCCCAGCGCGCCGGCAGGCATGCCCGTACCGCAGACACGACTGCGCCACCCACCACCGGCGCCGGCGCCGCAGCCCCGGCCGCCGTCCCCGCGGCCCCGGCCGGGCGGAAGCGGCACATCGAACCCCTGGACGGGCTGCGCGGTCTGGCCGTCCTCGGTGTCCTGTTCTTCCACGCGGGCCATTTCGGCGGCGGCTTCCTCGGCGTGGACCTGTTCTTCGTGCTGTCCGGGTTCCTGATCACCGGACTCCTGCTGCGGGAGACGGCGGCCCGGGGCGGACGCGTCGACCTCCTCGCCTTCTGGGGGCGGCGCGCCCGCCGTCTGGTGCCCGCCCTCGCCGTGACCGTCGCCGCCACCCTGGTCCTGCTGTGGGCCTTCGGGCCGCCCGCGCTCCTGGGCCAGGCCCGTGACGACACCCCCTGGGTGCTCGCCAACCTCGCCAACTGGCACTTCATATCCGACCGGCTCGGCTACTGGGACGCGGCCGGCACCCACGTCTTCAGCCACCTGTGGAGCATCGCCGTCGAGGAGCAGTTCTACCTGCTGTGGCCACCGCTGCTGTGCCTGGTGGCGCGGGGCCGGCACGCGGGCCGCAACGTCGCGGTCGTGGCCGCCGCCGGGGCCCTCGCCTCGCTGCTGCTCATGATCGTCCTCGTCGACCCGGTGGACACCACCCGCGTCTACGAGGGCACCGACACCCGGGCCTTCTCGCTGCTCCTGGGCGCCCTGACGGCCACTCCGCCCGCCGCCCGGCTGCTCGCCCGCCTCACCACCAGGGCGGCCGGGCGGGTGGCGCTGGTCCTGGCGTGCGGGATCGGCGCGTACTGGGCGCTGACCGAAGGGCAGACGTCGGCCGCCCTCTTCCGCGGCGGCCTGTTCGCCCACGCGCTGGCCGCCGCCCTGCTCATCGGCTGCCTGGCCCAGGCCCCGGCCGCCCCGCTCGGCAGGGCCCTGCGGGTCCGGCCGCTGCGCTGGGCCGGGCGGATCTCGTACAGCCTCTACCTGTGGCACTGGCCGGTGTTCCTGCTGCTGAGCGAGGAACGCCTCGGGCTGACGGGCTAGAGCCGTACGGCCGTCGTCATGGCGGTGTCCGTGGCAGCGGCCGCGCTCTCCACGTACCTGGTGGAGGACCCGGTGCGGTTCCGGGCCCGCTGGGCGACGGGCAGGACCGGAGCCCTGGCCCTGGCGGCGGTGTACGTCGTCCTGGTGTGCCTCTGGGGCGTCATCCCGCAGCCCCGGGCGGGCGCGGGCTCGGTGGACCTCACCCGCCTCACGGGGGGCTGAACCCGGCTCCCGGCGGCCTGACCTCACCTCGCCGGGGCCGACGCCATTCGTACGCGCGCCGTCTTCACCCCGACCGTCAACGTTTCGTCATAAAACGGGAGAAGCCGCGTCATATGCTTCCAGCACCCTGGTGGCGGGAGCGCCCCAGCGCCGCCCCCTCCCACCCCGACCCCCGTGTTCCGCCGGAAGGGCACAGCACCCATGGCACGAGTCCTGCTCATCGAAGACGACCCCGCCGTCCAGAAGGGCGTCGCCCTCGCCCTGAAGCGGCGCGGTCACGACACCGAGATCGCGGGGAGTGGCGAGACGGGGCTGCTCGCCCTGGAGCGGTACCGGCCCGACCTCGTCCTGCTCGACCTGATGCTGCCGCAGATGAGCGGCCTCGAAGTGTGCCGCCGCATCCGTGAGTCCCAGCAGATCCCGATCATCATCCTCTCCGCGCGCGGCGACGAACTCGACATGATCGTCGGCCTGGAGGCGGGCGCGGACGACTACGTCGTGAAACCCGCCAGCGGGGAGATCCTCGAAGCCCGGATGAAGGCGGTGCTGCGCCGCGTCGCCCCCCACCAGGACACGGGTGTCGCCCCCCTGGGCATGGAGGAGTTCGCCGGTCTCACGGTGGACCGGGCCTCCCTGCGCGTCACCAAGCACGGCACCGAACTCGCCCTCGCCCCCTCCGAGTTGAAGCTGTTGCTGTTCCTGAGCGCGGTACCCGGTCAGGTCCACAGCCGCCAGCAGCTCCTGGAACAGGTCTGGGAGCACTCCTTCTACGGGGACGTCCGCCTCGTCGACGCCTGCGTCATGCGCTTGCGCGCCAAGATCGAGGACGACCCGCGCCACCCCGTCTACGTACAGACGGTGCGCGGCTTCGGATACCGCTTCGGGCCCCTGTCGTGAGCCCTCGCCCGCCCGGCGGGGAAACGGACTCCGCGCCCCCAGGGGCCCGCAGACCGTCCCGGCCGGTCCCGGCACACGAGCCCCGCCCGCCCCTCCGGCCGCGCCCGCCGCGCGGCCTGCGGGCCCGGCTCGTCGTGGCCTTCCTGCTCGCCGCCGCCTTCGGGGCCCTGCTGACCGCCGGTCTCACCTTCCGCGAGGCCCGCTCGGCGATCCTGCAACGCACCCAGGACACCGCGACGGCCGACCTGCGCGGCCAGCTCGACTCCCTCGCCCCCGACCTCGTCTTCCCTCCGACGACGCAGACCCTGCGCGGCCTCGCCCTCCAGCTCGACCGGGCCGGCGGCTCCCGCCTCTGGCACGCCTCCGCCGCGTACCAGCGCGGCCCCCTGGTCTCCGCGTCCCCGGCCGCCCCCGCCTCCCCGGCACCGCCGGTCGCACCGGTGCCCGACACCCTGCGCCGCGAGGTCGAGAGCGGCGGCCACGCCGCCTACCAGTACGTCGAGCGCGACGGCCGCCCCTGGCTCGCCGTCGGCATGCCCGTCGCCTACGCCCGGGAACCCGCCCGCGCCGACACCCCACGGCAGGACAACCCCGCCGGGCTCTCCGGTCTCACCGCCTACGTCTCCTTCCCCCTCGACGACGACCAGGCCGACATCGAGGCCCTGATCACCGCCGCACAGGCCGGAGCGGTGCCCGCCCTCGCGCTCGCCCTGATCCCCGCCCTGTACGCCGCCGCGCACATCCTGCGTCCCGTACGCCGGCTGCGGGGCGGCGCCGAACGCATCGCCGCCGGGGAACTCGACACCCGGCTCGACGTCCGGGGTCACGACGAACTCGCCTCCCTCACCCGCTCCTTCAACACCATGGCCGCCACCCTGGAACGCGACGACGCCGAGCTGCGCCGCCTGGAGGCGGGCGCCCGCCGGTTCGCCTCCGACGTCGCCCACGAACTGCGCACCCCGCTCGCCGCCATGGCCGCCGTGACCGAAGTCCTCGACGAGGACGCCGCGTCCGGGGTCCTGCCCGAGGACACCGCCGACGCGGTACGTCTGATCAGCACGGAGACCCGCACCCTGGCCCGCATGGTCGAGGACCTCATGGAGGTCTCCCGCTTCGACGCCAAGGCGGCCCCCCTGCACCTGGAGAACACGGACCTGCGCACCCTCGTCGCCAAGACGCTCCAGCTCCGCGGCTGGGCCGACGACCCCCGCGTGCGCACCGACCTCCAAGGACCGCTGCCGGTACGGGCCGACCCCCGCCGCATCGACGTGATCCTGGGCAACCTGATCGGCAACGCCCTGCGCCACGGACGCCCGCCGGTCGTCCTCGCCGCCCGTGCCGACGCCGACGACGGCCGTACGGTCGTCACCGTCACCGATCACGGCCCCGGCATCCCCGCCGACGTCCTCCCGCACGTCTTCGAGCGCTTCTACAAGGCCGACACCGCCCGCACCCGCTCCGAGGGCAGCGGCCTGGGCCTCGCCATCGCCCACGAGAACGCCCTCCTGCACGGCGCCGCCCTCACCGCCGCCAACAGCCCCCACGGGGGCGCCGTCTTCACCCTGGCCCTGCCCCCCGCCCCGCTGGAACAGCCATGACCCGCCCCCGCCCCGCCCCCGCCCTCCTTCTCCTTCTCCTCTTCACGACCACCGTGGGCTGCGGGATCAGCGCCACCGATCCCCGCGACGCGGGCGGCCCCGCCTCGGGCGTCCCGCGGCCGGGCACCGAAGCCCGTTCCGTACGCCTGTACTTCGCGGGCCCGTACGGCATCCGGGCCGTCACCCGGCCCACGGACCGCCCGCTCAGCCCGCAGCACGCACTGGACCTCCTCCTGGAGGGCCCCACCCCCGCCGAACGCCGGCGCGGCCTGATCAACCAGGTCCCGCCCATGGGCGGTCAGCTCACCGCGAACGCCGTCACCGGCGCGGTGGACGTCTTCGTCCCCTCGGCGGTCAGCGCCGGCGACCTCGACGTCACCGCCATCAGCCAGCTCGCCTGCACCGCCGCGCACGCGGAGGTCCCCGGCACCAGGAAACCCGAGCAGATCGACATCCGCATCCACGAGAACCTCGTCCGCTCCGCCACTCCCTGGACCGTCCGCTGCGCCCCGGACAACAACGCGGTGCCCGTCACCCCCTGACCCCCGGCCGGTGCCGGCCCGCCGTCTGCCGTCGGTGAACACCACCCCGAGCGGACGCGACCGGCACTACCGTCCAGCCGCATGACGACGATCACCACGCGCACGGTGGAGTACCCCGCCGACAACCTGACGATGACCGGCCACCTCGCCCTCCCCGCCGGCACCGGACTCCGGCCCGCCGTCCTGATCGGACCCGAGGGCACGGGGCTCAGCGACGTCGAACGCCGCCGCGCCGAGGCGCTGGCCGAACTGGGGTACGTGGCACTGGCCTTCGACCTCCACGGCGGACGCTATCTGGCGGACCCCGAGGACATGCTGGCGCGCTGCATGCCGCTGCTCGCCGATCCCGACCGGATGCGGGCGATCGGTCACGCCGCGCTCGACGTGCTGTGGGCCGAACCAGGTGCCGACCGCGCCCGGACCGCCGCCATCGGCTACGGCACCGGGGGCGCGATCGCACTGGAGCTCGGCCGCGACGGCGTCGACCTGCGCGCGATCGGCACGGTCAACGCACTGACCACCGGCCGGCCGGGCGAGGCGGCGCGCATCCGCTGCCCGGTGTGGGCCGGGGTCGGGTCCCAGGACCCGATCATGCCGCCCGCGCAACGGGAGGCGTTCGCCGAGGAGATGCAGGCCGCGGGCGTCGACTGGCGCATCGTGGTCTACGGCGGAGCCCTGCACGCCTTCCACCACCCGACGGTCGGCCACACGGTGCGTCCCGGCGTCGGCCACCACCCCCGGCACGCCCGGCGGGCCTGGCACGACGTCGTCGCCCTGCTGGCGGAGTGCCTGCTCCCGGAGCGCCCGTCCGGCACGGACTGAGGCATGATCACCGTGGACTACCGGCCGCTGTGGACATCTGGGCCGGTCTCGACACCCGCCGCGGCGGGGCCCGGCACGACCTCGTACGCGAGCGGAGCCGCCGACGACCGGGCCGGGACCGGCCGGCCGGGCACGCCCAGGAACTCGACGGCCGGTACGTCACCGACGAGCCGCCCCTACGACGTGTTCGCCTCGGTCCTGGAAGTCCTGGCCGAAGGCGGCATGGACGTCACCCTGGTGTGATCCGCCGCCGGATCGCGCTGACGCTCCTCCTGCGCGAGCGCTCCCGCCGCCGTCAGTGGCGTTGGTTCAGGTGGATCAGGGGCGCGCCGCCGGGGACGAGGTACTTCGCGGCCAGTACGGGGCTGTTGTCCGCGGTCACGACCTGCGTGATCAGCATCGCGGGCGTCTCGGGCGGCCGGTTCATGGCCCTGCCCCGCTCCTTGCCGAGGATCGTCGCGCCCATCGTGCTCTTGGCCGCGAGCGCACGGTCCTCGGCCGTCGCGATCAGGAGCGCGAGCATGCTGATCGGCGGCGCGGGCGAGACGGTCGCACCGAGCGCGGCCGCGAACGCGGGGCCGAGTTCGCCCAGCGCGGAGGCGTCGGCCGCCCATTCGTGCGCGAAGCAGGCCGGGACGCCGTCGACCTCCACCAGGGTCTCCCAGAACCAGGTGCGGCTGACGGGCGGGAGCCGGAGGTGGAAGCCGGAGAAGTCGGTCGGCTCGTCCAGCTCGGCGGCGAGGCGACGGCAGGTCACCGGACCGGGGCCGAGCAGCGCCTCGACGGGGGACAGGCGTTCGATGCCCCGGGTGGCGGGGGGCTGGTTCACCCGGCTTCCGACCCCGTGCTTGCGCGTGATGACGCCGTCCTCCTGGAGCAGGATCAGCACTTCGCGCAGGGCGGGCCGGCCGACCCCCAGTTCGGCGGCGAGCACGGGCTCGGAGGGGAGTTTCGTGCCCGGTGGATACGTGCCGTCATGAATCGCGGCGACGATGCGCTCGTAGAGCTCGACCCTCGGCTGACGGCGTCGCGTACGAACCTGCGTCACTCCGCATCCCCCTCGTGCTGCTGCTGTGCCGGCCCGGCACATCCGTTCGTCCTCACTGGCCGCGCGAGTTGTCGGACTTCTGCGGGCCCTGCCGAGCATACTCGGGCCCGGCCCGCCCGAATACGTGTGAAGTTCCCCCTTGTCGCGGGCCCCGTCCGGAGCTACTGTCCCACCAGTCGATCACGAGTTGTAAGACAACTGGCGTCTCGCCCTCCCTCCCTGGGCGGCAAATCGGCCGAAAAGTTTCCTCCGCTCCCCGCGAAAGGTCCGACAATGCATGACCAGCAGCCCACCGTGGTGGTGCTCGGATCCCTCAACATCGACCTGGTGACCCGAGTGCCCCGGCACCCGGGGGCCGGCGAGACCGTGCTCGGCAGCGGGCTCACCGTGCTGCCCGGCGGCAAGGGCGCCAACCAGGCGGTGGCCGCCGCACGTGCGGGAGCCCGGGTCCGGATGCTCGGCCGGGTCGGCGAGGACGACGGCGGCCGCCGCTACCTCGCGGCACTGGACGCCGACGGCGTCGACACACGGGACGTGGTCCCCACCCCCGGCGAGCCCACGGGGCAGGCGCACATCTGTGTCGACGACCTCGGCGAGAACACCATCGTGGTGATCGCGGGCGCCAACGGGGCCGTCACCCCGGCCGACGTCGAACGGGCCGCCGACGTCATCGCGGAGGCCGACGTGCTGCTGCTCCAGTTGGAGACGCCGCTCCCGGCCGTCGTGCGGGCCGCGGAGCTCGCCGACCGGTCCGGCGTGCGGGTCGTCCTCAACGCCTCTCCCGTGGCCGAAGTGCCCTCCCGGCTCCTGCGGCTCGCCGATCCGGTGATCGTCAACGAGCACGAGTACGAGGCACTCGGCGAGGACGCCGGGTCGGTGTGCGTGACCCTCGGGGGCCGGGGCGCCCGCTGGGGCGAACACGAAGCCGTGCCGCCGCCGGTCGAGGTCGTGGACACCACCGGTGCCGGCGACTGCTTCGCGGGCACGCTCGCCGCCCGGATCGCCGCCGGGGAACCGCCGGCCGAGGCGCTCCGTGCCGCGGTCACGGCGGGGGCACGTGCGACGACCTGGCACGGCGCCCAGGGACGAAGCCTGGACGCGCCCTCCTCGCCCCCTCTGCCTTGACGGCGGCCGGGGCCCCGCCTCTGCCCTGGGCGGACTTACGCTCCTTGCGCGGTGAGCCGGGCCGGGGTCCTGTCGCGCTGAGCGTATCCACGTTCCGTGCGCCGTGAGCCCGGCCGGGCCCTGTCGCTCTGGGCGCGTTCACGCCCCTTCTGCCCCGAGGGCGGTCGGGGCCCCACCCCTGGGCGCACTCACGCTCCTTGCGCGGTGAGCCGGGCTGGGGTCCCGCCCCTGGGCGTGTCCACGCTCCCCGCGCCGTGAGCGCGGCCGGGGTCTTGCCGCTCTGGACGCATTCACGACCCTTCCGCCCTGACGGCGGCCGGGGCCCCGCCCCCGGCGTATCCACGCTCGCTGCGCGGTGAGCCGGCTCCAGGCCCTGTCGCGCTGAGCGCATCCACGCTCCCCGCGCCTCGCCCCCCGGCCACGGTCCCGTTCCCCCCGCACCCACTCCCTCCCCCCCAGGCCCGCCGGGACCCCCCCCGCCCTGAGCGCACCCACCTCCCCTCCGCCCTGATCCCGGCCGAGGCCCCGCCACTCCACACCCACGCTCTCCCCACCCTGAGCGCGCCCGCCCTCGTTCCGGCCCGACCCCGCCGGGGTTCTGCCGCCCTGAGCGCACCACCCTCACCCCGGCCGCCGCCCCGTCGCCCCGCACTCACCCACCCCGCCCCCACACGATCCCCCTGCCCGGCCGGCGGCAGCCCCCCGTACCCAACCGATCGATCACCTCAAGGACGAAGTGACATGACGACCCCCCAGCCCCTGCTGATGGACTGCGACACCGGCGTCGACGACGCCCTCGCCCTGCTCTACCTGGCGCTCTCCCCGGACGTCGACCTCCGCGCGGTCACCACCGTCGGCGGCAACACCGCCGCCCGGCAGGCCGCGGTCAACACCCTGCAGGTCCTCGAACTCGTGGGACGTACGGACATCCCGGTGGCCGCCGGAGCCGACCGGACCCTCAAGGGCTCGCTGCCCCACTACGCCACCCACGTGCACGGCGACAACGGCATCGGCAACGTGCAACTGCCCGCCCCCACCGCCCCGGTGGCCGACACGGACGCCGTCGACCTGATCATCGAGACGGCCCGGCAGGCGGACGGGGCGCTCTCCCTGCTCGCCACGGCACCGCTCACCAACCTCGCCCTCGCCCTGCGCCGGGAGCCCCGGCTGCCCGAACTGGTCCGTCACCTCACCGTGATGGGCGGCGCCGTGCACCACCCCGGCAACATCACCCCGCTCGCCGAGGCGAACATCGGCAACGACCCGGAAGCAGCCGCGCTGGTCCTGGCCGCCGACTGGGACCTGACGATCGTTCCGCTCGACGTGACCATGCGGGAGAACCTCACCACCGCCACCCAGCGGGACCTGCTCGCCCACGGCTCCCCGGCCTGCGTCTTCGCCGCCCGCGCGCTCGACGTCTACTTCGACTTCCACGAGGAGGTCGCGCTGCCCTTCCGGGGGTCGGCGTGTCACGACCCGCTGGCCGCCGCGATAGCCGCCGGTCACGTCGTTCCGCGGCTGGCCCCGAGGCTGCACGTGGACGTCGAGACCGGTGACGGCCCGGCACGCGGGGCGCTCGTCGCCGACACCCGCGCCCTCTACCTGTCGTATCCCGAACGGGCCGACGCCACCGCCCGGGTGGTCCTGGAGACCGACGGCCGCTTCCCCGGACAACTGGTCGAGCGCCTGCGCACGAGCACCCCGGCGGCCGACACCGCGAGCCCTGCCACGAGCACCCGTACGACTCGTACGACCCGTACGAACGGCGGTACCGCCGCGTGAACCCGACCGCGCCCCACGCCACCGGCACCGCCCCCCGGACCCACCGCTTCCTGCTGCCGGCCCTGATCACCGGCGTCGTCGCCTTCCAGCTCAACGCCTCGATGGTGACGCCCGCGCTGCCGGAGATCGCCCGCGCGCTCGACGCCCCGCTGAGTACGGTCTCCCTCTCGCAGAACCTCTTCTTCCTCGTCGGCGGCGTCGCGGGCGTCGTGCTGTCCCGGCTCAGCGACCACCTCGGCCGCCGTACGGTACTGCTCGCCTCCCTCCTCGTGATGTGCGCCGGCACCGTGCTGGCGATGCTCGCTCCGAACGCGGGGCTCCTCATCGCCGGGCGGGTGCTCCAGGGAGCCGCGGGGGCCACCTTCCAACTGACGTACCTCCTGGTCCGCGACACGATGACGCCGAAGCAGTTCGGCACCGCGCTCGGCGTCATCACCGCCATCAACGGGGGCGTGGGCGGAGTCGACGGCTTCCTCGGCGGGTTCGTCGCCGACCGGCTCGGGTTCCGCTGGATCTTCGGCGTGATCCTCGTCGTGGGCCTGCTCGCCCTGGTCTGCGTGGCACGCGCCGTGCCCGGCGCCGCACCGGCCGCGCACACCGGACGGATGGACTGGTGGGGAGCCGCCTCGCTGTCCGCCGCGATCGTCTGCGTCAACCAGGCGATCAGCCAGGGCGGTGCGCACGGCTGGGGCTCCCCGTGGCCGCCGGTGCTGCTGGTCGCGGGCGCCGCCCTCTTCGTCGCCTTCTGGCAGATCGAGAAGCACGGCAGCACCCCGCTCATCGCGGTGGAGGCCCTGCGCTCGCGCCAGGTGTGGCCCCTGATGACGACGACGCTGCTGACCCTCGTCGGTGTCTTCGCCGCCATGAACTTCACGGTCGTCCTGCTGAGCCAGGACGACCGGGCGGGATTCGGCATGTCGGCGACGCTCGCCGCCCTGCTGTTCCTGACTCCGCCCGCGGCGATCGGACTGCTCGCGGCCCCGGTCGCGGGCTGGCTGGCACCCCGCAAGGGGTGGCTGCCGATGCTGCGCGCCGGTCTGCTCGCGTCGGCGCTCACCCTCGCCGTCGCCGCGGTCTTCGCCGGGGACCGCTGGGTGGTGCTGGCCGCCTGCTGCGCGCTCGGCGTCTTCTACAACGGACTCACGCTCACCATGCTGAACGGCCTCGGGGTCGTGCTCTCCCCGAAGGAGAGCCCCGGCGCGCTGCCCGGGCTGAACGGGGCCTGCTTCGGCATCGGCGCCTCGGTCGGCATCGCCCTCGTGGGCCCGGTGGCCGCCACCGGCACGCTCGGCGGCTACCGGACCGCACTCGGCCTGGCGGTCGGCGTCTCGCTGCTCGCCCTGCTCGCCTCCCTGCTGATCAAGCAGCCGGCGGACCGCTCCTGACGCCCCTCGCCGCCGGGTCCAGCAGGCGGGCGAGGAAGGAACGGGTGCGGGCGTGCGCCGGCGAGCCGATCACCCGGTCCGGGGGGCCCTGCTCGACGACGACCCCGCCGTCCATGAAGACCACCCGGTCCGCGACCTCCCTGGCGAAGCCCATCTCGTGCGTGACCACGAGCATCGTCATCCCCTCGTCGGCCAGCGAACGCATCACCGCCAGCACGTCGCCGACCAGTTCCGGGTCGAGCGCCGACGTCGGTTCGTCGAAGAGCATCAGCCGCGGGTCCATCGCCAGCGCGCGGGCGATGGCCACGCGCTGCTGCTGGCCGCCGGAGAGCTTCGCCGGGTAGACGGCCTCCTTGTCCGTGAGGCCGACCCGGGCCAGCCGCTCGCGGCCGATCCGGGCGGCCTCCGCCTTGTCCCGTCCCAGCACCCGGCGCTGCGGGAGCGTCAGGTTCTCCAGGGCGGTCAGGTGCGGGAAGAGGTTGAAGGACTGGAAGACCATGCCGATGCCGCGGCGCACCCGGTCGATGTCCACGTCCGGGTCGGTGACCTCGTCGCCCGCCACCCGGACCGTGCCCGAGGTGGGCGCCTCCAGCAGGTTCACACAGCGCAGCAGGGTCGACTTCCCGGAACCCGAGGGGCCGATGACGCACACCACCTCGCCGTACGCCACGCTCAGGTCGATGCCCGAGAGCACCTCCAGCGCGCCGAACGACTTGTGCAGGCCGCGCACTTCGATGGCGGGCGCGTCGGGCGCCCTCCGTGCGTCCGGAGAGTTCTCCATCTCGCTCACCTCGCCCTTGACGTACGTGCTTCGAGCCGCCGGACGAGATGGCCCAGCGGCAGGGTGATCACCAGGTAGCAGAGGCCGGCGATCAGGATCGGGGTCAGGCTGCGGTTCTGGTTCAGCGCGTCCCTGCCGAACTTCGCCAGTTCGTACTGGGACAGCGAGAGCCCCAGCAGATAGACCAGCGACGAGTCCTTGGTCAGCAGGATCAGCTCGTTGGTGAGCGGCGGCAGTACGATGCGCAGCGCCTGCGGGACGACGATGGAGACCATCGCCCTGCCCTGCGACATCCCGAGCGAACGCGCCGCCTCCGTCTGCCCCCTGGGCACCGCCAGGATGCCCGCCCGGATCGTCTCCGCCATGTACGCGGCGCCGACCAGGCCGAGCGCCAGCATGACCGTCACGTACTGGTTGAGGGACACCTGGAAGGCCAGCGGGACGCCGAAGCCCAGCGCGATGAACACCAGGAGTGCGGGCACCCCGCGGAAGAACTCGATGTACGCGACGGCCAGCCAGCGGTACGGCGGCACCGTCGACAGCCGCATCAGCGCGAGCAGCAGCCCGAGGCCCAGCCCGAAGCCGAAGCCCAGCAGGGTGTAGAGAACGGTGTTGACCAGCGCGGTGGTGATGATGTCGGGGAACTGGGACCTGGCGACCTCGACGTCGAAGAAGGCACGCCGGATCTCGCCCCAGTCGGCGGCGAGCGCGACCACGAGCACCACGCCGAGCAGGACGGCGTACTGCGCGCCCCGCACCGCCCGGGCCCGTTGCCGTCGGGACAGTCTGGACTTGGCCATCGGCTGGGGGTCCTCAACTCTTGGGGGCGGCGGGGAACCACTTCGTGTAGATCGCCTCGTAACGCCCGTCCGCCCGCGCCGCCTTCACGGCCTTGTCGATCTCCTCGCGCAGGGCCGTGTTCCCGGTCCTGACGGCGATCCCGTACTTCTCGCCCGTGTCGAACTCGGCGGTGACCGCCAGCTCGGGGTTCTTGCGTACGTACTCGAAGAGGACACCGTTGTCGTTGACGGCGGCGTCCACCTGACCCGTCTTCACGGCGGTGAGCAGCAGCGCCACGTCCTCGAACTGCACGGTCTCGACGCCCGCGCCGTTCTTCTTCGCGTACGTCTCACCCGTCGTGCCCTGCTGGACCCCCAGCTTCCTGCCCTTCAGGCCCGCGAGGGAGGTGTACGGGGAGCCCTTCTTGGCGATCAGGGCCTGGGTGGCGTCGAAGTACGGCGCGGAGAAGTGCAGGTTCTGCTCGCGCACCGGTGTGATGGTCATCCCCGCGGCCGCGAGGTCGCACTTGCCCGCGTTCAGGTCCTCGCCGGTCTGGATGCCCTCGAAGGGCGTGTCGACGATCTCCTGGGTGACCTTGAGCTGCTTGGCGACCAGGTCGACGATGTCGACGTCGAAGCCCACGACCTTGTTGTCCTTGCGGAACTGGAAGGGCTCGTACGGCAGATGCGTGCAGGTGGTGAGCCTGCCCTCGGCCACGAGGGAGATCCCGGACCCGTCCGAGCCGGAGGTCTTCGTACTGGTGCAGCCGGTCGCCACGAGGGCGAGGGCGGTGACGGCGGTGACGCGGGACAGCACGGTGCGAACGGACAAGGCGCCTCCATACGAAGAGGTGCGGCCGACGCCCCGGGGGCGGGCCGCACGGAATCGTGGTGCGGTCGTGGTGCGCGTGCGATGCGCCGATCTTGCCACCCCCGGTGCCGGATGTCTCCAGCGCGGACGGCTGTCTCCGGCTGTCCGCCACGGCCGGGGCCGACTGGGTCCGCAACCGCCGCCGCCCGGACCGTGGAAACCCGGGAGCGACACGGCCGGGGCCCACGGAGCCCGGGACCGCCGTACGGCCCGGCCCGAGGCGGTCCCGGGAACGACGCAGCCGGGGCCGAGGGGGCAGGTCCGCCCCCTCGGCCCCGGCTGCTGAGGCTCCGCCGGATCAGGCCGCCGTCCGTCGTGCCGCGTCCCTGCGCTGCTTCGCCCAGCCCGCCAGGGCGAGCGCCGCCACCATCACCGCGGAGACGTACAACTGGTCGCGTCCGCCGGGCGTCGTGGCCATCGCCACGAACACCCCGGCGATCGCCAGCAGCGCGGCCCACGTCAGGTACGGGAAGCCCCACATCCGGATGGTGAGCAGCTCGGGCGACTCCCGCTCCAGCCTGCGCCGCATCCGCAACTGGGTGACGCAGATGAAGACCCAGCCGACCAGGATGGCGACGCCGGTGGTGTTCATCAGCCAGGTGAAGACCGTGTCCGGCCACCAGATCCCGGCGAACACGGCGAAGAAGCCGAAGCCGCAGGAGGCGACGACCGCGGCCATCGGGACGCCGCCGCGCACACCGCCGAGGAAGCGCGGGCCGAGACCGCGCGAGACCAGCGAGTACGCCATGCGCGAGGAGCCGTAGATGTTGGCGTTCATCGCGGACAGCAGCGCGACGAGGATGACGGCCTGCATGACGGTGCCGGCGGCGGGGATGCCGAGGCGGTCCAGGACGGTGACGTACGGGCCGTCGGCGGCCACCCGCGGGTCGTTCCACGGCACGAGGGCGACGACCAGGGCCATGGAGCCGACGTAGAACAGGGCGATGCGCCAGACGGCCGTGCGCACGGCGCGGGCCACGTTGGCGCGCGGGTCATCGGACTCGGCGGCGGCGATGGTGACGGTCTCCAGGCCGCCGTACGCGAAGACGGCGGTGAGCAGTCCGGCGATCAGCCCGGTCGTGCCGGTCGGGAAGAAGCCGCCCGCGCCGGTGAGGTTCGAGGCGCCGGGGGCCTCGCCGAACACTCCGCAGACGCCGAGCACGCCGAGCACCAGGAACGCGCAGATCGCGGCGACCTTCAGGGCCGAGAAGCAGAACTCGAACTCGCCGAAGTTGCGCACCGCGGCGAGGTTGCTGAGGCAGAAGAAGACCATGAAGACGGCGACCCACCCGTAGGCGGGCAGGAACGGCACCCAGCCGTGCATGATCTCCCCGGCCGCGACGGCCTCCGCCGCCACCCCGCAGCACAGCATGGTCCAGTACGTCCATCCCGAGGTGGCCCCGGCCCAGGCGCCGAACTCCCGCTCCGCGTGCACCGAGAACGAACCGGTGGAGGGGCGCGCGGCGGACATCTCGCCCAGCATCCGCATCAGGAGCATGACGACCGCGCCCGCCACCGCGAACAGCAGCACCACCGCGGGACCCGCTGCCGCGATGCCCGCGCCCGACCCCACGAAGAGACCGGCCCCGATGACCCCGCCGAGGGCGATCATCGAAAGGTGCCGCTGCTTGAGGCCGTGGGAGAGCCCGCTCGGCGGGTCGCTCTCGACGGGGCCGTGCTGGGCGGGGGGATCGGCCAGGGCCGTGCCCGCCGAGGTTGTCCGGTTCATGGTCGTGCCTGTTCGGTATGTGAGACGAGTGGCTCACAGTATGGAGCGATCACGCCCGGAACGAAGCGGGTGTCCGATATTCGGACAGGTGTCCCTCCGGGCTTCAGGCGAAGACCAGCAGCAGGGCGGCCAGAGCCGCCGAGCAGCCGGGTTCGACCAGGCCCACCGTCCGTACCCGCGGCCCCCGGCCCGGCAGCACCGCCGCCCGCAGCAGGAAGCAGGCGAAGAGTGCCGCCGACACCGGGAGCAGCAGCGCCGCGCAGACCGCCGCCGCGGCGTGGTACGCGACCGAGCCGTACCGGTAGCCGCGGTTGCGGCGCCCGGCGGGCCTCACCCGCAGGAACACGAAGTGCGAGCCCGCGCATCGCGACCGGCGGCAGTGGACAGCTGTCGGCTACCGCTCCACGACGCAGCGTCGCCAGGCGTTTCTCCACCCGGCCCCTCCCGGTATGCGAGAAGTGATCATTCTTGTGGTGGCGTGACGGAACCGCACACCCCTTCCCGCCCCTCATGACGTGTGCACCGCCGTACCGCAACGCCCGTACGGCACATGCGCCACCCGTGCCGTCTCACGCACCACACCGGGAGCCCTCGTGTTCAAGCTCAGCAAGCGTTCCACCGCCGTCCTCACCACCGGGCTTCTCGCCGCGCTCGGAACCGCGGCCGGGATCGCTCCAGCGGCCGCCATTCACGGAGGCAAAGGTACGACCGTCGTGGATCACCCCTACGTGGTGTCGCTCCAGACCGTGGCGGGAGAGCACTTCTGCGGCGGAACCCTCATCGCCCCGGCCGAGGTGCTCACCGCCGCGCACTGTGTCGACGAGAATCTGAAGCCCGGCGCACTGCGGGTCGTCGGCGGGCGGACCGACCTGCGGACCAGTAAGGGTACGGTCGCGAAGGTCGCGACGATCAAGATCCACCCGAAGTACGACGACGGCACCTACAACCAAGACGCAGCCGTGGTCACCCTTGCGAAGCCCATGCCGTACAAGACGCTGCCGGTGGCGGGCCCGAAGGACGCGGCACTGTTCAAGTCCGGTACCCGGGTGACCGCGCTGGGCTGGGGCCTCACCGAGACCGGTACGAGGGGTGTGCGGCTGAAGTCGGCGGGGCTGGTACTGGAGCCGCTCGCGAAGTGCGCTCCGTTCACCGAGCCCTGGGAGACCGCGGCCAACAAGCTCTGCGGGACCCCTCTCCCCGGTACCAAGAACAGCATCTGCGCCGGCGATTCGGGCGGTCCGCTGATCGCGGGTGGCAAGCTGGTCGGCCTCACCTCGTCGGGCAACCACTACTGCGACGACACCTATCCGTTCAGCATCTTCACCCGGTCCACCGCCATCACGGCAAACCTGGGCATACCCACCTCCTGAACACCTGCCCGCCCCTACTCGCCGCGCCGCTTTCTTCGCTGTCGTCCACCGCGAGCCGAGCGTGTCCAGTACGGCTCGGCGTCCGCCGCCGGGCGTGTCGGCCACGGCCCGGCGTGTGTTGCCGAACTTGCCGGCACGCTCACGGATATTGTCCGACACCGCCCCGGGACTCACCTCATCCACGCCTGGGCCAGTCTCCGGTGCCTCCGTGGACTCTGGCCGGGAACGTGACATCCGGCGACTCGTTGCCTCTGCGCCCCACCGGAACCAGTCGCACTCCTCGCCGACCTGAAGGGAAACTCGGTAACGGGGCCCGACGACGACACGGTGGGCGGGTCAGAGGCCCGGTGGTTGCAGGTGGGTGGTCATTTCCAGCAGGCGGATCACCGCGGCGTCGGCGTTAGGGCGGTGGACGGCGTAAACGCTGGTGTCCAGGTGGCTCACCTGCCCTCGGAGCGGGACCAGTGTCACGCCGGGATCGGTAAGGTGCCGCAGACTCCCGGGAGCGAGGCTCACGCACAGCCCTGCGGACACGTAGCTGAACAAGCCGCTGAGGTCGTCCGCGATCGCTACTCCCCGTGGGCTGAATCCTGCCTGCTGGCAGGCGAGTTGGAGTTGCCCGGCGAGGGTGGGCAGCGCCGTCGGGTCGGGCAGGACGAAGTCCTCGTCGGCCAGTTGAGCGAGTTCGATCCCGCGGGCCCCGGCCAGCCGGTGGTCGCGTGGCACCGCGGCAGCGATCCGCTCGGTGACGATGATCCGGCTGACGAGATCGTCGGAGAGCCGCCCCGGGTCCCGCAGAAATCCGAGGTCGAGCACCCCGTCCCGCACCTGGTCGACGACACCCGCCGATGAGCTGTGCTGGAGGTGTACGCGGAGGCCCGGGAGCCGTTCCGTTGCCTCCCGCAGCATCGTGGGGAGGTAGAGGTGGCTCAAGAGGCTCACGTACCCGACCCGGACGCCGCCTTCCATCCCGGCGGCGACCCGCCGGGCCCGGGCAACCGCGGCGATCTGCAGATCGAGGAGCCGCTGCGCATCGGTGGCGAACACCTTTCCGGCCGCGGTGAGGCGCGCGCCTCCCGGGCCGCGGTCAAACAGTTGCGCGCCCACTGTCCGCTCCAGGCGCTGGACCGATTGGCTCAACGGTGGCTGACTCATGCCGAGCCGCTCGGCTGCCCGGCCGAAGTGCTTCTCCTGCGCCACCGTCAGGAATTGTTCCAATAGCCGTCGCGACAGGTTCATATCATTTGCCATATGGTCCATTACCTCACCATATATTGGACAGACCTGCTCTGCCGGGTGTCGACTGGGCCTTGGAAGTTCTGGGTCCTGGAGGCACTGCTGCCGCACCCGATCCGCCGTCGTACGGGTCCCATGTCGTACCGGTCAATCGATGCGGATCCAGATCTTTCCCTTGCAGCTCGGTCACATTGCCGCCCGTCCCCCAGCCCCTTCTCCTGAAGACAGGGTCTGCGGGCGAGCCGACCCGAGCAGGTTTCCCTGGCATCCGTCTGGAGTGGTTTTTGTGGCAGTCGTGACAATCGTTGGTGCCGGCGTCATCGGTGTCTCCTGGGCGCGTTTGTTCAGCGAGGGCGGTTGGGAGGTACGTGTCAGCGACCCGCGCCCCGACCTGCACGAGCTGGTGGAACGTGAGCTGGCGGGGCTGCCGGTGGCAGCGAGTGAGGACCTGGCCGCCGCGGTGTCCGGTGCGGACTTCGTGCAGGAGGCCGGGCCGGAACGGGTCGAGATCAAGGAGGAGATGTTCGCCACGCTCGCCACGCACACCCGCGACGACGTGGTGCTGGCCTCGTCCTCCTCGTCCCTGCTGCCCTCGGTGATCGCCAAGGGCAACCCCGCGGCCGGCCGGATCGTGATCGGCCACCCGTTCAACCCGCCGGAGCTGATGCCGCTGGTCGAGGTGGTGCCAGGACCCGAAACCACGGCACGGACCGTCGACCGGGCCGTCGAGGTCTACCGCGACCTCGGCAAACTGCCCATCCGGCTGAAGAAGGAGATCCCCGGCTTCGTCGGCAACCGCCTCCAGAAGGTCTTCAACGACCAGGCCACCTATCTGGTGCAGCAGGGGGTGATCGACGTGCAGGACCTCGACGACCTGGTCCGGGCCTCGCTCGGACTGCGCTGGGCCGTGACGGGGCCGTTCCAGAGCGGCACTCTCGGTGGCGGCCCCGCAGGCATGCGCCATCTGGTGGAGCACGTCGGCTCGCAGCTGACCTTCGAGACCGGCAGCCCGGACCCGGCCCGGTTGGATGCGGTCCTCACTGCGGTCGAAGACGCCTACGGCACAGGTGAGGCGGCCTACGAGCGGCTCGTCGAACTGCGCGACGTACGTACCCGCGCCGTTCTCCAGCCGCTGGGCTGGCCGGAGGCCATGTCCGCGGACGGCCCGCGACAGTGACCGCCGGCCCCGACCGGGGTGAAGCCGGGACAGAGCGAGACATACCGAGAAGGAGGACAACTGCCATGGCCACAGAGCTGCTCGCGCTGCAGTTCATGCCCTCGAAAGTGCTGCGGGTGAGCATTCCGGACGGTCAGGTGCAGACCCTGCTCGACGATGCCGGGGACGGACCCGACGGCATCGTCGTGGATTCCCGTACCGCCTACTGGACCACCATGGGCGCCCCCGTGATCGACCCTGACACTCCGGGTGAGGCCGGCTACGACTTCTCCGCGCGCAACGGCGGCGTCCACGGATGGAGCCTCGACGGCGGGCCCAGGCGCGACGTGGTTCCGAGCGGAGCGATGACGACCGGCAAGCAGTTGACGTCCGACGGCGCCGGCACGCTGTACTGGAGCGACCGCGAGGGCCACCGGGTCAGCAGGGCCCGGGTGGACGGCAGTGGCCTGACCGACCTGGTGGTGAACCCGGCCGAGGACAAGATCATGGGGGAGTGCGTCGGCGTGGCGGTGGATCCCGTTCGCGGATACCTGTACTGGACGCAGAAAGGACCGGCCAAGGGCGGCAAGGGCCGGATCTTCCGAGCGGGCCTGGAGATCCCGCCGGGCCAGAGCGCTGAGAACCGTACCGATGTCGAGGTGCTCTGGAGCGGTTTGCCCGAGCCGATCGACCTGCACCTCGACGGCGACTGGCTGTACTGGACCGACCGCGGTGCCGAGCCCGCCGGCAACACGCTCAACCGTGCGCCCGTGCCGCCGCCCGGCGAGGCCGGGCAGGCCCCCGAGATCCTGACCGACGGCTTCGAGGAGGCGATCGGCCTCGCCGTCGACGGCGAGGAGGGCATTGCCTACGTCTCCGACCTGCACGGCCACATCCGCGCCGTCCCCCTGCCCCGGGGCCCCGCCGCCGGGCAGGAACCGCGCGAGATCGTCGTGCTGCCGTATCCGCTGACCGGGCTGTGCCTGCTGCGGAACTAGGTCCTGTGGCCGATGGGAGCCGCCACCACCCGGCGGGATGCCGGGCGGGAGGAGTTCCGCGACGCGGATCGCAGCCGTGTCACCCGGGCTGAGGCACCATGCGGTGCAGCCCCTTGCGGTCGTAGTACCGCGTCATGAGGAAACCGAAGGCGAGGGTCACCGCGACACCGACCCCGATCATGGTCCAGCCACGGGCCAGTCCGGCATCCGCGCGCGCGTCGAAGTACAGGATCGCCCGGATTCCGGCGACGAGTTGGTGCATCGGTTCGAAGGTCCCCAGGAAGCGGTAGAAACCGGGCACGGCCTCCAGCGGGATGGTGGCGCCGGAGGAAGGCAGAGCCAGGGCGATGAAGAAGAACATCGACACGATCTGTCCGATGTTTCCGAACGCCGCGTTGATGGCCTGCACGCCGAGTCCCACGCTCAGGCAGGAGCAGTACGAGAACAGTGCTGGGAAGGCATGGGGCTCCGCGGGATATCGGGGGCAACTGGCTCGCCCGGGGCACTGGGGAGCGTAGGCGCGGCCGGGGCAGGGCCAGGCGTGGCGCACCCGGCTGCTGTGCGTACTCGCCCGAACGGGTCACCCGGGTCGTGCGGTGCCGGACGCCGTCGGAAGGTGAGGGATCAGATGGGGGGAGAGGGGCGAGCCGGCCCGCGGGAGGGCACCCCCTCCGGCCCACCACCCGAGAAAGCACGGGAGCAGTCATGGCCTTCACCCTGCCCACGGACATCCAGAACCGTCCGGTCGCCGTCATCGGCGCAGGCACGCTCGGACGGCGGATCGCCTTGATGTTCGCCACCCGCGGCGGCCTTGTGCGGATCTACGACAAGTCGCCGCAGGCGGGCGACGCGGCGCGGGCCTACGTGGAGGAGCACGTCCGCGAGGTCGCGGCAGGGATCGACGGCGGAAAACCGGGGCGGGTCACGGTCACCGACGACATGGCCGAGGCGTTGCTGGACGCCTGGCTGGTGGTGGAGGCCGTACCGGAGCGGCTCGACCTCAAGAAGGAAGTCTTCGGAGAACTGGACCGGGCGTCCCGCCCTGACACGATCCTGGCCAGCAACTCCTCGTCGTACGCGACCAGTGAGTTCATCGACCGGGTCGAACACCCCGAGCGCGTACTGAACGTGCACTTCTACATGCCGCCACAGCAGGACGCGGTCGACCTCATGTCCGACGGGCACACGGACCCGGGAATCTTCGACCTGCTCAAGCGCGAACTGCCGCTGTTCGGAATCTTCCCATTCGTAGCACGCAAGGAGTCCACGGGCTTCATCTTCAATCGCGTCTGGGCCGCCATCAAGCGCGAGGCGCTGGAGGTCGTGGCCGAAGGGGTGTCCACACCCGAGGACGTGGACGCGATGTGGAAGCTCAACACGGGGCTCGCGACCGGCCCCTTCCGGATGATGGACCATGTCGGCCTGGACGTCGTCCTGGACATCGAGAACCACTACGCGGCGGAACGCCCCTATCTGCCCGCCGGCCCCCGCGAGCTGCTGCAGCGGTACGTGGACGCCGGGCACCTGGGCGTGAAGTCCGGTCAGGGCTTCTACACGTACGACACTCCGAGCTGACGCCGCCAGGGGGCCGGCCCATGAGCCCGAGCGATGTACGCGGCCGCCCTGTGCGAGCACGTGCTGGCCGGGGGCCGCAGCGGTGGCCGGGCCATGACCTGGCGCAAGGGCTCGAAGGCGGAAATGAGTTCGCACTTCGTGTTCCTGCGGGTGAGGCTCGCCGGGCGCCGGCCCAAGCCCTGTGACGATGGGACGATTCCGTTGGTCTGGCTGATCGCCCAGTGGCCCGAGGGCGAGGACGAACCGGTGGAGTACGGGATGTCGAACCTGCCTGCCGACCTTCCCGCCATGGACCTCGTCCGCCTCGCGAAAGCACGCTGGCGGATCGAGCACGACTACCGGGAATTGAAGACCGCTCTGGGCCTCGACCATTTCGAGGGCCGCTCGTTCACCGGCCGGCACCGCCACGTCACCCTCGTCACCGCCGCCGACCTGTTCCTGACCGAACAGCGGACCTGCCCAAGAGCCCCTGCCAGGGCCTGACCCTCTACCAGTCCCTGGACCTTCTTCAGCACCTCATCGCCACCTGGACCGGCACTTGCCCCACCTGCCGACAACCCACCTGGTAGCCCTGCGACACCGCCTAACGAAGCACTGCTGGTGCTGCGTTCCTCAAATGCAGTACACATATCGGCGGCGGAGCTGGCGGGTTGCTGGTGCTGGTCTGCCCCATATCCAGGGCCGGGCACGGATGTTGAGTTGCGCCGTTGTCAGGCGTGTGGCGCGCCCGCCACGACCAGTTCGGCTGGACCTCGCACTCCTCCCAGCTCCACGAGTCGAGACTGCTGCGGATCGGCCCCCCGCTCTTCCACTTCGGGATGCTCTTCGTCGTACTCGGCCACGTCGTCGGCCTGCTGATCCCGCGGAGCTGGACCGACGCGATCGGCGTCAGCGACCACACGTACCACCTGATCGCGGTCACCACCGGGGCGGTGGCGGGCGCGGCGGCGGCGATCGGCATCGGCCTGCTCGTGCACCGCCGCCTCACGGTCCCGGCCGTACGCCGGGCCACCCTGCGCAGCGACCGCCTGATGTACGCCTCCCTGCTCGGTGCGATCGTCCTCGGCCTGCTCGCCACGGTCCTCAACTCGACCGGGACGACGAACGGATACGACTACCGCGAGGGCACCTCCCCGTGGTTCCGCTCCCTGTTCACCCTCGCGCCCGACTACGCGCTGATGGCGGGCGCGCCGCTCGCCTTCAAGCTCCACGTCCTGTTCGGCTTCACCTTCTTCGCCCTCGTCCCGTACTCCCGCCTGGTGCACGTGTTCAGCGCTCCGGTGAAGTACCTCTTCCGGCCGTACGCCGTCTGCCGCGGCCGGGACCCGCACGAGGCGCCGGCCCAGCGCCGGGGCTGGGAGCGCACCCGGTGACGCACCCCCGGACGGCGGCCCCCGGCCGCGCCCGTGTCCTACGTCATCGCCTGCGCGGGCTTCCACTCCACCATCAGGATGGTCGCGTCGTCGTTCAACCGGGGGCCGGTGGCGTCGAGGAAGCTGTGAATGAGACGACGCAGGGTCTCCGGGGCGAGCTCGCTGAGCGTGCCGGGTCCGGCGACGTCGTGGGCGAGGTGCTCGATGCCCAGCTCCCTGCCGTCGGCCTGCCGGGCCTCGGTGATGCCGTCGGTGTGGACCAGGACCCGGTCCCCGGCCCGTAGCTGCATCCGGTGCACGGAGCGCGGGCGCGACGAGAGCTTCGACGGCGTGCCCATGGGAAGGTCGGCCCGGCGCCGGAAGGCGTCCTCCACCAGCCGGCCCTCGCGGATGAGCAAGGGGGGCGGATGGCCGCAGTTGACCCAGCTCAGCATTCCCGACGGCAGGTGCAGGCGGCAGAGCACCCCGGTGCAGAAGAGGTCGGGCAGCCACGTGATGAGGGCCTCGTCCGCCTCCTGCACCAGATCCAGCAGGCTCGCATCCGTGCGCCGGGCCTTGCGGCAGGCCGCCAGCGCGACCGCGGTGGTGAGCCCGGAAGCGAGGTTGTGGCCGGTGGCGTCCAGCACCGCCGCGTGCAGGGTGTCCTCGGACAGCGCGTGGTCGAAGGCGTCGCCGCCGATCTGGTAGGCCGGTTCCAGGACCGCGGTGGACGTCACTGACGGGGTGCCGATGGTGCGGGGCGGCAGGAAGGCACGCAGCAGCTCGGCCGCGAGATCCATGGAATGGGTGCGTGCCCGGCGTACGAACGTGTCCTTGTAGGCGCGCTTGGACGTGATCATCATGGCGCAGAGGGCCGCCAGGGCACAGGCGCGCTGCCGGGTGGGCCCGTCGGCGGCCGGGGCGTGCACGGAGAGCACCCCGAGGCGCTCCACGCCGTCGATCAGCGGCTGCCACAACGTCACCCCGTCCCGCCGGGGTTCCTCCCGCGGGGTCTGGGTCCGGTAGCTCGCACCGGCCACGGAGCTGTCGATGTCCTGCGTGGGGGCGGCCAGGTTCAGGGCGGTGAGCTGACGCTGCTGGATGTCGGCGAGGAAGACCACCACGTCCGACAGCCCCAGGGCGCGGGCGCACCGGCGCACCGAGGTCGCCAGGTCCAGCGGCAGGTGCGCGGGGTCGGCGAGGAAGTCCGTCAGCCGGTTGCCCGGCCCTCGCGCGTCGTCCGCTTCGGCTCTGTCGTCGTTGCCCTCGGCGTCGTTCACCGCGGCAGTCTCGCAGCGCCGGGGCCGATCACACGGCGTACGCGCCGACGGGCCACCGGAACGCGCGCCGTCGCCCCCGTGCCCCGGGGCCGGTGCCGCCCTGACGGGCCGTGCTCTCCCGGCCTAGCTGTTCGCGAGCCGGCGGGCTTCCGTGCGTACGCGCTCCAGCCAGGCGTCCCGCTCCTCGGCCGTCGAGCCGGTGACGGTACGGAACACCACCCGCCGCACCTCCGTGACCCCCGTGTACGGCAGCACGCACGCCGACCAGATCCGCTCCAGCGGGTCGCCGAACTCCTCCCGCTCGCGGGCCTCCGGCGTGTCCGAGGTGTTCAGGACCAGCGCCCGGGTCGCCCGCAGCAGGCCGACCGGCTCTCCGTCCGCCGTTGCGAGCTTGTAGGCGACCCCCGGGACCAGCACCCGCTGGAGCCAGCCGGTGAGGACCGCCGGCGGCATGCCCCACCAGTTGGGATGCACGAAAACGAGCGCGTCCAGAGTCGCCAGTTCCGCCTGGTGCGACGCGACGTCGGCGTCCGGCGGGACCGGGACCGCGTCGACCGTCTCCGTCTCGCCCGCCCCGAGTACCGGATCAAAGCCTTCCGCGCACAGGTCGTGCGTCACCACCTCGCAGCCCGCGGAACGCAGCTCCGCGACGACGGCGTCGAACAGCGCGTGATTGAAGCTGCCGGGACGCGGGTGGGCGAGATAGACACCGACGCGTGCCATCATCCGGCTCAACTCCTCTTCCAGAGACCAAGGATCGGTCATTCAATCACCACGGACCGGGCTCCCTGCGGGCCGGTGCGCCGGCCGGGCGGTCCGGCCCCACGGGCAGGGTTGATCGGCGCCCGGTACCGCAGGCGCACGGCTTCCCCGAGCGGTCCTTCCGGCGTCGGTGACCGGCCGTCCGGCCCGCCGGGAGCGACCGCCCGGTGCGGGTCCCCCGGATTCCCCCTATCGCTTGATGCATGCGACGGCTGTTCGAGGGCAGGTGCGTCATCAGGCCGGACAGCACGGGGGCAGACGGACGCGAAAAGGTGGGGATCATGACAACAGCAGTGCAGGACATGACGACGAAGCAGGTCGACGGGCAGACGGCACCGCCGAGGACGGGGGCCCCGGCGGCGCTGCCGCGGATCGAGGCCCCGGCGGCGGTCGCGCCGAAGAACGCCCGGGAGCTGACCCGTCTGTTCCTGGACCGGCTGAACGTCCTGGAGGAGGGCACGCACGAGTACGCGTACGCCCGCAACACGCTCATCGAGATGAACCTGTCCCTGGTGAAGTTCGCCGCCCGCCGCTTCCGCAACCGCGGCTCCGGCGACATGGAGGACATCATCCAGGTCGGCACCATCGGCCTCATCAAGGCGATCGACCGCTTCGACCTGAGCCGCGAGGTCGAGTTCACCTCCTTCGCGATCCCCTACATCACCGGTGAGATCAAGCGCTTCTTCCGCGACACCACCTGGGCCGTGCACGTACCGCGCCGCCTCCAGGAGCTCCGTACCGAGCTGGCGAAGGCGAAGGAGCAGCTCGCCTCCGTCCTGGACCGCGACCCCACGGTCGCGGAACTCGCGCAGTTGCTGGACCTGCCGGAGAACGAGATCGTCGACGGCCTCGTCGCGGCGAACGGCTACACCGCCGGCTCGCTGGACCTGCCCGCGGACACGGGCGACGGGCAGACGGGCAAGGCCGCGTCCTACGGCGACCTCATGGGCGACGTGGACCCGGGCATGGAGCTCTTCGAGGACCTCCACACCCTCGCCCCGCTCCTGGCCCGGCTCTCGGACCGCGACCGCCACATCCTCACCATGCGCTTCGGCCAGGAATTCACCCAGGCGCAGATCGGCGAGGTGCTCGGCATCTCGCAGATGCAGGTCTCCCGCCTCCTCACCCGCATCCTGGGCCAGCTCCGTACCGGCATGCTCGCCACCGCCTGACCGGCGCGCGAGACGGAGCCCCCGCGTCGCCCGGCGACGCGGGGGCTCCGTCCATTTATCACCCAATTTCATGACAAGAGAGTGATTTGCCAGGATTACAACCGGCAGGCCGGGGAAAACGAGCATCATCAAGGAACGCCGAGGAATCCGATCCTCCCCTCACGGCAAGGAACCGCACGTGCTGATCCCCGACGCCAGGACTCTCCGCACCCTCCTCGCCCGCTTCGCCGACGCGCACGTCGCCCACGCGCAGCACGCCCGCCCCGGCACGGAGGAGGAGCTCCGGGACCTCGCCTACACCCTGTGCGTGATGACGGGGACCAGGGAGGTCCGGGAGGCCCTCGCGGCGGCGGACCGGATGCTCGTCCGCGCCGAGTTCCCGGCCGCCCCGTCCGCCCGGACCGGGGCGCAGGCGTTCCGCCAGGACCTCCCGACGGCGGCGTGAACCCGGCGGCAGGAGCGCCGGGCGACCGGCTGCCGACCCGCACGGAGCCGCCCGCCCCGCCCGGTGCGGCGCGCCGACGCGAGCACGCGCCCGCCGGCCGGCCCGGCGGGCCGGCGCGCGGCCCGAGCCGGACCGGCCTCTTCACCCGCCGGTACGGCCCGCCCCTGGGGACCCGGTCCCCGACCGTGGTGCTGGTGCACGGCCTCGGCCTGTCCGGCCGGTACTTCGTACCGCTGGCCCGGCGGCTGGCCGCGAACGGCGCCACCGTGCTCGTGCCGGACCTGCCGGGCAACGGCAGGTCGCGGGCGGCCGTGCGCCGCGCCCCGGACATCGAGCAGCTCAGCGACGCCCTGGCGCACTGGCACGAGGAGCACCGCGCCGGGCCGGCCGTACTGGTGGCGAACTCGGTCGGCTGCCAGGTCGTGGCCGCCCTCGCCGCCCGCCCGTCGCCCTGGGTGCGGGGGGTGGTGCTGATCGGGCCCGCGCTGGAACCGCGTGTCCCGGCCCGGCACCACCTCGGCCGACTGCTCGCCGACGCGCCACGGGAGCCGCTCTCCCTGCTCGCCCTCGCCACCGCCGACTACCTGACGACCGGCCCCGCCCGCTTCCTCCAGTCCTTCCGCCGCGCCGCACGCGACGCGGACGCCTCCTTCGAGGAGCACCTGCGCCGCGTCGACGTGCCGGCCCTGGTCGCCAGGGGCGTCGGTGACACCGTCGCCCACGCCGACTGGGCCCGACGGGTGGCCCGGCTGGTCCGGGACGGCCGATCGGCCGACGTGCCGGGTGCCGCCCACGCGGCGCACTACAGCGCGCCCGACGCCGTCGCCGCGCTGATCCGCACATTCGCCGAGGAAGCCGAGCGAGCCGACGACCTGTGACCTCGCACGGCCGCCCGTGTGCCGGGACCGGCACGCGCGGGCGCCACCCGGACGCGACCGGCTCAGGCAGCCTCCTCCGACAGCACCACCCGGCACCGGAAGTTGCGGTACCCGGCGCGTTCGAAGGCGGCCGCCATCGGGCGGTTCGCGAGGTCGGTGTCGGCGCGGATCTGCTCGGTGCCGGGCTGCGCGGCCAGGACGGCGGTGACCTCGGCGAGGATCTCGTCGATGTAGCCGCGCCCGCGGTGACCGGGCAGGACGCCGAGGTAACCGACCACCGGCCCCTGGTGGTTGCGCGTGGGGACGCCGAACCCGACGGCCTCGCCCGACGCGTCGCGGGCCACCCGCCACCAGGAGCGCTCGCCGAGGAACTGGTCCCGGTAGAGGGCCACGTCATGGCGGGCCTGCGCCTCGGCCCCGAGCTGCTCGGCCTGCGCCCGGGTACCGGCGTCGAGGGTGCCCCGGAGCACCTGCCGGAACAGATCCACGAAGACCTCGTCGTCGGGCTCGGCCTCGAAGGTCAGCCTCGTGGTGGCCGGCGCACGCAGCCCGGCCTGCGGCACCCACTCGTAACCGAGCCGTTCCAGGAAGCCCACGAGACCGGCGCTCCCGGCCGCCGCCCGCCGCCAGGCGAGCGCTTCGACCACCTCGGGCCGCTCCCGGAAGTCCCCGGGCAGGAAGATGTGGAACGCGGGCGCCTCGTCGGCCCCCGCCGCCTTGAACGCGAGGTGCGCCGCGCGGAGCAACGCGCCCGCGAGCGCGGTCCGTCGTTCGGCCGGTACGCGCGTCCCGTCGACGTGCACCGCGTCCAGAGCACCGGGATGCGCCTGCGACGGGGGACCCCACCAGACGGCGACCGCGAGCGGCCCGCCGTCGTCGGACGGGTCCTCCGCGATCCAGGTCCAGGCGTGGCGGTACTGGCCGTCGGCGAGCTTGCTCCGGTACGCGTCGGCGGACAGGACACTGGCCGGATCGGGTACGAGGAGCGGAAGGAAGCCGTCGAGATCGTCCGCGGCGACGGAACGGAAGACGACGGAGGGGAAATCGGCGGAACGGAAGGTCGTACGGAACGTCACTGTGCCTCCACGGCGATGACAGCGGGAGGCGCCACCAGATCGGCGGACCGGAAAGGTCAGGCGGGGTGACTCCCGCAGACCCGGCAGGCGTGCGCGGGAACGGCGGGAACGATCTGGAGCGCCGGATTCGGGGTGAACATCACGGCCTCCCTTCTCTCACGTGGTCCGTTGCCCGGCCGGACGGCCGAACGCCCGTCACCGTAGGCCCGGCCCGACCACGGAGCAACCCCATTACGGACCAGGAGCCGGGGGAGCGAGCGGGAACGGCAACGGGGTGAAGGCTGACGTGTACGCGACGCCCTAGGGTGGCCCCCAGTCGACCGTTCGCAGGGGGCGGAACAACCATGGAATCCAGGAGACGACCGGCAGGCGTGCTGCTGAGCGCACTCGTCGTGCTGTCGCTCGGCGCGTGCGGGACCCAGCAGGCCGGCCCGCGCGCACCGACGGACGCACGGACACCGGCGAGCGCGACCGCGCGGACACCGGCGAGCGCGACGGCGCCGGCCGGTGCCGGGACACCGCACTGGCAGACGTTCGCACCCTTCCGCGTGACCGCGGCCCGGCTCACCGGCGGCGGCCGGACGCTCGGCGTCGACGCGCAGGTGCCCGGCGGCGGACGGACCTGCGCACGCGACCTGAAGGCGGTCGTGACCTCGGTGTCGGCACGCACCGTGTGGGTGCAGATCACCTTCTCCGCCCTGACCGGCGACCCGCGCGCCGACTGCTCGAAGACCGCGACCGGCACGGCGACCGTGCGCCTGCCGTCCGCCCTCGGCGACCGCGAACTGGCCGTGGACACCGGCACGACGTTCACCGCGGACGGCGCCGACCTGCCCGAGCTGCGGCTGTGCGGCAGCCTGGGCTGCCACCCGGCGCCCACCGGCTGCACCCCCGCTTCCTACGACCAGGCGGTCGCGGCGCTCGACGTGCCGAAGCACACTTCCCGTGGCGAGGAGCACTGCGACGGGAAGTGGCTGGTGTTCGACGTGTCCTCACGCATGGGCCCCGCCTGTGCCGAGGGCGGGGCGCCGGGCTGCGGAGCGAGCCGCGGCGACCGCTGGTTCTTCCGGGCCGGCGCGACGGGCTGGGAGCCCTTCGCACGCGGCACGAACGCGGGATGCGCCGACGTGCACCGCACCGAGCCCGCCTTCCCCTCCGCCCTGTGCGCCGGCCTGCCCGAGCTGCGGCGCGCCGACTGAGGGGCGGCGACGCGCGCCGCCCCGGGCGGGGCCGGCCGCGCACGCCCCGTTCGACGGGGCGGGGGCCGGCCCCGGAAGGGGGGAGCCCCGGCTCAGGCGAGCGCGTTCGACAGCAGGGTGGCCGTCCGGGCGATCAGGGCGTTGTCGGGCAGGGCGTCGGGAGCGTGCCGGGTGGTGAGGACCGCCATGACGAGGGGAGCGCGCCCGGGAGGCCACACGAGGCCCACGTCGTGGTTGGTGCCGTACTTCCCGCCCCCGGTCTTGTCCGCGACGACCCAGTCGGCCGGCAGGCCCGCCCGCAACTTCGCGGCGCCCGTGGTGGTGGCCTTCAGCCAGCCGGTGAGCCGCCTGCGGTCCGGCGGCGTGAGAACGTCGCCGAGGACCAGACGCGCGTAGGTCCGCCCGATGGCGCTCGGGCTGGTGGTGTCCGTCACCCGGTCCGGCTCGGCGGAGTTGAGCTCGGGCTCCCACCGGTCGAGCCGTGTCGTACGGTCCCCGATCGAGCGGCAGTAGCGCGTGATCGCGCTCGGGCCGCCCAGCTCGCGCAGGAGCAGGTTGCCCGCCGCGTTGTCGCTCTGGGAGATCGTGGCGGCGCAGAGTTCGGCCACGGTCATGCCGTTGGCGAGGTTCTCCGGCTTGGCGGTGACCGGTGCGTAGCCCGAGTCCGTGGTGTCCTTCTCGGTGTAGTGGACGCGCTTCGCGAGGAACCGCCCGTCCGTGTCGAGGTGGTGCAGCACCGCTGCGGCGGCCAGCGTCTTGAAGGTCGAGCAGACGGGGAAACGCTCCTGCGCGCGGTACCGCACCACACGGCCGGTGGCCGTGTCCTGGGCGTAGACGCCCAGCCGCGCCGCGTGCTGCTCCTCCAGCTCCCGCAACTGGCGGATGACCGCCTCCTCGCCCCGCGTCGTGGCAGCCCGGGCGCTCGTCGGCAGGGCGCCGGCCAGGACCGCACCGGCCCCCACGGTGAGCATCCCGCGCCGGGACAGGGGACTGCGGGCGTTCATCAGGGTCATCGTCTTCTCCTCCGGTCCGTTGGGCTGACAATGATCAAGAGGCAGGAGCGGAGCACTCGGTTCCGGTCGATGCGCACGCGCTTCGGGACGCGGTGGATTGGGAGTGATACGTCCCGCTTGCGCCCCCTCGGGTCAGACCTTGTGCACCACTTCACCGCCGACCACCACGACCTCGGCCACCGTTCCGAGGATCTCCGAGGGGTCGGCGGTCCGCAGGATGTCGCGGGACAGCACGACGAAGTCGGCGAGCTTGCCGACGGTGAGCGAACCGCGTTCCCCCTCCAGGAAGTTGGCGTACGCCGAGCCCATCGTGTAGCCGCGCACCGCGGTTTCCACATCCACGGTCTCCTGCGGCATCCACGCCTCGCCGCCGTCCAGCGGACGGCGGGTGACGGCCGTGTAGATGCCGACCATCGGGTCCATCTCGGCCACGTTCCAGTCGCTGGAGAAGGCCAGCACCGCACCGGCCTCGTGCAGGGAGCGCATCGGCCATGCCTTGTGCCAGCGGTCCGCGCCGACGTTCTCGGCCCAGTCCTTGCCCGGCCCGGCGATCTCCGGGGCGCTGTGCCGGGGCTGCATGCAGGCGACCACGCCCAGCTCGGCGAAGCGCGGGGTGTCCCGCGGGTCGAGGCACTCGACGTGCACGACCTGGTGGCGGGCGTCCCGGGGCCCGTTGACGGTACGCGCGCGGGCGACGGCGTCCAGGACGGTGCGGATGCCGCGGTCCCCGGTGGCGTGGACGAAGCACTGGAAACCGCGGGCGTCGAGCGCGGTCAGCAGGTCCGCGAACTCCTCCGGCGGGTAGAACGTCTCGCCCCGGTGGTGCCCGCAGCCCGCGTACGGCTCCAGCAGGGCGGCGGTGCGGGGCTCCACGACGTCGTCGATGTACAGCTTGAGGGGCCCCACCCGCAGCCGGTCGTCGTCGTACCGGCGGGCGGCGGCCGCGAAGTCGTCCAGGTCGGCCGCGGTGGTGCCCCGGGGGTGGAACAGGGCGGCGACGACGCGGGACCGGAGCCGGCCCTCGGCGGCGGCCCGTTCGTACAGGGCCAGGTCGTCGAGGGAGTTCTGCGGCTCCACGACGGTGGTGATGCCGAAGCCGACGGCGTCGTCCAGGCTCTTGGCGAGACGCCCGTACTGACGGTCCTGACAGGCCCAGGGCACGCCGAGCGCGCGCAGCGCCCGATGGCCGTCGCGCGAGAGCCCCTTGACGGCGAACTCCGTGATGAATCCGGTCGGTTCCCCCGTCGCGGGGTCCGTGGCGGCCTCGCCGAAGGGCAGGCTGGTGCGGGTGCGGTCGACGCCCAGGCGGCGCAGGGCCGCGGTGTTGAGCCAGGCGGTGTGCACGTCGTAGCTGAGGACGAACGCGGGGACGTCGCCGGTGACCGGGTCGAGGTCGGCGGCGCACGGCATCCGCCCCCCTTCGATCGCGGAGTAGTCGAAGGCCTCGGCCTCCACCCACGCGGCGTCCGGGTGGGCCGCGAGCCAGGAGCCGATCCGCCGGTGGATCTCGTCGAGGGTGCCCGCACCGGCCAACTGGACGCAGGCGTCGTCCGAGCCGAGCCGGACGTGGTTGTGGGCGTCGATGAACCCCGGCAGGACGAGCCGGCCCCGGGCGTCCAGGACTTCGGTGTCCGGACCGGTCCAGGCGGCGGCCTTCTCGGTCGTGCCGAGCCACACGATGCGGCCGTCGCGCACGGCGAGGGCCTCGGCCTCCGGGCGGCCGGGGTCGACGGTGTGCAGACGGCCGCCGACGAGGACGAGATCGGCGGGGGCGGTGCGGGTCATGGGAAGGAACTCCTGGGGTCGGTGGGGGAGAGAGGTCAGAGGGCGGCGGGGACCGGACGCACCGTGCGCCGGGCGAGCAGCCAGTAGAGGGAGCCGGCGACGACCGAGCCCAGCAGGGAGAGGTCGGCCCCGCCGAGCGGGGCCACCAGCGGCCCGGTCCACAGCTCGGAGTCGCAGGTCAGCGCCCCGAACAGGATTCCGGCGGCCAGGGCGGCCACACCGGGGAGGTGGACGCCGCCCCGGTACCAGTAGGCGCGGTCGCCGCCCGAGTGGAGCGCTTCGGTGTCGTACGTGCAGCGGCGCAGCAGCATGTCCGCGAGGAAGACGCCGCCCCACGGCGCGAAGACGATGATCAGCAGCGACAGGAAGGACAGCAGCGACTCGGTGAAGTCGGTGAGGAACAACGCGCCGAGGGAGCCCAGCGCCGTGACGCCGGCACTGATCAGGATGGTCCTGGCCCGGGTCCACGGAATGCCGAGGACCTGGAGGTTGAGGCTGGAGGAGTACAGCGTGACGATCGAGTTGGTGACCGAACCGCCCAGCACCAGAACGAGGAACAGCGGCTGGAACCAGCCCGGCAGCAGCCCCTCCGCCCCCGCCACGCTGTCGCTCATGTCGGTGCGGGTCGCGGCGGCGGCCCCGGCCACGCCCAGGGCGACCGAGGACAGCAGCCCGCCGAGGGCGCCGCTCCAGGTGAGCGAGCGCAGCGATGTGGTGCGGGGCAGGTAGCGGGTGTAGTCGGCGGGCATCGGCAGGTACGAGAACGGCCCGGCCAGCACGACCACGAAGGCCAGGCTCCACGCCGAGATCCCCGGTCCGGTGCCCGGCGCCGAGGTGTCCGCGCCGGGCAGCAGGAAGGCCAGCAGCGCGGCGAAGCCCACCGCCAGGACGTACGCCATCCAGCGTTCGGCGAATTGGACGGTGGCGTGCCCCCACATCGCGACCACGAAGGTGAGCGCCAGCGTGACCGCCAGCGCCACGGCGCGGGCGGTGTGCCCGCCGGGCAGGCCCAGCTCGGCGAAGAGGGCCTCCAGGGCGAGCGTGCCCACCACGGTGTTCACCACCGTGTAACCGATGCTCACCACCCAATTGAGCACCCCCGCCGGGAAGTTGCCCCGCATCCCGAAGGCGGCGCGGGAGACGACCAGGGTCGCGGTGCCGGTGCGGATGCCGCTGAGGCCCGCCGCGCTGATGACGAAGAAGGACAGCCCGCCGATCACGATGACGGCGGTGGCCTGCCAGAAGGACAGTCCGAAGGCGACCGCCAGGGCCCCGTTGATGACATAGGTGAAGGTGAGGTTGGAGCCGAACCAGAGCCAGAAGAGGTCCTTGGGGCTGCCGTGCCGCTCTTCCTCCGGGACGGGCTCGATGCCCCGCTGCTCGACCTGGAACACGGCGTCCCGGGCGGCCGGCCCGGGGGCGTTCCGTCCTGCCGCACCGGCTGCGCCCCGCCCTGCGGCCGTCTGTTGCTGCGCCATGCGCGCACCTCGCCCCTTGTGCCGGATTTTGAATGCCGTTCTAGAAAGTAGAACGTCATTCAAGATGGGGGACGCGGTGCGCGCCGTCAAGACCCGCCCATGAACCGCCGTCGGAAAACGCGTTAGGGTCGAGAGCGGACAGCGACGGACGACGACGGAAGCGCCGGCCCGGGACCCGGCCGGTAATCCGGCCCGCGGCCCGGACGGCTGCCGGCAGGGCGATCACGAAGGCGGCAGGGGTGGCAGGCGCGGCACGCAGGCGCAGCGGGCTGGTGGCTCAGGACCGGATGCTCGAAGAGGCCATGGCGGCGATCGCCGAGGACGGGCTGGCCGCGCTGACCATGTCCGCGCTCGCCGACCGGCTGGGCACCAGTGGCGGCCACATCCTGTACTACTTCGGCAGCAAGGACTTGCTGCTCCTGGAGGCCCTCCGGTGGAGCGAGGCGGCGCTCGGCGAGGAGCGCGCCGCCCTCCTCGCCCGGCGGACCGCCGCCGAACGCAAACTCGACCAGTTCCTGGAGCTGTACCTGCCGCGCGGCGCCCGCGACCCCCGCTGGATGCTGTGGATCGAGCTCTGGGCGAGAGCGCCCGCCAACGAACCGCTGCGCCGGGCCCAGGAGGAGATGGACCGGGGCTGGCAGGACGACCTCGAACGCATTCTCACCGCGGGAGTGGCCCGCGGCCGTTTCGCCCCCGTCGCGGACGTCGCGGCCCGCGCTTCGGAACTCCTCGCTCTGCTCGACGGGTTGAGCACCCGGGTGGTCCTGGGCCAGCGCGGCACCGACCGGCGCCAGGCCCTGTCCGCCGCCTGTTCGGCGGTGGAGCGCCTGGTCCCGCCGCTGTAACCGTCCCCGTGCACGGCTACCGGGGCAACGGGCTGCGCACGACCAGGCCCAGACCGGCCGTCAGGACGACCGGCGCGGTCAGCAGGCCGCCGTACGGAGTGAAACGGCGGAGCAGCGGCAGGTGCCGTTCCCCGACGGCGGCGAGCCGGTTGCCGCCCCCCGGCGAGCAGCAGTCCGGCGGTGGTGAGGGCGGCGGCCGTGCCCAGCAGCCCGTACCCGAGGACGAGCAGCACCCCGAAGCCCTTCCTGCTCAGCACGGCCGCGCCGAGCAGGACGACGGGCGCCGACGGACCCGGCACCGGCCCCCCGCCGGGCCGACGTCGACCGACAGCGCCGGTACCGGCCCCCCTCGCGCCGCCCGTGCCCGCCTCCTGATCTCCGCCCCGTTCGCCAGGCCCGACGGGTCCAGGCCCAGCGACACCGCCGCGACACGCGGGTCCAGGACGTGGTCGCCGGGACGCCCCGGCGGCCTCACCCGCCACTGCCGAGGCCAGGGGGGACTCGGCTCGTGCACCGAAGCCCCGCGCCGGGACCCGTGGGGGAGTTCAGGCGGCTCGCCCCCACTGATGCGTGCCGGGGCGGCCCGCCCGGCGGCCGTTGACCGACGGTGCGGCGGCGTGGGCGAGCGTGGCCAGGCACACGCGGCCGGAGTGCTTGCCGTCGTACATCGCGGCGTCGGCTGCCCGTTGCAGCGCGGACAGGTCCCGGGTCCCCACCGCGTCCGGAGTCGCTGCGCCGACGGACGCGCCGACGAGGACCGTGCGCCCGTCCTCCAACCGCACCGGGGTGCACAGCATGCGCATCAACTGCCCCAGGCGCTCCTCGCGGCGGGCGGCGGCCAGCGGAAGCACGACGGCGAACTCGTCACCCCCGAGCCTGCCCGCCGAGGCGTGCGGGCCCGCCCACGCGGAGAGTCGCGCCCCGAAGGCGGCCAGGACGGCGTCCCCGGCCGCGTGCCCGAAGTTGTCGTTGACGGACTTGAAGTGATCCACGTCGACCAGCACCACCGCGGTGCCGTCTCCGTGACGCCGCAGGACCCGCAGGGCACGGGCGGTGTAGGCGTCCCGGCGCAACAGCCCGGTGAGCGGGTCGACCCGGGTCGCGGCGAGCCGCTTGTGCAGGACGACGGCGTGCACGGTCCAGCCGGTCAACGGCAGGGCCGCGGTGGTGAGAAGGAGGGCGCGCTGCCCAAGTGTACGCAGGGGAAGGTGTGTTGAGGTCATGGGGTCCTCCGTATCGGCTCGTACGGAATGGCTGCCCGCCACGGCCGACGGATGTCGGACCGCGCGCGACCACCACGTGCCACGATCCCGGTTCCCACCGCCGATCCACCCTTCCCCGCCGGGCCCGGAACGCGGACGCCGACGAGCGTGACGTTCCGCCTGCCGTCGGCCGGCAGGGCGGCGGCGCCCTCCAGCGGCTCGCTCACGTGCCCGTGGCACCCACCGACCACGACCGTGTGCCGTACACGAAGCACAGCGCCGGCACGCCCGGCGGACACATCGGTACGGTCAGCGCCGGCGGGCGCCGGCCCGCGGGCACCGCTCGGTGCGCACCGCACGCACGGCGGCGAGCCGGGCGAGCGCGAGCAGCGGCGGAAGCGCGGCCGTCGGCGTCAACGCGCACAGCGCGACGCTGTGCCGGACGGCCGGACGGGACAGCGCGACCGCCCCACGGCGGTCGCCGGCAGACTGCGCCGCCAGGCCGGCGCCGTGCGTTCGGGCCGGAGGCCGGAATCCCAGGACGCGTACGGCCGCGACATCGCGGCAGAATCACGACGGCGACCGCGGCCCCCGGTGCCGCCAGCGCGAAGGGCAGGAACGAAGGGCGGCACGGCAGGGGCGCGGCAGCCCAGGCGGGCAGAGGGGCGGTGAACGGAAGTGCCCCGTGGTTCCCCTCCCCAGGGAGGGAGGGGAACCACGGGGCCCGGGCCGTTCAGGCGCGTGCGGTGGGCTGTCTGCGCAGCCGCACGAGCCCGTGGCCCCCGCACCCCGCACTCGACATCGCCCAGCCGAGGACTTCGGTCAGCCAGGCCAGTGCCTCGATCGACCACTCGCGGACCGTGCAGTCGACCTGGCCGAGGAACTCCAGCGGTACGTAGGGAGATCCTCGGAACGCGACCGGCCCCGGGGCGGGCCGGTCGCTTACTGCCAGTACGGCTGCGTCACCGAGCCATGCCTGGGCCGTCGCGGCCACGGCGGCCACGTCCGTACTCCCGCCGCCCTCGCCGGCCGAGGCGTACAGCTCGATGCCGGTCACTTTCGACCGGTCCGGGTCGGAGAACTCGAACCAGTCGCGGTCGTAGGCGAACTCCATCGGGTCACGGGGGAACCGGCCCAGCGGGATGAGGAAGTCGCCCTCATCGATCCGCGGTGTGCCGACCTTCCTGAGGACCCGGTCGAGCAGGGCCCCGATCGGCTGCAGCGGAAGTCTGCCCGGTGCCGATTCGGCAGTGTCGACCTGCAACCAGATCAGTTCGGGTGCGTCGGAGCTTCCGGTCCACGAGTCGCCCGCATCGTGATGGCTCCAGCTGACCCGGGGCGATCCCTTCGACCCGTGGAACTCCGTCAGGCCGTGCATGACGCCCTGTCTGACGATCAGGCTGAACGCGTCGTCGTCCCGGCCGTCCGCGTACAGCCGGTCGGCCCACTCGTGAAGCTCGATCGAGCCCGTGAGGCTGACGATCAGCGTCGATTCCATACCGGTCACAGGAGTCACCCACCGACTAGACCTGGGGCAGGCAGGGGTACGACTGCGGCGCCGTCACGGCCTGCTCGTTGCTGTCGGCGTGCCCGATGAGGTCAACGTCGATCCGGGTGCGGTACGTCCACTTCGTACCCGGAACGACCGGGCCCTGGGCGCACACCATGCGTGCCGTCGCCCGTCCCTTGCTGCCACCGCCGGGGTACGCGTTCTTCTTCACGCCCGAGCCGACCACGCGCCAGCCCTTCCCGGACTTCACCTCGAGCCAGATGGAGATGTTGGCCTTGGTGGCCTTGGTCGTCCCCTTGATCCACCAGCCGTGACCGGACATCGCCGCGGGAGACCCCGGCTTCGAGGTCGAGTAGTGGACCTTGTCGCCGGTCGTCACGAAGAGACCGATGGGCGCGGCCGCGGCGGAAGGGGAGCCTTCGACGCTGGGCGCGGTTTCGACCACGGGGCTCGGCTTCGGGGCAGGGAGCTGCTCCGCGCCCGCCATGGTGAAGGACGATCCGACGAGCGAGGCCGCCGCGAGTGAGCTGACGAGAGCCAACCGAATGACGCGCATGTATCCCCCAGACAGAAAAGGTGTCCGCTGGTCGTGCGGACACAGCGCTGAAGCTAACACGCCTGCGGGCTCGGCTTCTGACGATGTCCCGAAGCGCGGTGACGAGTGTCGTGCGGCGGCTGGATCAACGCCTTTGTCGCCTGGCTGTACGCCAGTTCACACCGTCCCCGACGGGCAGGAGGGTGGCGGCGTCGCAGCCGAAGGAGACGAAGGAGCCGAACCGGGCGATGACGAATGATCGAAGGGGGTGGGGGAGTGGCCCTCCCAGATCTGGAGGGACGCGCGTTCGGGGTGGGGCAGAGTCTTCGACTCGGCGTCCAGGACGCGGGTGAGGCGGCCGCCGGGCCGGTGGGCCGGCCAGCCCGCGTCGCCGGTGGTGATGAAGCGAACCCATGAGTCCTGGAGTTCGCGGGAGAGCGCGACGGCCTCGGGAGGAGGCTCCTCGCCGACGAGCTGGACGCCGACGGGGCTGTCCAGCGTGCCGAACGCCAGGGGCAGGTCGAGGCTGTGGCAGGCGCCCAGGATGCCGCCGAGGACCGGGGCGGACCAGCACAGTTCGAAGAGGTACGAGGTGCCGCCGGCCGCGGCGTTCGCCTCGGCCAGCTTCTGTGACGGCATGCGGAACAGGGCGTCGGAGTACACCGTCTCCACCAGCTCCTCCGGGCCCGCCTGCGGGAACGCGGCACGGTAGGCCCGCGCGCCGTCCGGTCCCGGGGCGAGCAGTTCCAGGGCCCCGTCCGCGTCCTCCTCGGTGAAGGTGCCGTACCGCCCGCTCACGACGCTGAAGTACCGGAACTCGTCCCGGGCGTGACCGACGAGCAGTTCGGTCCCGCGCGCCCGGGCGCCGGTCAGCGCCGACCAGGGCGTTTCCGGGAGGACCTCGCCGTCGACGACGGGGCACAGCGCGGTGCCGGTCTCCGTGAGGCGTCCCCAGCTCTCCCGGTGCGCGTGCAGGCCGGCGTTGAAGGAGGTGAGTTCGGCGGCCAGGCGCCACGGGTCGATGTCGCGCAGGGCCTCGGCGCTGGGGGCCGCGCCGAGCCGGCCCGCGAAGGTGGCGGTGACCTCTCGTGCCAGCGCGGGGGTGCTGTACAGCCCCGGCACGGAATGGGCGACGGCCCGCCGGAACAGGCCGCGCGCGGACTCCATCGTCAGCAGGGCGGCGACCGAGCCCGCCCCGGCGGACAGCCCGCCCACGGTGACCCGGCCGGGATCGCCCCCGAAGGCGGCGATGTTGCGCTGCACCCACTCCAGCGCCGCGATCTGGTCGAGGAACCCGCGGTTGGGCGGCGCGTCGTCGAGGAACGCGAAACCCTCCGCGCCCACCCGGCAGTTGACGGTGACCACGACGACTCCCGCCCCGGCCAGCGCCGCCGGGTCGTACATCGGGTCGCTCGACACCGCCGAGAGGTAGCCGCCCACGGGGATCCACACCAGCACCGGCAGCCCCGCCGCCCCGGGGTCCGGAGTGCCGACGTCGAGCGTCAGCCAGTCGGTGCCCTGCGGGGACACGTCGATCGGCAGGGACAGCGGCACCACGGGGCCGAACTCGACCGCCTGCCGCGTCCCCTCCCAGCGGTGCGGCGGCGCGGGCGCGGCGAAGCGGAGCGCCCCGACCGGGGGCCGGGCGTAGGGGATGCCGCGGAACACCGCGTGCCCCTGCCGCCGACGTCCCTGCACCACGCCTTCCGTGGTCCGCACCTTCGGTTGCTCGGACATGACGAATCCTTCCCTCGGGTGGGCCCCACGGTTATGGGTCAGGTGTACTATGTCAACCGTATTGGAAAAGTTCTCGGCCATCAGGAAGGGGCCGGCGATGCCCAAACAGGTGGATCACCGCAGCCGCCGCGAAGCGATCGCCCGCGCGCTGTGGCGGGTGGTGGAGCAGCGCGGCGTCACACAACTGACGATGCGCGTGGTGGCGCAGGAGGCGGGCATGTCGCTCGGTCAGTTGCAGCACTACTTCGCGTCCCGGACCGCCATGCTCTCGTTCGCCATGGACTTCGCGTCCGAGCAGACCTCGGTGCGCGTGCGCCAGGGGCTCGAAAAGCTCGGGGACCGTCCGCACCCCCGGGACGTGCTGCGAGTGACGCTCGCGGAGATGCTCCCCCTGCACGCCGACGCCCGCGCGACGAGCCGGATGAGCGCCGCCTACGTCCTGGAGGCGCTGCACGACCAGGCCGTGCACGAGCAGGCGCGCCGCGGCCTCGTCCAAGGGCGGGCCCTCGTCGAGCAGTTGGTCCGTCAGGCGATCGCCGACGGGCACATCGACTCCGGCCGCGACCCGGCGGTCGAGACCAACCTGCTCCTCGCCCTCACCGGCTTCACCCCCCTGATCGAACTCGACGTGATCGCGCCCCGGGACGCGCTCGCCGCGATCGACGCGCACCTGGACCGGCTGTTCGGCGTTCCTCGGCTTCGGCAGGGCGCGTAATGGCCGTGCACGTGACCGTGTGGGACGACCGCGAGGGGGCGACGGGCAGCCGGGCCCGGACGGCTCCGACGGTCCAGGTGGCCACGACGGCCGCCGCCCCGGCCCTGTTCGTCCACAACATCTTCACCTGGGGCAGCGACCCCGCGTACGGGTTCGCCGCGCAGCGACCCCTCGCCGACAGCCGGCGACTCCTCCTGATGGACCGCCGGGGTTACGGCGACAGTCCCGACACCGCACGCAGCGACTTCGAGGTCGACGCCGAGGACGCCGTGGCGGTTCTCGGCGACGAGGTGCTCACCGCCGGTCCGGGCGGCGCTCATCTCGTGGGGCACGGGAACGGCGCCGTCGCCGCGCTCATCGCCGCCGCACGCCGGCCCGGCCTCGTCCGTTCCCTCGCCCTCATCCAGCCCTCCGCCTTCACTGCCGCGGCGCATCACCCCGTCGTCGCCGGCCTGCTCGACCGGGTGCGCGACGGCGCGCCGGGCATCCCGGAGGGCGTCACGCCGGAGCAGTACCTGCGGGCGTCCACCGAAGGGCTGGGGATGGACATGCCCGAGCCCACGCCCCGCCGGCTCCGTGCCGTCGCCACCTCCATGAGGGAGCGTCCCGTCTGGGAGGCCGACATCCCGCTGGAGGCGATCCGGAACGCCGCCCTGCCGGTCCTGGTGATCTGCGGGACCTGGGAGCACGCGCCGGCCGCGTACCGCGAACACGTGGGGCTGCCCCTCACCGCCGTGGCCGAGTCCCTCACCGAATCACTCGATGGCCGGCTCCTGCGGGTCCCCGGGTACTACCCGCACACCCAGGAGCCCGCTCTCGTCAACGCGGCCCTGCGGGAGTTCTGGGGCTGAGCCGGTCTCCGCGCGGGCTGCCCGGCCCCATGCGGCCACGCCTGGGCCGGTGCCCCGTCTCATGGTCGTGCCCGGAAGGCGCCGGCACCATCCACCTGGAACCTGGAACCTGGGCCGGTCACGAGGCCGAGTGCGGCACGTTCGCGCTGTCGTGACAGCCCCCGCTGCCACACCGTGCCCTCCCCGGCACGGGGCGGACCTGATCGCCAACGGGAGGAGCGACGCGTGGCGGCCACCCGGGGCGCACTGGACCGGTGCTTGATGTCGACGGCCGCGCCGATGCCCAGGACCGGCCGGTTCAGCCCTGACGTGGCCTGCACCTTGCGGCCCGGGACCTCCACGGTGCCCTTGGCGCTGCGGGTCATGTCCTTCGCCCGCAGATCCTCCATCGCGTGGTCCTGCCGGTTCGTGGGTGCCTCCGCCGTGGCGTTCCGGTCGTTCGAGCCGAACAGTGCCCGTACGTCCCGCCCCGTCACCGAGAACGACCGTCCATCCCGACGACGAAGGCGGCCCCGGTGAACGGCCCGCCCCCCACCGTCCGTCCCGTAACACCGCTGCGCGACCTGAGCCGATGCGCGACGAGCACGTCCACGCCGCCACCCGCGCCCTGCGCACCCGGTGAGCCCTGCGCACCCGGTGAGGGGGGATCACCGTACGTCCGCTTCCACGGCCACCCGGCACGCGTACCGCATCGCGACGACCCACGGAGGTCACCGGGTGGGCAGCGAGTCCGCGATCGCGAGGGAGGACGGAGCGAGCCGGGTCTCTCCGTCGTCGATGTCCCAGAGTGCGTTCTGCAGCAGCCGTCCCATGGTCCAGCCCGTCGCACGTGCGCGATCCAGGCCGAGGACATCGGTGAGCAGGTCGAAGCGGCGCCGCACGGTGCGCAGGGTGTCGCCCTGCGCCACGACGTCGTCCCACCTGCTGTTCAGGGCGGGCCACAGATCGAATCCCGGGTCGCCGACGAGCGGCTCGGGATCGATGGCGATCCACGGCTCGCGCTGCGCGGCGAGAACGTTGTCGTAGTGCAGGTCCCAGTGCAACAGCCGGTCCCCGGGCTCACCGGCCAATTCGGTCACCGCCGACGCCCAACTGCGCAGGTGCTGACGGTCGGCCGGGTCGGCCAGCCTGCTGCTCGCGTGGGGGACCTGATCCAGCATCTCGGAGGCGATGTCGCCGAGACCGCGCAGTCCCTGCGGCGCGGGGACGGCGATCAGCCGCGCGTGCAGTTCCGCGAGGGTGCTCATCGCCACGTCGTCGTCGTTGACCGAGGCCAGCGTGCGGGCCCCGTTCAGGCGCTCGAGGAGCATGCTGCTGCTCACAGGATCATGATCGAGCAGCCGCACCATCCCCTCGCCGTTCCAGGTGCGGAGGCCGATCAGCGCGGCGGCGGTCTCCTGCCGGGGCAGCTGGAGTCTCAGGACCACGGGCATACCGTCGGGACGCACCACCGGCACTACCAGTGCGGCTTCTCCGGCTCTCGCGGTGCCGTCCCGTTCCAGGTCCCAGCGTTCCAGCATGCTCGTCGCGAGAGCCGGCAGCCCGGCGATCCAGGCTCTCCCCTCCTCGCCGAAGCCCGTGGAGTACGAAGCAGCCAGGTGAGGCGGGACCTCGCCTGCTTCCAACGTACGCACATCGCACCTCTCGCACAGGAATCCACGGGGGACGGGGTTCGCACCGCAACCTACCGGAGGCCGACGGACAGTCTGTCCATCGCGGCGTACCGGTCACCTCGCAGCCAGCGGGGACACCGGCCGCGCCCCCTCGACCGGCCCTGTGACGGCACTCTTCCGATGGCGAATGAACGAGTAGCGGGCGCGCGGACGAGCCGGCGCACTGAGCGGGAACGGATGCACGTCTGGAGCCCGGGCGCATGACCGGATCGGTTCGCAACGGTCGGGTACGGCCGGGGTGACCGCTGCCAGAGTTGACGTCGAAAGGGAGGCCCCGTGATCTCAGCACTCAACCAGTTGGTCGACCTCGTCGAGGAGCACCTCGCGGAGGAACTCGACATCCGAGGGCTGGCAGCGGCGCTCGGCACGACCGACTACCACCTGCGCCGGATGTTCTCGTCGCTGGCAGGCATGCCGCTGTCGGAGTACGTGCGCCGACGGCGCATGACCGTTGCCGCCGCCGACGTCGTCCAGGGCAAGGACGATCTGCTGAGCATCGCCGTCCGGCACGGATACGGCTCCAGCGAGGCGTTCGGACGCGCGTTCCGGTCGGTCCACGGCGCCGGCCCCGGTGACGTGCGCCGCGACGGAGGCCCCCTGCGCACACAACCCCAGCTCAGGTTCCGCCTGACCGTTGAAGGGAGCAATTCCATGGACACCCGCATCATCGACCGACCCGCGTTCCGGCTCGTCGGACACGCAGCCCGGGTCCCGCTCATCCACCAAGGCGTCAATCCCCACATCCAGCGGCACATCGCCGCACTGCCCCACGAGGAACACCTGCGGCTGAAGGCTCTGAGCGACACCGAACCGGAAGGTCTGCTCCAGGTCTCCGACGACCTCGACCCCGACGCCGGGGAAGGCAGCGAACTGACCTACCTGCACGGAGTGGCACTCACCCACGGCACACCGGCCCCGGACGACCTCGACACCATCGAGGTGCCGCCCGGGAGGTGGGCGGTCTTCCGTACCAGCGGACCGCATCCGCAGGCCCTGCAGACGACCTGGGCGGCGACCGCTGCCGAGTGGTTCCCCTCCAATCCGTGGCGGCTGCGACCGGGCCCCTCGATCGTCGCGATCCTTGAGCGCGCGGACGACTTCACCACGGCGACCTGCGAGCTGTGGCTGCCTGTCGAACCGGCCTGACGCACCGGCGAACACGGTTGAGCGCTTCAGCGGGGCGGAACCCTCCCACTGAAGCGCTCAACCGCTGTGGCCCGTGTCCGAGCACGGCGACCGATCCCGAACCCGCGGCTAACCACCGGGCCGCCGCCGACCACGGCCACCAGGAGCAGGTCGACAGCCCCCACGGCCCCACCCGTACGACGAACGCGCAGACCACCGGCACTTCGCCGGCTACGCCGAACAGTCCGGCGACGACATCGACGCGGCCGACATCGACGTGGCCGACGCGTGCCGGGCGAGCGGGCCGGACGCACTGCGACCAGGCAGCGCAGAGCCCAGAGGCCGCCAGGCCCGCCCGAACGCTCGCCCGGCAGCAGCCAACGGCGGCACCCGCCGGACGCCGGACGAGAGGTCGGCACGGTCACCGTCGCCGCAGCCGACGTGGCTCCCCCTACCGGGCAAGAGCGCGCCGGGCCAGTTCCGGAGGCCGCTCCAGCTCCAGCGTGGCCTGCGCGCCCCCGTCGTCCGCGTTGGCGAAGTCCAGCCGCGCACCGAGCACTGCGGCCTGCCCGAGCGCGATGGTCAGCCCGAGCCCGTGCCCACGGCCGGTGGCCCCTGTCCGGAACCGCTGCGGTCCGGCGGCCAGCAGCCCGGAGGGAAAGCCGGGTCCGTGGTCGCGCACGACGATCCGTGCGCCTGTCACCGTGACCGTCACGGGCGCCGCTCCGTGCCGGTGCGCGTTGGAAACGAGGTTGCTGACGATGCGCTCCAGACGGCGCGGATCGGTACGCACCACGTTCGCACCGTCGACCAGCACCTGCGTACCGTCGGCCCGGCTCCCGCGCCGGATCACATCGGTGACCAGCTCGCCCAAGGGCACTTCGTCAAGCCGCGCCTGCTCCGCTCCGGCGTCCAGGCGGGAGACCTCCAACAGGTCCTCGACCAGCCGGCGCAGGGTCTCCACCCGCTCCCGCACCAGGTCCGCCGCCTCGTCGTCGGCGGCGAGGAGACCGGCCGAGGTGAGCAGTCCCATCAGGGGAGTACGCAGTTCGTGCGCCACATCCGCGGTGAACCGCTTCTCGGCGTCCAGCCGCAGCTGAAGTGCGCCGGCCATCGCGTCCATCGCGGCGGACATCTCGGTGATCTCGTCACGGGCCCGGCCCCGGCGTCCGATCCGGGCATCGAGATCACCGTCGGCGATCCTGCGCGCGGTGCGCGCCCCGTGACGCAGCCGCCGGTTCATCGGCTCGGTGGCCAGCGCGGCGAGCGGGACGACCACGAGGAGCGCGGCCAGCACCGCCTTGACGATGCTGCGGTCCAGGAGCTGCAGGCTGCGTACCTCGGCGCTCATGTCCGTGCGTACAGTGAGCACCCGGCCCCCCTCGACGGGCGCGGCGGCCCACAGCCAGTACCAGTTGGGCTCTTTCACGTCGTACCAGATGGCGAAGGCATCGGTCTGCTGCTGCTCCGCCAGCTTGCGCGCCAGCGGCTCGGGCAGCTCGTCCGGCGTCATGAGCGAGGCGGCCTCGGGCCTCTTGCCGGTGCGGTCGAACTCCTGCTGCGCGAGCCACAGTTGCGCGGAGACCCGCTCGTCGCCCGCTCGCCGTCCGTGTTCCGCCGTCGCCCGGTGGACGAGCAGTCCGACCACGGCGGCGACCGCGCAGCAGGCGGCCGCGGTCAGCGCCGCGACCTTCCAGCGCAACGCGCGGAGGTTGAGGAACCCCATGGCCGCCGCCCTCAGGTCCGCAGGAGCTTGTAGCCGAAGCCCCGTACGGTCTCGATGCGGTCGGCGCCGATCTTCTTCCGCAACCGCACCACGCACACGTCGACGACGCGGGTGTCGCCCTCCCAGCCGTAGTCCCAGACGTCGTGCAGCAGTCTCCGCCGGTCCAGCACCCTGCCCGGGTTCTCCGCGAACGCCAGCAGGAGCCGCAGCTCGGTGGGGGAGAGCAGGACAGGTCTGCCGTCCCGGTACACCTCCAGTCCGAGGAGATCGATGGTCAGGTCGCCGAAGACGAGCGGACGGCCCGGCACCGCGGCGGCGCCGTCGGCCCCCGCCGCCTGAGCCGGGTCCGGCGCCGGCCGGAAGGTGGCCCGCCGCAGCAGCGTTCGGATCCGGGCGACCAGGATCCCGATGTCGACGGGCTTGACGACGTAGTCGTCCGCCCCGGCCTCCAGCCCGGACACGACATCGAGGGCGTCGCCGCGCGCCGACATCATCAGCACCGGTACGAGGCTCTCCTCACGGATGCGACGGCACAGCCCGATGCCGTCCAGGCCCGGCAACATCACGTCGAGGATCAGCAGATCGTGCCGGCCGGCCCGGAACGCCTCCAGCCCGTCGAGCCCGTCACCCGCGACGGTGACCTCGTACCCGTAACGCTCCAGAGCCAGCTGGACGGCGCGACGGATCACGGCGTCGTCCTCGACGACCAGGACCCTCACCGGTGCCGGGACCTGGAGGTGCGATGCAGACAAGAAGTCACCCTTTCGAAATGTAAATGCTCATTATTGGCCGAATCGTAACCGTCGGCTGGAGGCAGGGCCGCAGGTCACAGGCGCAGCGAGGCCGCGACCGGCAGGTGATCACTGCCGGTGCCGGGCAGGGTCCATGCCGCGACCGGCGTCACGCCCTTCACCAGAATGTGATCGATCCGCACCACCGGGAACGACGCGGGCCAGGTGAACCCGAATCCGTCCCCCGCCTCCTCCTGCGCCGACCGCAGGAACCCCGTCAGCGTGCTGAGCGCCGAGTCGTCGGCCGACCCGTTGAAGTCACCGGCCACGACCACCCGGGGCAGCCGCTCCGCCCGTACCGCCTCCGCCAGTTTCACGGCCGCGCTGTTGCGTTGCGCCGTCGCGAAGCCCGTGGTCGGCAGCACCCGCACCGAGGCGAGATGCGCGGCGTACAGTGCCACGGGCCCCCGCGGGGTTTCGACGGTGACACGCACGGCACGCGTCCACGGCATGATCTCCACCGTGTCCACGGTCGAAAGCGGAAGCCTGCTCCAGATCCCGATGCCGCCGCGCACGGCGGAGTGAGGGTAGGCGGAGGCCAGCTCGCGCTCGTACGCCGACGTGCTCTCCCGTGACAACTCCTCCAGCGCCAGCACGTCGGCGCCCGACCCCGCCAACGCCCGTGCCGTCCGCCCCGGATCCGAGTTCTCCTCCCGGACATTGTGGCTGACCACGGTCACATCCCCGCCCTCGGAACGCTTGTCGCCCAGCACTCCCGCGAACAGCGAACACCACAGGACGGCGGGGAGGAGGACGGCCGCGGCGGCGAGCGCGGACCGCCGCACGCACGCGAGCACCGCCAGCGCCACCACGCCCAGGCCGGACCAGGGCAGCAACGTCTGCAGGAGACTGCCGAGGTTCCCGAATCCGTTCGGCACCAGGGAGTGCGACGCCATGAGCAGGGCGCAGAGCACAGCGCCCACAGCGACCACCCGCCCCCGTCGCCACATGCCGTCAGTCGTACGAGAAGGCCCGGAAGGCGGAGCGTCCGACTCCACGGACGTACGTTCGCCAAGCGCGGCACTCACGCCTGCCGCCCGAGGACGGCGGGCAGCTTCTCCCGCAGAGCGTCGAGAAGCCGGCCACTGCTCTCCAGCGCGGCACGACGCCCCTCGGCGGGCGAGGTTCCGGCACGCTGGCCCAGCACCACCCCGTAGACCAGACGGCGCTTCCCGCCCTCCGGAACTTCGGCAGCCCACACCAGGTTGCCGCCCGCAGGAGTGCTGGAACCGGTCTTCAGACCGACCACACCGGGCCGGGCGAGCAGCTCGTTGGTGTTCCGCACCGGCTCGGCCCGCCCCGGAACCGCCGTGCTGCGCAGTGCCACCGTCGCCCGCAGCGCCGGGTCCTTCATGGCCTCACGGGCCAGCTTCAACTGATCGGCCGCGGTCGACCGGGTGGTGGCCTCGATGCCGCTCGCCCCGGTGTACGTCGTGTCGGTCATTCCCAGCCGGGCCGCCGCCGCGTTCATCTTCGCCACGAACTTCGTCTCGCTGCCCGCGTCCCAACGGGCCAGCAGACGGGCCACGTTGTTGGCCGAGGGCAGCAGCATCAGTTCCAGAAGCTTGCGCTGGGAGAGCCGTTGCCCCTCGACGACCGGTGCCGTGGACTCGCTCGGCGAGTACGCCTCGGCTGCGGCCTGCCCGTCGACCTCGACCGGAGGCCCGTCCTGCCCGTCCCCGAGCGGGTGGTCCTTCAGGATCACGTAGGCGGTCATCACCTTGGTGAGGCTCGCGATCGGTACCGCACGCCGCGAGCCGACGGCACCCAGATCACCCACCCGCTCGACCGCGAGGGCTGCCTGCCCTTCGTCGGGCCACGGCAGATCGAGCCCGGCGACCACCGCGGACAGCCGCCCTCCGCCGTCCCCTTCCGGCAGAGCCATCCAGCCGCCGGCCCCGCCGGCCAGCAGCGCAGCCACCAGGCCCCAGACCACACCCGGACGCTCGCGCGGGAGTCTCGCGTACGCGGTACGGACAGAACGCTTCACAAGTGTGGGCACAGCAGCGGCCTCCCAGAGCCAGCACATGTACACCGGCCATCGGGTACCTGCCCAGGCTGGGGGCGCACCGCTTCCAGCCGGTCAGGGCTGAGCTTCCGGCGCCGCGCGGCTGTGTTGCAGCTGTGTATCAGCAGGTCCTCGTCCGCTGCCGGGCGGTCCCAGGCCCTGAGGCAGAGGCCCGAAGGCCGACAGGCAACGACAAGGGTCCGGCGATCGAGCGCGTGAACTGCCCGCATTGCGCAGCGTCCATGGATCTCGTCCCAGGCGGGCCACGGGTTCGACCCCCGGCTCCGCCGGAAGGCACCGGGCGTGGCGCTCCCCGCCGAGAACGTACGCCGGACGGGAAGGCAAGCCCGTCTCCGGAACGCTGATCGCCGCGGACAAGGGACGGCGGGTGAGCGCGACCCCGGCCGGCGGGGCGGAGCAGATGCCGGCGGTCCGCGCGAGGGCGCTGGCCGCACCGGGGTCGCGGGCCGGCCCCGTCTCGGCCGGGCCGCGGCAGTGGGAAACGTTTCCTGTCAGCGGGCATCGCAACTGGTCAGAAGGGTTGCCCTCGGGCGAGCACGGAAGGGATACACCGGACTGGAGTGCCGGTGCCCGGGGCCGGACAAGGTGTGGAGTGCGAACCGGAACAACGGGTTCGACCGGGTTCGACGGGGTTTCGTCAGATGCGACTTTCGGTGTGTATCGCCCCGTCCGGAAACGGGATCATGATCGGAGACCACACCATGTTCCGAAAGACCAAGTCCGTAGCGCTCCTCGTGTCCGCCGCGGCGGCCGCCCTCACTCTCGCCGCGTCGCCCGCACCGGCACTCGCCCAACTGCCGGCGGCCCCGAGCGCGAAGGGCGCTCTGGCCTGGGACTGCGACCCCTGGGCCTTCTGCATCTACGAGCACGGCAACGGCACCGGAGCTCATCTCAAGCTCAAGAGCGGGGTCTACAACCTCGGAGGCATCAGTGGCGGAATCCTCAACGACAACGTGTATTCCGTCAAGAACATCAGCGGCGGCAACTGGTGCCTCTACAGCGAGGCAGGCTACGTCAACAAGCTGACGACGATCCCGGACGGAAAGATCGGCCCCCTCCCGGAACACATCGCCAACAAGGTCAGTTCCGTACGGAGCTGCTGAGCTCCACGGACCGCAGGACCTGCCGGGGGCGGCCGAGCGGCCGCCCCCGGACAAAGGCGTGCGGTGAGCCGGCTCGACCCCGCGGCCTGATCGTCACCTGCGAACCCCGTCGCGCCGCCAGGGACGATCAGGCCGGTTGAGCCACCCCCGGACGACTGGCACGGGGGCTTTGCCCCACCTGTATCGGCCTATACCGGCGCGGTTCGCACCAGGTCGGCCAAGAGGTCCGCGAAGAGGTGCGGACGGCTGAAGTATCCGACGTGGGACGTGGCCAGAGTGCGGACGTCGAACGGGTTCTCCGGGGTCAGTTCGTCTGCCTTGCGGATCATGTGGTCCTGGACGGCCGGGGGGATGCTCAGGTCTTCGCTGAGGCGTACGAAGGTGTGCGGGACCGCACCCCATCGCGCGGCCCGGGCCACCGCGCCCTCCTCCAGCACCCCGTGGTTCTCGTCCGGGTCCATGGAGTCGAGCAGCATCCGGAACTGGTGGTCGGTGGAGTCGGCCATGACGGCGGTCTTGAGCTGCGCGAACAGTGCGGGGTCGGCGTGGGCGGCACGCCAGTTGAGGCGTACTACCCCCTGGTTCGCGGCGTCCGGCACGCTGATGCGTGCCGCTGCGGCGTCCAGCAGGCTGTCGTCGAGTACGTCCCACTCCTCGGTGATCATCGCCGGATCGCTGAGGCAGACCGCGGAGAGGTGGACGACGCGGTCGAGGAGTTCGGGCACGGCGTTCGCGACGGCGGTGACGGTCAGGCCGCCGAAGCTGTTGCCCGCCAGGACCAGGGGCCCCGAGGGGGCGAGCCGGCGCAGCACGTCCACCACGTGACGAACGTTGTCCCGCAAGGTGATCCCCCGCATCGCGGAGGGGGCGGCGGCCAGTGCCGCCATGTCCTGCGGCTGCCGGTAGTAGGCGGCCGGCTGGTCGGCACGGTCGCCGTGACCGGGCAGGTCGACGGCGTACGAACGGTACCCGCGCAGGGCCAGCTCGTTCTGCAACGGCCCTCAGGCACGGGCGTTGCTGGACCCGCCGGGAACGAACACGAAGGTCGGGTGTGCGGTGATGCGCATGAAGGAGTCCTCGTCGTCCTGAGGTGAACGGTGAAGAGCGCACGGATGACCAGGTGCCGACGGAACGCGCTGGTCAGCGCCGAGTCGGGGACACCGAACGGATGCGCGGGGAATGCCAGTTGCCGAGGACCATGTGCATGATCGAGACCATAGGCCCCGCCCGACGCCGACCGCCACCGGATTGCGACGACATCCGCCGTCTCCAGCTCCCGACCGCCGAGCCGGGCAAGTTGGCCGTGGGCGTCGGCTGCGCGCAGGAACGCGAGACGCGCCGTTCACGTACGGAGACGCGCGTCGCCCGCCTGGTTCGTCCCCGCAGCCTCGCACCTGCCGCAGCGGGGAACGGCCGCAGGCCGCGGGCCTGCGGCAACCGGCTTGGTCGAACTGCTGTGGCCGGAGCCGGAAAGTTCCGCCGGGTGAACGGTCATGGGGCCGCCGCTGAGGAAGAGGGGCAGAAGACGCTCTCGACGGCCCTGCCCGCGTCGATCTTCACGTCGCCCGGCTTGACGCTCAGGGTGAACGACATCGCGAACTGTCGACGGCCGTCCGCCGAGTAGAAGGTCATAGCCAGGGAGCCGGGCCCAAGCCCTCCCGCGATGGAGAAGTCTTCCCCGCACCGGTGGAGGCCCGCACCCCGGGGGTGTGCCGCGCCGGGCAGCGGGTCCGTCAGGATGCGCCGGAGTTCCGGCGGCAGCAGCCTGCCCTGTGCGAACGCCCGGTGGAAGACGCTCACGTCGTGTGCGGTGGAGACCACGCCCCCGGCCCCCGCCCCGGCGAGCCCGGCGTTGTACCGGTCCACGTCACGCGGCCTGCCGTCGGAGTCGGGGTAGTAGCCGTGGCCGTGCGGTCCTTTGACGCCGTCCGGCGGTTTGACCATGAGGCGGGTCCTGGTCATCCCGAGCGGGCCGAACAGACGGGTGTGCAGCTCGGTGGCCAGGTGGCGACCGGTCAACTTCTCGACGACCAGACCGAGCAGGGTGTAATTGGTGTTGGAGTAGGACCACTTCTCGCCCGGCTCCCCGGTCCGGGGCCGACCACGGCTCCACCTCACCAGATCCAGTGGCCGGTAGGGCGTCGAGAAGTCGAACACGTCGAACGACGGCTCCCCTTCGCTGCCGTCCGGGTTCGGCCGGCCGGCGTACCAGTCGGGGATCCCGGAGGTGTGCCGGAGCAACTGCCGCACCGTGATCTCGTCGGCCCGTGCCACCAGATCCTGCTCCACCACCGCCGGCAACAGGCCGCCGAGCTTGTCGTCCACGCCCAACCGGCCCTCCTGCACCAGTTGCAGGACCACGGTGGCCACCATGTGCTTGGTCTGGGACCAGATTCGGTAGCGGGCGTTCGTGGGTATCCTCCCGCCGTGCCCGTCCAGCAACCGGGAGCCCGCGCTGCCCTGCCCGACGGGCCTCCCATCGACGAAGGCCCCGCCGACGGCCCCCACCACCCCGGGAACCCCGGCCAGCTCCTCCATCGCCTGCTGCACGCTGCCAACAGGCGCCGGAGCGGCCGTGGCAAGCGGAGTGAGGCACAGCAGCAACATGGCCGCACCGGCGGCCGGACCGGCTTTCCGCAACGACGGACGGACGTTCTCGTAGGGCACGACGCTCTCCTTCGCGTGATCGACTCCCGGAGCCGAGAAGCCGGGCCGGGCACCGACGGTCCTCGGCACAACGGTCCTCGGCACGGGCAGTCGTCCGTACGGACCGCTCTGGTCCGCGCGTCCATGGAAGGCGGGAGCATGTTGCGGCGGCGTATGCGTTTCTCCGCGCAGGGGAAGCCCGTCGGCGGCGGCGCCGCGTGCCTCCTGCCCCGCACCCGTACGGCGACGCGCCGCCCCTCCGGTGCCTCGGGGGCCTAGGTGTACGGCCTGCCCACCGTTCCTGACCCGTCCCGGCGGACATCCCGCCCCCAGCACACGGCCAAGCGCGGGAAGCAGCACCTACGTCTCCGCCATCCCCTCCGTCAAGGGCACCCGTGCCGCGCGCCGGCCCGGTGACAGTGCGGCCAGCGGTGCGGCGAGCAGCGCGGCGGCCAGCAGGATGCCCAGGCGCTCCCACGGCAGGGTGAACACCACCGGGTCGGCGCCGGTGGACGCGACCTCGGCCAGCAGCTGGGCCGCGCCGACGCCGACGGCCAGCCCGCACAGCGAGCCCAGCAGTGCGACGCACACCGCCTCCGCGGTGAGAGCGGCACGCAGGCCGCCCCTGGTGAGGCCCAGCGCGCGCAGCAGCGCCGACTCGCGGGTGCGTTCCAGGACGGACAGCGCGAGGGTGTTGGCGATCCCGGCGAAGGCGATGAGCACCGACAGCGCGGTCAGGGCCCACAGCAGGTCCAGGGTGGCGCGCAGCGGCTCCGTCAGCCGCTCCTCGATCTCGGCGGAGCTGTCGAGCCTGGCGAGCGGAGCCGCGGCCAGCGCCCGTGCCAGGCGCGGCCGGACCTCGTCCGGGTCCGCCTGCGCGGTGAGACCGACGAGGACGCTCGGGTCGTGCGGGGCGCTGCCCCCGACGCTCAGCGCCGCCACGTGACTCAGGTCGACCAGGGCGAGCTGGAGGTCGGCGCCCGGGGCGGCCACCGCCTCGTACACGGCGACCACGCGCAGCGTCACCGGGGAGCGCGGCGGTCCGGCCCGTACGGTGTCGCCGGGCTTCAGCCCGGTCCCCTCGGCGAGTTCGCGGCTCACGGCGAGCTCGCCGGGGCCGAGCCGGTCCAGCCGCCCGGAGAGGACGGACGGACGCAGCAGGGTGCCGAGCGCGTCGCCGCGCACCGCCGCCATCCCGTACGTCCCGTACTTCCCCAGATCGCCGGAGAACGACTGCCGGGGCGCGGCGGACGCGACACCGGGCAGCGCGGCGAGCGCCGCGGGCAGGCCGGCCGGCAGCGGGCGGTGGGGAACCACGGAGGTGACGGTGAAGTCGGCGGTCACCTGTTCCGCCAGGCCGCGGGTGCGGCCCGCCTCCAGGCCCGCCGTCACGGTCGTGACGAGGGAGACCACGGCGAGGCCGATGGTGAGGGCGGCGGCACTGGCCGCGGTGCGCCGGGGGTGCTGGGCGGCGTTCAGCGCGGCCAGCCTCGCCGGCTGCCCCAGCAGCGGGGCGCCCGCCTCACCCAGGACGCGTACGAACGGACCGGCCAGCAGGGGGCCCGCGGCGAGCACCGCCCCGAGCAGGGCCGCCATCGCCACGACGCAGAGCACGGCGGCACCCTGCGGCCCGGTGCCTTCGGAGCCGGCCCGCACCGCCTGGACGGCGGCCGCCGCCGCGACCACCGACAGGAGCAGGGCGGTCGCCCTGCGGACCCGCCCGGCGCCCGTGGCCGGGCCCTCCCGGGGCGGCCGCAGAGCCTCGATCGGCGTGATCCTGGTCGCCGCCCACGCGGGCGGCACGGCCGCCGCGACGGTCATCAGGACACCGAGGCCCACGGCCGTCAGGGCCGTCCGCGCGGTGAGCGGGGTGTAAACGGCGGCCCCGCCGTCCTGGAGGAGGGCCTGCAGCGCCCCGGCCACGCCGAGCCCGGTGAACAGCCCGGCCACCGAGGCCACCGTGCCCACCGCCGCGGCCTCGCCGAGCACCCCGGCGAACACCTGACGCCTGCCCGCCCCCACACAGCGCAGCAGCGCCGATTCACGGGAGCGCTGGGCGACGAGGATGCTGAACGAGTTGGTGATCACCATGGCCGCCACCACCGTCGCGAGCACCGCGAACGCCGTGAGGAACCCCGCGGTGCGGGCGCCGTCCGGGGCCGTCGAGGACAGCAACTGGGAGGCGGCCTCGCGCCCGGTCACCACCGAGACGCCCTTCGCGCCCACCGCCCGCCGCAGTGTGCCGGCCAGTCGCTGCTGACCGGTGCCCGCGGCCGCCCGCACGACGATCTCCCCGTAGCCCCGCCCGGGTCCGAGCCGCCGCAGGTCCTGGGGCGTCAGCACCAGGGTCTCCGAACCGATGCCGGAGTCCGTGGGGCGGCCGAACGTCCCGACCACGGTGAAAGAACGCGGCTTCCCGTCCTGCCCGAAGAGAGTCACCGGGCGGCCCGTCGGGTGCGCGCGGGAGTGCTCCCTCACCACCTCGCCCGGCGCGCCGGGCCAGCGCCCCGACAGGAGGGCGAACGGCCGCAGCCCCGGGTCGCCGGGCAGGCCGACCGCCGCGGCGTCCTCCGGAAGACCGTCGGCTCCGCGCAGCGGCACGCTCACCGCTCCACGGCCCTCGGCGGCGGCGACGCCCGGCACCCGCCGGACGCGGGCGAGCAGCGCGTCGTCGAGCGCGGCGACGCCACTCGTCGCGCGGACCGACGCGTCGACCCCCCGGGTTTCGACGGAGACCGCCGCACGGAGCCGGGCGCCCGCGGCGTCGGAGAGGACCAGTGAGGCGGCGACGAACGCCACCCCCAGGGCGACGGCGACCGCCGACAGCAGCAGCCGCAACGGCCGCGCCCGCAGCCCGGCCAGCAGGACGCGCAGCATCAGGCCCCCGCCCCGGCGAGCGCGGCCAGCACGCTCGGAACGGTGGGCTCCTCCAGCCGGCCGGCCACCCGGCCGTCGGCCAGCAGAACGCCCGCGTCCGCGTAGGACGCGGCGACGGGGTCGTGCGTCACCATCACCACCGTCTGCCCGAGGTCGCGGACCGAGTCGCGCAGGAAAGTCAGCACCTCGCCGCCGGAACGAGAGTCCAGACTGCCGGTGGGCTCGTCGGCGAACACCACCTGGGGCCTGCCCACCAGCGCCCGGGCGCACGCCACCCGCTGCTGCTGGCCCCCGGACAGCTCACCGGGCCGGTGCCGGAGCCTGCTCGCGAGCCCCAGCGCCCCGACCACCACGTCGAACCAGTCCCGGTCCGGGCGGCGGCCGGCCAGGTGCAGCCCGAGCAGGATGTTGTCCTCCGCCGACATGGTGGGCAGCAGGTTGAACGACTGGAACACGAACCCGACCCGCTCGCGCCGGAACCGGGTCAGCGCGGCGTCCGACAGGCCGGTGAGCTCGGTCGACCCGATCCGGACCCGGCCCGCGTCGAGCGTGTCCAGCCCGGCGAGAGCGTGCAGCAGCGTGGACTTCCCCGAACCCGAGGGGCCCATGATCACGGTGAAGCGGTCCGCCGGGAAGTCGAGGGACACCCCGTCCAGCGCCCGTACCGCGGTGTCCCCGCTCCCGTGGACCTTCACCGCGTCCCGCACGCCGACCGCGACAGCGCGGGGAGCCCCGCCGGCGGGTAGGGCCGCGCTTCCGGCCGCGGCGGGCGCGGCCCCCCGCACATCGCCGTACCGTGACCCGATGTCCTTGCCGTTGTCGCTCCGGGGGGTGCCCCCGGTGGTGCTGTCGTACATCCGCTCCCCTGAACCGTCCCTGTCGCGGGCCGTGCCGTCCACGACCGCACCGCGAGCATGGCGGCGGCTCCTGAGCGGCCCCTGAAGCGCCCTGAAGATTTCTTCAGGCGGCGCTCGCGCGGTCTGGGAAGATCGACCGCATGCGTGTGCTGGTGGTCGAGGACGAACTGAGGCTTGCCGAATCGCTCCAGTGGGGGCTGGAGGCGGACGGCTACGCGGTGGATCTCGCACACGACGGGCACGAGGGCCTCGCGCTCGCCCAGGCGCACCCGTACCAGGTGATCGTCCTGGACGTCATGCTGCCCGGACTCAACGGCTACCGCGTCTGCGCGGCCCTGCGCGCCCGCGGCGTGAGCACGCCGATCCTCATGCTGACGGCGAAGAACGGCGAGTACGACGAGGCCGAGGCACTCGACACGGGAGCCGACGACTTCCTCGGCAAACCGTTCTCGTACGTCGTCCTCACGGCCCGGCTGCGCGCCCTCGCCCGCCGCGGTGCGACCGGGGCCCCCGCGACGCTCAGCTCGGGCGACCTCGTCCTGGACCCCGCGCGCCGGAGCTGCGCCAGGGCGGGCCGTCGGATCGCGCTCACCACCAAGGAATTCGCGGTCCTGGAGTGCCTGCTGCGCCACGACGGACGGGTGGTGACCAAGGACGAGATCCTGCGGCAGGCCTGGGACCTGGCCTACCGGGGCAATCCCAACATCGTCGAGGTCTACGTGAGCGCGCTGCGGCGCAAGGTGGACACGCCGTTCGGCTGCCGCAGCATCGACACCGTGCGCGGGGTCGGCTACCGGCTGGTGGCCGACGTGAGCGGCGACGGCCGATGAGGACGGCGACGTGTGCGCGCCCCGCCGGAGCCGGGCGGCTCCCGTGACACCGCCAGGGCGGGGGAGACGACCGTGGCCCGTGCGACGGCTGTTCCCGGTGAGACGGCTGTGGCCGGTCTCGGTCCGGTGGCACACCGCGTTGACGGCCGCGCTGCTGTGCGCGTCCGTGTTCGCCGCCGGCTGGCTGGGCACCCGCGCGTTCCTCCGCGCACAACTCACCGCGAACGCCCTCGACTCCACCCGTACCGAACTGGACCGGATGGCCGACGCCTACCGGGCGGCCGCGGCGGGAAGCGGCCGGGCCGCGCTGACGGCGACGCCGGCGAGCGGCGACGCCCTGTTCGAAGTGGTGGCGGACTCCGGTCGGCCGGTGGTCAGCAGCGCCGAGCTGCGCCGCCTGGATCCCGCCTGGCGCCCGCTGCCCCCGGCGCCCGCCGGAGCCTCCGCCGACTGGACGACGCGCACGTCCGCCACGCTGCGGCCCGGCGCGCACCCCCAGTGGCGCGAGTACCGCTCGTACACCGTGCTGGGCCGGGTCGTCGACGGCGTACCGGCGGACCTGCTGCACCCGCTGGGCCGCACGGGCCGCACCCTGGGCGCGGAACTGGACGGCGCGGCGGCCGGGGCCGGACCGGGCCGCCGGGCGGAGACGGAGAACGCACCGGGGGACGCGGCCGGGCCGCGCCGGCTCACGCTCTATCTGTACGTACCTCCGTGGGACACCCAGCGCACCCTGGACCGGCTCGACGACACGCTGGCGTTCTTCGTCCCGCTGGCCGTGCTGCTCACCGCGGGAGCCGCCTGGTGCGCCGCGGGGCGGGCGTTGCGCCCCGTGGAGGCGATCCGCCGGGAACTGGCACGGGTCAGCGGACACCAGCTCGGCCGCCGCGTGCCGGTGCCGCCCTCCCGGGACGAAGTCGCCCGCCTGGCCCGCACCACCAACGACACCCTCGACCGCCTCCAACTGGCCCACCAGCAGCAGGAACGCTTCGTCGCCGACGCCAGCCACGAACTGCGCAGCCCTCTCGCCGCACTGCGCACCGGACTCGAAGTCGCCCTGGCCCACCCCGACCGGGCCGACTGGCCGGCGGCCGCACGGCGTGCCCTGGCCGACGTACAACGCCTCCAGTTACTCACCGCCGACCTGCTGCACCTCGCCGTGGACCCGGACCGGGCCCCGCGGCCCCCGGGCGTCGTCGACCTCGCCGACGTGGTGCGCGAACAAGTCGCCGAGCGCGCACTCGACCCCGCGGGGCCCCGGGTGCGGGCGGAGGCGGACGACTGCGCCCCGGTGCCCGGCGACCCCGCCCAACTGGAACGCCTGCTGCGCAACCTGCTGGACAACGCGGCACGGCACGCCCGCGCGGAGGTCACGATCACCGTCCGGGAGTCCCGCCCGCCGGGCGCGGTCGTCCTGGAAGTCCTGGACGACGGCCCCGGCATTCCGGCCGCCGACCGCGAGCGCGTCTTCGAACGGTTCACCCGCCTCGACAGCGCCCGGACCCGCGACGCCGGAGGCACGGGCCTGGGCCTCACCCTCGCCCGCGACATCGCCGCACGTCACGGCGGCACGCTCCGGGTGGGCGACAGCCCGGCAGGCGCGCGACTGGTCGCGCACCTGCCGTCCGGCGGCGCCCCCGGAGCAGCCGGCGCGGCGGACCCGGCGGACCCGGCGATCAGAGTGGAACGGCCGCGCCGACCCGGTGGAGGTGGATGAGCACGTCGTAGGCCCGCAGGACGGCGAGGCTGGGAAGCGGGTCGTTCTTGAAGGACGAACCGGCGTCGTAGACGGGACGCGGGGTGTCCAGCCAACTGCGCCCCGCCGCCGGGAGGGTGCGCAGGTCGACGTAGTAGTTCCGGTGGTGGACCCGGTCGAGGGTGTGCTCCTGCATGTCGGCGGTGGCCGCGGGGACGGTGACCTTGTTCCAGGGGCTGCCCAGCGTGGTGGCGGTGAGGAAGGACCCCTGCGCGAACGTGAAGCCGATGGCGGCGTAACCGTCGCCGAGGGCCTCGCGCAGGTAGACGCCCTGCGTGGTGGGGTACATCACCGGGTCGGTGGACAGATAGCCCACGTGCCCGTTGTGCGCCGACAGCAGCATCTTGTCGCCGGTGCGGCGGTGCCACCAGACGGTGTTCGCGGCCATGGCCTGGTCGCGGAAGTGCTCCGCCTCGGAGACCGACCGCGGGTCGGACAGGTCGAGGGAGGCGAAGACGAAGGTCTGGTGGATGTTACGGGCGTGCTGCTCGGCCCACTCGTGGGCCTCGCCGCCGTCGCCGTTCGCGCCCCGGCCCCCGCCCTTGGCCGCGACGACCAGGTCGAACGCCTGCCGGGCGGTGACGGCGTTGCGCCGCCGTTCCGCCAGCGGCCTGCGCAGATAGGCGAAGACGTCGTCCAAGGGACGTAGCTGCGCGTACAGCGCTTCGAGACGGGCGAGGTCCTGGAGGCGGTGCGCGCGTACGTAGGAGACGACCCTCTCGAAGACCGCGTCGCCGAGCTTGGGCGCCCCGACGTCGTTGCCCATGAAGTGGACGCGGCGGCGGGGGTGCCGGTCGTTGTGCCGACGCATCCAGGTGAGCAGGCTGACGAACTCCTCACGCTCCCACGGAGACCCGGCCAGGGCCTCCTTGGCCACGAGCCGGGCGTCGCCGGCCCCGCCCTGGAGGAACTCGTCGATCCGCAGCCCGGCCGTCCAGCTCATCTCCAGGGCGAAGGTCGTGAAGCCCTTCTCCTCGACGAGGTGGCGGAAGACCCGTTCCTTCATCGTGAAGAACTCGTGTGAACCATGAGTGGCCTCGCCGAGACCGACCACCTTCGCGTTGCCGATCATCGCGCCCAGTGCCCGCAGGTCGCCGGTGCGCCCCGCCGGATCTGTCGACCTCAGGGGGTGCGCGGCGCGCTCCAGCGCCCGGATCGCGGCGGCCCGTCCGCTCTTCGCCGCCGGGGCGGCGGGGGAGAGCGGCGGCCGGCCAGCGGCGGGCGCCGCGAAGGCCGCCGGGGCCAGTACGGCGGTGGCGGCGAGCGCGGTCGTCGCGGCCAGCAGCCCCCGTCGGCCGATCGCCTGGCTGTGCACGGTCATCCTGATGTCTCCTCAGTTCGGTGGTCCGCCGGGGCGGTGCAACGATCTTGGCCCGGGCGGGGGGCGCGGCGCGGTGAGGCTAGCCACCGAACTGTCCGGGGGGAGAAGCCCCCCACAGGGGCCGAGCGCCGATGCACCGCCGGCCCTGTCCCCCTTCTGGCACTGCCCTCTTTCCCGCCGCTCCTTGGCTCCTTCCGCGCGGGCGCGAGTCCGCGGTGGCGGCGGAGTCCGGCCGCCGGGTGCGCATCTTCCCGTCCGCCCCGTCCGCGTACCGCTCGCCTGACGGGCGCGTCCTGGCCGCCGGGGGACCGCCCGGGCGTCCCCGGGCTGTCACGGCAGCCCCGCGACGCGGTTACGGGAGCGTCGGTGCACCGACCGTGGAGCTGTGCGGCGAGTGCCCGTCCGCGAGCCGGACGGCGACCGCTCGACCGCCAGCCGTACGACGACCGCTCGTCCGTGAGCTGTGCGGTGACCGCTCGTCCGTCGGAGGTCCGGGCTCCGCGCAAGGCCGAAGGCCCGCGCATCGCTGCTGAAGCGATGTGCGGGCCTTCGCCGACGTGCGGAGATCAGTCCGCGTTGACCGTGGTGTGGGAGAGGTCGAAGCTCTCGCCGCTGGTCTCCATCTCGCCGCCGGTCTCAGCGGTGAGGCCGTGGGGGCCACCGATGTTGTAGTGCTCGTAGCCGTCCTCGCGCTCCTGCTCGAAGCGGTTGCCAGAGGCGTGGGACTGGCTCACGGCCAGGTCGTCGCCGTCATCGGCGACCGCGGGCGTGACGGCCAGGAAGCCGGCAGCGGTGACGCCGGCGAGGACGAAGGCAATGCGACGCATGTATTCCTCCTGTGAAGTGGGGCAGAACGCCTCCATCCCATCGCACGGATGCCTTCCCGGTGTCGTATTAGTCCGATTATCGGCGTGGCTTACGGGGTGGAGGTGTTCGGGTTTGTTCCGATACGGCTGTTCGACTGCCGGGGCGGCCGGCCGTCATTGGCAGGTGTGAACCCTCGGCCTCCGGGACACATGGAGTTTCAGGAAGGGATCTTTACGTACGAAACAGCGCGAAAGGGAACCATGGGAGGAAGGGAGTCGAAGCCCGACCACGGCGAGGAGTCCTGCCGGGGCGGCGGTCCACGTGGTGGAGGGCGAGGGCCTGCCACCGGCGGACGACCCTGCCTGGCCCACCCGGAAACGCTGACTGCCTCCCCGCTGCCCGGCACCCGCAGCACCGGGCGCGGCGCACGCCGCACCGGCGGGCCGGTGGAGGGCCTTGCGTCGTCTCCGCCGATACGGGGACACGCCGCCCGGAAGGGCGGCACCCGTACCCACCCCGCACAGCGAAGGAGAGCGCGTCATGACAGACACCTCCGAGTCCGGGCAGCGTGCCGTCGTACGCGCACTGCTCGACGGACACGGACGCACCTACGCCGCCGAAGCGGGCATCCGGTTGCGCGACACGCCGCAGCCGCTGTACCAACTCCTGGTCCTTTCGGTCCTGTTGAGTGCCCGCATCCGCAGTTCCGTGGCCGTCGACGCCGCCCGGGAGCTGTTCGGGGCGGGCCTGCGCACCCCGCTTCGGATGGCGGACGCCACCTGGCAGCAGCGGGTGAACGCGCTCGGCCGAGGCGGCTACCGCCGCTACGACGAGCGGACCTCGACCCAGCTCGGTGACGGTGCGCGGCTCGTCGTCCAGGAGTACCGGGGCGACCTGCGCCGACTGCGTGACCAGGCGCGGGGCGATGTCGCCGAAGTGCACCGGCGGCTTCGGAAGGTGCCGGGGATCGGTCCGGCGGGCAGCGACATCTTCGTACGCGAGGTTCAGGGGGTATGGCCCGAAACCGCTCCGTACTTCGGGGGCAAGGCGCTCCAGGGGGCCGCGGATCTCGACCTGCCGGGCAGTCCGGACGAGCTGCTGCGGCTGGCGGGCGACGTGGATCCCGGCGTCCTCGCGGCAGCGCTCGTTCGAGCCGCTCTGGACCCGAAGGTGGTGCGGTCGACCATGGAGCAGGCCCGCGCCTGACGGGACGCGCGCAGGCACCCGTGCCCCCACCCGCGCCTGGAGGAGGCACATGCAGACAGACCCTGACCATCCATGCGGTGCGGGCCCGCGCCCGACCGCGCGGTGATCGCAGAACCCCCCACCCCCCCCCCACACATCCGGAGAGAAGCATGAGCAACGAACAGAGCGCACCGGCCACCATGAAGGCCATGACGTACGAGAAGTACGGGGACAGCGGAGTCCTGTCGCTGACCGACCAGCCGGTGCCGAAGGCGGGCCCCGGTGAAGTCCTCGTACGGGTGCGGTACGCCGCGGTGAACCCCGTCGACTGGAAGGTGATGGCGGGCGGGCTCGACGCCATGATGGAGACGGTCTTCCCGGTGATCCCCGGCTGGGACGTGTCCGGGGTCGTGGAGCGGGTGGGCATCGACGTCCCCGAGTTCGCGGCGGGGGACGAGGTCTTCTCGTACGCGCGCAAGGACTTCGTGCACGGCGGGACGTTCGCGGAGTTCGTGACCGTCCCGGTGCGTGCTCTGGCGGCCAAGCCGTCGTCTCTGAGCTGGGGCGAGGCGGCCGGAGTGCCGCTGGCCGGGCTGACCGCGTACCAGACCCTGACCCGTCTGGACACGGGCAGCGGCGACACGGTGCTGATTCACGGAGCGGCCGGCGGCGTCGGCACGTTCGGTGTGCAGATCGCCCGGGCCCTGGGCGCCCGGGTCATCGCCACGGCGTCCGAGACCAACCACGACCGGCTGCGGGAGCTCGGGGCCGAACCGGTCAGTTACGGGGACGGGGTGACCGACCGGGTCAGGGCGCTCGCACCGGACGGGGTGGACGTGGTCGTCGACTACGTCGGAGGGGTGCTGGACACCACGCGCGCGGTGCTCCGCGAGGGCGGTCGGCACGCGTCGATCGCCGACCCGGACGTCACGGACGCGGGCGGACAGTGGATCTGGGCGCGCCCGGACGCAGCGGGACTCCGTGCTCTGGCGGACCTGGCGGACCGGGGGAAGCTGCGGGTTCCGGTCGCCGAGACCTTCCCGCTGGCACGGCTCGCGGACGCCTTCGAGCTCAGTCGGACGGGACATGTGCACGGCAAGATCCTGATCCACGTCTCGGACGAATGATTCCTCCGCGGGTGGAGGGCCCCGGATGCGACGGCACTACTGGCCCGAACGGTGGCCATTGAGGCTGCGGTACGAGGACACGACGCCGACCCGCGGCGAACTCCCCCTGCTGGGCCCCGGCTTCTCCCTTCGCGTCCGCTGCCTTCTCGCCGACACCATACGTACACCCGAACACCCCACCCGCCCGCCCACCACACGCCGAGCGCTCCTGCACCCGCCGCGCTCCGACGGTCTCAGCCGCTCGATCCCAGAAGTCCCCGGAGACAGGCGCCGGGGACTTCTGACGGACCCAGGGCGTGTATCGAAAGTAGATCTTGCGCATGGGGTGATCCTGGTTCGTGGCGCGTGGAGACCTGACAGACGAGCAATGGGCGGTGCTCGTGCCGCTGTTGCCGAAGGGCAAGAAGCCCGGCCGACCACCGACATGGACCCGGCGGCAGATGACCGACGGCATACGCTTCCGGGTCCGCACCGGCATCCCGTGGCGGGACATGCCCGAACAGCACGGGCCGTGGGGCCGGGCGTATGACCTGTTCCGCCGCTGGCAGCGCAACGGTACCTGGCAGCGCATCTTCACCCAGCTCCAGGCCCACGCCGACGCCGACGCCGACGCCGAGGACCTGATCACGTGGGACCTCAACGTCGACTCCACGGTCTGCCAAGCCCACCAGCGCGCCGCCGGAGCCAGGAAAAGGGGACCTGCAGAAGGAGCCGCCCGGCGTCGTCGTCGAGCCCGATGACCACGGACTGAGGCGCTCGCGCGGCGACCTGGTCACCAAACTGCCCCTGGCGGTCAAGCAGGGGCAGAGGCCCATGTCCCTCCTGGTCACCGCCAGGCGGCGCGGGGACTCCCCGCAGTTCAAGGCCGTCCTGGGCCGGGTCCGGGTACCCCGACCGGGGCCGGGCGGGCCGCGCACCAGGCCGCGGCGGGTGCGCGCCGACAAGGCGTACGCCTCCCGCAAGAACCGCGCCTACCTGCGGCGGTGCGGCATCCGCTGCACCATCCCGGACAGGACCGATCAGGCCCGCAACCGCAAGAAGCGCGGCTCGCGCGGCGGCCGGCCGCCGAAATCCGATCCCGAGGACTACAAGGCCCGGCACGCAGTCGAGTGCGGCATCAATCGCCTCAAAAGAAACCGCGCCGTGGCCACCAGATACGACACACTCGCGATCCGCTACGAGGCGGCCGTCCTCGTCGCGGCCATCGACGAGTGGCCATGACCGACCACGTCACGAGGGCGCTGCGTAACAGCGGATGGCCACCGTCCGGTGCGGGCTCCACTGCTGCTCGACCGTGGCCATCAGCTCCCAGCCCAGCCGCTCGTACAGGGCTGCCGCCGCGGTATCGGATGCGACGACGTCGAGCACCGGATGCAGGCCCCGACGCCGCGCTTCCTCCACTGCTCGGCCGATCAGCAGCGCACCGATCCGGTGTCCCCTCGCCTGCGGGGCAACGAACAGCCTGCTGACCACGGCGGTCATACGTCGCGTCGCCCCGTTCCGCTCGCTCCACAACGTCGGGGCCACATCGTCTTCGCCGCCTTGCGACAAACTGACATGCCCGACCAGGCCGCCTTCGAGTTCGGCGACCCAGGAGCCCAGCAGGGGACCGCGTGACAGCCACTCGCCGGGCTGATCCGGCCAGTTCACCGGATAGCCGTCGCGCGCATGGACCTCCGCGAGGACCCGCACGCACTCCTCAACGTCGCCATCGGCCCTCCGCCGGACCCAGCGGCTCGGCCTCCCATCCGGTGCCCCGGAGCTCTCGATGTTCACTCGGGCATGGAAACACAGGCCGCAGAGTCACAACCAGCCACTTCCTATACAGGCCCCAGTGCTCGGGCACTGTCCCTCCCGACGAGATTCCTCCACGGGGGGCGGTCAACGCGCTGCCCCGACACGCCCGTCCTGGCCTGGCGGCCCCCAGTCCGCCGACGGGCGCGTCCGGGTGAGGCGCTTGGCGCGGCCGCCCCCTCGCAACCCGGCGACGCCAGCACCGTGGCCGACGTGATCGGCGTGCACGGGCCGGTCACTTCCGGGATGCCGGGACGAGAGCGGGTGCGATCTTGAAGGAGATGGCCTCCATGAGCGGCTTGCGCTTGGTGTTGTGGAAGGCGGCGATGCGCCACTGGCCGTCCGCCTCCCGGACCAGGGTGTAGCTCTGGACCTTGGTCAGTTTCTTCGGCCTGGCGCCCTTGTAGCTGTCGCCGCGGCCGGTGACCACGGCGGTGTCCGGACCGTAGAAGCGGATGTCCAGGATCTCGTCGGCGAGCTGTGTGCCCTTGAGATATGTGGCGAACAGCGTGCGGTGGCTCTCGATGATGTCGCGGCGGCCCTGGTAGTACGTGCCGACGAAGGTGACGTAGCCGGCGTCCTGCGTGAACTGCGCGCCGTACGTGTCGGCGTCATGACGTCGCCAGGCGTCGACGAGTGAGGCGATCACCGTGGTGACGGCATTCCGGTCGTCCGTGGTGGGCATGGAATCCTCCCGGTAGTTACAATGATGCAGACATTGCGGCTAGGCAGTATCTGCACACGTGCAACTATTTGCGCAAGGGGGTACTTGGGGACATGGCGGATCCGACGCCGACGGATGAGCACGTGGTCTTCCGTCAGTACCTCGACGCTGTGGGACTCCACGGCATGGCTGGGGCGGAAGCGGTGGGGCTCAGTGCCTCCGAGTGGTACGCGCTCAGCCAGATCACTTTGGAAGGCACGCTCACCTCGGGAGAACTGGCCGCCCGCACCGGTCTCACCACCGGGGCGACCACTCGCCTGATCGACCGCCTGGAGCGAGCCGGATTCGTCCGCCGGGCTGCCGATCCTGACGATCGACGCAAGGTCGTCGTCGAGCCGGTGGCCGACTCCCTCGACCGGATCGAGAAGGTGGTCGGGCCTGCCCGCCGCCAGATCGCTGAGGTTCTCGACCTGTACACACCGGACCAACGCGCTGTTCTCTTCGACTACTTCGCTCACGCAGCCCCTGCATTCCGTGCGGCCACCGAGGAGATCCGGAACGCGGCAGCCCACGGTCATCAGCGCAAGGGGGGCGCAGCGGCCCGCCGCTCGTGAGGGCGGCGGGCCGCCGGGCCGTGCCTGCGCTGCATCAGTGATCTCTGATCCGAGGCGCGAGCAGGGCGTCCTGGCGGAGTCCCATCTCCGCCAGGACGCCCTCTGTCACCTCTGAGTCTTGTGCCTTCGGCGCAGTGCAGGTCACGGTCGCCCTCCTGGCGTCGCGATGCGCAAGTTCGGGAGGGCGCACCCGGTGCTGATCCGTGCCGATCAGGTGCTGCTTCCCGCCGTCAGAGAAGGTTCCGGAGAGACCTGCCGTCGAAGTGGTGTCGATCCGGACCGGTTCGGAGGGAGTGATGACGTGGGACGGGAAGGCATGCCCGCTGAGGGCAGGCCCGGGCCGCAGCGAAGGCCGGTCACGGTGGAGGCTGTGTGTTGGCCCCTTTAGTAACCACGGAACCTCAAGCCGGCTCGTCCACCGGCGTCCAGCGGCGCCACGCTGCCTGTGAACGCTCCGGTCGGCACCCTTGCGAGTTCACGCCGGGTGGTACGGGCCACGACGGCGGGGAACAGGAGGCGCGGCGACCGCTGCGTCCGGGAGACGGCGCGCCTCGAATGACGAGGGCGTCATCGGCCGCGCTTTCCGTCGCCCGGCGTGCCACCAGGAGGACGGGTCACTGCTCGGCTGCCTGCGCGGCCTCGGTCTCTGACGTGGCGCCTGCTGTGCTCAGGCTTCCGCCCGCCGTCTCCAGGTGGGCGCGGACGAACCACTGGTACTGCTCCAGGTCTCGCAGTTGTTCGATCAGCAGGTCCTCTGTCGCCGGGTCGGTCTCTCCTGCCTGAGCCACCGCTTGCCGGACGCTCTCGATGACCCCGGTGTAGACGAGGTCCAGTGCGCCCAGGTGCGCGATGGCGTCGGCGCGGCCCACGCTGTAGTCCTGCCAGGCGCGCGCCTCGACCAGGGCGCCAGGGGTGCCTTGGGCGACGCCGCCCAGTGTGGCGAGGCGTTCGGCCACGTCGTCGGCCATCTCCCGTACGCGGTCGACCTGCGGGTCCAGCATCTCGTGCACCGCGATGAAGTGCGGGCCCACCACATTCCAGTGGATGTGCTTGAGCGTGAGGTGCAGGTCGTTGAGCGCGTGCAGGCGCATCTGCAGAAGGCCGATGAGCGAGCGGGCCTCGTCCGTCGAGAGCCCGGGGACGGTGTACTTCGGAGTGTCTTGCGTGGACATGGCGGAGCCTCCGCGTCAGGGAAAGGGTTCACCTTGCCGGTACCCGTTCGCGGTTCTGTGCCACCGCGGGTCACTCTTTCGGGCGTGCCAGATGGCTTGCGCGCCCAGGGGTCGGGGCCCGGGTCGCGTCGTCCGCCGGCGACGCCCCGGGCCGCCGTCGTGGCGGCGACCGAGGACGGCACCCCCATCACAGCCGGAGACGACACGTCCGGCCGGGTGGCGAAGCTGCTGGAGCAGACGAACGGCCGACGACTCCTCCGGATGTCGCGAGGCCCTGGAGCCGCGCGCCGCCCGCCGCGGAGTCGGACACTGCCTGGGGCGGACACGGCGGCGCTGTGCTTCAGCTCGCCCGTTCTGCGGTGACGGGGGAGCCGCGTGAGTGGTGGAGGCGTAAGGGGAAGGGATGCCCACCGGCGGCGGCCGTCCGCAGGGGATTCCGTTCTGCGGTCCGCTGCGCCCTGGGCTGCGACGGCATGCAGCAGGAAGTCCGTATCGGGGCGTTCGGCGTCGGGGCCGCTGCTGAGGACGAGCACCAGGGCGTGCTCCTGGTGGCCGGTGAGGTGCACGCTCAGGTGGGAGCCCCCGTCGCTGCCACCGGACCGTCCGCACGGCGTTGACGGATCTATGGCCTCTCCCGGGCACCGGCACCGGCATCGGTATCACCCGTGAAGTCCTGCCTGCGCAGGGGTGCGCTCCGCGCGGGCGTGAGGAGCCACACCCGCGCGGAGCGCTCCCCGTCAGCTCCCGAAGTACGCGTCGAAGTTGCGGCTGAACTCCTGGTTGTTGAAGCGGTCCCAGTTGATCGACCAGGTCATCAGGCCCCGCAGGGACGGCCAGGTGCCGTGGGTCGCGTAGCTGCCGCAGTTGGTCCTCTTCGTCAGGCAGTCCAGCGCCTTGTTGACCTCGGCGGAGGACACCCACCCGTTTCCGGCCTGCGTGGAGGCCGGCATCCCGATGGCGACCTGCTTGGGGCGCAGCGGCGGGAACACGTTGTTCGCGTCGCCCGCGACGGGAAAGCCGGTGAGCAGCATGTCGGTCATCGCGATGTGGAAGTCGGCGCCGCCCATGGAGTGGTACTGGTTGTCCAGGCCCATGATCGGGCCCGAGTTGTAGTCCTGGACGTGCAGCAGGGTCAGTTCGTCGCGCAGCGCGTGGATGACCGGGAGGTAGGCGCCCGCCCGGGGGTCCTGCCCGCCCCACTTGCCCACACCGTAGAACTGGTAGCCCAGCTGCACGAAGAACGTCTCGGGCGCCATGGTCAGGACGAAGTCCTTGCCGTACTTCGCCTTCAGGGCCTTCACCGCGGAGATGAGGTTGACCACGACCGGGGTCGTCGGGTTCTTGAAGTCGGTGTCGGCGGTGTCCAGGGAGAGCGAGTGGCCCTCGAAGTCGATGTCGAGGCCGTTCAGCCCGTACTCGTCGATGATCTTCGAGACGGACGCGACGAAGGCGTCACGGGCGGCTGCCGTCGTGAGCCGTACCTGCCCGTTCTGCCCGCCGATGGAGATCAGCACCTTCTTGCCCTGGGCCTGCTTCGCCTTGATCGCCGCCTTGAACTCGGCCCCGGACTCCACATTCGGGCACTCGGCGACCGGGCACAGCGCGAACCGGATGTCGCCGCTGGTCACGGAAGTCGGCTCGCCGAAGGCCAGGTTGATGACGTCCCAGGAAGCGGGAACGTCGGCCATCCGCACGTATCCGGAGCCGTTGGCGAAGCTCGAGTGCAGATACCCGATCAGCGCGTGGGCGGGAAGGCCGTCACCGGGGCCGGGGCCGCCGCCGCCCGGGGGAGTGGTCACGGTGACGGCAGCCGACTTCGCCGATTCGCCGTCGTCGTTGAGAGCGGCGACCTGGACACGGTAGGCGGTGGCGGGGGCGAGCCCGGTGAGGGTGGCCGAGGTGCCGGTGACGGTGGCCGCCCTGACGCCGTCGCGGTAGACCGCGTACGACGTGGCTCCGGCGGAGGCCGACCAGCTCAGGGCGGCGGTGGTCGAGGTGACGGTGCCCGCCGCGAGCCCGGCCGGGGCGGCGGGCGGCTGCGGCTGCGAGGGGCCGCCGGGGCCGATGAGGCTCAGGTCGTCGGCGTGGTAGGCGGGGGTTCCGTACCAGCCGTGGGTGTAGATCTGCACCCGGGTGGTGTTCGCGCCGGTCTTGAAGGTGGTGCTGAGCTGCTTGTAGGCGTCGGCGGACTGCGTCCAGGTGGACACGTCCGTGGTGCCGGTGCCGCTCGCGCCGAGGTAGACGTACGCGCCGCGCACCCAACCGCTGAGTGTGTACGTCGAGTTGGGTTCGACCGTGACGGTCTGGGCGCATTTGGCATGGTCACTGCCCGCGGGCGTGGCCTTCAGGGCGGAGGTGCCGCTGCGGACCGGAGCGGTGACCACCGCTCCCGCGGTGCAGCTCCAGCCGGCGAGCCCGGCCTCGAAGCCGCCGTTGCGGGCGAGTTCGGCATCGGCTGCGACGGCGGGGGCGGCGGCGGTCAGCCCGGAGGCGGCGAGCGCGAGAGCGGTGACGACGAGGGCGAGGGGCCGGGCGGAACGGCGGCGTCTGGAGAAGCGGTCTCGGCGGGAACGATCCACAACTGCCTCCGGTGTGGGGGGAGATGGCGGGTGCGAGGGCCGCCCAATTTGGTCCAGACCAATAAGGTTGTCAAGGTTCTCGGCGTCATAGGTGAGGGGGTGCCCGCAGCGGGCTAACCGGCCTGCGCATTCCGCTGGGCCCGGTGCGTGCGTGTCCGCCCCCGATCCGGTGGGCGGGTGGCGCGTCGGACGTGGGCGAGGGGCCTGGGGCCGGATGCCCGGGCTCCGCACGGCTCTGCATTTCTCCGCACGGCTCTGCACGGCTCCGCGCGGCGGGGACCGCGCGCCGAACCGCCGTGACGCGGGTGCGTTTCCGTGCCCGCCGCGAGACCGTACGCGTCGCCGGCACCCGGCGTGCGACCGGCGCCGTCCGCGCTCGACGGCCGTACCGCGGCACGCCCCGCGTCGACGTCGCCCACGTGCCGGGCTCCTGTCGCGTCACCGCTTCCGGCGGCGCACCGGGCGGACACCGCATGCGGCGACCCTCTTTCCGCAATGGTCTGGACCTTGACAGGTCCAGACCATTGCGGAAGGCTCGGGGCCACTCTCCCCCCACTGAGGACGTGATGCCGTGTTACGCACGCCGATCTCCGCGAGGCGCTTCCCCCGACTCGTCGCCTCCCTCCTCGCCGCAGCCCTGCTCGCGGTGCTCTTCCCCCTCTTCGCCGCGACCACCGCGGCAGCCGCGAGCTGCGCCGCGGCCTGGAGCTCAGGCGCGGTCTACACCCAGGGCGCGACCGTCTCGCACGGCGGTCACAACTACCAGGCCAAGTGGTGGACCCAGGGCGAAACGCCCGGCTCCACCGGCCAATGGGGCGTCTGGGCCGACCAGGGCGCCTGCGGCGGCGGAGGCGGACAGGACCCCGACCCGTCCGGATTCATCGTCTCCGAGAGCCAGTTCAACCAGATGTTCCCGAACCGGAACAGCTTCTACACCTACGCGGGTCTGGTCGACGCGCTGAAGGCCTTCCCCGCGTTCACCAAGACCGGCAGCGACACCGTCCGACGACAGGAGGCCGCGGCCTTCCTCGCCAACGTCAACCACGAGACCGGCGGTCTGCGGTACGTCGTGGAGCAGAACACCGCGAACTACCCGCACTACTGCGACGCGGCCCAGCCTTACGGCTGCCCCGCCGGACAGGCCGCCTACTACGGCCGCGGCCCGATCCAGCTGAGCTGGAACTTCAACTACAAGGCGGCGGGCGACGCCCTGGGGATCGACCTGCTGCGCAACCCGTACCTCGTCGAGCAGAACCCGTCCATCGCCTGGCGGACCGGCCTGTGGTACTGGAACACGCAGAACGGACCGGGCACCATGACGCCGCACGACGCGATCGTCAACGGGCGCGGCTTCGGCGAGACCATCCGCTCGATCAACGGCTCCCTGGAGTGCGACGGACGCAACCCTGCGCAGGTCCAGAGCCGCGTCAACAGCTACCAGAGCTTCACGCAGATCCTGGGTGTCGCCCCGGGTTCCAACCTGAGCTGCTGACCGCACGGGCGGCGCCGACGCGACGCCCGCAGCGACAGGTCCCATGAAACAACCGGCGCCGCCGGAACACGAAGTCCGCACCGCGCGCTTCGTGTTCCGGCGGCGCCGATCGACGTGCCGTGCGCGAAATACGAACACGAACACGAACTCGTCACGACCCGCCGCCGAGTCCCGGCCTGGACCTCGTGCAGCCGCCGAACACCCGGGTGCACGGGCGGTTTACACACAGAACTGCGCCCCGTCCGCCGAACCCGGACATCGGCCGGCCTCCTCTTCCCGGCGGTCGCCCGACGTTCCGCACACCGCATGTGCCGGCATGCGCTGTGCACGGGTGCCCTGAGCCGCCGAGCGGGCACAGCACAGGGCGAGCGGGCGGTGCGGTCACCACAGGGCGGGCTTCCTGTGCCACCCGTTGGCCGCGGCGGCAGGCCCGCCCGCCCTGTTCGCGGCCGTACCGTCGGCCCGTACGGTCGTGAAACTCGCGGGAGCCGCCTGTCCGGCCTCCCTGGCCCGGGGCCTCCTGAAGCCCGGTGGCCGCTCGGCTGCCCCCCTCAGCGGGACCTGCCGCCGGTGTCCGACGCCCGCCTGTTCTCGATGGGCCTCCTCACCAAGCTGCCCGACCCCAAGCTCGCTCCCCTGTACGCCGCGCTGCTGCCGCAGTTCGTGGACGCACGGGCGGGCCGGGCCCGGACGCGGCTGCTCCCACTCGGCGTCTTCGCGCTGCGCACCGCCCTGTCCGACACCCCTGCCCCCGACGCCGCACGGCCCGGCTCCCTCGCAGGAGGCGTCGAGAGAATGGTCAAGGGGTGAAGAGATGGGAACGCGGGATGGTGAAGAGGTGAAGAGGCGAATGGTGAATCTCCGGTTTCGTCGGAAGACTGCGCTAATCGGCTGCCCGGTCATCCGTGAGCCGCCCTCACGTACCGATTCGCGCACCAGTTCTTTCCGTGCCCGCATTTCGCGAGTACGCGCCACGAGGCACCTCTCGTGACGGCCCGCACCGCGTCCGGCGTTCCGCCCCAGGTCGCGGGGCCGGTCGGAGGGAGCGCTCCCATCGTGCTGCGGGTCGTCGTCGCGGCCCGACTTCCGGTCCGCGAGGCCCCCGACCGGGCGCGCCCGGGGCGGCACGAGTCGGGCCCGGAGGCTCTGTGAAGTCGTGTTGCCGGGCGTGTCGCCCCGGTGAACGGGCCTGAATTCCACGGGAACCGGGTGGTCACCCACCCCCGGCGGCGGCCCGGACGACGCGATCGGCGACGCTTCGGGCACCACGGAGGAGCCGTACTCCTGGCGGGTGCGCGACGCCGCGCCGTCCGCCGGCCCGCCGCGCTTCGTCCCCCGCCGCGCCGCCGCACCCGTCCCGGGCGCAGTGAAGCACCGGGTCGTGCCGTCCGCGTCAACCGCCTTTGCCCTGTGGCATGTTGGCCCGCGTGCCGCCGGTTCCCCGTACCGATACGGGAAACGCAAACGCCCCCCGGCTCCCGGCAACCGGTGCTGGTCCGCTCGTACCGGGGCGGCGAACTCACGAAGAGCGACGAAAGGGCCCGGCGCCCCGGCTCCTCCCGGCTGCCCGCGCCGGCCTCGGGGCCCGTCCCGGCCCGGGTGGGCGTCCGCTTGCCGGACGCCCGGTCGGCCCACTCTGACGTTCCGCTGTCGACTTCCCGCAAAACGCGGTGTCACGGCGTGCGGGCGTCACTTTCGGTGTCGGCCGCCACCGCGGCCGAACGACGCCGGCCGCCCCGTGCGGCGCGACGGCGGCAGTGCGGCTTCGTCACGGAAAGGAACCGGCCCCGCCGGGCGAATTCCTTCGCCGTCACCCTTCGCAGGCGCGACATCGTAAAGATCGACGCAGGGCGTCCGTGCGCCGGTCCGGGAGTCCGTATGCGCATTCCTGGAGGGCGGTGTCAGCAATCGTTCCGACGCGGACACACCTCCGCGTCAACCCGGGAGTCCGCCTGCCGATTCGACCGTCTCGGTATTGCCCCGCCGTCCGCCCGGAGATGGGTGTGGAGGGCACCTTTCCGTCGCCGAAAGAGCGGTCAACACGCCAATCGGATCCCTCGGCCGACGGAAGGCCGACTTTCTCTCTTTCGGCCAGAGGCGGTCATCCGGAATCCACTCCGGTGGATGTCCGTTTTTGGGAGCCTACGTCATGCGATACCCCACCCTCAGGTCCCCCAGAGGGGCCTTCGCCGGGCGGTGAGGCACGCCCCGAAGGGCTCCTCCGGCTCTCTTCAAGGGCGAATCCAGCCAACCGGAACCTCTCATAAACCCTGCTTGACGCCCCCTGGGGGAGCTGTTAGAACAAGCGGCGGAAAACCTGCGTCGCCACTGGTGGCCGCAGAAGAGAAGTGGGGGCACTTCCTGGGGGACACGTACGGGAGTCGTCGGCAATTCCTGCCGACCGGACGTGTGAATTTGCAGACCAAACGCATTGAAGCCATTTTCTCCGTTGCTCTCGGAAGTGACGGGCACGCCTGGAGGCAGGTCGGAGAAAAGGCCTACTTATTTCGCACACCCAGCGCGGATGTGGCGTGTTCTGTGCGCTGCCCCGCCCGCTCTGCTCGCCAATTCCGGCCTACTGAACGGTGTGGAACGTGAAAGCATATTTGGCCATCCTGCGCATCGGTGACTACCGGTTGCTCTGGTCGGCCCTCGTCCTGAATCTCCTCGGGGACGGCGCCACCTACGCCGCTCTCGCGTGGATCACGCTGGAGAAGGCCGGGGCCGCGGGGCTCGGCGTTCTCGGCGTGTGTCTCACCCTCCCGGTGATCCTGGGCGGGGCCGTCGTCGGACCTCTTCTCGACCGGTTCTCCCGGCGCAAGCTCTTCATCTACGACTCGGTGTTCCGCGGCTTCGTGGTCGCGCTGATCCCGCTGCTCGCACTGATGGACGCGCTCCAGACCTGGCACCTGTACGTGGTGGCGCTGGTCTACGGGCTGCTCAAGATCATTCCTCTGGCGGGCACCCCCGCCGTGCTGCCCGAGATCGTTCCCGAGGACAAGCTGCAGGCCGCCTCCGGCCTGGAGGCCACCGCCATGGGCGCCGCCAACGTCGTCGGCCCGGCCCTCGGCGCCCTGCTGATCACCGCCTTCGGCGCGCCCCAGGTGCTCATCCTGGACGCCGTGACCTATCTGGTCTTCGCCTTCCTGATCAGCCGCATCAAGGCCCCGATGGGCCGGCCCGAACCGGTGGCCGAGCCCGGCGCCAAGGACGCCAGGCCCGGCTGGGGCCCGGTGTTCCGCCTCATCGTGCGCGACCGCTTCCTTCTCGTGCTCACCCTGGCCTTCGGCGCCTTCAACGTGTCGGCGGGCGCGCTCATCGTGGCGCTGCCCTGGCTCGCGAAGTTCGAGTTCGGCGGCGGCCCCGGAATCCTCGGCCTGATGCTGGCCGTCATGGCGGCGGGCGAGCTGATCGGCTCCCTCGTCTCGGGTGCGGTGCAGACCTCCGAACGGCAGATGCTCCGCATCGGCGTGCTCCAACTCCTCTCCGGTGCGGTGCTGTTCCTGCTCCTGCCGACCGCCCTGCCGTGGATCCTGCTCGGCCTCGCGCTCAACGGCATCCTCTCCGCGCCGATGACGGTGCTCGGCGGCGTGGTGCGCATGACCCGGGTGCCCAACGCGATGCGCGGCCGCGCCATGACGCTGATGCGCACGGTGATGGCCGGCTCCCTGCCCGCCGGTTCGGCACTCGGCGGCATGCTGCTGGCGGGCAGCCACTACAGCGCCCTGATCCTCGTGGTCTCCGCACTCGCCGCGGCCCCCGGCGTGCTGACCGTCGTCCTCTTCCGCAACACGCCGTTCCGGCTGGGGGTGACTGCAGCAGATGACCAGCGCGCCCAGCGGGACTCCGACCCCGACACCGACGCCGTCCGCGCCACGTCCTGACACCCGGGCCCCGGACGTCCGGATCCCCGGACAGCGGGTTCCCGGACTCCGGCCGGACACCGAAGGCGACGCCGCGTTCCTGATCGCCGACCGTCCCCGTACCCGGAAGTCCGCCCCGGGCCCCCTCGCCACCCTGCGGGTGCCCGGCGCGGGTGGACCGACGGCCCTCGCGGCTCTCGCGATCCTGCTGCACCGCCACACCGGGCAGTCCCGGCTGCTCCTCGACATCGGTACGGACCGGGGCGACGGGGGCGCGCTGACCCTGACGGTGGACCCGGACGAGCCCGTCGCCGCCCTGCTGGCCAGGACGGTCCAGGCCCGGCCGCAGGGGGCCGCCGCCGGCGCCCCCGTACGGTTCGAGCAGGCTCCGCGCACCGGTGCCGACGGCTCGTACGAAACCCCTGAGGGACCGTACGAACTGCTCGTGACGTGCGACGGCCGCGATCTGCTCCTCGGCTACCGCACCTCCCTCTTCGAGGAGGACACCGCCGCTCGCCTCGCACGGCAACTCCTGTTGATCACCGCTTTCCTGACGGAGGATCCGCTGGGCGCGACCGGTGACGTGGACCTGTTGGACGAGGACGAGCGGGAACAGGCGCTCAAAGCCTTCAACGACACCGCGCGCCCCTACCCCGACTCCGCCACGGTGCACGGTCTGTTCACCGAGCAGGCCGCACGGACCCCCGGCGCCATGGCCGTCAGCTGGCGGTCAGGGCAGTTGACGTACCGTCAACTCGACCTTTTGTCCGATGAGTTGGCGCGGAGCATCATGGCCTCCGGGGCGCGGCCCGGTGACCGGGTGGGGCTGCGCACCGGGCGCACGCCCGATTTCGTGACCGGCGCCCTGGGCATCCTCAAGGCGGGCTGCGCCTATGTGTCGCTGGAGCCCGACCTCCCCGCCGAACGCGTCGCCTGGCTGCTGTCGGACGCGTCCGTGCGGATCCTGGTCACGGCCGGCGACCTGCCGGTGGACCTCCCCTTCGACGGCACGGTCCTCACTCCCGCCTCCGAGACCGTCGACGGGACCGCCCGCCCCGGCGGCGCCGGGGTGCCGGTGACCGCGCACGACCTGGCGTACGTCTGCTACACCTCGGGCACCACCGGCAAGCCCAAGGGCGTCGAGGTCGTCCACCGCAACGTCGTGCGCCTGGTGAAGAACGCCGAGTACGTGCACCTCGGTCCGGACGTCAGGATCCTGCCCACCGGCTCGACCGCCTTCGACGCGAACACCTTCGAGATCTGGGGAGCCCTGCTCAACGGCGGATCGCTGCGCCTGGTGGACAGCGACGTCGTCCTCGACGCCCGCGCACTGGGACGGGAGCTGGCCGAACACCGCGTCACGACGCTGTGGCTCACCTCGCCCCTGTTCAACCAGTTGGTGGAACAGGACGCGGGCCTCTTCGCCCCGCTGCGCGAACTGGTGGTGGGCGGGGACGCGCTGTCGCCGGTGCACGTGCGGAAGGCGATGGACGCCTGCCCCGGCGTGACGCTCGTCAACGGGTACGGGCCCACGGAGAACACCACGTTCTCCGTGACGCACCGGCTGGCACACGGGGACCTCGGGCGCATTCCGATCGGGCGGCCGGTCACCAACTCCACCGCGTACGTCCTGGACGTGCGGGGCCGGCCCTGCCCGGTCGGAGTGCCCGGCGAGCTGTGGCTCGGCGGGGACGGCGTCGCCCGCGGCTACCTGGGGCGTCCGGAACTGACGAAGGAACGTTTCGTCCCGGACCCCTTCGGGCCCCCGGGAGCCCGGCTCTACCGCAGCGGCGACCTGGCGCGCTGGCGCCCCGACGGGGTGATCGAGTTCCTGGGCCGGCGCGACCACCAGGTCAAGGTGCGCGGTTTCCGGGTCGAGCCCGCCGAGATCGAGACGGCCCTGCTCGCCCACCCCGACGTGGCGGAGGCCGTCGTCGTCGCCAGGACCCGGCCGAGCGGCGGGGACAAGTACCTGGTCGGCTACTACGCGGGCCCCTGCCCGCCCGATCCGCGCCACCTGCGCGACCTGCTCACGGCCGAGCTGCCGGGGCACATGGTGCCCTCCTACCTCGTGCCCCTGCCCGCTCTGCCGCTCAACCACACCGGCAAGGTGGACAGGGCCCGGCTGCCCGACCCCGACGGCGGGCACCTGCTCGCGGGGGCCGACTACCGGGCGCCCTCGGACGAGACCGAGCGCGCGGTCGTCGACCTCGCCGAACGGGCCCTGGGCATCACCGGCATCGGCGTCGGCCACGACCTGCGCGAACTCGGCGCGGACTCGCTCACCGCCACCCTGATCGCGGCGGGCGTGCAGGAACGGCTCGGCCGGCCCTGCCCGGTCAGCGTCGTACTGCGCGCCGGCACCCCCGCCCGGCTCGCGGAACTGCTCCGGCAGACCCCGCCCGGACTCGGCCACCGGCTGCCGCCCGCACCGGAGCAGGAGACGTACCCGCTGACCCCGCAGCAGCGCCAGCTCTACTTCGAACAGGTCAAGGACGGCCGGGCGGTGCACTACAACGTGCCGCTCAGCCTGGAGCTGCCCGCCGACACCGACCCGCAGCGACTGGCGCGGGCCCTGGCCGGCCTGGCCGCGCACCACGAGGCGCTGCGCACCCGGTTCGTCGTCGAGGACGGCGAGGTGCGCCAACGCGTCGAGCCGCACGTGGACGCCGAGGTGCGGGTCAGCGACGAACCCCCCGGCCCCGTCGCGGAGTTCGTACGCCCCTTCGACCTGGGACGCGCACCGCTCTGGCGGGCCGACGTGCACCGCACGCCGTCCGCGGTCGTGCTGCGGCTCGACCTGCACCACATCGTGGTGGACGGGTTCTCGCTCGCGCCCCTGCTGGAGGACCTGGCGACCCTGTACGGGGGAGGAGCGCCGCAGCCCGTGGCCACCCGCTACCGGGACTACGCGGCATGGCTGACCGGCCCGGCCGGCACCGCCCTGAGGGAGGCCCAGGAGCCGCACTGGCAGCAGGTCCTGGCCACGCCCGTCGACCCGGCTGACCTGCCGTCCGACACCGCCAGGCCCGCCCTGCGCGCACTCGACGGCGCCGTGACCGAGTCCGGGATCGGCCCAGGGCTCACCGCCGGGCTCCGTCGGCTGGCGCGGCAGGAGGGAGTGACGCTGTTCGCGGTGCTCGCCGCCGCGTACAGCGCCCTGCTCGCCTCGCTCAAGGGCGCCGAGGACATCACCGTCGGCACCCCCGTCTCCGGCCGCACCGCCCCCGGGCTGCACCGCACGGTCGGCATGTTCGCCAACACGGTCGTGCTGCGCACCGCCGCCACGCCCGACCTGTCCTTCGCCGCCTACCTGCGCCACCTCGCGGACGTCGCCGAGTCGGCCTTCGAACACCAGGACTTCCCCTTCGAGGACCTGGTCGCCGGGGCGGCCCCGGTGCGCGACTACAGCCGCACCCCGCTGTTCGACGCGTTCGTCGCGCTGCACAGCGGCCGCTACCTCGCGGTCGACTTCCACGGCGCCCGGGTCCCGGTGCGCCTGGAACAGACCGGCCAGGCCGTCTTCGACCTGGACCTCCAGATCTACGAAGTCGCCGGATCGCTGCGCACGGCCTGGCGGTACTCCCGCCGGCTGCTGCGTCCGGACACCGTGGACGCCTGGCGCGACGACTTCCTCCGGCTGCTGGAGACGGTCGCCGAGGACCCCTCGGTCACGCTCGGCACCCTTCTGCCCGCACTGCTCCGCGCGCAAGCCGCGCCCGGACCGGTACTCGACTTCGACTTCTGAACCCCGGCCGGCGCCCCCTTCCACCGCTCACCCGCACACCCCCCGCGCCGGGACACCTCAAGCCCGTGCACGGACCCCCGCACGTCGTACCCGTACGCATCACCCGCACCCCCCGCCCGCACGTCACGGGGCGCACGCCTCGCGCGCACGCCCCGCCACGTCGGCGGCCCGGCCACATCCGAACGGCTCCATCCGAACGGCTCACAGCTCAGTGCAGGAGAAACAGATGCCACTGCTCGACTCCGAGGCGACCAGCTCCGCTTCCCCCTCCGCGGCCACGTACTGGCGATCCCAGTTGGCCTCCCTCACGCAGACGCCCGGCTTCCTCCCCGACCTGCGGCCGCCCCGCACCGCCGCCGACCACCCGGCGCGTCCGGAGCACGGCACCCATGCCGTACGCCTCGGCACCACGCTCACCGAACGGCTCGACCGGATCAGCCGCGACCAGCCCGAGCTGCTCTCCGTCGTCCTCACCGCCGCCCTCGTGGCCCTGCTCGCCCGGTACACCGGCGAGGACGACGTGACGGTGTGCCGGCCGACCCGGGGCGCCGCCCCCGAGTTCGCGGGCGGCCCGCTGCCGCTGCACGTCACCGCGGGCGGCACCCTGAAGGAACTCCTGGGCCGGGTGGCGGCCGCCGCCCGCACGGCGGAGCAGCACCAGAACCACGCGGTCGCGGCCCTCGCCGCCGAACTGGGCCACACCGACGCCTTCGCCGTCGCGGTGAACCTCGACGGGTACCACGACACCCCCGACACCACCCGCGACGGCATCCGCCTCACCGCCTCCCGCGACGGCGCGGAACTGATCGTCACCGTCTCCTACGACACCACCCGCTACGCCGCCGCCTCCGCCGAGCGCATCGGCGCGCACTACGCCCTGCTCCTGGAGAAGTCCGCGAACGCCCCGGACGCCGACCTCGCCGGGCTCGACCTGCTGACGGCCGACGACGAGGCGGTGACCGCCGCGAGCAACGCCACCGCACACCCCTTCGACGCCGAGGCCACCCTGCACGGCCTGTTCGCCGCACAGGCCGCGCGCACCCCCGACGCGCCCGCCCTGCTCACCGACGAACTGACCCTCTCGTACGCGCAACTCGACGCCCGCGCCAATCAGTTGGCCCGCACTCTGCGCGCACGCGGCGTCGGCCGGGACACGATCGTCGCCCTGGTGGCCGAACGCTCCCCGGAGATGATCACGGCGATCCTGGCCGTCCTGAAGGCGGGCGGCGCCTACCTGCCCATCGACCCGTCGTACCCGCAGGCCCGCATCGACTACCTGCTCACCGACAGCGCGGCCTCCCTCGTCCTCCACCAGGCCCGCTTCGCCGGCCTGCTCGGCGAGGTCCCCGGCCTCGACCTCGACGACGCGGCGTCGTACGCGGCCGACTCCACCGCCCCCGCACCGGCACCCGCGGCGGACTCCGGCCCCACGGACACCGCCTACGTCATCTACACCTCGGGTTCGACGGGCCGCCCCAAGGGCGTCCTGGTGGAGCACCGCAGCGCGGTCAACCGGCTCACCTGGATGCAGCGCGCCTACCCGATCGGCCCCCGGGACGTGATCCTGCAGAAGACGTCGATCTCCTTCGACGTGTCGGTGTGGGAGCTGTTCTGGTGGTCGTTCACCGGTGCGGCGCTCGCCCTGCCCGCGCCCGGCGTGGAGAAGGACCCGGCAGCGCTCGTCGCCGCCCTGGACCGGCACAAGGTCACCACCACGCACTTCGTGCCGTCGATGCTCACCATGTTCCTCGGCCACCTCGCCCGCTTCGGCGACGGCACCGCGCCCGGCGCGCTGCGCCAGGTCTTCGCCAGCGGCGAGGCACTGGGCACCGCGCAGGCGCAGAAGTTCGGCGAACTCCTCCCGCAGGCACGCCTGATCAACCTCTACGGCCCGACCGAGGCCACCGTCGACGTCACCCACCAGCCCGTCGAGAACCTGGACGCCGTGGCCCGGCTGCCCATCGGACGGCCGATCGACAACATCCGGCTGTACGTCCTGGACGCGGCCGGACGACAGACCCCCGTCGGCATTCCCGGCGAACTCCACGTCGCGGGGGTGGGCGTGGCCCGCGGCTACCTGGGCCGCCCCGAGCTGACCGCCGAGAAGTTCGTCACCGGCGACGCGGTGCGCGAGGCGACCGGCGAGGAGCGGCTGTACCGCACCGGTGACCGGGCGCGCCGGCTGCCCGACGGCACGATCGACTACCTGGGCCGGGTCGACCTCCAGGTCAAGGTGCGCGGCTTCCGCGTGGAGCCGGGCGAGATCGAGGAGCGGCTGCGCACCCACGACGCGGTGCGGGAGACGGCGGTGGTCGCCGTGGACGACGGCTGGCAGACCTCGCTGCGCGGTTTCGTCGTCCTGGACGGCGAGGCGAGTGAGGCACAGCTCAAGGACCACGTACGGGCCGCACTGCCGGAGTACATGGTGCCGGGCCGGGTGGTGTCCGTGGCCGCACTGCCGCTCACCCCGAACGGCAAGCTGGACCGGGCCGCCCTGCGCCGCCCCGAGGCACTGCGCAAGCAGGCCCCCGCGCACGTCGCCCCGCGCAACGCCCGCGAGGAGACCCTGGCGGAGATCTGGAAGGCGGTGCTGGGCCGCGAGAAGGTCGGCGTCCACGACAACTTCTTCGCCCTGGGCGGCAACTCCATCCACTTCGTCTCCGTACTCGCCAAGTCCCGCGCGGCAGGACTGGACTTCACCTTCCAGCAGCTCTTCAAGCACCAGACGATCGCCCTCCTCGCCGACTCGATCGCAGCCGAACAGGAGAGCGCGACGGTCGCCGAGGACGTCGCCGCACGCGGCGCGTTCCAGCCGTTCGAGCTGATCGGCGACGCCGACCGGGCCCTGCTCCCCGAGGACGCGGAGGACGCCTACCCGCTGTCGATGCTCCAGGCCGGCCTGATCTTCCAGACGGAGGTCACCGGCGGCCTCGGCCAGTACCACGACGTACTCAGCTACTCGATCACCGGCGGCTTCGACGCCGAGGCGTTCACCGAGGCGGCGCGGCTGCTGACGCGCCGGCACCCGATCCTGCGCACCACCTACCACCTCACCGGCTACAGCGAGTTCCTCCAGATCGTGCACAAGGAGGTGCCCACCCCGCTGACCGTCGACGACCTGCGCCACCTCGACGCCGACGCGCAGGAGGCCTGGCACGAGGACTGGCTGGCGGCCGAGAAGGCCCGCCGCTTCGTGTGGGAGGAGGGCGGCCTGGTCACCCTGCACGTGCAGGTGCTCAGCGACGACCTGTACCGGTACACCGTCAGCCAGCACAACTCCGCGCTCGACGGCTGGTCGATCTCCCTGCTGCACACCCAGCTCTTCGAGCTGTACCACCAGGTGCGCGAGGGCCGCGACACCACCCGGCCCGCCGTCGACAACCACCTGCGCAACTTCGTCGGCCTGGAGACCGAGGCACTGCGCTCGCCCGCCTCCCGGGACTTCTGGCTGGACGTGCTGGCGGACGCCGACCCCGCCGACGTACCGCCGAAGCCGGGTGCGGTGGCCACCGACGACTTCAAGGTCGTGCTGCGCGACGTACCCCTGCCGGCGGGGCTGACCGAGCGTGTCATGGCGACCGCCGACGCCCTGTCGGTGCCGTTCAAGGACGTCCTGCTGGCCGCGCACATGAAGGTGCTGGGGCTGGTCTCCGGCCGGCAGCGGGTGATGACCGGCTACGAGCACAGCGGGCGCCCCGAACTGCCGGGCGCGGAGACGACGCTGGGCCTGCACCTGAACTCCGTGCCGTTCCGGATCGACCTGAGCGGCGGGAGCTGGGCGGACCTCGTCCGCCGGGTCTACCGCGCCGAGCTCGACCTGCTGCCGCACCGCCGCTACCCGATGGCGAAGATGAAGCAGGACCTCGCCACGCAGCGCACCCTGTTCGAGACGACGTTCAACTTCACCCACTTCTACCTGCTGAAGAACCTCCAGGAACTGCCCGAGTTCTCGCTGCTGGACATGCGGGTCGACTCCGAGACGGAGTTCCCCTTCCGTACCGAGTTCTCCCGGCACTTCTTCGACGACGAGGTGCGGCTGTGCCTGCACTACCACACGCACCTCTACGACGAAGAGCAGATCGACCGCATCGGCGGCTACTTCGTGCGCGTACTGGAGCTGATGGCGAGCGAACCCGACTCCCCGCACGAGGCCCGGCAACTGCTCGCCGACGAGGACCTGGCACTGCTCGGCCGCACCCCGGCCGAGGAGCCCGCGGCCCCGGTGGCGGGCAGTGCGGGAACGGCATCGGAGGAGACCGTCGCCCGCATCCGCACCGCCTGGCAGAGCGTGCTCGGTCTCGCCGCCCAGGACATCGGCGCGGACGACGACTTCTTCGCGCTCGGTGGCAACTCGCTGTCCGCGCTGCGCGTCGTCCTGGAACTGGACGGCCTGGTCACCCTCTCCGACCTCACCCGGGTCTCCCGGCTCACCGCACTCGCCGCGCTCGTCGAGGCACGCGGCCAGGACGAGGCCCCCGAGGAACTGCTGCACCTGCTCAGCTCCCGGGCCGAGGGCGCCAGGGCGGCCGTGGTGTGCGTGCCCTACCCCTGCGGGCACCCGGTGAACTTCAAGCCGCTCGCCGAGCAGATCGAGAAACTCGACCCGACGCTGGCGGTGTACGGCCTTGAGCCGCCCGGCCACGCCCCCGGCAGCTCCGCGGAGTTCACGGACGTACGGGAGACGGCGGCGCGCACCGCCGACGAGATCGAGCGCAAGGCCGACCTGCCGCTGATCCTGTGGGGACACTGCGGCGGCGCGGCCGTCACCGTGGAACTGGCCCGGGTGCTGGAGGACCGGGGCTTCGACCTGCGGCACGTGTTCATCGGCTCCAAGCTGCTGCCGCCCGCCACGGACATGCAGGAGTCGATCGACATGATCGAGACCTGGTCGGACGACCAGATCATCTCCTACATGGTCGAGGAGACCGGCTACAGCGAGCTGGACGGCCTCGACCACCGCTACACCGCGTTCATGGGCCGCCTCTTCCGGCACGACGTCTGCGGCGGTTACCGCTACTTCATCGGCGTGACCGAGGACGAGCCCGACTGGCGGATCCAGGCGCCCGTCACGGCCGTCGTCGCCGCCGACGACAAGGGCCTCGCCCACGCCAAGGACGAGTTCCGCTGCTGGGAGCGCGTCGCCGCGCAGGTGAACTACCTCGAACTCGACGGCGGCGGCCACTACTTCGTGCGCGGCAACCCCGCCGGCACCGGTGAACTGATCGTGCGGGCGTGGGCGTCCGCCGCCGAGTTGGAGGGCTGACATGCAGATCCCCGTCCTGTGCTTCCCGTTCGCCGGAGCCGGAGCCTCCGCGTTCCGCCGCTGCCAGGAGTACGGCAGCGACACCGTCCAGATCGTCCCCGTACAGCTCCCGGGCCGTGAGGAGCGGTTCGGCGAGCCGCTGTACACCGACGTCGTCACCGCCGTCGACGACCTGCTGCCCACCGTCCTCGACCAGGTCGCGGGCAGCCCGTCCGTCGCCCTGTTCGGGCACAGCCTCGGCGCGGTCCTGGCGTACGAGATGGCCCACCGGATCAGCGCGCTCGGCGCCCCCGAGGTCGTCAAGCTCTTCGTCAGCGGCTCGCCCGGGCCTTGGACGCAGCGCGAGATCCGGGCCGGCGGCCTGTCCGACGACGCGTTCCTCAAGCAGGTGCAGGAGTTCGCCGGGTACACCCACCCCGCCCTGGAGCACCCCGACCTGCGGGAGATGCTGCTGCCCCCGCTGCGTGCCGACGTGGAGATGCACGAGGCCTACCGCGCCCCGTCCGAGGTGCCGCTCGGTGTGCCGGTCGTCTCCATCCGCGGCGAGGTCGACGAGCTCGTGGACCGCGCCCAGGCCCGCGAGTGGGACGCCGCGACCACCGCCGGGGTGCGTCAGGTGGAGTTGCCCGGCGGGCACATGTACCTCGTGGACTCGCCCGCCGACCTCGTCCGTCTCCTCGACCAGGAGCTGGCCGCGCAGGGGGTGGGCCGATGAGCACCCTGCTCAGCCCCGCTCCGTACGGCTCGCCCCCGCTCACCGCCGCGCCTCTCGCGGGCCGGACGGCGCTCGTCACGGGTGCGGCCCGTGGCATCGGCCGGGCGTGCGCTGTGGCGTTCGCCCGTGCCGGGGCCGATCTGGTGCTGACCGACATCGGCGCGGACCTCGACGGCGTCCCCTACCCGCTGGGCACGGCCGGGCAGTTGGAGCACACCGCCCGGCTGTGCCGCGAGGAGGGGGACGGCTCGGTCCTCACGGTCACCGCCGACGTCCGTGACCTCGCCGAGGTACGCGCCGTGGTGGACGGTGCGCTCGACCGGTTCGGCCGCGTGGACGTGCTGCTCAACAACGCCGGGATCGCCGCTCCCTCCGGCCGGACGGTCCATGACATCTCGCCCGACGAGTGGGACCTGATGCTCGACGTGGACGTCTCCGGCGCGTGGCGGATGATCCGTGCCGTGGGCGCGGCGATGACCGTGCAGCGGGCGGGCAGCGTCATCAACGTGGCGTCCACCGCGGGGCTGGTCGGTTACCGGCACTTCGCCGGCTACGTCACCGCCAAGCACGCCCTGGTCGGCCTCACGAAGGCGGCGGCCCTGGACCTCGCTCCTTTCGGGGTGCGGGTCAACGCCCTGTGCCCCGGTTCGGTGCGGGACGACGACGCGGCCGAGGGGCGGATGCTCACCGAGATCGCCCGGTCGCTGGAGGTGCCCGTGGAGGAGCACGAGGAGACCTTCGTGGCCGCCCAGCCGATGAACCGGCTGATCGAGCCCGAGGACGTCGCGGGAGCAGCCGTGTGGCTCGCCTCGGACACCTCCCGCCAGGTGACGGGCTCCACCGTCACCGTCGACGGCGGGTTCACGAGCCGATGAGCGCCCGAGTGCACGAGGGGAAGACGATGAACGACACGGGAAGACTGTGCCAGGCACTCGCGCTGCGGGTGCACACCGGCGCCGACCCCGATCGGCTGCGCCGGAACCTGGCGCGGAGCGTGGAGGGGCTGCGGCTGTGGGTGGAGGACGTGCCCGCCGCGGCCGACTCCCGGGCCGCCGCACGCCGCCGGGAGCAGGAGCTGTCCCGGCCCGCCGACCCGCGCACCGGCCCCGGCCTGCGGACGGTGCTGCTGCGCTACGACGACGGGGCGGCGGACCTGGTGGTGGTCGCCCACCGGGCGGTGCTGGCCGACCCCTACGACCTGGTGCAGGCGCTGCTGGTGGAACCGGCCAGGCCCGCCCCCGTGCCGGAGGAGCTCGGTGAGCGTCTGCGCACCGCGCTCTCCGCGCTCGACCGCGCCGACGCCCCCGCGTGGGGGCTCGGCACCCCGGGTGCCACGACGTCCGGCCGGCACCGCTTCTCGGTGCCGGCCGCCGGCGGCGCACCCGCGTCGCTCACGCTCACAGCGGCGCTCGGCCTGGTCCTCGCCCGCTGCACGGGCCGCGAGGAGGTGAGCGTCGGTGTGGACGCGCTGACCACGCTCACCTTCACGGTCGACCCGTCGGCGACGGTGGCGCACTACCTGGAGCAGGTGGCGCGGGCCGCGCCCGTCACCGGCCGGGCGCCGCTGGCGGGCCTGGTCACCACCCAGGCGCCCGAGGCGCTGACGGGGGAGGGGCTGAAGGCCGAACCGCTGGCCCACCTGGCGTTCCTGGACCCGGTGCACGCCCTGTCGGTGCACGTGGCCGACGACGGCTCCACGGTCCTGGAGGGTCTGGTCCACCACCGGCACGCCGCGTTCGGTGACGAGGCGGTCGCCTGGCTGACCGGCATGCTGGTCACCGCACACCGCGCACTGACCACCGCGGACCCGGCGGCCCCGCTCGCCTCGGTCCCGCTCTTCGACGCCGAGCAGGTGCGCGCACTGGCCGCGCTGGGCGGCCTCGGGCGTGCGCCCGAGGTGCCGGACGAACGCATCGAGCAGGTGGTACGGGCACGGGCCGACCGTACTCCGGACGCACCGGCCGTCTCGTACGACGGCAACGAGCTGACCTATCGTCAACTCGTGGACTGGGCAGACCAGTTCGCGGCTTCCCTGCGTGACCTGGGGGTCGTGCCCGGTGACCGGGTGGGCGTCTGCCTGGACCGCTCGCTCGACCTGGTGGTGGTGCTTCTCGCGGTCCTGACCGCCGGAGGCACTTATGTGCCGATGGACCCGGCCTACCCGGCCGAACGCCTCGCGTACACCAGCGAGGACGCCGAACTCACCCTGGTGGTCACCGACTCACCGGACTTCCCGCGACGCGAGGGCGTGCGCACGGTACGCCCCGACGCGCTCGCGGCGGGGGACCGGGCCGCCTTCGTCCCGGCCGACCTGCGCTCCGACGCGGCGGCGTACGTCATCTACACCTCCGGCTCCACCGGCCGGCCCAAGGGTGTCGTCGTCCCGCACCGCAACGTGGGCGCACTGCTGGAGGCCACGCGCGAGGACTTCGGCCTCGGCGGCGACGACACCTGGACGCTCTTCCACTCCAGCGCCTTCGACTTCTCCGTGTGGGAGATCTGGGGCTGCCTGATGACCGGCGGACGCCTGGTCGTGGTCCCGTACTGGGCCTCGCGCGATCCCGCACAGTTCGCCGCTCTGCTCGACGCCGAGCAGGTCACCGTCCTCAGCCAGACACCCAGCGCGTTCGCCCAACTGGCCGCCACCGACGCGGAGAAGCGGGTGTCGGACTCGGTGCGCCTGGTGGTCTTCGGCGGGGAACCGCTGGACACCCGCCCGCTGCGGCTGTGGCTGGACCGGCACCCCGAGAGTGTGTGCCGCCTGGTCAACATGTTCGGGATCACCGAGACGACCGTCCACGTCACCGCGCAGACCGTCACCCGCCGCGAGGCCCTCCAGGGCTCGCGCTCGGTCGGCGCCCCGCTGCCGGGCTGGCACCTGTACGTCCTGGACCCCGAGGGCCGCGAGGTGCCCCCCGGCGTCGCCGGCGAGATCTACGTCGGCGGCCTCGGGGTGGCCGGGCAGTACCTGGGCCGCCCGGAGCTGACCGCCCAGCGCTTCCTGCCCGACCCGCACGCGGCGGGCCTGATGTACCGCAGCGGCGACCGCGGGCGGCTGCTGCCCGACGGCCGCCTGGAACACCTGGGCCGTCTCGACAACCAGGTCAAGCTGCGCGGCTTCCGCATCGAGCTGGACGAGATCCGGGCCCGGCTGCTCGACGCGCCGGGCGTGGGGGCCGCCGCGGTCGTCCTGCGCCAGGGCGCCGACACGGACGACACGGCGGGCGCGCGCCTGGACGGGTACGTCGTGTTCGGCGACCCCTCGGCCGGCGACACCGAGGAGGTGCGGCGGCACGCCGCCCGCTTCCTGCCCGAGCACATGCTGCCCGCCACCCTCACCGCTCTGCCCGCGCTCCCGCTCACTCCCAACGGCAAGGTCGACACGGCACGCCTGCCTGAGCCGCTCACCCGCGACGACGCGGCAGCGGACCTGCCCATCGGCGACGACACCGTCTCTCGGCTGCGCGCGGTGTGGGAGAAGGTGTTCGGCTTCCGGGTCACTCCGGAGGACGACTTCTTCACCCTGGGCGGCAACTCGCTGCTGAGCGTGCGGCTGCTGGCCGCGGTACGGGCGGCGGGCCTGCCCCCCTTCCCGCTTCCGCAGCTCTACCTGCACCGCACCGTGCGCGCGCTCGCCGCGCACCTGGACACCCTGGGGGCCCGGTCATGACGCTGCTGCTGGTCGGTGCGGGATCCCAGGCGTACCGCGAGTATTTGCTGCGGTCCGTCGCCGCACAGTACGAGATCCACCTCCTGGCCGACCGGGAACCCCTGTGGGAGACCCCCTACCTGACCGGGCACACCGTCCTGGACACCACGGACGTCGCCGCGATGGCCTCCGCCGTCCGGCACCTGACCTGCCAGGGCGTGATGACCTGGGACGACACCAGGGTCGTGCACACCGCCGAACTGGCCCGTCTGCTGGGGCTGCCCGGCAGTGAGCCCGAAGCCATGCTCCGCTGCCGCGACAAGCGGGCCACCCGCGAGGCGCTGCGCGAGGCCGGAGTGCCACAGGCCCGCTCCGAGCTGGCCGCCTCGCTTCCGCAGGCGCGGGCGGCGGCCGCCCTGGTGGGCTACCCGCTGGTCCTCAAACCCCGGGCGCTGAACGCGAGCACGGGCGTGGTGAAGGTGGACGCCCCCGACCGGCTCTCTGCCGGGTTCCGGCTGGCCCGCGGGGCGAAGGCGCCCGGCGCGGTCGAGGTGGCGCCGGGCGACGTACTGGTCGAGGAGTACCTGGACGGGCCGGAGATCAGCTTCGACGCCGCCTGGCACGAGGGCCGCATGCACCCGGCGTTCGTCGCCCGCAAGGAGTGCGGCTTTTCCCCGTACTTCGAGGAGACGGGCCACCTCGTCGACGCGGGCGACCCCCTCCTCACCGACCCCGCCGTCCTGGACGTGGTGGCCGCCGCCCACGCGGCGGTCGGCTTCACCACGGGCTGGACGCACACCGAACTGCGCCTGACGGCGCAGGGCCCCAAGGTCGTCGAGATCAACGCGCGGATCGGCGGGGACCGCATCCCCGACATCGGACGCCTCGCCCTGGGCGTCGACGCGGCCCTGGTCGCGGCCCGGGTGGCGTGCGGCACCGCCCCCGACCTCGCCCCGGACCGCCACCGGGTGGCAGGCGTCCGCTTCCACTACCCGGAGGCGGACTGCATCGCCCGCCAGGTGGTGATCGACGCCCGCGCCCTGCCCGCCCCGGTGGAGACGGCCCTCGCCATCGCCCTCCCCGGCCAGGAACTGCGCCTGCCGCCGCACGGCCACGTCTCCAGCCGCTACGCACTGGTGACAGCGGCCGCGGCGACGGAGGCCGAGTGCCGGGCGGCGCTGGACAAGGCAGCGGGGGCGGTGCGGCTGGAGGTGCTCAAGAAGCTCTGAGGCAATCCGCGGACCCGCCCTGTCCCGAGACGCCGAGCCGGCGAAGACCCCGCCGGCTCGGCCCCCGGACGGGGCGGCCGTACTCACGGCTCTCGCCACCCGGCCCACCCCGGCGGCAGCGGCACCGTCGTCCCTTCCTGTCGTCCTGTCGGCCGTCTTCGGCAACGAACCGCATCGGCTGGGTGGGCCCACCGGCCGACCCGAGACGCTCGCGGCCCGCACGTCACCCTCCACCGGCTCCGCTCGCCGCGCACGCGCCACGAGCGGGCAGCCACCACTGGGCGAACGGGCAACCGGTGGGCCCGACGTCCTCGGCGACGCGTCTTCGCCGAGGACGCCCCCCCCGGCCCCCACCGGCGCCGCCACGGTCCGAGCGGGCCCTTCGTCGCCGCCTGGTGTACGCGTCCGGCGGTGCTGCGGATCGTCCGCGCGCACGGCTTCCCGGTATCGGTACGGCAGGCCGTGCAGCACCACGAGGATGCGGCCCCGCAACACCGGTGAAGTCCGTCCGCACCTCCCGCTGGAAGGCACGGACAACGACACCAAGGCTTACGGCCTGGGGGCCTACGTGAAAACAAAACCGGCTGTCCAGAAGGCCCCGGCGGAGAAGACCACGAAACCCGTCAAGAAGACGCCCGTACCCCGGAAGCCGTTGGCCCGATCGGTCAGACCCTCGCCCGGGCCACGGTGACCCGGGCGTATCGGGGGGCGTCGGCCGGGATCTGTACCACGAGCCCGAGCCAGCACGATGTACCGCCGCCGCCCACTGCGGCGTCGGGGCGCACCTTGGCGACGACATCGGGCTGCACGATGCTGCGAAGCTCTTACCCGCTGCCCCACCCGGCACTCACCGCGGTCCCGCCCACGGATGCTTGGTGCCGACCGGGGCGACGACGCCCCCGCCCTCGCAGCGCACGCAGGTGCGGCAGCCGGCCCGTCGTGTACAAGCCAGACCGGACACCCCGACGTCCGGGGCGCGGTCAATGACTCCCAGCGGCGATGATGTCCGCAACCTCAAGAAACCGGGCGGAGGAACTGCCGGGCGCCGCGCAGCGTGGTGCGCAGCCGTCGCTGGGTTGCCCGGCTGTCAAGCCGTACGTTCAGCGGGCCCGGTGTCCCGCTGTGGGCCCGCAGGGCGGAGGGCAGCCGTGCAGCATCGAGGCTGTCCCGGCGGGCGATCAGAACGCCGAGCTCGTACCGGCTGAGCGCCTCGCTCCCACCGAGGTGGTGCATGCCGCGGGCATCTCCGAGCGCGAGTTCCAGGAGCGCGGAGGCCAGGTCGCTTACATGGACGGGACAGCGGATGTCGTCGGTGTACAGCGCGCCGGCCCGGGCCCCTCCGGCAAGCGCATGGACGAGACGCTCGTGCTCGGACCGCCCTCCACCGATGATCAGTGAGGTCCGGGCAACCACAGCATCCGGATGCACCAGCCGCACCCCCGTCTCCGCCGCCGCCTTCGCTGCCCCGTACGCGGTGACAGGATCAGGCAGACAGGCCTCGTCGTACGGGATGCGGGAAGCCCCGGAGAACACCGCGTCACTGGACACGTGCACCAACCGGCAGCCGATCCGCACCGCCGACTGCGCCAGGAGTACCGGCCCCTCCGCCGTCGCCGCCCAGTCCGGGCCGCCGCTGGACGTGTTGACGACGACCTCCGGACGCACCGCACCCACGACTGCGGCCACCTGGTGCGGATGCCGCAGATCGAGGGCATGCCATTCGGTTTCCGCGGGCCCCTCGGGCCGGCTGCGGGCGTGGGTCGCTGCGGTGGCGTACCCGGCCGCTGTGGCCTGCCGTACCAACTCCGCTCCCAGAAAGCCGGAACCACCGACGATCAGCACACGCATGCACCTCACTCTAGGACCGCAATGGGCCGCGCGCGGGGGAGCCGTGACAAGGGGCGCACCCTGCACCACGGGGTGGACCCGGCTCCGGCCCGCCTGCACGACCCGCAAGTGCTGCTGCTGGACGAGCCCTTCCAGTGCTTCGACTGGGACCCCACCAGCGGTGCTGTCGACCGACACGGACGTCCCTCACTCGCCGGAAGAGACCGACGGCCTTCGTCGCGGACGGACTGCGCGCGGGCGCCCCGGGGCGGCGCGGCTGAGGTTCAGCGGAGCTCCGCGCGGGGGCGGAGTTCCAAGCCCGCGACGGACGTCGAGGGCGGAGTTCCCTCCGCCAGCAACAGCGTGGTGATCGCGTCAGCCGGACCGGGCGCGAAGTGCACTTCCCCGCCGGGCAACGGCACCACGGTCCTCTCCCGGTCGACCGGTAGACCGAGTATCTCGCCCAACCATGCGGCCGACGCCGCCGGTTCGGGGGTCTCGACGACGAAGCCGGCCAGATCGTGCGGTCCGCGGGCGACCCGTCCCGCGCTGTACCGGTCGAGTACGACCTGCCGGTCCGGGGTGTACGTGATGAAGAAGGGGGCCCATGCGGGGGCGTCCCGCAGCACGGCCTCGGTGAACGACACCGGTGAGCCCTCACGGGCGAAGACATGCAGGTCCACCTCGTGCCCGGCGCGGCGGAGCCGCTCCGCGGTGGCGTGCACGTCCGTCACGTGCACGGCAAAGTTGAGCGCACCCCCGCCCGCGGCGAGCAGTGCGTCGACGTACGGCATCCAGGCGGTCATGGCCTGCCCGAAGGGCGAGCCGGCGAACTCGGCGCGGTCCACCACGGTGAGGATCTCGACATAGCGGGCGTCGAGCCGCCAGGCACCGTTCCGGAAGCCCAGATACGGCGGGTTGGCGTGCGCCGGAAGGCCGCTCGCCGTGTAGGCCGCGGTGGCCGAATCGACGTCCGGAACACAGTGGAGGAGATGGTCGAACTCCGTTGATTCGGGCAGCACTTCAGGCTCCTGGAAGGTTCCGTGGGTGGGGATCGTGCCACCGACAGTGTGCCTTGCCCGCCGCGTCCGGCTTCTGCAGTCCCGGCCACGGACTGGACGGCCCCCCGCCGCATCGCCCGAAGGGCGCCGCGCTGCGCTCAGAGTGCCACGCACTCCAGTGCCAGCAGGGCATGGGCACTTCTGTTTACGACGCGCGGCTCGTCCCGCGAATCACCCTGTTGAAGAAGCCCGTGTCGGCGAAGAAGGCGGACCGGTTCCGGGCGGTGATCGACTCCTCCCACGTGCGGGCGGCCCGCAGAGTCCCAGAAGCGGCCCCAGCCCGATCAACCGCGCGGGTCCGGGCAGCAAGCACACGCCCTCACCATGCCCGGGGCGACCTTTTCGCAGCGTCTCTGACCGGCGGCAACCGCAACGACGTCACCGAGCCGCTGCCTCTGCTCGACAAGGCTCCGCCCGTGGCCACCGCCGTGGCCCGACCGCGACGACGGCCGGACGCCACGAGGCATTCCTCGGCCTCGCCACCTGCCTCACCGCACACAGACACGTCTAACGCCTTTGTCAGGACCTCCAAAGGCGGACGTAAGTGGAACGTAAGGGAAACGTGAGAGAAGCGTAAGCGGCAGGACCGAAGCTGAGCACATATTGCCCCGCTCTGGACAGGAGTCCCATGCCCAGCCCCACCCCCCGCGCCGTCGGTGCGGGATCGCGCAGGCGGTCCCGCACGCTTGCAGGTTTGACAACGGTCAGTCTCGCGCTGGGCGCGGCGCTTCTCATGCCCACGGCCGCGGGGGCGGCCGGGTCGACCAACAGGGACGCCTTCGACAACCTCGGGCAGCCGGACCGGGCCGAGTGGATGTCGGGCGTCGCCAGCGAGACCAGGCTGTCGGCGATGTCCATCCCCGGCACCCATGACACGCTCTCCCTCCACGGCGGGGCGGCCGTGCAGACGCAGGAGGACTACGGCGACAGCGCGCAGACGCTGGCGGCACAGTACGAACGCGGGATCCGTGCCCTCGACATCCGGGTCCGCGTCGTCAACGACGGGCAGGACTTCGCGATCCACCACGCCGCGTTCTACCAGAACGCCAACTTCGACGACGTCCTGGAAAAGACGCAGTCCTTCCTCAAGAAGCATCCGACCGAGACGGTCGTGATGCGACTGAAGTCCGAGTGCCCCTACTCGGGTGCCCAACTGCACGAGTGCAAGCACGTTCCGGGCACGACGACCCCGCAGAACGTCAGGGACATCTTCGCCGCCTACGCGAAAAAGGAGAAATACGCCAACCTGTTCTGGGCGCCCTCCATCACGGGCAGCCGCCCGGCGACGATCCCCAAGCTCGGGGAGGTCCGCGGCAAGCTGGTCCTGGGCAGCTTCGACAGCGTCGAGAACTCGAACTACGGGCTCGCGGGCTTCAACGACCGCAACGAGGACCACTACAAGGCTTCGGACATCACGGAGAAGTGGAACTACGTCAAGAAGAACGTCGACGAGGCCATGTCCGCCGCCTCCAACATGTACGTGACGTACACGTCCGCGAACAAGGTCCCCGCCGGGGGGTCGCCGCGCCACTACGCCGGCGGTTACACGAAGGTCTGGGACAACGGGACCACCGAGGAGGTCCCGGGTGTGAACTACCACCTGATGAAGTACCTCAACAAGACACAGGGCCGCGTCGGCATCATCATGATGGACTTTCCCGGCTGGGGCCTGGTGAACGCGATCATCGACCACAACAAGGGCGATGCGCGCAGCAGCGGCAACCGAATGGTCTGGCAGGTCAAGGGCGACAAGACCTACGTGAACACGCTGTACGGCCGTTGCATGGTGCGGGGCCCCGAGTTCGACGACTCCAAGTCCGGCGGTTCGGTCACCCAGCGCGAGTGCCAGTCGAGCCCGCCCAGCAGCCACCAGTGGGGGGCCGAGAAGCCCTCCTCGTTCGACGACAAGGGCCACTTCTGGATCAAGGCGAGCAACGGCAAGTGCCTGACCGTGCCCTACAACAACGGCACCCCGCCCGGCTCCGGCACCCAGATGTTCTGGTGGGACTGCGAGACCCGCTGGTTCTCCGGCAGCCAGATGTGGAACATCGTCCCGGTCAAGGTCACCACCTCGAACGGTGAACAGCAGGCCTACAAGTTCGTCAACAACTGGACGGGCCTGTGCCTGTCGATGGACCCGGCCACCGCCGACAAGTCGGGCGGCAAGGTGACCCAGGAGACCTGCCCGAGCAAGTAATGCCGCAGCACACTCTCCGCTTCCAGGCCGCCCTTCCTTCCCGGAGGGGCGGCCTGTTCGCGTCCACCTGAACCGCACTGAAATACCATCCCCCCGCGGGCACGGCCACCGTCGGTGTGATCAGCGCCGCCTGTGCCACCGCGAGGTACGGCAGGGCGCGCGCCAGGGCCGGCCTGAAGGCGAGGAGCGGGATCGGGGCCACGACCGCCGCCTTCAGCCGGAGCACGCGCCGCCAACTGCCACCGCCCGGCCCCGGCAAGCGCAGCAGGGACAATTCGGGGCGCCATCCGACGCCGATGAGGACAGGGTGCTCAGGACGGTGAAGCCGCCGACCGCAGCGAGCGACGGTGACCACTTCGCCGAGCACCTGCTCCTCCGGCCCGAGGAGCTCGGGGACGGGGTGGTCCTCGATGACCGCACCGGGTGCCGCCTCGCGCATCGCCTTTGCCACGCGATACGACGCGACGCGACAAGGACGCGGTCCACCCCCGGCGAGGACATGTGCCGCAGAGGCAGCTCCTCGGAGAGCAGAAAGCCACCGAGGGCGAGTTCACGGTTGTACGTGACCACGACCTTCAGCCACGCTTCGACGCACCGGCAGGCGGCCCAGACGGGGCAAGCCGGACTCCCTCACGCCCGCCGCTTCCCGAGCCAACAGGTACTTTGCCCACGTACCGGCCGATGCGACCTCGTCGGCCCTCCAGAGCAGCGGCTCAGGCCAAGGGCCATCGTTGGTCTCGGTCACCAGTGAACCCGGTGGCAGGCTAAGACCCGGGCTTCCGCCCACGGGGTCGGTCAACAGCACCGTCAGCGGCTTGGAATGTGTCGTCATGAAGGCGAAAGTAACGGCCCCCACTGACAGACCTGAGCTGTGGCCAGTCTCCAGGATGAAAGACGACCGCCGAACTTTTCGTTCAATCTTCGGTTTTGGCCGGGCCGGGTGGTTGGGCATTTGAGCAGAGGTAGAAGAGTTCGGGGTCGCCTTCGTCCAAGCCGTGGAGGAGGCCGACGGGGCTGTAGCCGACACGCTGCAGCAGCAGTTGCATGGGGTGGTTGGAGACGTTGGTCGAGGTGAACAGTTTCGGGCTGGTGCACGCGGCTTCGGTGGCCTTGAGGAGACGTGCGCCCACGCCTCGTCGGCGGGCGGTGGGCGCGACCATCACCATGGTGATGAAGCCCTGCTCGAAGAAGGTGTACTCCAGGACGCTGTAGCCCAAGGGGCCGGATGCGTCCTCGGCCAGGAGGACCGAGCCTTGTTCGCACCAGCGTCGGATACTCGCGCGCCGCGCATCGTCGCCCGACGCCGCGACGGCGTCGATGCCGGCCAATCCGAGCCAGTCCGAGGCATCCGCGTGGCGTATCACCAGTCTGTCGGGGTTCTCGAAATCCATGGGGTCCATCGTGGCAGCACGATGTGCCGGGCTGCTCGTCTATTGCGTTCGCGGGGCTTGGTGCCCTTCATATGGTGAGTGGGGCGAGTATGAGCCTCGCCGGTGGCCAGGACGCGTCCCACGTCGTGGAGTGGCGCCGAGCGGCAGCTCTTGGAACCGGGCGGGTGGGACCGGGAGTGGTGGGTTTCGGCGCACGCGCCGGTGAAGGGGCCTTTCCATGGCGGTTCCGGAAACCCCGGCGGACTCTGGCCGGGTGAACTTGGTCGGCTCGGCCTTCTTTTCCCACGGCCGCCGCAGGCTCCGCAGTCGTGCATCTGTTTGGATGACGGCGGGCTGCCGCAGGCGTGAAGTGCGAATCGCGGTTGGTCGCCGCCGGCTTCTGCGGCACAGCCCCTGGTCGCCCTCCGCTGCACGACGGGCAGCGGCAGCACGGGGAGGCCGCTCGGCGTCGACGATCAGGATTCCGTGAATCCGCGCCCCTGGCACTGGGCGAATCCGTCCGCTCCGTCCGCGTCGACTGCGCGGGATGTGACGGTGTCAGGGTCCGGAAGCGAACCCATGAGCGCCAACAGGGTGTTCCGTCTCCTGCAAGTCTGGGGTGCTCCCGTTATGCATGGCGTCCGCACACCCTGCCGGTGCGAGACCGAGTGACACCCGCGACGCGGGTCGCCCGCTTCGGCCGCCCGTAGGCGGCCACGCAAGGCATGCATCCCTCAGCCTCGGGCGGTGCGCGTCCGGTCCTCCTGACACCCGGCTCTCTGATTGTTCTCCCAGTTTCCGAGGCCCGATTCAGCGGTCGCTGCCGGAAGTCCAGTCGAGGCGCAGGACGGCCAGGTCGTCGGAGTGGCGGCCCGCGTTCAAGGAATTGGTCCTCTCGATGAGCTGGTCGACATGGAGAGCCGGGTCCGTGGCGGGCAGGTTGTCGATCAGGGTGAGCAGCCCCTCGATGCCGAGGCGTTCGCCGGTGGCCCCGTTGTGGCCCTCGGTCAGACCGTCGGTGTAGAGGGTCAGTGCGCCCTGAGGCGGCAGCGGGACGACCGTACGGGGCCAGTTGCGCAGGCCGGGCATGATGCCGAGGGCGATTCCGTGGGCGGCCGTCACCTCGCTGGTGGCGCCCGGGGCGGAGAGCAGCGGGCTGTGGTGCCCGGCGAGGTGGAGGGTCGCGGTGCCGGCGGCCTGGTCCAAGGTCAGCAGGGAGCAGGTGGCGAAGAGCTGCGGGTCGTCGCGTTCGGCGACCAGGATGCGTTCCATCAGGTGCAGCAGGTCGTTGTCGCGGTGTCCGCCGAGCACGAGGGAGCGCCAGGCGATGCGCAGGCAGACGCCGAGCGCCGCGGCCTCGGGCCCGTGTCCGCTGACGTCGCCGACGACGGCGTGCAGCAGGCCGTCGTCGCCCTCGACGACGTCGAGGAAGTCACCGCCGAGCAGCGCCATCTCGACGCCGGGCAGGTAACGGGTGGTGATCTTCACGGTGGAGAGGTCGAGGAGCGGGCGGGGCAGCAGACCGCGTTCCAGCCGTGCGTTCTCCTCCGCCCTGAGCCGGGCGGCCTGGGCGTCGGCGTTCATGCGCTCGGTCTGGCTGCGGTAGACGGCGTAGCGCAGAGTGCGGTGCAGGAGGTCGCCGTCGACCTTTCCCTTGACGAGGTAGTCCTGCGCGCCGGCGGTCATGGCTTCGGGCCCGGCCTGGGCCTCGGCGAGCCCGGTCAGCACGATCACGGCGACGTGCGGGGCGAGCGCGCGTACGGCCGTGACCGCGTCGGTGCCCGACACGTCGGGCAGGTGCAGGTCGAGAAGGATGCAGTCGAAGGCGGCCCCGGTCGCGAGGAGCTGCGTACGGACCTGGGCGAGGCTCGTGCACACGGTCAGCGTGAAGGGCAGCCCGGTGTCGAGGAGCAACTCCTCGACGAGGAGGGCGTCGCCCTCGTCGTCCTCGACGAGGAGGATCCGGTAGGACGGCGGCGTGGAAGGGATGACGGAGACCGTGGGCATGGCCTGGGTCACGGTGAGACCTCCGGCTTCGCGGACACGGTGACCGTCCGCCGCGCCGCGCCTTGGACGTCCGGAGCCGCGGAAGCGGAGGCCGGGACGGCGTCCGGGGCGACCGGCGACACGGCGGGCGCCGCGGCCGGGGCGGTGTCCTGCTGCCCGGAGTCGGCCGGCACGGTGCTCTCCGGTTGCTCGGGCGGCAGCGTGAAGCTGATCCGGGCCCCGTCGCGGTACTCCGTGTCGACGTGGATCGTGCCGCCGTGGAACTCGACGATCTTCTTGCACATGGCGAGGCCGATGCCGCTGCCGCTGTAGGTGTCCTTGGTGTGCAGCCGCTGGAAAATGACGAACACCTTGTCGGCGTACTCGGGCGCGATGCCGATGCCGTTGTCGGTGACGGTGAACCGCCACAGCGCGCCCTCCCGGGCCGCCGTGACGTGCACGCGCGGCGCCACGTCCGGGCGGCGGAACTTCACGGCGTTGGCGATGAGGTTCTGCCAGAGCATGCCCATCTGCGTGGGATCGGCGACGAGGCCCGGCAGCGGATCGCAGGTGATGGTGGCGTCGGCCTCCTCGATGGCGATGCTCAGAGCGGAGAGCGTGCGGTCGAGCACGCCGTCCAGTTCCACCCGCTCGTACGAGTGGTGGACGCGCCCGACGCGGGAGAAGTCGAGCAGGTCGTTGATGAGTACCTGCATGCGGTTGGCTCCGTCGACCGCGAAGTCGATGTACTGGTCGGCCCGGGAGTCGAGTTGGCCCCCGTAGCGCCGCTGGAGGAGCTGGGTGAAGCTGGAAACCTTGCGCAGGGGTTCCTGGAGGTCGTGCGAGGCCACGTAGGCGAACTGCTCCAGTTCGGCGTTGGACCGCTGGAGGTTGGCGGCCTGCGCGTCCAGGCGCAGCCGGGCCTCTTCGCTGAAGGCCAGCTCCTGGACGAGCCGTCGGCGCATGGAGTCGATCTCCGCGCTGAGCCTGCGCAGATCGGCGGGGCCGGTGGGGGTGATGGGGTGCCCGAAGTCGCCTGCGGCGATGGTACGGGCGTCGCGGCCGAGGCGTTCCAGGGGGCGGTTGATGCCGCGCCTCATGCCTTCGAAGACGCAGGCCGTGAGGACGACGATGACCAGGGCGATGGCGGTGAACACCCAGTTGCGCAGCCGTATCACCTCCCGCAGGTCCTCCCGGGCGGTGTCGCGGTCCGCGCGCAGCAGGTCCTGCTGTTCCCGCATCGTCGAACGGGCGGCGTCGAAGAGCTTCTTGCCCCGTGTCGTCCGCTCGGCGGCCGGGTCGGCGGCGGTACCGGGGGCGACGGCGGTGACCGGCCCGGCGTAACGTTCCTGCCACGTCCCCACCGCCTGCTGCACGCTCCGCAGATCGCTCATGCGGACGTCGTCGCCGCTCAACAGCCGGGCGAGCTCGGAGCGGTGCTTCCGTTCCTCCTGGAGTCCCTGCCGGTACGGAGCCAGGAATTCCGGCCTGCCGGTGAGTTCGTACCCACGGGTGCCCGTCTCCTGGTTGAGGACGGCGGTCTCCAGCCGTATCGCACTGGTCAGGGCGGGCGACCGTACGTCCGCGAGGTCGGTGCTGATCGATTCGGTGCGCGCCAGGATCCAGCTGCCCGCGACGCCCAGCACGGCCAGGAGCATCAGGGAAAGTCCCGCTCCCACGTGAAGCCAACGTCGCGTGGTCCACGTGGAAAGCCTGCCGGGGCGGTGGCGGCGCACCGCGTCCTGCTGTTGGTCGCCGCTCATCTGCGGACTCCTTGAGTGAAGGGCCGTCCGTCGTGGTGCGGCGAGCGCATCCTAAAACGTGACAACACTTGTTGTCACAGTGGGTCCCGGCCCCGTAGGGTGACCGGCGTGCCAGGCAAGAATTCCTCACCATGGACCGCGGACCCGCAGGTCAGCGACCTCGCGGAGTCGGCCCTGAAGGACCTCGCGCACCATCTCGTACGGGACGCAAGCCCCCACCCCGCGTCGCGGGAGGCGGAGCAGCCCGACCAGGCGCTGGCCGTGCTCCGGGTTCTGGAGCACTTCCAGCGGGCCACCGAACTCCTCCAGCGGGAAGCCGCCGCGACCGCCGCCCGTGCGGGAGCCGGGTACCCGCAAATCGGAGCCGCATGCGGCCTCACCCGGCAGGGCGCCCGGCGTCGCTGGCCCGGGCTCTACGACCACTCGACACCGAAACCCACGGAGCAACCGATGACCGCCACACTCGCCCGCCCGTACGAAGTCCTGCTCGTCGAGGACGACATCGCCGACGCCATGCTCATCGAGGAGGCCCTGTCCGAGCGGGGCGCCCGCAACCTGGTCCAGGTCACCGACGGCGTGGCCGCACTGGAACACCTGCGGGCCGACGGCGCTCCGCGCCCCGACCTCATCGTCCTGGACCTCAACATGCCCCGGATGAACGGCCGCGAGCTGCTCAAGATCCTCAAGGCCGACGCCGAGCTCCAATCCATCCCCGTGGTCGTTCTGACCACCTCCACCGCCCCGGACGACGTCACCGACGCCTACAGCAGCCACGCCAACGCGTACGTGACCAAGCCGGTCAACCTGGCCGAGTTCGAACAGGCCGTGCAGAGCATCGACGCCTTCTACCTGGACACCGCCACCCGGGCCCGCCCCTGAGACCGCCCGGTGGGAGACAGTCCGACAGAACGACCCCATGGCGTAGGACGGTCGGCACGGCGGGGACTGGTTCGCTGCCTCAAGACCTCCAGGAAGCACTGTCCCAGCGCGCCGGCCCGCCCCTCAGAGCGCTCGCCGGGCAGCCAGGTGGCGTCCTCGGCACCGCTCGCCCTCCAGCCACGGCTCTCCTCACGAGCTCAGGACGCGTCCGTCCAGTCGGTGATCCGGTCCACCGCCTGCTCGGCGAAGGCACGCACTTCCTCTGGGACGTCTTCTCGGCTGCCGGGGCCGGGGCCGGGGACCAGGACCGTCCGGTCGGCGTCCGGGTCGTAGGCGATCGGATCGCCGGGCTCCTGGAAGTGCACGGCCAACCGTGCGCCGGCCCGGTAGGCGTCCAGTCCGGCCCGGCAGTACGCGACCATCGGCTCCGGCAGGCTGCCGAACGGGAACCAGTCCATGGCGTCGCAGACCCGGTGTTCCATGACTTCCGGGGTGCCCTGCCAGCGCTTCACCTCGAAGAACACCCCGAGGCGGGCGCCGCCGGCGGGGGAGCGGTGGTGCACGGTGACGGCCGCGCGGACGTCGGCCGGGTCGACCACGACGCCGGCCTCTTCCCGCGTCTCGCGTACCAAGGCCGTGACCACGTCTTCCCACGGCCCGTCCAGGTGCCCGCTGACCAGGTGCCAGCATCCCGCCGCGTACACGTCGCCGGCCCGTCGCGACAGCAGCACCTCGGGCCCGGCCGCACCGTCGCGAACGGCGATCAGGTGGACGTCGAGCGGCTCGGTGTGCCGCCGGCCGCCGGTCACGCGGCACCCCCGGGGCGGCGGGCGAGCAGCACCGTGAACACCGCGTCCTCCGTCAGGACCCCGCCCCGCGCATGGCGGCGGAGGAGACCGAGCGCCTCGGCTTCGAACTCGTGGCGCCGGTCGGCGAAGAGGGCGGGGCGGGCGAAGCTGGTGGTGCGCAGATGGCCGACGACGTCCTCGGGGAACCAGGAGCGGGTGACGGGGAAGCGCCGCTCGGTCACGTCGCTGAAGGCCGAGTCGGCGAGGTCGTCCTCGTAGGAACGGTCCGGGCCGGCGTACGTACCGCGGGTGCCCGCGCGGCGCTCCTCTCCGAGGTAGGTCTGGATCAGTCCCCGGAGGGCCGCGGTCCAGTCCGATCCGTGTGTCCACAGGCTGCCGTCCCCCATGACCGCCACGATGGCGTTCGGCGCGGCTACCCGATCGGCCATGGCCAGGACCTCGGGGCGGGACATCCAGTGGAAGGACCGGCAACTGGTGATCAAGGTGGGTGCTCGGCCGGGCGCGGTGGGTGTGAAGGCGTGCGCTTCGCCGGTGAAGGTGCTCATTGAGCAGGCCCCGCGGACCGGTTCGAGGGTGGTGAGGGCCGTCTTGAGCATGTGCCGGTTCACGTCGACCAGGTCGACGTGAACCAGTCGGCGCAGGACGGGCAGCAGCGCGCGGGGCACCTGGCCGGTTCCGGTGCCGAGGTCCAGCAGGACGGGGCCGGGTACGCCGTGCTGGGTGGCGGCCAGGAGGTGGACTGCGGCGTCGGGTAGGCCGGGCCGGTAGCGGGCGTAGTCCGCAGCCCCAGACCCGAACAGGGCGTCGGCCGAGACCGGCTGGTCGGGGCGGGTCATCGTGAATCTCCGGGGGCGTGGGGGAGTTGCCAGGTCAGGACGTCGTGCGGACCGGTGACCCGCTGGACGTCGTCGGTGTCGAGATGGATCCGGTAGGCGGCCGGTTCACCGGCCGCCCGCCAGCGGGCGGCGGCGTCTTGGACCTCCGCCCAGATGTCCCGGGGGCCGCGGGTCGTCACGTCCCAGCTGTGGTCACCGGCGGCTCGTACGCGCATCCACGACCCGCACTCGGGCGCGCCGATCGTCAGGTGTTCGGCGCCGAAGTGGCGTACCAGCCCTGGGTGCAGGGCGTCCAGGGCGAGCCACATGCCGCGCGCCGTGTCCGCCGGCGGCGCGAGGCGGGTGCGCCGCGTCGGCCCGTCGGCTGTGGTGAGGGTGTCGCGGAAGGAGGCGGACAGGAACAGCCGGTCGAAGCCGGCGCCGGCGCGGTGTCCGGACTCGACCGCGCACAGCTCCGCCTCCACGGTCCCGTCCGGTCGTTTGTCGACCACGGCCAGGCCCGGCCACGACGGCGACGACGTGCCGAGCGTCATCAGCGCGCGCCCGCCCGGCGCGAGCTGCTCGACCAGGGCTGGTGGCACGCGGCGGACGGCGAAGGAGACGAAGATCCGGTCGTACGGGCCCGCGTCGGGCCGGCCTGCGGTGCCCTCCCCGGTCACCGCGGTCGGCTGGTGGCCGAGGGCGGACAGACGCTCACGGGCGGCCGCGGTGACGTGCGGGTCGATGTCGAGCGTAACGACGCCCGCGTCGCCGCAGACGAAACAGGCCACCGCCGCGGTCACCCCGGCGCCGGTCCCGACGTCCAGTACGCGCTGCCCGGGCCGCAGGTCCAGGAGCTGGAGCAGGTCGGCGGTCATGCCCATGGTGCTCGACATCGCGGTCATGGCGCCGCCGCGGCGCGGCCCGGCGGCGCGGCCGAGGACCGGCTCGCCGTCGTGCTGGATCGCGACGCTGTCCCCGCTGTGCAGCCGCTCCAGCAGTTCCTCTCGGTCGGCCGGACGCGTCCAGTCCAGCAGATCCCAGTGCGGCGGGGTCTCGTCCGGGGCGCTGCGCCGCACGTACGCCTGGGGCATCAGAATCTGGCGGGGCAGCGCGAGCAGGGCCTCGCGCACCGGCCCGGGGCGCAGCTCTCCGCTCTCTTCAAGCCGGGCGACCATCGCCGCCCGGGCGGCCGCGGCCCCGGCCGTGTCACCAGCGGGCTGCGGCAGCAGGAAGGACGCGACGGACGGGCCGGGGTCACTGCGCCCGTCGCACTCGAAGGGCTCGGACGGGGCAGGCACAGCGGGCGGCACCGCCGCCGTGTTCGGCACCGTGTTCATGTGGAATCTCCTCCGGGCGAGCGGTCGTGACGGGCGTCTTCCGTACGGGCGGGCGTGGGCGCGGCCGCGTGGGCCGTCCGCAGTACGAGCGGCGGCACGTGCCGCAGCGCGCGCGGGGGGAGCGGGCGAGGACCACGAGGGGACGAGCAGCAGGAAGGTCCCTCCGGACCCTCGCTGACCACGGTTGGCGTGATCCGGTACAGCAGCGCCAGGATCCCGGCTGCGACCATGACGTCGGACTGGGCGCTCACCCCGCCACCCCCGACGGTGCCGGCCTGCGGACGGACGGCGCATGCTGCTCGGGCTGGTTCCCGGCGGGTGTGCCCACCGTGTTCACCACCCCATCTGGGAGTAGGGGCGGCCTTCGGCGATCGCGGCGATGGCCGTTCGGGTGTAGGGGACGATCCGGTCCGGCAGCTCATCCCGCGGCCACCACTTCCAGGCCAGGCACTTGTCGGACTCAAGGACCTCCAGCTCCCCCTTCCAACGGCGGGCGCGGAACACGAGCTGCACCAACGGCAGCGCGCCTGGGCTGTCGACCACGTGGACGACGTGCGCCAGCTCCGCGTCCACGGGGTCGATGACGAGACCGGCCTCCTCCTCCGCCTCGCGGACCAGGCAGCCGAGGGCGGATTCCTGCTCGCACCGGCCGGCCAGGTAGTGCCAGGTGCCGCCCGCGTACTGCGAGTCGGGGTGACGCAGCCCGAGAAGCACCCGGCCTTCGGCGTCTTCGAGGTGGAGGTGGACTCCGATGCCTTGCAGCACCGCCCGGCTGCCCCCGCCCCACACGGCGGGAACCGTGCCCTGCTCGTTGTGCGGGGAGTTCCTCGCCGCATGCCGCCGAATGAGGTCGCGTGTGCCGGGGCTCAGGCGGAGCCGGTCCAGTACGTCGGGGGTGAACCACCTCAGCAGCACGCCCTCGTGCAGCCGGAGCCGGTCGGGGTTTCCGCGCCACCGGCCCGTGAACACCTGGATCGGGACGCTGAGGCCGTCGACGCCGGTGGCCGTCTCCACGGTGTACGGCTCCAGGTCCTCCAGCCGGAGGTCGGGGACCTCCTCGGACAGCTCCCGCAGCAACGTGTCCTCAAGGCTCCGGTCCTCGTGGCTGCGGCCGCCGCCGAGGAGGTCGAACGCCCCCGGCTGCCAGATGCCGGGCTTGTGGTCGCGCAGATGGAGCAGGTACCGGCCCCGGCCGTCGTGGATGAGCGCGGAGGCGTTCACCGGCTCCGGCCGCCCGTCCAGCCGTGCCCGGAGAAGCTTCTCGCGCAGCGTCGGCGAGGCGACCTCCGCCAACGGAACCCACCGGGCGCCGGACACCTCCTCGTCCTGCGAGGTGATCGCCGGCGGCTCCTCGCCGGCGAGACAGAACACGTAGCGGAAGTCGTAGTGCTGGTGGGCCGGTTCGGCCTTCGAGGGGTCGGCGTCGATGTCGTGGACGTCGATGTCGACCGGGGAGCCGAGCATCTGCCGGCTCAGGCACAGGGACCCGGGACGGATCCCGGCCTCCTCCGCCACCTCACGCAGCGCCGCGGCGAGCAGCGTGCGGTCCTCGGGCTCGATGTGGCCGCCGGGGGTGAGCATGAGACCGGTGGCCCGGCGCCGGACCTGCAGGACCCGGCCGTGGCGGTCGACGACGACGGCGCTGCACGCGACGTGCCCGGGCAGCGTCGTGCGGGCGGTCACGTCGACGGGCCGGTCCAGCGCGGCGAGCAGCCCGGCCAGGGAGTCACGCTCGCCCGGGTGGCGGCCGAGGTACGTCTGGACGGTCTTGCGGATCGAGGAGGAGCTGAGGGGCACGGGTGTCGTCTCGCCTTCGACGTGGGCCGGGTGTGGGGCCGGGCTGGTGGAAGTGGCGCTGCTGAAGGTCAGCCCGCCGCCTCGTGGTCGGACGGCTGGGCACCGCGGGGACCGGGAAGCATGTCGGTCGTCGGCGCGAGGCCGTACTGGGCGGCCTGGGCGGTGAACATCCCCTGGTACAGGCCGCCTTCGCGGCCCATCAGGTCCTCGTGGGTGCCGTCCTCGACGACGCGCCCCTGGTCGAGGACGTAGATGTGGTCGGCGTGCATGGTCGCGGCGAGCCGGTGGGTGACGAGGACGACCGCGTGCCCCTGCTCGGCCAGGGACCACAGCCCCTGGAACGAGGCGATCTCCGCGTGCGGGTCCAGGGCCGATGTCGGCTCGTCGACCAGCAGGAACGGCGCCTGCCGGTACCTTGTCCGAGCGTCTCCCAGCTTCTGCCACTGCCCGCCCGAGAGCTGGACGCCTCGCTCGTAGCCCTTGAAGACGATCGAGTTCCAGCCGTGCGGCAGGCCTTCGATCAGGCCGAGCACACCCGCCTCCTCGGCGGATCGGCGGACGCGGTCCGTGTCCCGGGGCCGGTCGCCGGCGCCGATGGCCACGTTCGCGGCCGCCGTCATCTCCCAGCGCGGGAAGTCCTGCGCCAGCACCCCGACCGCGGCGAACACCTGGGCGCGGTCCGCCTCCCGGAGCTCGACCCGCTCACCTGACTCGCCCACCCACCAGACCTGTCCCCCGGCGGGCAGCAGCAGCCCGGCCAGCACCTTCGTGAGCGTGGTCTTCCCCGAGCCGTTCGCCCCGACCAGGGCCGTCACCTTCCCGCGCGGCACCCGTACGCTGACACCGCTCAGGGACGGGGAGTCCGCGCCCGGGTAGGTGAACGACACCGCCTCCGCCCGCACCTCCCGCACCGGCGCGGGCAGCGGAGCGCCGGAGGACGGGATGGCGTTCTCCCCGGCGATCTTGATGGCGTCCTTGGTGTCGGTGAGGAACAGCAGCTCCTCGTACAGCCGGTTGACCTGCTGCACCAGCGACGTGAGCCGCGCCGTCGAGGTGCGGATGGCGATCACCGCGGTCCCGCCGACGGCGAGCGGCAGACCACCGGACGCGAGCAGCCACCACAGCACCCCGTAGCAGGCCAGCGACGCGAGCCCGGCGAAGCCGCCGGCCACCAGGTCCGTGGAGGCCTGCGCCCGGGCCAGGCGTCGCTGCTCCGCCTCCGTCTGCCTCGACATCTCCTCGTAGCCGGAGAGCAGCTTCGTGCCGGCGGCGTGCACGCGGATCTCCCCGGCGGCGTGCGGGCGGGTCAGGTACGCCAGCAGGGAGGCGATCGCACGGCGGTGGTCGATCCAGTTGAGACGGGAGAGGTACTCACGGCGTGCGGAGCGGACCGCGCCCCACCCCTTGGGCAGGGCGATGGCCAGCAGCATCGGCAGGAGTGCCCAGTGCAGCGACGCCAGCACGAGGGCGGCCGCCGCCATGCCGATCACCACGGTGCCCACGCCGACCGACAGCCTGAGCATGCTGCGGGCGGAGTCCGTGCCGAACTTTCCCGCCTCCAGAACCCGCTGGACCTCCGGCCGTTCGGTCGCTGCCACCTCTACGCGGGTGACGGCGGTGTAGTACCGGGCGGAGACCGCCCGCTCCACCTGCGGCTCCAGCCGGCCCGACATCGCCGTCGACCACGCCGACAGCACCGCGGTGGCCACCGCCGCGACCGCGAGCACCGCCAGCGACGGCAGTGCCTCGCGCAGCTTGTCCCCGGTCGGACCGTCGGCGAACAACTCGGTGAGGACGCTGTTGACCGCCACGAGTCCCCAGCCCGCCGCCACCCCCTGCCCGAGCTGCGCCACCACGACCCCGGCGAGCGCCCGCCGGTCCGCCTCCCAACCGGTACGCAGCACCATGCCCACCATCCGGGGCAGTGCCGCCGCCATGTGCCCGAACCCCAGCCGGGTCAGCGGCCCCTCGTGCCGGACGTAGGACTGGTCGTAGCGCAGCCGGCCGCCGTACAGCTCCCGCTCGGCGTCCGAGATGCCGCTGGTGGCCGACGCGGCGGCCTTCGGCGGGCGCGCGCCCTCGTCGCTTTCTGGTTCGACTTGCGTCAATGTGTTCCCTCCCGGAGGTGCGGCAGTGCCGTCAGCGTGCTCAACGACGCAGCCGCGATTTCGAGCACGTGTTCTTTCGGACGGCTTTCGCACACCGGGATTCCGCGGTTGTTCGAAGGTGCGCAGTGCACCGACCCTTGCTGCGCAAGAGCGCACGAGCACGGGCGAGTTGGCCGAAACTCCGCTGGTCGGTCGTCGAAGCCGTGCGCGGTCAGGCCGTACGCGGTCAGCAGGAGACCCGCACACCTGGCCCTGGCTCCCCGTACTTCCGTTGCACTTGCGTCCCTCCGCCTGGGCCCGACGTACTTCGATGGCGACGGGAAGGGAGCAACGCGTGGCGACCACGCACCACTGGACCGGCCCCGCCCGGGCGCCCAGGCGATCCTCGACACGGCCCCGGCCCGCGCGGACGCCGCCGCCCCTCTGCGGTTCGAGACGTTCCGGCCCGAGGCCGAACGGCCCGGAACACAGACCGCGGGCCGACGGGTGACGCCCACCGGGCCGCTGGCCCGGGAGTACGAGTCACGGACCGACGACCTCGACCGGGCCGCGGCCGCCGCCCGTCCCCGCGTCAGCGGGCCGAGCGCGCTCGCGCCTGCCGCACCGCGCACCGCGTCCGGCCACGCGCAGAAGACAGGGAGCGATCCGCGGCGCGCGCCAGTGGGGTCACCAGCGCGTCGCGGTGAAGTCGACAGGACGCGGCCGCAGTTCCCGGGTGCGTACGGTCAGCCGCCGCAACCGTCGGGCCATGTCGTCGCCGGGGAGGCGCCGACGGTCGCCGTGACCCGGCAGCAGCCATTCGAAGCGCAGCCGGTGGGCGGTCCTGCCGAGGGAGGCGGCGAGTTCTTCGATGGAGTACCAGGTGACGTTCTCGGCCACCTCGATGTCGGATGTCGTGCGCGACCAGTAGAAACTGTCGCCGCTGAAGCAGTACCGCTCGTCCGCGAGGTAGAGGACGCTGCCCCGCGTGTGCCCGGAGAGGGGGTGGGCGGTCACCCCTTCGGCGATCTCCGTCGGGTCGGTGCCGCGCAGTACCCGGTCGGCGTCCGGGGCGGCGTCGAGGTCGCCCTCGTGGATCCACAGCCGTGCGCCGAACCGGTCGGCGTAGCGGCGGCCGTGCGCGGCGTGGTCGCGGTGGGTGAGCAGGACGTCGGTGAGGGGGCCCAGTGCCTCGTAGCGGGTGGCCAGCGCGGGGCTCCAGCGGGGTGTGTCCACCATCATCGACGTGCCGTCGGCGCGGCGCAGCAGGTAGGAGTTGGCCCCCGCGGTGTGCGGGGAGTTGTGTCCGCACAGGTGCACGGTGTCGTCCAGGGCCAGCGGGAAGGGGTCCAGCCCCGGCTCCAGCCGTCCGGCCGGGGGGGCGGATCGAACGGGTGGGGCAGGCGTGCGCGGCGGCATGGATCTGCCGGGCCTCGGTCTGGCCGTGCGGTTGGCGCAGGACGACCGCGCGGCCGTTCTCCTCGCCGATCAGGCCGGGGGCGAGCTGCCGGGAGACGTCGCAGTTCATGCAGCGCTCGTCCACTCGCCAGCCGTCCTCGAACCGTGGCTCGTCCATGGTCCACTCCCCTTTCGCGGTGCGCCCGCCGTCCGGCCGCTCTCCTCCAGGGGTACCCCTGGGCCCGTGAGAAGTGGAAGGGGGTGCGGATCTTGTACTTGTGCCACCGAGCCCATCTGCGGTTCCGCACAGACCCGGTTCTTCGTGCTCTTCGGCTGCTCGTGACAGGGAAGCGCTTCGTCGTGGACCCGTGGGGGAGGAAGTCCGGAGCGACGCTTGGCGGCAGCGGCGCTGGATCGAGTTCCTCGTCTGAGGGGGTGAGCGGGCCCGCTGCCGTTCCAGCGGGTCGGCACCGTCGCGGCCGTGGGGTTGGCCGTCGTGGGGTGGTGGTCGACGTCGGCACGGCGACGGGAGGCACGGGCCGCGATCGTGTGCGTGGCCACGTCGGGTTGCGCCTGCCGGCAGCCGCCTTCCGCATCGTGCGGCCCGTCAGGGGCGACGGCCCGCCCGCGCGGGTCGAAGCGTCGAGGAGCCGGTGGGCGGGGGCCAGTTGCTTCGTCCACTTCGGGGGGTCCTGGCTCAGGCGGGGGGCGGCCCAGGTGGTGCGATGGCGTTGTGCTGAGTGGTCAGTCCTCCCGGACGAATTCCAGAGCGCCGGGCGCGGTTCGATCGTATGATCGCGGGCGGGACGGGGCTCGTAGCGCAGTGGCTGTCGCGCCTTCACCGCATGTGGGAGGACGCCGGTTCGAATCCGGCCGGCCCCGTCCCATCCCGACCCGTGCCGGCAGGACGCGCCTTTCCCTCAGGAGGGGGAGGCCCGCACGCCTGGGACAACGCCATGGAACGTGGAGCCGGGGGATCGCGCAGGGATGCCCCGGCAGAACCGGCGGCATGAAGCCCAGCGCCCGCCAGGCGGACCCGCGGCAGGCGTCCGGGACGCCTGCCGCGGGCTGCCTGCCGCTGTCCGGTCTCGTCATGCCGTCGGCGACGGAGCGTCCTCGGAATCCGCCTTGGACGACCGACGGCGCGTCAGCCGGAGGTCGGTCACGGCGATGGAGACGGCCGCGGCGACCACGATCGCGTTGAGGCAGAGGGCGAGGCGCGGGCCGACGCCGACCAGCGTGCCCGCCAGCGCCGTCCCGGCCGAACCGGCGGCCATCTTCAGCCCGGCCATCGTGACGAACACCTGCGCCCGGGCGTTGGGCGGGGAGTACACCGACCGCACGGCCAGGGACGCGGTGAACAGGATCGCGCTCGTCGCTCCCGCCAGGGCGAAGGTCACCAGGGCGAGGACGTAACCGGGCGCCAGCGCGCAGAGGCCGACGGCCACGGCGTTCGCGGCGATCAGTCGCAGCACCCAGCGCTCGGGTTCCCCGGTGAGCGGGAACGCGCCGGTCAGGAGTGCCCCGCAGAGGTTGCCGACGCCGTAGGCGGCGCCGAGGGCGGCGCCCGCGCCCGCCGAACCCTGGAGGTCGTTGCCGAGGACCACCGCGATCACCATCACGCCGCCGGTGCTGACCGAGGTGATCATCGTGGCGACCATGACGCGCCGCAGCGGGCCCCGCCGGACGATCACCTTGAGCGCGTCCCGTACGGGCATCGAGCGCTGCCTCGCGGCCGAGGTCCGGTGTTCCTTCGGCAGGGCGAGCATCAGCAGACCGGCCGCCACGCCGGCCGCGCCCAGCGCGACGACCGCGGTCAAGGGCCCCGCCAGGGCGGTGAGGGCGGCGACCGCGGCCGGTCCCAGGATGTTGCTGCTCCCGTAGGTCGCCGAATCCCACCCTTCGGCCCGGCGCTGGGCGCGAGTGTCCTCCCCGACGATCAGCGCGAGCCGACTGCTGAGCCCTCCCGTCATCAGCGGCTCGCAGAGTCCGCCGATGACGACGAGCGAACCCACCACGACGATGGGCACATGGTCCAGTGCCAGCCCGGCGCCGGCGAGCATCAGCCCGAAGAGGGTGAACGCGGCCGCCAGCCGCAGCCGGGGGTCGCGGGCCCCCTCCAGCCAGCGCGCCAGCCAGGGCCCGGCGATGTTCGGCAGCGTGAGCAGGGCTGCCAGGACGCCGCCGAGCGCGGCCCCGCCGTGACCGGGCCGGGCCAGTGTCAGCGCGACGAACGCGACGGGAGCGCCGCCGCTCGCCGAGCGTACGAGCGTCGCCGAGGTGAGGTACACGGTGAGTGACAGTCGCCGCCGCCGCGACTCTCCCGGGGAGTCCCGCGGTGCGGGCGCCGTCGGGCCGTCCGCCTGGTCGGGTGCGTGCGCGGCGCCGACCGGGTTCGGCTTCTTCGCCGCGGTGGTCGGATCCGGTGCCCGCGGAGTGCCGGACGTCGCGTCGTCGGCGCGCTCGCGGCGGCCGGCCGTGCCCTCTCCTTTCGGTGGGTTTCGGCCACGGTGTGCGGACGCGCTGTCGCCGCTCGTGTCGGCGGCGGTCCGTCGGCCGTGACGGCGCCTCACGCGACCGCAGCCGGGGTGCGCGTCCGCTCTGCCAGCAGCGGGAAGCCGAAGAGGTCCTCGATGTCGGCCTTGACCGCCGAGCACGCTGCCTCGGCCTCGGCGGGCGTGGGGGCCAGGGCGCGCAGCATGCCGAAGGAGTCGAAGTTGGTGCGCATGGGCGGCACCACGTCCCCGGCCCCCACCCGCACGTGGCCGGAGTGGAGCCGGGCGAGGAAGGGGGCGAACCAGTCGTCGCGAAGAGGGGAGGGCACGGTGGACTTCCGCGGGGCGGCGAGGAAGGAGTGCGAGGCCGAACCCCGCAGCGGCAGCGGGGCGTCGGGCAGCGGCCCGCCGAGGAACAGGTCGACCAGCAGGGCGAAGACGTCCACCCCGGCGACACTGCTGATGGTGTCGGGCAGGGAGCCGCCCGTCAGCCGCGGGTTGACCTCGATGAGCCGGAAGCCGGACGGGGTGTGCATCACCTCTACGTGGAAGACGCCCAGGTCGAGCCCGAGCGCGCGGCACACGTCGACGGCGTAGCGGCCGAGCGCGGCCTCGTCGGGGGCCGTGAGCCCGGAGGGGACGGTGCACCCCAGTTCCAGCACCGGGTTCTCCCGGCTCACTTTCCGGCTCGCGCACACGAGGGGGACCAGACGTCCCCCGGACGCGGCGACCTCCACGGAGTACAGGTCCCCGGAGACCAGTTCCTCGACCAGGTACCGCTCGTCGAGCTGCCGGGCCATGCCCTCGGTGAGTCCGTCGCGCTCCGCCGCCGCGACGGCGAAGTGGGCACGTACGGCGGCCGGGTCGGGGGCGATGGAGGTCACGGCCTTCCCGATGCCGAGGACGGGCTTCACGATCACCGGGTAGCCGATCGCCTCCGCGGCTTCCAACGCCCCGGCGGCGTCGGTGACCACGTGGAAGCCGACGCTGGGCACCCCGCGTTCGCGCAGGACGCGGCGGCATTCGCCCTTGTCCCGGGCCGCGAGGGTGCCGGCCGGGGAGGTGCCGCGCGCGCCGATGCGGGCGGCGAGGTCGGCGGCGGCCTGCGCTCCGTAACTCAGCGTGGAGAGCACCGCGTCGACGCTCTCGGGGTCCGCGCCCGAGGCGAGCAGCGCTCCGTGCACCGAGTCCCCGTCCAGGGGATCGGTGAACGCGGCGGAGTGGTCGGCGAGTTGGATCGCCTCCCGGCGCTGGGCGGGGGAGGCGGTGAAGTCGTAGAGGGGGCAGTGCAGGTAGGTCACGGTGTGACCGCTTCGCTTCGCATGGGCGAGTGCTTGAACACCCAGGCCGGTGGTCTCCACGAAGAGGAGGTGAGACATGGCAGCCCTTCCTCGCCGCACGGCGGCGGGGGTCGATCCGAACGGATGCGGGGTGGCGCGGGACGGGATTAGGTGTTCCCGCTGGGTGGGATTCATGCCCGGCCGGCCGGAGCCCCGAAGCGTCCGCCGACGGCCGGGCGGGGGCGCCGGGAGCGGGACGGGGCGCGTGACATGGGCTTATGCGGGAGCCCATGGAGAAAGCAGGTGTTCTCGCCCCGCCAAAAAAGGAGAGGTAGGTCACATTCCTGATTGAGGTGTGACGCACGCGGCACTAGTTAACGGAGCTCGCGCACGTCCGGAGTGTCCGATGGGCCGCACCTCGCCCGAAGGGCCCCGCAGCATTTCGGTGTCCCGCACCATCGGGTCGAGACCGACCGGTCCCGACCGCGCTTCCGAGCCGGAGGAATCTGTGAGTCGCAGCGCGAAGTCCGAAACGGTGGCCGACTTAGGAAGGCCGCTGTTGTCACCGCTGGGGAAGCGGGCCGGCGGCGTCAGCGCCGTCCTCTTCCCGCCCCTGGGGGGCGGCCTCCTTCCCTATCTGGGCCTCGTCGCCCACCTCTCCCGCCACGGCCCCGTGCACGGCATACGGGCGCTCGGCCTGGAAGAGGGCGAGGAACCCGACACCCGCATATCGGACATGGCCGATCGTTACGCCGAGGCGGTGACCGCCCTCCCCGCCCGCCCCGACCTGTTCGTCGGCTGGTCGCTCGGCGGACTGCTCGCCTTCGAGACGGCGCGACGGCTGCCCGGCGGGCGCACGCCGGACCTGGTGCTCGTCGACAGCAGCCCGGCACCGGCCCCTGAAGGCCCCGGGGCCTACGCCGCCGTCCGCCGCCGGGTGCTGAGCGAGGCCGCGGTCCACATGGACCCGGACGCCCTCGCCCGGACGGAGCGCACCGTCGACGCCCACCTCGAAGCCCGTACCCGCCACCGCGCGGAGGGACGGCATCCCGGCCGCACTCTGCTGATCACCTGTACGGGCAGTGACGACCCGCAGCAGGCCCGGCGGTGGTCACCGCACCTCGCGGACGTTTCCGTCCACTGTCTGGACACCGACCACTTCGGCGTCCTGCGCGCCCCGCACCTGCGGCAACTCTCCTCGCGCATCCAGGAGTTCACCACCTCGCTCGACAGCGACCGGTCACGGTGCCGTACGTCTGGCGCGGAACGGTGCAGAGCCGACGCGGCTCCCGTCCGCTGACCCCTCCCGCTCCCCGGGCGCACGTACGACGCCACCACGCGGCCCCGGCCCGCGGTCGGCGCGACCGCCCCCCCTCCTCCGTCTCCCCCTTCCCTCCCGTTCCGGCGGGGCGCCCTGCTGCCCCCGAACGGGCCCCGCACGGCTGCCCTCCGGCAGCGACCTCCCGTGCCCGGACACGCGCACGGCGTCCCCGGATGCCCGGCGCGTCCCTCTCCCACTCCGTCGAAGGAATGGCATGCAGCACGCACAGAACACGCCGCACCACCTCACGAGCGTCGTCAAGAAGGTGATCGCCGCGGCCTCCGAACCGCCCGCCGACCCGCGCGCCCTGACCAACGACGAACCCCTCAACGGCGAACGTCTCCGGATCAACTCCCTCACCCTCATCAGCCTGCTGGTCCAGGTCGAGGAGGAGACCGGCGTGGCCCTCGCCGACGAGTTGTTCGTCGGCAAGTCCTTCACCACCGTCGCCGACATCACCGCGATCGTCGAGCAGAGCAGCGAGGCCGCCGCATGACCGATGTCCCCCGCCAGTGGCGCAGCGTCCTTCCGCACCTCGGACAGCCGCTGCCGCCCGACCGCACCCCGCACTCCGCCGGCCGCAACGGCAGTGTGCAGGCGAACCTGCCGATGGAACTCGTCCGCCAGAGCGTGCAGTCACGCGAGTACTGGGACATTCCCGAAGAGGTCGCGGACGCCTACCGGCGCTTCCGCCCCACACCGCTGTGGCGAGCCCGCGCCTTCGAGAAGGAGGTGGGCGCCCGGGTGCCGATCTGGGTGAAGTACGAAGGCGGCAACATCTCCGGCAGCCACAAGCTCAACACCGCGCTCGCCCAGGCCTATTACTACCACCGGGCGGGCGTGCGGGAGCTGGTCACCGGCACCGGAGCCGGCCAGTGGGGCACCGCGCTGGCCGCCGCCTGCGCCCGCTTCGGCATCCGGTGCACCGTCTTCATGGTCGGCGGCAGTCTGGAACGCAAGCCGTACCGGGGCGTGCTGATGCGGATGCTCGGCGCGCGCGTCATCTCCAGCCCCAGCACCCTCACCGAGGTCGCCCGCTCCGGCCGGTCGGCGGGCAACAGCCTCGCGCTCGCGATCGGCGAGGCCGTGGAGTACGCCGCCCGCACGGACGGAGCGGCGTTCTGCATCGGCAGCGGTGAGACGTACAGCATCCTGCACCAGTCCGTGATCGGTCTGGAGGCCATCGACCAGCTCGCCGAACAGGGGGGCGAGGTCGACGCCGTGGTCGGCTGCGTCGGGGCGGGCTCCAACTTCGGCGGCATCGCCCTGCCCTTCCACGCCCGGGCCGCCGCCGAAGGCACCGCACCCCCGGCCCTGATCGCGGCGGAGTCCAGCACGACCCCGAAGCTCACCCGCGGCGTGTACGCCTACGACCGCACGGACGCCACCGGGTCGTCCCCGCTGGAGGCCATGTACACCATCGGCAGCGAGTACGCCATCCCCGACTCCCACTCGGCGGGCCTGCGCTACCACGGCGCCGCCAAACTGATCTCCGCCCTGCGGCACGCGGGACAAGTCTCCGCCACCGCCGTCGACCAGGTCGCCGCCCTCGCCGCGGGCCGGGCCTTCACCACGACGGAGATGACCCTGCCCGCACCGGAGTCCGGGCACGCCCTGGCCGCCGCCGCCCGCGCGGCGGGTGACGGCGACGCGGACGGCGACGCCCCCCGCGCCCGCACCGGAGTCCTGGTCTGCGTGAGCGGCCACGGCTACCTGGACCTCGGCGCCTACCAGCAGTTCCTCGAAGGCGAACTGACCGACCGCGCACCGGACCCGGCGGCGATCACCGAAGCCGTCGGGGGCCTCGCCCGCATCGACGCACCGGTGAACACCGCCGCGGCACCCGGCCGGCCCGCGGTCCCGACCGCCGGGACGGCCGGACGAGCGGCGGGCAGGGCCGCGGACCTCGAGGAGGCGCGATGACCGCCCCCGTCGTCGCGCGGACCGCCCCACCGGCGGATCTGCACGCCGAACTCATGGACTGCCTCCAGACCAACCTGGCCTGGCTGGCCCGTGCCGAGCACGGCGTGTCGCCACTCGTCCTCGGCGCGCGTCTGGAGTTCGCGCCCCGCACCGGCTCCGGGCGGCTGCCGACGGTCGAGGCCGACACCGACACGCACGTGGAGCGTACCGCCGGTGCGCTCGGTCTGTCCCTCACGGAACGTCACGTCCTCCCGCCCCGCGCCGCGATCCCGCCGACCGGCCCCGACACCGTGTACGTGATCGCCGACGCCTATCACCTGCCCTGGGTGCCCTACCACGGCCACACCCACATGGACCACAGCTTCCTGCTCGCCAGGGACGACTCCGGGCGGGCCGTGGTGCGCGACGGCTACCACAACGACACCCCCCACGGCCCGGCCCGGCCCGGGGCCTGGACCCTCACCGAGGAGGAGCTCGCCGCGGCGCTGCCCGACGGCGCGCGCGTCTACCGCACGACGCACACCGGGGTCCCGCGGGCCGCCACCGAGGTCGTACCGGCCACCGCGGCGGCCGTCGAGCCGTACGTGCGCGCCTACCGCGAGCACCCCGACCGTGCGGAGGCCCTCGCCCAACTCACCCTGGAAACCTGGCTGTTGGCCCGGGCCCGCCGTCTGCACGCCGCGCACCGGGCCGCCGCCACCGGCCCCGGGGCCGCGGTCGAAGAGCACCTGACGGCCTGGGGAAAGCTGACGGAACAGACCTTCCTCGCCCACCGCCGCGTCCAGCGCGGCCGACCGGAACCCACCGGTCCGCTGGAACGGCTCGCCGAACTCCTGTACGCCGACGCCCGGGTGTTCACCGCACCGGCCCCGGCCGGGGAGACGCCCCGCGGAACCGGGACGGCGGAAACCGGCCCCCCGGACACCGACACACTGCGCACGGCCGTCGCCGAGGAGGCCGCCGCCGTGCTCCGCGTCCCGGCCGCCGAGCTGCTCGCGGGCCGTGCGCTGACCGAGGTGCCGGGCTTCAGCTCCTTCCGCATGATCGACATCGTCGAGCGGATCGAGGGACGGCTGGCCATCGAGTTCGACGCCGACGATCTCGTCCCGGAGAACCTCCACGACCTCAGCGGCCTGTGCCGCATCACCGCCCGCGCCTACCGGGAGACGCCGTGATCCTGCTGCACGACCTCATCGACACCGCGGCGCACCGCACGCCGGACACACCCGCCGTCACCACCACGCAGGACCGCCTCACCCACGGCGAACTCGCCGTCGCCAGCCGGGCGGCCGCCCGCTGGCTGCGCCACCTCGGCGTCCGTCGCGGAGAACGCGTCGTAGTGGTGGCTCCCTCGGTCGTCGAGGTCGCCGTCGTGGTCTACGCCGCCTCCCGGATCGGCGCGCCCTTCGCGCTGCTGCACGAACAGACCCGCGGGCGGGCCCTGGCCCACGTCCTGGACGACGCCGAACCCGTCCTGCTGCTCGCCGACGACGAGGAGGCCCGGCGTCTGGCCGCCGAACGCGGCATCGCCGCCGCCCCCCTCTCCGACATCCCCCGCGGTTCGGGCCCGGCCCTCTCCGATGCCCCCCGCGGTTCGGACCCGGCCCCGGACCTGCCGGAACCGGCCACCGACGAGACCGGCCCGGACGCCCCGCTCCCGGTCGACCCGGTGTGCCTGATCTACACCTCCGGCACCACAGCGGCTCCGAAAGCCGTGGTGAGCACCCACCAGCAGGCGCTGTTCGCCGTCCGCGCCATCCAGGGCGAACTGCGGTACCGCCCCGACGACGTGGTCTACAGTCCGCTTCCCCTCTCCTTCGACTACGGCCTCTACCAGCTCTTCCTCGGCGCGCTGAGCGGGGCGACGGTACGGCTGGGGCTGCCCGCCGAAGCCGGGGCCACCCTGCTGCGCAACATCGAGGCCGCGGACGCCACCGTCCTGGCCTCCGTGCCCGCCGTCGCCGAGACCCTGGCCAAGCTGGTGCGCCGCTCTCCCGGCCACGGCCTGCGGCTGCGGCTGCTCACCAACACCGGCGCCGCGATGCCCCCGCAGCCGCTCGCCGTCCTCCGGGCCGCCGTCCCGGGGCTGCGCGTGCAGCTCATGTTCGGGCTCACGGAGTGCAAACGCGCCGCCATCAACCCGCCGGACGCGGACGTGGAGCACCCCGGGAGCTGCGGCCGGGCCCTGCCCGGAACCGAGATCTACGCGGCCGACCCGGACGGACGGCGACTGCCCGCGGGCGAGACCGGCGAGCTGGTGGTACGGGGACCGCACGTCATGGCGGGCTACTGGCGCCGTCCCGAGCTGACCGCCCAGCGGTTCCCGCGCCGCGACGGGCTCTTCCCCGAACTGCGAACCGGCGACCACGGGTGGCTCGACGAACACGGCTTCGTCCACTTCGCGGGCCGTCGCGACGACATCTACAAGGAGCGCGGATTCCGGGTCAGCGCCACCGAGCTGGAGGCCGCCGCCCGGCGCGTGGAGGGCGTCGAACAGGCCGCCGTCCTGCCTCCGGCCGAAGGCGTGCCCGCGATCCTGGTGGTGGTCTCCGACCGCGGGCCCGCGGACGTCCTGGACGCCATGCGCGAGGAGATCGAGGAGTTCAAGGTGCCCGGCCGCTGCGTGCCGCTGCCCGCCCTGCCCCTGACCCGCAACGGCAAGGTCGACCGCAAGGCCCTCGCCCGGGAGGTGGCCAGCCTTGTCTGAGACGATCAGCGCTCGGCCCGACGCCCCGGCCCTCCCCGACGCCCTGCCGGCGGCGGTCTCCGCCGCACTGGACACGGGCGCCGAAACACCCGCCTACGTGTACGACCTGGCACGCGTCCGGGACAACGCCGCCCGGCTGCGCCAGGCCCTCCCCGACCCGGCTGACCTCTACTACTCCCTCAAGGCCAACTCCCACCCCGGCGTGCTGCGCACCCTCAGGGAGGCCGGGACCCTGCCCGAGGTGTGCTCCCCCGGCGAGCTGGACGCGGCGCTCGCCGCGGGATGGGACGCCGGGCAGGTCCTCTACACCGGGCCCGGAAAGCGCGACCAGGACATCGACCGGGCCCTGGGGGCAGGGGTGCGCGAGTTCTGCACCGACTCCCCGACCGGTCTCGACCAGCTCGACCGGCTCGCCGGCCGGGCCGGGGTGCGAGTACGGACGCTGCTGCGGGTCAACGACGACCGCCCCGCCGCCGGACAGGGCCTCGCCATGACCGGGGTCGCCTCCCAGTTCGGCGCCGACGCGCGGTGGATCACCGACGAGCCGGAGCACTTCGGGGACCGTACCCACGTCGAGGTCACCGGCCTGCACCTGTACATGGGCACCAACCTCACCCACGCACCCGACCTGCTGGCGCAGTTCCGCCAGTCGCTCACCACGGCGGCCCGGGTCCGCGCCGTACTCGCCCCGCACACCGCGGGGCTGGACACCGCCCTCGACCTGGGCGGCGGCTTCGGCGCCCCCTTCGCCAAGGAGGGCGACGCGGCCGACCTGACCGGCCTGCGCGAAGGGCTCGCCGAGCTGCTCGACGCCTCCGCACCCGGCTGGCGCGACGGCGCGCCCCGCCCGTCGTACGAGTCCGGCCGGTACCTGGTGGGCACCGCCGGAACCCTGCTCACCCGCGTACTCGACGTGAAGCGGTCGCACGGCCGGGACATCGCCGTCCTGGAGTCCGGCATCAACCACCTCGGCGGCATGGCGGGCCTGCGCCGCCTGCCCCCGCTCAACCCGGCCCTCCTCACCGGCGGGGCAGAACGCGGCGCACCGCGGCCCACCATGGTCACCGGCCCCCTGTGCACCCCGCTCGACACCTGGGCGCGCCAAGCACCACTGCCTCCGCTGCGCCCCGGCGACCTGCTCGCCGTCCCCAACGTCGGCGCCTACGGGCTGTCCGCCAGCCTGCTCGCCTTCCTCGGCCATCCGGCCCCGCTCGAAATCGCCGTCGACGGCGACGCCGCACCGCACATCACCCGCCTCACCCTCACCCGGAAGGACTGAACCCCCATGGACGCCGTGTTCGAGAAAGTGCTCCGCGACCACCTGCCCCGCCTCCAGGAGCAGCCCCTCACCGACGACACCCGGCTGCACGACCTGGGGCTCGACTCCATGAAGTCCGTCGACCTGCTGTTCGCCATCGAGGACGAGATGGACGTCTCGCTGTCCGACGACGACCTCAACGAGGAGACCTTCGCGACCGCCGGTTCGCTGTGGCGGGCCGTGGACGCCGCGCGCAGCTCCGAGGCGATCGCGTGACCGCCACCTCCACCGCGCCCGCCGCGGCCGGCCGGGGCGGGGCTCCGCTCCCGTTCGCCGCACTGGTCGAGGAAGCCGCCGAGGTGACCGCGGTGCACGCGCGGCGCACCGACACCGAAGCGGCCTTCCCCGCCGAGGCGCTGGACTCGTTGCGCCGCACCCGGCTGCTCGGCCTGCTCGTGCCGGCCGCCGAGGGCGGCCTCGGCGGCGACCTGGGCGACGTGCTCACCGCCACCCGCCGGCTGGGCCGCGAGGACATGTCACTCGCCATGATCTTCGCGATGCACTGCCAGCAGGTGGCCGCCCTGGTGCGGCACGCCGACGGCAAGCTGCGCGACGACCTCCTGCCCCGGATCGGAAGGGGCGAGACGTACCTGGCCTCAGTCACCACCGAAGCGGGCAAGGGCGGCGCACTCCTCACCGCCACCGCGCCCCTCCGGCAGCGCGAGGGCCACCTGCTCCTGGACCGCTTCGCGCCCATCGTCACCGGCGGCGCCCACGCGGACGGCTTCCTCGTCACCATGCGCAGTCCGGACTCCGATAACGAGAACGACGTCTCGCTCGTGTACGCCGACCGCAGCCAGCTCGAGGTGGCCTCCGCCGGCCGCTGGGACCCGCACGGCATGCGAGCCAGCCACAGCGGCGCGCTCCACCTGCGCGGCACCGTCCCCGAGCACCAGGTCGTGGGGGAGCACGGCCGTTTCCGCGACATCGTCACCCGCACCTTCGGCCCCCTCGCCCACCTCGGCTGGAGCGCCGCCTGGCTGGGCACAGCCGAGGGCGCCCTGGCACGCACCGTCGGCATGCTCCGCTCCGCCCGGACCCGCGGCAGCCTCTCCCTCGACTCCGAGCTGCTGCTCACCCGGATCGCCCGGGTACGGCACCGGCTGGAGGCCGTCGCCGCGCTGCTGGCCCACACCCTCGACACCGTCACGCACGAGGACGTCTCCCGGCCCCGCGTCCAGCTCCTGGTCAACGGACTGAAGGTGACCGCATCCGAACAATGCCACGCGGCGGTGCACGAACTCGTGGAGATCGTCGGGCTGCGCCACGGCTACCTGAGGGACTCACCCCTCGCGCTGGAACGGGCCCTGCGCGACCTGCGGTCGGCGAGTCTCAACTTCAGCAACGACCGACTGCTGCTGGCCGACGGCAAGCTCACCCTCCTCGACGCGGAGGTGCGCCTTGCCTGAGGCCGTGGAACTCCTCCAGCGCGGGCGCCCCGCCCCGACGGCACGGCCCGCACCGGCCGACGCGGCGTCCGGACGCGAGCTGTGGGCCCGCTTGGGCGCGGCGGGCACGCTGCGCGGGCTCTACCGGGAGGAGCTGCCCGAACACGGGATCGTCCCCGACCGGCTCCGCGACCTGATCGTCCGCGCCGAGGCGGACGAGGGCGCCGGACCCCTGCTGTCGGTCTGCGTCCAGGCCGCCACCGTGCTGCCGCTGCTCGCGGAGGCCGGCCGGCGCGGGCCCGCCGCGGCGGACGTCGCACGGCGGATGCTCGACGGCCGCTCTGTCGTAGCCCTGGCCGCCACCGACAGCGGCCCCGGCTCCGACCTCGCCCTCCTGGCGACACACGCCGAGGAGACGGCCGCCGGAACGGTGCTGCACGGCACCAAGCGCTGGATCACCAACGCGGTCCACGCCGACCTGCTGCTCGTCCTGGCCCGCCGCCGCCCCGGCCCCCACTTCACCAACTTCGCCTGGTACCTCGTGCCCGCCGACGACCCGCACGTACGCGTCGAAGCGGCACCGAGTCCCTACTTCACGGGATCGGGCACCGGTCACGTCCACCTCGATGGCGTACCGGTGCTCGCGGACGGACCGGTCGGCGGCGCGGGACGCGGATTGGCCCTGTTCGCCCGGCACATCGCGGTGGAACGCCTCGCGGGCGGCCTGTGGGCGGTGGCGGCCTGCCGCCGGGCGCTGGCCGACACCCGGAAGCGGCTGGCGGAACGCGGCCTGTGGGAGCAGCCCGCGATCCGCCAGCGGCTCGCCGCCGCCTTGGTCCGCACCCGTCAACTGGAGGTGCTGGTCGAGACGTTGGGACCCGCTGTCGCCGCCGAGCACGACCACACCGGTGCGGCGCTGGTGAAGGCGGCGGCCGGGGAGACGGCCGACCACGTCCTCGACGTCTGCGCGCACCTGTGCGGTGCGGACGGCTTCGCCGCCGCGGGCATGCAGCACCGGCGCGCGGAGGCCGCCTTGTTCGGCATCGCCGGCGGCAGCACCGAGACCGTCCTCGCCGCCGTCGCCCAACAGGCGGAAGCACTGCTGTCCCCGCCCGGCGGGACGGCACCGTGAGCGCCGCCACCGCCCCGGCGCTCCCCGGCCCGGCAGCCCGGCAGCCCGGTTTCGATGTCGTCGAGGCGGCGACCGGCGTATGGGTGGCCTGGACGCGCGCGGCCGCCCCGAGCACCCACCCCGCCGACCTCGCGGACGTGGGCGGACGGCCCCGGTGGCGGCGGCGCCAGTCCCTCGCCGCCAGGGGACTGCTGCGCGCCCTGCTCGCCGAGGTGTGCCCCGCGGCCCAGGACGTCCCGCTGATCGCCGGTGCCCGCGGCCGTCCCCTGCTGGAGGGGCTGCCCGGTCTGGGAATCAGCCTCTCCCACGACGCGGCGGACGACACCGGGGGCGGTGACCTGGTGGCCGCCGCCGTGGCCCCCGGCCGACGGGTGGGCGTGGACGTCCAGCTCCCTCCCGGCCCGGACCTCTCACCCGGCCTGGTCCGCCGGTGCCTGCGCGCACGCGCCGCGGAACTGTCCGCGCTGCCGGCCGATCGCCGCGCCCTGGAGTTCGCCTGGGTGTGGACCGTGCAGGAGGCCTGCGTGAAGGCCGACGGCACCGGCATCGCCGGCCGCCCGTGGTCCCTCGACGTCCCGGTGCGACCCGGCACCGGCACCGTCGGAGATCTCACCTGGATCGCCCTGCGTCACCTCAGTGTCCACCCCGTGAGCTGCGCCTTTGGAGACGCCCGTGCCTGCTGAAGCACTGAGCTGCTACACCACCAACCTCAAGGAACACCTTCGTCTCACCCACCCCGCCGCCGAACGGAAACTGGCCACCGGTTTCACCCTCTCCGTCCGTCGCGACGGCCTCGACGGCCTGATGGCCTTCAGCCACCACGACCGGGTGGCGCCCGACTTCGGCTACCGCGGCGCACGCCGCTGGGAGGACGCCCTGTCCGCCCTCCGGGGCGAGTTCGCCAGGCAGGGCGACGTCCTGGCCGTGGCCAACTGCCGCAACCTGCCGTGGAGCCCGTCCCACCTCGTGCGCGACGTACCGCACTGGCTTCGCCTCGCCGCCCGCGACGGTGACCGCTGGCTGGTGGTGGACGACTTCGACGCCCTGCTGCCCGAAGGCCATCAGTCACCGCACCGCGGCTGGGTCGAAGAAGCCGGACTGCGGGAACTGCTGGCCCCGCTGCCGGGCCTGGAGACCGCACTGCACCAGCGTGACGTGTACGCCCTCGGCGGTGGCCCCGCCTGGGTGCCCGACCCGGGGAACCACCGCTGGCTGGAGCACGGCGCCGGCCGCTTCGATCCGCGCCCCGGCGACTGGGTCCGGGGCACCGCCGCCTCGCTGGCCCTGCTCCGCGACCTGCTGCCGTCCGACCCGCAGGCACAGGTCCGCTACGCCGAGGACCTCTGGGCCGCGGCGCGCCACCACCAGTACCTGCACCGCGCCGAGCCCGCGACCGCCGCCGCCTGGGGCGAGCTGTCCCGCTCACTGCGCTACGCGGCCCAGTCGGCGGCACGCGGCAGGCCCCGCGCCTCACTGGTGCGCACCGCCTTCGAGCGCATCCTCACCGCGACCGGAGGCGGCGAAGCGCCCGCTCTCCGTCCCACCGCCGCGCCTGCGGGAGCGGCCCGGTGACCCCCCGCACCGGGGACCGCCCCGGCACCCTGCACGCGTGGTTCGCGGCGTCGGCCGCACGCCACCCCGACCGCACCGCCCTGGAAGCCGACGGGCAGACCCTCACCTACCGCGAACTCGAGGACTTCAGCGCCCGCGTCGCGGACGGCGTCCTGCGGGCCCGCCCCGACCCGCCGCGCCGCGTCGGTCTGCTGGGCGGCAGGAGCCCCGCCACGTACGCCGGTTACCTGGCCGTCCAACGGCTCGGCGCCACAGTCGTCCCGCTGAACACGGCATGGCCCGGCGCCCGCAACGCCTCGGTCGCCCTCCGCGCCGGGCTCGACCTGATCCTGACCGACGGGACCGGCGGACCGCACGAGCTGCCCGTGCCGTCGCTCGACCTGGCCGACGCGGCCGGCGGCTCCGCGCAGGGCCCGCCTCTCCCCGCGGAACCGGGAGCGCCCGCCTACGTCCTGTTCACCTCCGGCAGCACCGGCGCCCCCAAGGGCGTGCCGGTACTCCATGACAACGTCGCCCCGTACCTCGCCCACGTCATCGACCGCTACGAGATCGAACCCGGCTCCCGCCTGTCCCAGACCTTCGACCTCACCTTCGACGTCTCCGTGTTCGACATGTTCGCCGCGTGGGGCGGCGGCGCGACCCTGGTCGTCCCGAGCCGGGACGAGATCCTGGCACCCGTACGGTTCGTCAACGACCGCCACCTGACCCACTGGTGCTCCGTCCCGTCAGTGATCTCCTTCGCCCGCCGGATGCGGGCGCTGCGCCCCGGCGCCATGCCGGAACTGCGGCACAGCCTCTTCGCGGGGGAGCCGCTCACCCTCCAGCAGGCCCGGGCATGGCAGGCGGCGGCGCCGTCGTCCCGGCTGGAGAACTTCTACGGCCCGACCGAACTGACCATCACCTGCTCGGAGTTCACGCTCGACACCTACATGGACCACTGGCCCGCGACCGTCAACGGAACGGTGCCGATCGGCCATGTCTACCCGCACCTCGAACACCGGATCCTCGACGCCGAGGGGAGGCCGGCGGAGGAGGGAGAACTGTGCGTGCGGGGACCCCAGCGATTCCCCGGCTACCTGGACCCCGCCGACAACGAGGGGCGCTTCTGGGACCTGGACGGCGATCGTCCCGCGGACCCCGCCGCCGCGGCGTCCGGTTCCGCGACGGGCCCTTCGGGCACGGTCCCGGCGGCCCTGTGGTACCGCACCGGCGACCGGGTCCGCCCCGTCGGCCGGGACGGACTCCTCCACCTGGGCCGCCTCGACCACCAGGTGAAGGTCGACGGCTACCGGGTCGAACTCGGCGAGATCGAGTCCGCGCTGCGCGACCAGCCCGACGTGCACGACGCCGTGGTCCTCGCCCTTCCCACCGCACACGGCGGCACCGAACTGCACGGCGTGTGCACGGGCGACGCCCTCGACTCCGGCACGCTGCTGGCCGCACTCCGCGAACGGCTGCCCGCCTACATGGTCCCCGCCCTCCTCCACATTCATCGCGAACTGCCCCTGAACGGCAACGGCAAGACGGACCGAGCGGCCCTCGCCGCCCTGCTGCACGAGGTCCCCGCGGCGACAGCGGGCCGGGGACTCCGATGACACGCCATCCACCCGCGGCCCTCGCCGGAACCCGTCCCGCCGAAGACCACGACACCCGTGCCCGCCCGGCTCTCCGCTGCGTCTCCGTCCGGGGCGCCGACCCCGGCGAACCCCCGCCGCGGACCGAACCGGGCGTCCTCACCGTCCACCGCGCCCCCTGGCGCGACGCTCCGACACCCCCGCCGGAAATACCGCCGCACCACGCCCCCGTGGCCCTCTCCGCCACGGTGCTCGGCCAGCTCCCGGCCGGCCCGCTCCCCGACGGCCTCGGGCGGCAGTCGGCGTCCGTACGCTCCGCCGACCGCCCACCGGTCCGGCAGCACGGCCAGGAGCGCCCGGGACACGTCGTCGTCGACGCGGCAGTCATGACGGACTCCAGACGCGGACATGGCCCGTGCGGGAAGCACTGAGCCCGGCCCTCCACCACGTCCCGAGTCCCGTGTACGACGTGCCCCCTTCGACACTCACTTTCCCAGGAGCCACCATGGGTCTTCCCACCCCCACTGCCACGCCCTTGTCATCGACCTCCGGCAGCCGCCCCCAGCAGGGGCAGCGCGCCGACCGTGACGCCTTCTGCGCCGCCATGACCCACCTCCCCAGCGGCGTCAGCATCATCACGACCCAGGGTCCGGACGGCCCGCTGGGCTGCACCGTCAACTCCGTCATCTCGCTGTCCGCCCAACCGCCCTCCCTGCTGGTGTCGCTCGCGGCCACCAGCCGCACCCTGCTCCATGCCCTGCGCACCGGCGGCTTCGCCGTCAACGTCGTCTCATGGCGACAGCGGGAGCTCTACCGCCGGTTCGCCCAGGGAGACCCCCTACGACGCTTCGACGGCGTCACGCACACCGTTCGTGACGGCCAGCCCGTGCTGGCCCACACGTCCGCCGTGTTCACCTGCACCGTCGAACGGTCCATAGAGGTGGGCGACCACACCCTCCTGGTGGGCAGTCCCACCGAGGCGTTCCACGACGCGGACGCCCGCCCCCTGGTCCTCCACCGCCACCGCGCACACCGACTCGACCCGTACGCGGCACGCTCCCGAGAGGCCGACGCGGGGTGACGCCCACGCGGCCCGGTGGCCGGAACGCCGCGGCCACGGCCCTCGGCGGAGCTGGCGGACCCGCTGTGGCGGCCGTGTTCGCGCGCCTCACGAAGCCGGTGCCGGGGGCTGGGAAACCGCGAGGCGCAGCGTCATGACCGCGTGGTCGGTCAGCCCCGCTTCGCGGGCTTCCTGGTGGTAGTCGCAGGCCAGGACGCGCTCGGCGTGGGGTGTGGAGACGAAGAGGTGATCGGGGCGGAAGCCGCTGCCGCTGCACCCGAACAGGAGGGGGCGACTGCATCGGGGTGAAGGCGTCGGTGAGGCCGACGGCCCGGAACGAGTTGTGGAAGTCGTACTCCCGGTCGCCGAACACCTTGTGCGGGGGCTGGTGGCCGCGCTCGATGACGTTGAGGTCCCCGGCCACGATGACGGGCACGTCCGGGAAGGCGGCGAGTAGCTGCCCGTCAGTTCGTCCGCGGAAGCACTCACACGCGTGGGCTCCGGAGCGCAGGCCGAGCCGATGCCACCGGCCCCCTCCCACCCCGGGCTCCGGCTCGCCCACCCACAGAACTGGCGTTCCCAACCCCGCACTTGGCGGATTACGGCACGGCCTGACTACGCGGCCTCGGTGAAACGCACTCCCTGTTTCTCCTCCTGTTTCAACCGCCCTGCGAAAACAGTCTGTTGCACGCCTTGCCCGCCCCCCGTATGACAACCTCACCAGGTGTGCGATTTACGTGCGATCCAGTGTTCGATTCACGCGCGATTGGAGTATGGTGCCTGTCGGAGGTGACCTCTGTGTCCACTGAGAACGAGCTGTTCAGCGCCGTCGACGCGCTGCTGGAGCAGGTCGCGCAGGACGACCTGCCAGAGCCTGCGGAGCGCAAGCGCCTGCGGGAGGCTGCGGGTCTGAGCCAGGCTCAGATCGCTACGGCGTTGGACGCCCGCCGCGAGGCGGTCGGGAACTGGGAGACCGGGCGGACCGAACCGCGGCCGCCGAAGCGCGCCGCGTACGCCCGGCTGCTGGAGGGCCTCGCCGCCCGCTTCCCCGCCCCGGCGTCCGACGTTCCCGCCGCCGCCCCGGCCCCCGTGGCCCCGGAGGCGTTCACCGGTCCGGCACCGGAACCCGCCCCGGCGGCCGCCGCCCCGCCGTCCCGCCCGAAGGAGGAGGCGAGCACCACCACCAGGCCCGCCCCGCCGTCACGACGCCCGGGTGCGAAGAAGGCGGCGGCGAAGAAGACCACGGCGTCGGCGGCCGCCGTCGACCCGCGCTTCGAGAACGGCCCGCTCGCGGTCATCGACTGCCAGGACGGGCAGGTGTCCGCGTACTGCGTCGGGGGCCTGGCCCTGGACGTACCCGCCAAGAGCATTGCGGCACTGGTCGACTGGACACTGAGCGAGGCCCGGCTCGGGCAGGCCCGGCTGCACCGCAACGGCCGCGACGCCGATCCGATCCTCGTCCTCACCGCGTCCGCGCTGGAGCGCTACGGCCTGCCGGTCGCCCTGTCGGAGCAGGAGCGGCACGCGGGCCGGCTCCCGTCCGGCCACAAGGTGGTCAAGCAGATCGAACGGGCCGGGCTCAAGATGAGCCGGCGCGGCTTCGGCCCGTGGGCCCGCGTCTACCGCGACCCCGAGGGCTCCCGGCGCCGCTGCGTCCAGCTGTGCGTCCTGCCCTGGAACGCGTTGGACCCCCGCGAGTGGGACAAGCGCGACGACCCGCGGCTGCCGACGATGCACCCGGCCGACCTCGTCCAGTACCTCGGTCTGTACGCGGCCCGGGTGATCACGCCGCGCGGCAGCACCGCGACGACCGGCCTGGAGCTGATGACCGCGCTGCGCCCGCCGACCCGCGCCGAGAAGGACCCGGCCACCGGCGAGTTCAAGCCCGCGTTCAACGACGACGCGATCACCGCCAAGTACGACGTCGTGCCGTGCGAGGTCCCCGACGAACACCCGATCCTCAAGGGCCGGTTCGCCCGGCACCACCTGCGCACCCCGGCAGAGATGCTGATGGAGGAGCCGTACGACTGGTGCCGTCCGCTGACCGATGAGGAGTGCGCCAACCCGTACCTGGTCGTCATCGACATCAACATGTCGTTCGCCGCGGCCGCGAACGGCCTCGTGGTCGGGCTGAACGGGCCGACCCATCTGGAGAACAACCCGAGGTTCGATCCGGCGCTGCCCGGCTCGTGGCTGGTCGACCTCTCCCACGTCGACCTCTCCCGCGCCCGGGTCAACGGCCGCACGGTCGACGGCTCCCGGCTGCCCTCCCCGTTCACGCCGAAGGGGGACCACCCCGAGGGCCCGGCCTGGTACGCCACCCCGACGGTCGCCTACGCGGTGGAGCTCGGCTTCGACGTCGCACCGGTCGAGGCGTACGTGCGCACGAAGACCGGCCGCTACCTGGACTCCTGGTACAAGCGGCTGCGCGACGCGTACGTGGAGACGATGGCCGACATGGGCGTCACCACCGACCTCCAGGGCGAGGAGTTCCTCGACGCGATGGCGCGGCGCAAGCAGGTCGACCCGACGATGGCGCTGCTGGAGACCGCGATCAAGGCGACGGCGAAGGGCGCGATCGGCAAGCTGCGCCAGCGGTCCCGGGGCCAGGTGCCGTACTACGAGCCCTACCCGGCGCTGGACCGGTGGACGTGGCGCCCGGACATCCGGGCCGCCGTGCTGGCGAGCCAGCGGACCGGCCTGCACCGCAAGCTGATGAAGACGGCGGCCGCCGCCGACCTGTACCCGGTCGCGATCGGCACCGACGCGATCGTCTATCCCTCGCCGGGGCCGTCCCCGCTGGACGTTCTGCCGACCACGCCCGAGGGCAAGCCGGCGCCGGGCACGTTCCGGCTCGGGGTCTCGCCCGGGATGGTCAAGCACCAGGGCACGCAGACCGTCCTGTGGGCGGAAGCCCAGTTCGAGGAGCGCGGCGTCTTCAACATCTCCAACCTCATCAAGACCGACCAGAGCGCCGGAGAAGGGGAGTAGGCCGTGGTGGACTTGCTCGGGGACAGCCTGGACCGCGCGCTGGAGGGGGCGTTCACCCGCCGCGTCCCGCAGAGCGCCCAGGCGCAGATGAAGTACCTCGTCAAGCAGCTCAAGGGCACCAGGGCCGCCGCCCAGGTGCTCGGGGTCTCCCAGCGCACCGTGGAGCGGTACGTGACGGGCAAGCTCAAGCGGCCCCGCCAGGACCTGCGCGGCCGTCTGGAGCGCGAGGTGAAGAAGAGGTGGCAGCCGCAGATCCGCGCGAAGGCGAGGAAGAAGGCGGCGTCCACGGACGGGCTGGTCGTCTCCACCCGCGCCCGCTTCGGCTTCGAAGCCGCCGACGGCACGACCGACGACGCCCGGATCCGGGACATCACCCAGGCCCTGCCGCCCGAGTACGCCGACAAGCTGTTCACCGCACGGGAGCAGGGCCAGAACGAGGACCAGCTCCGGCAGATCGCCGCCGACGGCCTGGCCCGGATGTACTTCCGGGCCAACAACAGCCGCGCGCACGGCCTGGGCGTGGAGTTCACCGACGTGGAGCGGCTCGACATCGAGCTGTAGGCCAGGCGCCTGCCACGAGCGCCGCGTCCCTGTGGTGACTGAGCACTTCACTTGCCGGATGAGCGGTCGAGTTGGCGAACTGAGCATCCGCGCGTGGGGATGCCTGGCAAGCCGAAGCGCTCAGTCACACGTTGTCGAGGAGGGGTTCCCACTTCCCGAGCCCTCTGCGGATCTTCTCGGCGGGGACGCCGCCCTCAGTCCTGGGAACTTGACGACCCGGGCATGCCCGACTGGCTGAGGCGGTATCTCTGATCACACCCCTCTTCCTGCAGCTCTGGAACGCATCACCGCGTGCCTGTACCGGCAAGCGCAGGGGACGGACCTCCTCGGTGGCGAGCGTCTGCCGGGCGCTCGCCGAGCACGCGGGCACGCCTGGGAGGGCAGGGGCTGTTGCGCGGTGCCTGCCGCCGGGGCCGTGCCGTCAGCCGGTACCGAGTCCGGTGCTGCCGTCCGGCCGGAGGCCGTCGAGGTCGAGTCCTTCGCCGGCCTCCATCGCGGCGGCCTCGGCGCTGCGGGGGAACAGGGTCTGTTCGTATGTCCGCAGGGCGGTTTCCGGGTCGTCGCGGTGTGTGGCGAGGGCGAGGGCGAGGTCGGCGCCGTCGAGCATCGCCAGGTTGGCGCCCTCGCCGTTGGGGGCCGTGAGGTGGGCGGCGTCGCCGAGCAGGGTCACTCCCGGCACCCGCTCCCACCGGTGCTGGTCGGGCAGCGCGTACAGCGGGCGCAGGAACGGCCCGAGGTCGCTTTCGGTGATAAGTCCGGTGAGCTCCGGCGCCCAGCCGTCGAACTCCGCGGCGATGCGTCCGGCAGCCGCGGCGGCATCGGTGAAGTCGACGGTGTCGAACCATTCCTGCGGTTCGTGCAGCCCGATGTACACGTGCAGGGTGTCTCCCTTCTCCCGGTGGGCGAAGATCTCCCGGCCCGGCTGGAGCGCGATCATCGATCCGCCGCCGACCGTCTTCGCGGCGGCCGGATGCCGGGTGGCGGCGTCGAACAGGTAGGTCTCGACGACCGATTTGCCGATGTACTGGGGGGTGGCGGCGGAGACCAGCGGCCGCACCCGGGACCACGCGCCGTCCGCGCCGACCAGCAGGCGTGCCACGACGGTGCTGCCGTCGGCGAACGTCACCTCGTGGTGGCCCCGGCGCAGGGTACGGGCGGCGGTGACCTTGCGGCCCCACCGGACGGTGCCGGCCGGGAGCGAGTCGAGCAGGATCTGCCGCAGGTCGCCCCGCTGGATCTCCGGGCGTCCGCCGGTTGGGTCGTCGGCCTTGTCGAGCAGGACGGTGCCGTTGGGGTCCAGGAACCGCATGGCCTGGCGCCCCTCCAGGACAAGGCCGCGGAACTCGTCCGTCAGCCGGGCTGCTTCGAGGGCCAGTTGGCCGTTGTAGTCGTGGATGTCGAGCATTCCGCCCTGCGCCCGCGAGGTGGGTGACGGCTCCGCCTCGTAGACCGTGGCCGGTATGCCGTGGAGGTGCAGGACGCGGGCGAGCGTGAGGCCGCCGAGCCCGGCGCCGATGATGGTGACGTCGGTGGTCGGGGTGGGGGCAGTGGTCATCGGGGCTTCCCTGTCGGATTCGGACGATCGTGGCCGCCGGGCGGACGATCGGCGGCGCGGACGGGCTCCAATGTGCCTGTGCGCACGGACAGATCGCCGACAGATCACCGACTCCTCGGGCAGATCGCCGACGGATGACCGACAGGCCGCCGGTCACCGCTGGTCAGCGACACACAGCACAGAGGCGAAACGTCTCGACTGCCAGCTCTGGAAAGCGGTGCCGGGCGGGCCGGCGCTCGTGGCGTCCGCACTCTGGTGTCGGCGGCGCTGAGCTGCCCGGCGTGAGCCGCGCCGGCCGGGTGGGCGTCCCGGCCGGGTGGGCGTCCCGGCATCGGTCTGCCCGCCTCCGCGACGGCAGACGGCGGAGTCCGCGCGGCCGGGCGGCTGGGGAGGAGGGCAGCGGCGCCCGAGGGGCGGGGCCGGGGCGCCCCAGAGGGTGGGGCAGGTCCGCCGGACGGTCCGCCGGACCGCGTCCGTCCGTCAGGCCCGTACGAGAGGCTGCCGTGGCCGGCCCGGGCGCATGGCTCCCGAGGGCACAGGGGTGCTTTTCCAGCCCTGTGCCAGGCGGCTCCTCATCGCCGTTGCCGGGCCGGGTGTTCGGACCCGTCGCACATCGGAGTACGGTGGCAGTACCGGGCGTACACCGCATGCCGTCACCCTTTTCGGCATCGCTCTCGGAGAACGCCGAGCCCGGGGACCCGCCGGCCCCCGAGGACGTGGGACCGATGTACTCGCAATCCTCCATCTCCAGCCGTCGCAGCGGACGTCCGGCGCCGACCGAAGAGATGCTTCACGGCCTGGCCTGCGTCATCTGCGGCACCGACTACCGCACCGCGGCGACCGCGGACGCCGTCGTGGTCGCCCACGGTCACGACGGGCCCGCCCTGGCCTGCCGGGGCGTGTGCGCCCGGATGTCCAGTGGGTCCGCCGCCGGTCTGGACGAGCCCCGGCCGCCCCTGGCCGAGCGCGTACGCCGGTACGAGGCCGGGCGCGTACGTCGGCAGGCCGAGCAGACGCGGGCCGACCGGACGCAAGGCGACCCCGCCCCGGCCGACCGGACGCCGGACGGCCCCACGCAGGACGGGCACACGCCGGGCCCGACGGGGCGCGACGCGTGAGCCTCATGACCCTCGGCGTGCTGTCCTCCCGCCACAAGGAGAACGAGTTCCGCCTGCCGCTGCATCCGCGCCAGCTGGACCGCATCGACCCCGACGTGCGCGCACACGTCTTCCTCGAACAGGGCTACGGCCTGCGTTTCGGCCTCGACGACGCGGCGCTGCGCCCCTTCGTGGGCGGCCTGCGTTCCCGCGAGCAACTGCTGGCCGACAGCGACGTACTACTGCTGCCCAAGCCGATGCACGAGGACGTCGCGGCGATGCGCACGGGCCAGGTGCTGTGGGGGTGGCCGCACTGCGTGCAGGACGCGGCGCTGACCCAGATGGGCATCGACCGACGACTGACCATGATCGCCTGGGAGGCCATGAACCACTGGACCGCGGCAGGTGCCTTCAGCGTGCACGTCTTCCACAAGAACAACGAACTGGCCGGTTACAGCTCCGTCCTGCACGCCCTGCAACTCGGTGGTGCGACGGGCAGTTACGGCCGGCGCCTGCGGGCGGTGGTCATCAGTTTCGGCGCGACGGCGCGCGGAGCGGTGACTGGCCTGGGCGCCATGGGCGTCTCCGACGTCACGGTGCTCACCCAGCGCGACGCCGTGGCGGTCGCGTCGCCGATGTCGTCCGTGGTGATGAGCCACTTCCGGGAGCGGCCGGACGACCCGTCCCGGCTCCAGGCCCTGACCCCCGCCGGGCCGGTGCCGCTCGCCGAGTACCTGGCCGGATTCGACATCGTCGTCAACTGCATACGGCAGGACACCGGCACGCCGCTGATGTTCGTCACCGAGAAGGAGCTGGACCTCTTCCGGCCGGGGACGTACTTCGTGGACGTGTCGTGCGACAGGGGCATGGGCTTCGAATGGGCACGTCCGACCACCTTCGACGCGCCGATGTACCTCGTCGGTGACGGCTGCCACTACTACGCCGTCGACCACAGCCCGTCGCTCCTGTGGGATTCGGCCACCTGGGAGATCAGTGAGGCCGTGCTGCCGTACTTGCGCAGGGTCCTCGAGGGCCCCGAGGCGTGGGAGGCTGACGCCACGATCAGAAAGGCGATCGAGATCCGCGACGGCGTGGTGCGCAATCCGGAGATTCTCGCCTTCCAGCACCGGGCCGCGGCCCACCCGCACGCCCCGGCCTCGTAGGGTTCCGGCGGTTTGACGGACGAAGGGCGCGCCGGTGCCTACGCCACCGGAGCCGTGGGCGAGGTCGATCTCCCGCGACGGGCCGCCCTTGGCAATCCGACTTCCGTGACAAGCCGTCCAAGTGCGATGGCAGAGGACACTATCCGCCACATCCTGTAACCCGACGATCCCAGTTGCTCCTGGGCGGCTCACAGCCCGTTTCCTCAGGTGGGCGCATCGCGCTGTAAGGGTGTGAGGTGCGAGGCGAGGGCCTGCGCCAACGGGGTGGCGCTGCTCCTGATCGTGCTGCTCACCGTGGTCTCCAGCGGGCTGCTCCTCGATGGGCAGCGGGGCGGTGACCGCCGACGGTGACGTGCTGCTCATGGTCCTGGCGGTGGGCGCCGGATTGCAGCACGGTGATGTCGCAGGGGCAGCGCATCATTTGCATGGGCCGCGTAGCACAAGGGTGCTGCACGGGCAGTGTCCCGGCCCGGCCGGCGCCGCACGGCCACCTGCTGCACGCCGGTCGTCCTCGCGGACGTTCTGCTGCACCAGAACGATCCGGTTTACCTGGTGCTACCGGTGCTGCTGGCTCTGTTCACGAGAACGGGCAGCACTTCGACACCGCTTCGGGAGGCGGCAAGCAGTCGCGGGCCGACCGGGATGTGTACGAGTTCCGACGGCACTGGGGCTTGCTGAAGGGGCCCGGAGACTGTGAGAACGCTGTGCTTATGCGGGCCTGTGTAATGTCGATGGAAGATGCCCTGGCCCTCGGCATGACAGGTCCCCCCACTTCTTCGACCGTCCCGCCCCGGCGCCCCACGCACGCAGTCGATTTCCCTGCGCATACGGAACCGGGCCGGTGCCGGGAATCGAGACATCATGTCCATCGTTCAAGACACCGCCCCCGTCGAACGCCGCACCGGAAGTGACTTCGCACGCCTCGCCCACCAGATCAGGGACGCCGGGCTGATGCGCCGACGGCCCTTCTACTACGGCGTGCGCATGGCCCTGGTGGCCGTCGCGTACGCGGTTGGCTGGCTGGCCTTCGTCGCCGTCGGCGACAGCTGGTGGACCCTCGCCGTCGGCGCCTTCCTCGCCGTGGTCTTCGGACAGGTCGCGCTGGTCGCACATGACGTCGGCCACCGCCAGGTCTTCCGTCGCAGCACGTCGAGCGCACTGCTCGGACGCCTGGCCGCCAACGTCGGCATCGGCATGGGGTACGGCTGGTGGCAGGACAAGCACAGCCGCCACCACGCGAACCCCAACCACGAGGAACTCGACCCGGACGTGGCCCCCGACATCCTGGTCTGGAGCCAGACCCAGGCAAGGGCGGCGACCGGCCGGGTGCCCCGCCTGCTCGGCAGGGTGCAGGCGTACCTCTTCTTCCCGCTGCTCACCCTCGAAGGCTTCAACCTGCACGTCGCGGGCATCCGGGCGCTGGCGGACCGCTCGCTGAAGCAGCGCAGGACTGAAGGCACGCTGCTGGTCACGCACTTCGTGGCTTACCTCGGGGCGCTGTTCCTCGTGCTCCCGCCGGGGAAGGCGCTGCTCTTCCTCGTCGTGCACCAGTGCCTGTTCGGCGTCTACCTGGGGGCCATCTTCGCCCCGAACCACAAGGGCATGCCGACGCTCACCGGTGACGACAGGCCGGACTTCCTGCGTCGCCAGGTCCTGACCTCGCGCAACGTGCGCGGCAACTGGTTCACCGACGTGGCGCTCGGCGGGCTGAACTACCAGATCGAGCACCACCTGTTCCCCAGCATGCCCTCGCCGAACCTGCGCAGGGCACAGCTGGTGGTCCGCCGGTACTGCGAGAGCCTCGGCGTGGCGTACCTGGAGACGTCGCTCATCGCCTCGTACGGTCAGGCGCTCAGGAGCCTGCACCGGGCCGGCCTTCCACTGCGGGAGCGGTCCGCCGCGACCTCGTGACCGCTTCCACGCAGAATTGGGCACTGATCAAACACTGCTCGTTGTCGTCGGGGAATCCGAAGGCGGCCGAGCAATGCTTCTCTCCTCTGCCTCCCCGCATGAGTGACTGTGATGAGGCCCTGGTCCTGGGTGTCGGGCCGGAGCTCGCGCCGGCTCTTGCCGCCGTGGCGGCCGAGAACCACCAGCACCCACCGGCTCCTGGGCATTACCGTCCACAGCCAGGAGCCGAAGCCGACCCCCGCCGCGGCGACCGTGTGCCTGGCGGCGGATCGGCCGCCCCCCTCCTCGACGTGACCCAGGAGGAATCACCATGCCGTTCGCCCCTTTGTACGCCTCCCACCTGTTCGCCGAGCATCTGCCTATCGCGGACTTGTCCTCTTCGGACCGTGCCCCGTGTGGGGAGCCGCCCCGATGGACCGCCCTACCGAGCGACTCCCACTGTTCGGTGGTCTGTTGGCCGTCTTCGGTGAGATGCGAGCAGCCGACCGGCCTCATGGAGGTGGAGGAACTTCACGGACAAGGACCAGGGCGCCTCCCAGCCGCAGGGCCGATGACCGGTCACCACACGTATCCGCGAACCCATGGCAGATCGCCGGCTCGACATCTGCGGGTGCTGAGCCCGACAACGTGGAAACACGTCACATGCCCTTCGTCCGCCACAGCTGCTGCGACGGCGCGCAAGGTGGCCGAAGCGCTCGAAGTGCTGGAGCCGGCCGCGGCGCAACGCGGGGGCTGAGCGAGGCGATCAACGACGTCCGGCGGTCCGCGCCGCCCGAGTCCGCGCCGCGCCCGTCGCCAAGGCATGGCTCCCCCTGGGGCACAGCAGCTGAGAGTCGTACTCCCGCGCGGAGTTCGGCATCTCCCACGCCCAGGCATACCGCCTCCTCCACGTCGCCCATGCCCTGGCCACGATCCACGACGCCATCGCCGCCGGCCCCGATCCGTCCCGTACGCGAAACAGCGCCCCGGCCACCGCGGCCGCACTCGACTACGGCCCTCTCCCAACGGGCCCTGATCGCCGTCTCCGACCGTACGGACACCGTCACGGACCTTTGATCACCCGCCGACAGCGCCCTCCAGCTCCTCGACGAACCCACGGTGTGCGCCGTAGTCCGCCAGGCCGTCCACGACGTCCGCACCGCGCCGCCTCCGCCACCCGCCGAACCGCCGGCGGATCCCGCGCTCACCGAATCACGCCGCATTGTCGACGAACTCGCCGCCCGCACCCACCAGCTCGGGAAGCTGATGCTCGAAGTCGCCCCCCCGGCGTACCTGTCCGCCATCGAGGCGGCCGACGCCCTCACCCCGCTGTACGACCAGATCGGCGAGACCCTCGACAACGCACTCGCCGCCCGCCGCTGTCCTGTGTCATCGGACTTTGAGCGATTGCCACCGAAGTTTGAGTGGTTGGCCGGGGGCCCCGGCTCTGACTTCCGAACAGGCTCTTGGAGGGTGGCAGACAACGTGCTTCCTGCCGGAGAAGCGGGTGTTCGTGCGGTGGCTGGCTGCGGACTCCGAGGCCGAGGTGTTCACGACAGCCGAGGCGGTTCCGGCCGATCAGGACACCGCTTGGGAGGACAGCGGACTGTGGGTCGCTGTTGCCCTCCACGCAGCACCGAGCGCAACCCGCACGGAGCAATCTCACCGCTGCTTCATCAATGACGACAGAGGGTGTCGGATTTACGACTGACGATGGACGTATGCGCGAAACCCCAGAAGAACTCGACAAGCTCCAGTCCCTCCTCGACTCCTCCCTCTCCAGCTCGACCGCCCACCTCCGCTCGATCGTCGAGGGCCGCACCACCACGGCGGCGCAGCTCACCGGCGTCCTCACCGGCATGTGCACGCTCGCCCTCTCCACGGTGACCGCAAAGGGCGAACCGCGAATCAGCGGCGCCGACGGGCACTTCCTGCACGGCCGGTGGCACTTCGGTACGGCGCGCAACGCCGCCAAGGCCCGTCATCTCGCGGCCCGTCCCGCCGCCAGCGTCGCGCACATGCGCGGCGAAGACCTTGGCGTGTTCACCCACGGCACGGTGGAGGAGCTGAACCCCGAGGACGCCGAGTCCACGGCCGACTGGCAGGAACTCCTCGCCTACTTGAAAGACTTCTACGGCGACGAAGCCTTCGACTGGAACCGCGAGGTCGTCTACTACCGGCTGAACCCGCACTGGATGACCGTCTACGCCCCCGACCTCGACAAGCTCACCGGCACGTGACGCCGGGTCCGTCGACAAGGGCCTGCACCTGCGCATACGTGGGTGCAAGGGCGGTCAACGGCGCGCCGCCGCGTACTACCAGCGCTATGGCGACAGCTTCGCGCAGCGCCCGCCGGTACAGCAGCGACCTGAGGCTGCCCCGCCCCCAAGCTCTCAACTCCGCTGCGCTGAGTTCGAACAGGGGGTACCTCCTTCGTCGAGTTGGACGGCGGCGCTGGCAGGCCCGGTGTCCACCCCGAGGCGGGCCCTGCACAGCGCTCAGACGTATGGCCGCACCCGGACCCGGTCACCTGCCACGTCAACCCCGAGACCAGGACCCACCTGGTCCGAGGCCCGCTCGCGTATCCACAGAGGACCGGGCGCCGCCAGGGCCTGGACTCTGTCCCGTGGGAGCTGCGTCCTCGGCGCTCCCGACGCGAGCTCTGCTCTCAGAGGGCTGGACCGGCCGACCGCGCGCTGCTCGCCCGGGTCGAAGAAGCCGGCGCCGAAGACGAGGACGGTCCGCTGCAGAGCCGCATGTTCGTTGGCTGGTGAGGGATCGGGTTCGTCGTTGGTGAGGGATCGCTCGCGTAAGAGGAATAGCTACGACTGACTGACCAGATGACGAGCGCGCCCTTCCTCACCCGCCATAGGCGAAGTACCGGCAGCAGAAGCTGTGGACGCCGCGGAGAAAGTGGTTCGGGTCGCGTCGATGTCGTCGAGAAGGCCTCGTCGGCCGGAGGAGGCCGCCGCTGGGCAGCGGGAGCGCTTGCGGTGGCCAGTTCGTGCGTTGGCCCTGCCCGGCAAGGTGGTTCCTGGCAACATCAATGGGATTCGAACATAGGGGGTTCCATGCGTTTCGGCGTCCGCTTGCTCACTGTCGCCACCGCTGCCGTCACCACCGGAGTGCTGCTCGTCGGCTGCTCCTCGACCCCGGCCGAGGAGTTGGAGGACTGGTGGTCTTCGGGGGGTGACGACAGGGTCAAGGCGCTGTCCGACAGCTCGAGCCACGTCAACACGCCGAGCATGCAGGTGATGGACGACAAGCGCACCGCTTGTCAGGAGCTGCTGGCAGCGGTGACCGAGGCGAAGAAGTACGGTACCCCTCCGAGCGAGAAGGCCAAGGGTTTCTGGGCGGAAGCCCTTACCGACTTCGAGCACGGAAGCAACGCGTGTGTCGCCGGGGTCGACCAGAAGGACGAGCCCCGGACCAACGAGGGCATCCGCGAGGTGCAGAGGGCCATCGGCATCCTGGCTTCCGCGGTGTCCATGATCAAGAGTGACTTGAAGGCCAAGTGATCCGGTGATCCGCCGGGATCGCCCGGACCGCTGATCGCCAAAACCTCTGGGGCGTCCGGCCGGGCGCCCCCGGGTGAGGTGTCGCCGGCTCCGCTGTCCCCGTCGGACCCCCACCCGCGTTGTGCCAGGCGGCCCGGACGGCCGTGGGCCGCTGGGGCCTGCCCCGGTCCGTACGCACCGATGGCAGCCGGAAGGGTCCCGTACACGAAGAGGCGAAGTATCAGCACTGGAGGCATGGATCCCGTCGCCATGCCCAAATGGACATCAGGTGGACATCGCCACGCGGACGAGGACACACGATTCGGGACCCCACAGGAAGCTCTTCATCCGGCCCGCACCGAAATCGGCAAAGGCACGTATGAAACTCCTCCACAAGTGCGGGGGTGGGCCCGCCGCAGCCGTGGCGGGGCGCCTGGGCGCCTTGCGGCGGACGCTGGAGCAGCTACCTCGCCGGGAAGCTGACGAAGCCGCAGAAGCGTCTCTGGGCCGCCCTCGTGGAAGTGGCCGAATCCGAGTGGCAACCGCAGGTCAGACTGCAGGCGCGCACTCAGGCGTCCCCCTCCAGGGGGATGACGGTGGAGGTGACGGCCTCCTTCGGATTCACCCGCACGGGCAGCTCGGACGACGGCCGCGAGCGGCAGATCACCACGGACATCTCACCCACCTGCATGAAGCAGATCCTGGATCTCCAGGAGGCCGGGGCGACGGAGGATCTGCATCCGATCGTCGCGGAAGCCATCACGGAGTCGTATTTCACAGAATGGGGCACACGGGCCGATGGCCTGCGCGCGGATTTCACGTCCGTGTCGAAAATTTCTTTCCGGCTCTGACCCGGATAAATTTCCGCACCTGTTGTAAAACAATCCGGCGGGCCGTCGACCGCGCTCCGGTGGCAACCCGCTCAGAATCCGTCCCACAAACGCGAGGCCGAAGACGACCAGGATGCGGTCGCCCGGCAGCGGAACCCGCGGACCGCTCGCCCCGCGCGTCGCTGTGCCCCGGGACCCGGTCGATCCGGCCCGCATCGGGCGGCGCGTCGTACGGCGCCGCGCGAAGGGCATGGACGCCGGCACCGTCGCGGCGGCCCTCAAGGACGCCCGCTTCGACGCACGGCAGGACTCCCCCTACGAGGACTTGGCCGACGACGTCCGCGGCCCGGCGGAGCCCGCCGAGTGGGAACGCCTGGTCCAGTCGTCGCCGCGCCCTCGGGCACCGTCTACGACCCGGACACCGACGACGTGGTCCAGGCCGAGCTCGCCGCCGAAACCGCGGCCGCCGCCGACCGTGAGGCCGTCGTACGCGAGGCGCAGCGGATCACCGCCCACGCCGACGAACTCCAGGCACTGCGCGAGCTCCCCGCCCTGGAGCAGACCGAGCCCCCCGACGGGGACGAAGCCGCGCGCAACGAGCCGACCCGGCGAACCGGCGGATACGTCCGGGCCGACGTCGACGCCTGGCTCGCCCGCGCCCTGGCCGCGCACCTCGGGCACTACCGCGACCCGGCCGCCCGTAAAGCCGCCGCAGACCTCCTGCCACCACCGGCCCTTGCCCACGCCGCGCTGCTCGCCGAACTCGTCCGCCTGGTCCCCGGCGTCGACATGGACCAGCTGGCGTTCGCGGCCCGGCTCGCCACCACCGAACCCGAAGCCACCGGTGTCCCGTCCCATCGGGCCTTGACCGATCTCACCGAAGTTTGACGAACGCCCTGTTCGTCTCGTCGAAGCTTGATCAGCGCTCGGGATCTGTTGCGGATCGAGCCACGTACCCTCGGCTGCATGCCTCGCCATCCGAAGAAGCCCCGTCGGCTGGTCGCCGAAGGGCGCGTGTACATATGGACGATGCGTCACAGCCATCGCAAGGACCATGAGGGCCGGGTGGTGGACTGCCGCCAAATCCTCACCCTGTTCCCGCAGCCGGCCGGCACCAGCGGCTCACTGCGCATTGCCTTTGCCGACGGGCCCGGCCGGTACCTCCCGGGCGGAGCCCCCTTCGGCTCCGGGGACGTGGGCTTCACCCAAGGCGCAGACCTGAACCTGCACGAGCCGGGCGCCGTCCGGGCCCTGCTCGATGTGGCACTCGCCCGGGGGTGGCAACCGGGGGAGCGGCGGGCAGTGGAAGTCGACGGCTGGCTCTTGCTGGATGCGGCGGCCGCCGCGCGAGAGGGGGAGACCAGCCCCGATGGCCGGTAGAGCGGTGACTCCTCTTCGCCAGGCATTGATCCTCGCAACAGCCAGCCGTGCAGCGATCAAACTTCGGTGAGACTGGTCAAACTGCGTTGAGACGGGACAACCGGCGACCTCGCTGCGCTCCTCGCCCGCGCCCACCCCACTCGCTGATCACCAAGGGCGACTGTCCTGTACCGCTGAACCTGGACCACTGCGTGGTTTGTGCCACCGAAGACGGACCTCCGCAGGCCAGCGCACTGTGTGATCCTTCGCCGAAGTGGGCCCGGCGCTCTGCCGGCCCCGAAGCGACTGTCCTGGGTCACGAGACCTTGACCATTTGCCACACGATTTCGAATATTTGCCCGATCTCAGCCCTTCAGGCGTCTACTTCACCGCGCTCGGTCGCTGGGCCTTCAGTCCTACCGGACCTCGTCGAACGTCAGGTCGTCGCCGATCAGGTTGCAGCTGGCCGCCCAAAGGCGTGCTGCGGTCGTGGTGTCGGTGAGGTGGTTCCAGAGGGGTTCGATCCTGGGCGTACCGCGCAGCCCGAACAGTCGGGGGCTCCACATCTGGCCGCCGCGGACGCCCGGGTCGAGCACGGCCCGAACGGCGGGCCACGCGGCAGCGTCCTTGCCCTGGACGAGAAGGCCGAGCGGCAAATGGCGCAGCCGCTCGCCGGCGGTCCGGACATGCAATGGCGGGCGCGAAGGCGTGAGGGCGTCGAGCGCGCCGCCGGGATGGACGACCACACTCAGTGTCGTGCTGCCAGCGGCACGCAGGCGGCGGTCAAGTTCGAAAGCGAAGAGCATCTGGGCCAGCTTCGACCGGGCATAGGCGCGCTTGGGCTGGTAGTCGTGCGTACTCTGCAGATCGTTGAGGTCCAGGCGTTCGGTCTTGGCGGCGAAGCTGCCGGTGGTGACGATTCGGCTCCCCGGGGTTGCCGTGAGCAGGGGTGTCAGGTGGTGGGTCAGCGCGAAGTGCCCCAGGTGATTGGTTGCGAACATCAGCTCGTGGCCGGCTGTGGTTTCGCGGCGCGGTGGATGGTCGAGCGCCACGCCGGCGTTGTGGACGACGGCGTCGAGGCGATCCAGTCCGAGCGCGTCCACAGATGCTTTGAGCGACGTGAGATCGGCCAGGTCCAGGGACAAGTGCTTCATCCTGGCACCGGGGACGCGCGAGCTGATGGAAGCGATCGCATCTGCGGCCTTCGCCTTGTCGCGGCTGCCCAGAACGACCATGGCCCCGGTGCCGGCGAGCTGCTCGGCGACGAAGTACCCGATCCCCGCGTTGCCGCCAGTGACCAGGAAGCACCTTCCCTCGGAGCGGGGCAGCCGGTGGACGTCCCACTGCGGGACCTGGGTTACGGAGGGCATGGCGGGCTCCCGGGAGGTTGGAGTGGTCTGGAGACGGGCGGGACCGCGCATGCACAGGCGGCCAGGCCCAGTTCTCACGGTCCCTGACGCCGCCTACATCTCGCCGACAGGCCCCTTTCTCCATCGACAGCCCACCGACATTGCGCTGGTAGCGGCGCATCGTCCTTGACCTGCGACGGTCCAACTTCGGTGTCACAAAATGCGCTCCGCCCAACTTCGATGGCAATCGATCCAGGTTCGGTGGCACGGGACAGTGACTGTCACGCTCGTGTGTCACGCGCCCTCGACCCCGCTGTCACGCTGCCAGTCGGGCCCCGGATCACGGACCCGACCCCAGGGTTTCGGCCTCGCGCCCAACAGTGTGGCACCTCGCCAGGTGCGGCTACGCAGCGCAACCGATGCCCAATGAAGACGATGCCATGGCTCATGACCTCACGTCACGGCAATACCCCTCCTCGGAGGGCCCGTTGGGAGTACGCAGGCTTCGATGCCGACACAGTCGAGGCCGTCCCGTATGTGCCGTATGCCTTCTCCGGCGATCACATCCAGGTCGACAAGGCCCGCGTCGAGGCCATCACGGAAAGCCGGGAGTTCACCCCCGGCCAGAAGTTCCTCGTGCTGTGGTGGGTCGGCATCTCTCCTGCGGGCATGGAACCCCTGAGGGCCACCGGTGCCGACATCGGCAAGCGGGTCGGCATGAGGGGTGACGCGGTCGGCAAGATCAACCGGAAGTTGCTGAAGCGGCGGATCCTGATTGAGCGAGGCAGGATCGGCAACTACAAGCTCTACCGCATCAGCCCGTAGTGCATCGCCTTCCACGGCACCGGGATTGAACAGCGGGAAGCGATCAAGACATGCAGGCCGCCGGACATCCCCGGCTTCGACGGCACAGCCCCTTCGCGGTGGGAGGCCAAGGGGACAACGAGGACAAGAGCAAGCTCCTGGACGTTCTCCAGCGCACCGTCGGCATGACCGCCAACCAGCGCCTGGTCGTCATGCTCTACGCGATGCACCCGACCGACCGTGCGGGAGCCGTCGTAGAGACCGGCGCGACACTCGCTGCCCTCGTGGGCATGTCGCCCACCGTCTTCTCCCGCACCCGCCGCCAGGTCGTGGCAGCCGGATGGCTGGAGGAATCCGACCGGCTCGCTCACATCAGCTACTACCGGCTCAGCGAGAAGTCCACCGGCGAGGACGTCGTCGTCCCCCTGCGCCGGGCGGCCTCACCACCCTCTCCGGGACCGTCCTCATGTACGTGGAGTGGATGAGTTACGGTCCGGGGACCGCCCTCATCCACTCCACGTACATGAGCTGAGCTAACCGAGGCCTCTGATCTCAGTGGGGTGCTGTGTCGGCGACCGCGGCAGGCCCCTCGGGGCTGCGGGGTGTCTGGGTGCGGTAGGAGTGGCCGAGTTCCGAGCCGAGTCCGAAGTAGTGGCGGAAGTTGTAAATGAGGGGGCTCCATGCGGCGGGGTCGATGTGGTCGGTGCCCGGAACGACGATCCGGGAGTCGGCGTGCACTGTGCACACGGCTGCCTCGACGATGACGAAGTCCCCGGAGACGTCCGGCTGTACCCGTTCGGCACGGGCCTCCAGTTGAAGGGGGCATCCGGCGACGCGAGGCGGCCGGACCCGGTGGGAGGGCTCGCTGGTCATGCCTGCGGCGGCGAACTTGTCGGGTTCGAAGCGGCAGCCCTTGGGCTTGCTGGAGGGCACTGGATCCCGGCCGGTCAGTGGTGCCAGCCGCTCCACGGCCGGCCACTGGGCGGGGGCCGGCAGGTTGATGACCAGGTCGGGGCGGCTGCCGAGGTTGTACGCGGTCTGCCCTTCACGGCCCAGTCCGATCACAACCGTCTTCCCGAGGGCCCATGCGGATGATATCGGGGCAAGGTTGAACGAGCCGTCCTGATTCTCTGTCGACAGGAGCACCACTGGCGTCCCGAAGTACAGGATGCTCGGCTCGATCTCCAGGTGGGTGGCGACTGTCTGTGCGGGCAGGGTGCTGGGGGGTGCCGTGTTCATGGCCAGAAACCTAGGGTGCGGTTGTTTCGGTCGGGGCCGAAGTGTCACAGGGGACAATGGGCCGCATGGACACGCAGCGCGCACATGTAGCCGGCCCCGACCTGGCTACCGTGGCAAAGCTTCTGGCCGATGGCACACGGGCGGGTTTCTGTCTGGCCCTGCTCGACGGCCGGGCTTGGACAGCGACGGAACTGGCGCGCCACGTGGGGGTGGCGCCCTCGACCGCGACGGAGCACCTGCACGCGCTCGTCCGCGGACACCTGCTGGCTGAGGAACGGCAGGGCCGCCACCGCTACGTGCGTCTGGCCGGTCCGCACGTAGCCGAGCTGATCGAGAGCCTCGCCTCCATGGCACCCGAGCGCACCCCGGCACCCCGCTCCCTGTCGGCGTCAGGCCGCCGTCAGGCCCTCGCTCACGCCCGTACCTGCTACGACCACCTCGCCGGGACCGTCGGAGTCGCCATCACCGATGCGATGCTCGACCGAAGGCTGCTGGACGTGGAGCACGGACTCGGGCTCACCAGCGCCGGAGCGACCTGGCTCGAAGATCTCGGCGTCACCGTCCCGACCGGCACGCGCCGACCATCGGTACGGTCATGCCTGGACTGGACCGAACGCCGCCCCCACCTGGCCGGCGCCGTCGGCGCCGCCCTGTGCCGTCACGCGTTCGACACGGGCTGGATCACTCCCATAGGTACCACGCGTGCCGTCGCGGTCACCCACCTCGGCCGACAGGCACTCCGCCGCCATCTCGACCTGTCCGATGAACTCCTCTCGCAGAAATGAGGTGAAGAGACATATCGGGTCCTACACGCGTGCGCGGGCGGCTGGTGTCCAGGCCGGGAGAACCTTCTGCTCAGAGGTCATCCGTCGTAGCGGGTGGCTAGGGCTCGTGCCGTCTGGGCGATGCGGTTGCGTAGTTCGGCCGGTGCCAGGACCTCGACATCGGCGCCCAGCCGCAGGAAGTCTCGGTGAGCGTGGTCGATCGACTCGATGGGCACGCGGGCCTCTGTCCAGCCGTCACCCGTGGGTGTCACGCCGAGGAGGCGGGCGCCCTCCGGGGTGAGCCGCACCAGGGCGTCCGCAGTGTGCAGTCGCGCTCGGAAGTCGGCCAGACAGACGTTCCAGTACCCGGTCAGGTCGAATCCGTCCGGAATGACGAACTCCTCTTCCAGCGGCCGGATTCCGAGGATCTGGTCGACTCGGTAGGTGCGGATCCCGGACGGCCCGCCGGCGACCAGGTACCAGCGGCCGGCCTTGAGGACGAGCCCGTACGGCTCCACCCGCCGCTCGATCTCCTCCGGCGCCCGCCAGCGCCGGTACCGCAGTACCACCGCCCGCCGCGCCCACACCGCGGCGGCGACCGCGGCCAGGTGGGGCACCCGGTCGGCGTCGCCGTACCAGCCGGGGGCGTCGAGCAGGAAGCGTTCCTGGATCCGCTCGGCGTGCTCGCGCAGCCCCGCCGGAAGGGCGGCCCGCAACTTGAGCCGGGCGGTAACGAGCGCCTCGCCGAGGCCGAGATCGGCAGCGGCATCGGGAAGTGCGACGAGGAACGCGGCCCGTGCCTCGTCCACGGTCAGCCCGGTGAGCCGGGTCCGGTAGCCGTCGACCAGCCGGTAGCCGCCCGCGTGCCCGGCGGCGCCGTACAGCGGGATACCGGCAGCACCGAGCGCCTCGACGTCCCGGTAGACCGTCCGGACGGAGACCTCCAGTTCCTCGGCCAACTGCCGGGCCGTCATCCGGCCCCGGTTCTGGAGCAGCAGAAGCAGGGTGACCAGCCGGCTCGCACGCATGCCGCCCAGTATCCACTGACAGTTGATGTCAGCAGACCGGCCCTAACCTGCGGCACATGGACGACAACTGGACCACGGACCTCACACACCGGGCGGCCACCGCATGAGCATCGTCGAACTCCGGCAGTACACCCTGCATCCCGGCGCCCGAGAAACGCTGATCGACCTGTTCGAGCGCGAGTTCGTGACCGGCCAGCAGGCGGTCGGCGTCACCGTCGGCGGCCGGTTCCGCGACCTGGACGACCCGGACCGCTTCGTCTGGCTGCGCGCGTTCCCCGACATGGCGCACCGCCGGCGCGCACTGGAGGCGTTCTACACCGGCCCGGTCTGGCGGGAGCACCGCGACACCGCCAACGCCACCATGATCGACAGCGACGACGTCCTGCTGCTGCGCGGCCCGGGCTTCGTGCCGGAACCGGGCGCGAGCGAGGTGCTCGTGACCATCTGCCATCCGACCGACGCGGCCGGCTTCGACGCGTACGCCGCCCGGAACCTGGGCCCGGGCCACGCGCTGCACCGCACCGAGCACGCCGAGAACGACTTTCCCCGCCTGCCCGTCCGGACCGGGGAAGACGTCCGGATCTGGTTCGGCCAGGCCCAGCCGGCACCCTGGCCGACCCGACGGCTGCGATTGGAGCCCGTGCAACCTCGGAACCCCTCACCGCACCGCGCACGCTTGTGAAACGTGCTGTGACCGGGTTGCGCAGGACGGCCAGAGTTCCCCAGTGAGGAGGGCCGGAAGGACCGGTAAACCCCTGTCGTAGGCCTGGTGTGCAGATCTCTACCGCAGGAGGCGGAGGGGAAAGTCAACCGGCTGGGTGACGTGCACCGGAGATGCCACTTGTAACTTCGTCCGCATCCGCAACCCTCTGATACGAACGGAGAGCGGAACACCCATGAAGACTCCGAAGAAGACCGGTATCGCCCTGGGCGCGGGCGCTCTGCTCCTCAGCGGACTGACGACCGCCCCGGCCGTGGCCGCACCCGCCGCGTCCTCGTCCTTGTCCTCGGCCAAGGTAGACGCGTACATGGCCGTGGTACCGAACGGCACGAAGGTGAGCGACAACGAGATCACCTGGGAGAACGGCCAGGTGCGCGTGGTCATGTCGGCCGCCAAGAAGTCCTGCGCAGTGGGCTACTACTGCGTGTGGGAGCACAGCAGGTTCCGCGGTGCCATGGCGGCGTGGACCGGGTCCAAGGACCGGTGCAAGAAGTTCAACTTCACGAAGTACTGGAAGAACAAGGTCTCCTCGTTCCAGGCCCGGGGCAACTGCGAACGGGGGAACTACTTCCTCAAGGCGGCCAAGGACTGGCAGCCCGACTGGTTTGAGCCCTTCGAGGGCGCCAAGGAGTACGTGCGCTACAACGACGACTACGACTACGCCTCCAAGGGACTCTGAGAGCTCGACGCTGTCCTCGGGGCGATCCGCCTGTCCGCCACCAGGGTGACGACCGGCAGCAGGCATGCCGACTGCCGGCCGCCTCACAGCTGGGCTACCGGCCCAGCCGATTCGATCCCTTGCACCAAGTGCCACGAAGACACCCTCCGATACGGAGCGGGCGTAACCTGCTGTGCAAGTCGTGCCGCACCCAGAGCAGCTCTGAAATGCCGACTGAACAACATGATGCGCGTCGCAGTCCGCCAGGCCGCCCGCGATGTTCGCACCGCGCCGCCTCCGCCGCCCGCCGAACCGCCGGCGGATCCCGCGCTCACCGAGCTGCGCCGCGCCGCCGACGAACTCGCCGCTCACACCCACCAGCTCGGGAAGCTGATGCTCGAAGTCGCCGACGCGTGCCTGTTGGACACCGAGGCGGCCGATGTCCTCGCCCCGCTGGCGACACCCTGCTGACTGCTTTGGCCATGAGCGGAAGGACGACAGCGCGATGCCGATGCTGCAACTGGGACTCGTCCGGGTGATCATGCAGCCCGCCGGGCAGCGGTTCAGGTCCGGCAGAGCAGTCTCGCCTGCGCCGGTTCCTGGGCCGCGAACTGTCAGCCGGCCCACGGCCGCTGCGCGAGTCCTTCCGCGCCCAGCACCAAATCGATCACCCTCTGCTGCCCGGGCCCGGCGTCGCCACGGAGGCCGGCAACGCCGGCACCGCGATCGACCAGCGGCTACGCCTCGTCTTCACTGCGGGCGCGCCCGTGGACCTGGCCACGGAGGCTGGATTGGAGGAGACCGGGAACGCAAAGAGAAGCGCTCGTTCCAGCCGGACCCGACGCGGCTGCCCCGGCATGCAGGAGTGGTAGCCGGTCACCGAGCCGATATGAGCGGGAGTCGGCAGGCCGGGCCCGGCGTCAGGACGCTGTGTCTTTGGCGGCAGCCGGTACGCCTTCGTGAACGCCTCAGTGGCCTGCACGGCCAGCCCCTCCTCGCGCCGAACACGTCACCCCACCCTTTGAGACGCTGCCCCTCGCGGGTGAAGGCCGACCGGCGGTTCTTCTGCCGGACAGCAGATGACCGGGGCAGTGGCCCTCCACCCCTGGAGAGAGCGGGAGGGTCCACACGTCGCCAGGACCGGACACCGGCCGGCAGGGAGGTCCGCCCCCTGTACGCGAGGAGCGCTTCCGTCTGCTGCGACTGGGGCTGCGCCTGTAGACGGCCTGCATCCGGCGCACCCCGGCAGAAGCCGGGCCCGGCGCCTCTGCCCGGCACCGCAGAAGCACGCTTGACACAAAAAAGAGTGAGTGATTGAGTACTCACATGAAGACGGAACGACGCCAACTGTCCACAGCCGAAGAGCGCAGGGAGACGGTGCTGCGTACCGCCATCGGGGCTTTCGCGGCCCGGGGGTACTTCGGGACCACCACCACAGAGGTGGCCAAGGCGGCGGGCATCTCGCAGGCGTACGTCTACCGCCTCTTCCCGAACAAGGAAGCCCTGTTCACCGCGGTCGTCGAGCACTGCTTCGTGAAGGTGCGTGCCGCCCTCGAGAGCGGTGCGGCAAAAGCCGAGAGCAGTTCACCCGAGGAAGTGCTCGCTTCGATGGGTGACGCGTACGCCCGTCTGATCAGCGACAACGATCTGATGCTGGTCCAGCTGCACGCCCAAGCGGCCGCGGTCTCCGAGCCGGCCGTGCGGGAGGCGGTGCGGGCGGGGTACGCCCGCAGCGTCGAGTACGTGCGCAGCGCCTCGGGCGGCAGCGAGGCGCAGGTGCAGGAGTTCTTCGCCGTCGGCATGCTCTGCCACCTGCTGGTCTCCATCGACGCCGGGGCGATCTCCGCGCCCTGGACCCGCACCCTGACGGCGGGGATCATGCACTACTGAACCGCCTCCCGGAAGGCGGCCGCGCATCTGCGGATCCTGCGGCCGCCTTCTTTTTCGCCCTGGCATTGAGTGTCTGACCACACACACTTGATTATTGATCCTCTCTACCGAGATTGAGGTTCGTCATGGCCAGCAAGCCCTATCTGACCGGTCACTACGCCCCTGTCGCCGACGAGATCACCGCGACCGAACTGACCGTGGAGGGGAACCTGCCGCCGGAGCTGACCGGCCGTCTGATCCGCAACAGTCACAACCCCAAGCCCGGTATCACCCCCTCCCACTGGTTCAAGGGCAGCGGCATGGTGCACGGCATCCGCCTGAAGGAGGGCCGAGCCGAGTGGTACCGCAACCGGTGGGTCCGCACCCCCGCCCTGGAGGGCGCCCCGTACATGACCGACCGGGGACCGGACCTGCGGGTGAGCACGGCCGGTACGCACGTCATCGAGCACGGCGGCCGCCTGCTGGCCCTGTCGGAGACGGCCCTGCCCTTCGAGCTGACGGCCGACCTGGAGACGGTGGGCGCTCACGACTTCGGCGGCAAGCTCACCTCCGCCATGACCGCCCACCCCAAGGAGGACCCGGCCACTGGCGAACTGCACTTCTTCGCTTCCTCCCCCTTCCCCCCGTACTTGATCCACCACGTCGCCTCCCCTGACGGCCAGGCGCTCGACAGCCAGGAGGTCCCCGGCGCGAGCGCCGCACTGAAGCACGACTTCGCGATCACCGCACACCATGTGATCTTCCTGGAGGGCTCGGTCGCCTTCGACCCCACCGAGCACTCCGGGATCCCCTACGGCTGGAGCGATGCCCAGGCCTCGCGGATCGGCGTCATGCCGCGCGGTGCGGGTGGCGCGGCGAAGGTCCGCTGGTTCGAGATCGGCCAGGGGTACGGCATGCACTTCGCCAACGCCTACGAGGACGCCTTCGGACGGATCGTTGTCGAGGGCCCCACAGTGGGCCGCGAGGGCTGGCAGCGCTCGTGGAACTGGTGGGTCGGTGCACCCGATCGCGGCGCTGAGCCGAACTCCGGCTCCCGCAGCCGCCGCTGGACCATCGACCTTGCCGCAGGAACCGTCCACGAGCAGCAGACCGACGACCTGACGGTGGAGTTCCCCACCATCAATGACAGCTTCACCGGCAGCGAGCACCGCTACCAGTACGCCCTGTCCTTCCCCGACGACCTCGGGATCGGCAACCACACCCTGGTGAAGTACGACCGCGCCGCCGGCACCCGGCAGATGCTGCCTTTCGGCACCGGCCAGCTGCCCAGCGAAGCGGTGTTCGTCCAGGCGGACGGCGCCACCGGTGAGGACGAGGGATACCTCCTGACGGTCGTGAGCGACCTGAACGCCGACGCCTCCAGGATGCTCGTCCTGGACGCGTCGGACCTCACCCCGCCGCCGGTCGCCACCATCCACCTCCCCCGCCGGGTGCCCGCGATGATCCACGGCTCGTGGATCCCCGACTCCGCCCTCTGAGAACGCCTCCCGGCCCTCGCCGCCCGGACGGACGGCCACCTGTCAGCTCGGCTACCCCGCTGCCGGCCCTTGCGGGCCATTGCCCTGCCGATGCCCCACCGTACCGCCGTCGCCGGACGCCGGCCCATCCGAAATTGAGGAGCAATCCCGTGTACGACTCCCACGCCCGCGTTTCCGCCGCCGGCTCCCCGGCGGCTTCGTCCACCGTCACCGAGGCGGTGCTGCCCGGCATCGTCGAGGCGGACGGCATCCAGGTCCGAACCCGGCCCGCCCGTCCCGCCGGCCCCGGGCAGGTGGTGCTGGCGATGGAGGCCGCCGGGGTCTCCTTCGCCGAGCAGCAGATGCGGCGCGGCAAGTACTACGACCAGCCGCCCTTCCCCTTCGTGCCCGGTTACGACCTCGTCGGGCGGGCCGTCGACGCCGGCGAGGGCGTGCCGGGCCGCGTGCTGGGGCGGCGCTTCGCGGTACTGACCAAGACCGGCGCCTGGGCCAGCCATGTCAGCGTCGACGTCGGCGACCTCACCGAGGTGCCCGAGCCGGTGGACTCCGCCGACGCCGAGACCTTCGTGGTCAACGGCATCACCGCCTACCAGATGCTCCACCGCCTGGCCGAGGTCCGCGCCGGCGACACCGTCCTGGTGCTGGGCGCGAACGGCGGCGTGGGCTCCACCCTCGTCCAGCTCGCCCGCATCGCCGGCGCCAAGGTCGTGGGCACCGCATCGCCCAAGCACCACGACGCCGTCCGCACGCTGGGCGCCACCCCCCTCGACTACCGGGACCCCGGCCTGCACGAGCAGCTGCGCGCCCTGGCCCCCAAGGGGTACGACGCGGTCTTCGACCACGTGGGCGGTGAGGGCATCGTGACCTCTTACCGGCTGCTCGCCCCCAAGGGCACGCTCGTCTCCTACGGCACCGCTTCCACCCGGGACGTCCAGGGCTCGTCGAAGGCCCCCGTCCTCAAACTGTTCGCCCGCCTGATGTGGTGGAACGCAGCTCCGAACTGCAAGAGCGCCCACTTCTACAACATCTGGGCCGGTCGGCGCCGACTCGACACCTTCCGGGCCAAGTTGCACGCCGACCTGACGCAGGTCTTCGCGCTCCTGGCCGACGGCAGTCTCACCCCTCAGGTCGCCGCCCGCATCCCCCTCGCCGACGTCGCCAAGGCCGTAGAGATGGCCGAGTCCGGCACGGTGGTCGGCAAGGTCGTCCTGGTGCCGTAAGGCGCGCGACAGCCCATGACCGCGAACTCCCCGTCACATATGGCCGGCCTCCGGGCCCGGCAGACACGCCCCTCCCTGCGCGGTCCGGCGGACGCCGCGCGAGGCAGGGGCTCTGTCATTCGAGGGGAGGAATTGAGACGCCCCGCAGATGACTTTGTGCCATTTCTCAACAACTCACCGTCACGATCTGCCTTGTCTCGCTAGACAGAGGGGGTCAAGACGGGCGGTTGTGGGGGAGGGCCGGTTGATTCTGACCATCAACCTTGCGGTGCTGCTTGCTGTCGTCGTGTTCTTCCGGCTCAGACGGCGCACCCAGGCCCGCAGCCGGGTCGAGGAACGGAACACCGCTCTGATCGTGCTGGCCCTGGGCATCCTGATCGCGCCCACCCCGGTCGGGCAGGGCATCGGGGACTTCCTGAAGCAGCTCGCGCAGTCCGTCACACAGAGCGCCCAGTGAGCTCCCCCGCCCGCCGCCGACGGCCGGCAAGCAAACGACGGGCCGGTTCACGGCCGCGGCCGCGCACGTCCAGCAAGCGGCGGCAGCAGGAGAACGACCACCTGGCCGCTGTCGTGGTGGCCGGGCTCGTGGGCGTAGGCCTGGTGGTGCCGGCCGTCAACTGGCTCCTGGCGAACTGGTGGGTTCTCGTCGTCCTGGGAGTGGCGGCGGCGGGAGCCGGCGGCTGCTGGCTGTACCAGCGGCGGCAGCGGGCCCGCTGGGACGCCGTACGGGCGCAGGCGCTGCGGTACGCGATGCCCCAGCTGGACGCGCTGCACCACTCCCGCTTCGAGGACGCGGTCCGGGACCTGATGTTCCGCGACGGGTGCCGGGACGCGGTACGGGTGGGCGGCGGCGGGGACCAGGGCGCCGACGTGAAGGCCACCGACCCCTACGGCCGGCGGTGGGTCATCCAGTGCAAACACCGCCGCGACGGCCTCGCCGGATCCGCCGTCGGCACCCCCGACCTCCAGGTCCTCAACGGCACCGCCCGCCCGGTCCACCACGCCGACGTGGCGGTCATCGTGACCAACGGACGGGTGACCGCACCCGCGGTGACCTTCGCCCGGCAGCAACGGCTCCACGTCATCGACCGCCATACCCTCGCCGCCTGGGCCGCCGGCTCCCGCCCCCTGTGGGACCTGCTCCCCGCCGTACCCCGGCCGCGCAAACCCGGCACCCTCTCCTGAACCCCGCGCACGCCGATCGCCGCGGACGGGTCAGCGGCCCGGCGGGACCTGCTGCTCTTCGACCGCACCGCACACCCCGCGTTGCTCACCGCGACGACGTCCACACCGCCGGTGCCCGGCCCCCGGCACACCTGCTGAACACCGCGCACGACGTCCCCCCGCTGCTGGTGCTCTCCCGCACCCGCGGCCACGGGGTCAACCTGAAGACGCTCGGGCTGGAGGAAATGGCGCTGGACCCGCGGGCCGGGCTGCACGTGACGGTGCTGGCCGCCGCAGCCGAGCGCGGTGCCACCCGCCCGGTCATGACGGTGACCGAGAACGCCGCCGCCCATGTGGCCGCCTACGGCGCCTTGTTCCGTCACCACGGAGACACCCGAATGCGGTCCTGCTGCACGGCAGAGTCCCGTACGAGGCAACAGCACAGGACCGGCTGTACGACGTGCATCAGGCCCATGCGGTCCGGGAGCTGTTCACCGGCTGGTACCTGCCGCTGCACTTCTGCCTCGAACGCGGCACGGTGAGCGCCCCGGGCCCCCGCCCTGCTGAAGTTCCTGCGCCGCGCTCACCTCGCCCGGCCGACCGCACCTGCGGGTGATGTCCTGGCCGACCTGCGCCACCGCGTGGCGGCAGGTGATATGCGCTGGGTGACGGACGCCCGGATGCTGGCCTGCGCGCCGGCCGACCGGGAGAACACCACCGGGTCGACGGCCCTGGAGAATCGAGAACGCCCTGGACCCGCTCCACGGCGACCAGGCCCGCTGCCTGCAGACCACACTGCGCTCCTTCTTCAGGGCCCTCAAACGCGAACGCCTCATCTTCCGAGACCCGGCCCGCAACGTTTGCCTCGCCAGCAGCCGATCCGTGCCCACCGCGCTGCCCTCCGACCGCATCGCCGGTCTCCTGGACCGCCTCGACGACCCGCGCGACCACCTCGTGGTCATCTATGCCCTCCTCCCCGGGCAGCCCGCACACCACACCTCCGGCGAACCGACCTCGACCGCAGCAAGGGCCAGCTACGCCTGCGCCGGGTGGGACGCATGGTCATGTCATCTACCTCGGCGCCTTCACCCTGCGTCTGGCCACAGCGTGGGAGCTCCAGCGCCACCAACGCTGGCCCGACAGCTCCAATCCCTACTTCTTCGTCACCCGGAACACCGCCGTTGACGATTCCGGTCCGCCCATCAGCGCTGGCGTGGTTCAGTTACTGAGCTTTTTCAGCGTTGCCTCTGGCGGTGGTGACCCAGTCGCCGGCACCGATGTAGGCCATGTCAGCGAGGATGGGGACGCCCTGGCGCTCGCAGATCCGGAGGATCTTGTGAGTGCGGGCGGCTGTCAGGCCGTGGGTTCGGCCCGGCAGGGCCGGTGACAGCCAGAGGACCTCCCCGCTGGGATCGGTTACGGCCTGCACGTTCACCCCGTGCCGCTTGCGTTTCGAGGAGTAGTCGGCCCGGCCGTCGCCGACGCGGTCGCACTCGGCGAGCGTGCCGTCCAGGAGGACGAAGTCCGAGGCGTGTACCCGCAGCGTCTTCAGCAGGCCCGGTGCCTGCTCGGCGAGCAGGGCGGTGACCGCGGTGACATAGGCGTGGGCAGTGCCGACGGATATCCCGAAGCCGGCTGCGATGCGGGCGAGGGTGTCATGACGGCACAGGTACACGAGTGCGGACCAGTGCGCGGCGATGCGGCGGGAGTTTGCACCGCCGGTCACCCTCGCGGGTGACGATGAGCATCGTGACCCACTCGATCAAGGCGTGAGGCAGGTCGAGTACGGCAGGATATGGAGCCAACAGGGCTCCTGTGCTGCTGAGTTGATATGTCGAACACCTCCCTCAACGGCACGGGAGCCCTGTCCGTTGCGTACCCCAACGTCATACCTCCCCGTCACCCGATCAGGGACCACTCTGAAAACGTTCATTCACCTAGGGGACCAAGTGCAGGAGCAGGCCCGACAGCGACTCGATCTTCTCACCCGTGTATGAGGGATGCTTGCCGTCGCGGTCGATGAGAATGCCGTGCAGTCCTGCCGCGCGAGCCCCGCCCATGTCTGAGTAGACCGAATCGCCCACGTAGTGAAGGGTCGTGGGGTCTTTACCGATGGCCTCGGCCGCGAGGTGGAAGATGCGGGGGTCCGGCTTGCTGATCCCTGTGCGGTAGGAGGTCAGCACGGTGTCGAAGACCGTGTCGAGCCCGGTGTGTCCGAGGATGTCGAAGAGCAGGTCGTCGAAGTTGGAGACGATCGCCACCGGTATGCGTTCGGCTGCGAGACGCTCGATGACGGGTGCGACATCGGGAAACACAGCGTAGTTCGCCGGTTGCAGGATCGTCTTGGCGGCCGCTTCGGCGATCCGCAGTCGATCCGTTTCGCAGGCGTGCAGGTCGGCCGCCTCGATGATCCTGCGCACGAAGACTGCCCACTCGCGTACGCGGCTGAAGGAGTCCGGTGCATCATCAGGCCACCCGAGGGTGCTGCCCACGTGGCCGAGGGCCTGTTCCACGCGGTCCGTGGCGCACACACGACCGTGATCCGCCGCAGTCGAGGCGATGACGTCGTGGATGGGCGGCGTCAGGTCGAAGAGGGTTCCCGCAGCGTCGAACAACACACCGTCAGGCTTCAACAGCGCTTCCCCCTTTCAGAGGCGGCCTGGCCGAGCTGCAGTTCTTCCAGGGCAGTTCGCAACCGTCCCGCACGCGCGAGCGCGCGGTGGAGCGAGGGGTCGGTGGCACGGAAGTAGGAGGTGAGACGGGTCAGGCTGCAGCCCCGGAGGATCTTCGCCAGGTAGGTGGAGTCACCGTAGTGGATGCGCATACCGCCCACTTGGGTGGCGTGGGCGATCAGCTCGTAATAGGCAATGTTGAAGTAGGCCGCCTTTCCCGCGCGGAAAGCACCAAGACGCGTCAGAATTCTGTGGGTCCTGTGGTCCTCGTAGAAGGCGATGAACCCCAGAGGAGACGACGTCGGTGAACCTGCGGACGGCGACGTCTCCTCGGCGTCGGCGCGCAGGACCTTGAGCCCGGGGATGGTGGCGGCGCGGGTGAAGCGGTCCTGTACCGCGCGGGTGTCGGCCTGATGGCCATAGCGACGGTAGCGGGCCAGTTGGAGTGCGGCGAGATCCTCTGTCAGACCCTCGGGGCCTTCGACACGGACCGTGGCACGTTCGCCTTCGAAGAGGCTGCGCTCCTTGCGAAGGACTTTGCGGCGGTGGGCGCGGAAGCTGCCGAAGTACGCCTCCAGGTCCGCGTACGCGGAGGTGTCCAGGACGGCGTCCGCCCCCACGGTGACGGCACTGTAACCGCGGGCCCGCAGCACCTGGTGCAGTGCTTGCTCCGCGGCGTTGTCCTCCCGGAGATTGCCGAACTGGACCACCGGCAGCCCCAGCTCCCCGGCCTGCGCCTCCACGCCGTCGACCAAGGTGTTCAGGCTGTCGGCGCTCGTCTCCGGGCTGAGGGTCACTCCGGAGAACACACAACCGGGCGTGACCACGGCCAGCGTGTCCGTCGCCGGGGCAGGCAGTTGCGAGCGCACGTGGGCGAGCTCCGCCCCGGCGGACTCGCGCCGCGGCTGAGCCGTTTGCTTTATCAACTCCTCCACGGGGGAACCACAGACGATCTCCCAGGTCGCGTAGGTGCGGTGGGCAGCGGTGTGCGGCAGGGGGTAACAGCTGGCGAGCGCTCCACCCGCACAGAGGTAGTACTGGTCGCGACTGACGCGGCCTTCCTCAGCCGCCAGCCATGGCAGCGACCTGTGCAGCCCGCTGTCGCCGCCTTGTACGTCGGCGCCGTGCGCCATGGCTTCGCGTATGGACGTCCAGGACGTCCAGGCCGTCGCACGCATCAGTGCGTCAGTGCTCCTTCGCCCTCGAAGCTCACGCGTTCTGCCCCCGGAACTCGCGCAGCCGACGGTCGGTGGCCAATGTGGTGACCGACGCGGCGGTCCACGCCGCGGCCGCCCAGAGCACTGGCGTGGGCCCGGTCCACGAAGCGATCAGCGGCGCCAGCACATAGCCGGCGGGAAGGAAGGCGAAGGACCCGACGGATGCCAGGGCGCCGACCATGGAGAGGTGCTCCTGGGGCACGGAACGTTGGACGGCCGTCGTGACCAGTACGCTGTAGGCCCCTACTGAGGCTCCTGCGAGGACCTGCACAACCGCCAGCGGGGCGAGCCCGGACCCGGCGGCCAGAAGCAGCGGCGGAAGGCCCATGGCAAGCAGGCTCAGAGCGGCCGTGAAGACCGGCCGGGGCAGCGCCACCCGGCCGGCGACCAAGCTGCCGAGAAGTTCACCAGCCGCGAAGAGCAGCATGAGCAGCACCCAGGCGTTCGCCGACATGCGCTGCGTCACCAGGCCTGGGCCAAGGACCATGAACGGCGCGGACACCAGCAGAAGAATGGTGCTGTCGACGAGGGTCATGCGCAGCAGCCAGGGAAGACCCCGCATGGCGCGCCAGCCCTCGCGCATCGCGGACACACCTTGCCCCACGCCCTCCCCCACCGCCGCGGCACCGCGGGGCAGGCCCCACAGGAGTACGGCCGCCAGCAGGAAGGACAAGCCGTCGAGCGCGAGAGCCCAGACCGCGTTCCCCAGGGCGAAGCAGACGGCGGTGATCACGGGGCCGAGCAGCGCGGCCGCCCCGGTCCACGCACCGATCAACGCGTTCGCGGGTCTGAGGTGTTGAGCCGGGACGCAGTGTGGCAGGTAGCCGAAGGCGGCGGGGTAACCGGCGGCCACCGAGATGCCGTAGGCGCCCTGGCAGAGGACGGCCCACCACGGGTCGGCCCCGCTGACCAGCACGATCACGGTGATGAACTGCGCCGATCCGCAGACGATCGACGAGGCGACCATGAGGGGCCGCTTGGCCATGCGGTCGGCGGCGATGCCACCGAAGACCAGAAAGACGATCTTGGGGAGGATGGCCGCGGCCAGCATGCCCCCCAACCAGCCCGAGGAATAGCCGAGTTCAGTCATGGCCAGGGCAAGCGCAGTGGGAACCACGGCGTCACCGATCAGGGAGACGGCGCGCGAGGCGAAGAACCGGCGGAAGGGCCCGGCGGCGAACAGGGCGCGGTATCCGGCTTGTTCGGCGGTGACCGTCACGGCGCCTCCGGAGGGCGCATCGACGCGGGCAGCGGGTCGGGGAGGTCGATCGAGCGTGCACGCAGGCCTTGGCGTGCCCGGCCTCGGGTGCCCTCGCCGGCGAGCGCGACGGTCCACAGGGGTTCTAGGCGCGCTCCACGCCGCAGTTTCGTCTCCGATGCGGCGATCCCCAGATGCACCGCCGCGGCGCCGAGGCGGTGGGCGAGCCTGAGAGGTTCGTAGAACATGAGGCTGAAGTAGGAACTCCGCGTTTCCCTCAGGGATTCGTCGACGCCGAAGAGACGCACCCACAGCACGTCCGCGTGGTGGAAGATGACATGGCATCCCACGGCTCGCCCGTTCAGGCGGGCGAGGATTACGTGGGCGCCGGGTATCTGCGCGCACAGGGCGAGGTAGGGAAGGAAATCGGCGGGCGGGCGGGCGTAGGAGGGGTCGTACTTCTTCTCGTGGAGAACAAGGAGACGTGCGATCTCGTCAAGCGGCGCGTTCCGGTCCAGGGGGGCGGTCTCGAAGCGCAGACCGTTGTCGGTGACCTGCCTCAGGTCCGCCCTGATCTGGCGCCTGCGGCTGTGGCCGACCGAGTCGAGGTAGCCGTCGAATCCGCGGTCGGGGACGTCGAGCCATGCCTCCCACGCCACCAGCCCCGCCGGGTGCCCCGCGGCGGTGAACCGTGCGGCGTCGACGCCGCAGAGGTACGGCAGAAGGACCGTACGCCCCTGTGCGACGTCCTGGAGTCCGGCGATGAGGGCGTCGGCCGCGAGGGGGCTCGCGCCGAAGAGCAGTTCGTTGCGGTATCCCGTACGTGGTCCGATGACGACGCAGTCCTTGGCGGGGACGTGATCCGCGAGGAGGAACTCCGGGTGGTAGCGGCGTGCCTGTGTACCGGTTCCCTCGGTGACGGCGCAAAGCGCCAGATCACGGTCCTGACGCAGCAACGCATAGGTGTACTCGTGCCCGTGCCGTTCCAGGAGCCTGAACCAGGCGGCGCTGGAGTAGAGCGTTCTGGCGAGAGCCAGCTCCTGCGTCGGGGCCTGGTCGAAGGACGGGAACGTCTGGGCGGCGCAGAGCGGTGGCCTCAGCGAACGATCTGCGCGCACAGGTGCTCCAGACGTTCTCGGGACGATGCCAGCAGTTCCTGGTCATCGATTTCCTCTACCGCCACGACGGTCAGCAGCGCCGCGATGTCCAGTTCGTAGAAGTCCAGGATCCTTCGGTGGTGTTCGACGTCGGCGTCGTCGAGCCCGTACCCGGCCCGGAATGCCTCGGTGAAAAGCCCGCAGAAGCGGATCCGTGCGAGCTCGAGCCAGGGGTCGCCGGTGATCGCGTTGGCGACGTCGATGACCGCCGCGATGCTCCCCTGCCGCACGCAGATGTTGGGCGCCCGCAGGTCGAGGTGCAGCAGGGCTCCCGTCCGGTCCGCGTCAGCGGGCACATCGGCCGCGCACCGGGACAGCACCGTGTCGGTGGAGAGCCCAGGGCAGTACTTCTCGGCGGCGCGCAGCCGGTCGGTGAGGCGCCCGAGAACGTAGGACGGCCATGGTCCCGGCGGGCGCCCCACCGTCCTGCCCGGGCGGATGGAGTGGATCGCACGGGTGATGCCTCCCAGCTCCTGTTGCTGGTCCTCGTTCAGCTCCTCCGTCGGCTGGTGTTCGATGTGCTCGCACAGCATCCAGGAGATGCCGTCCGGGGCATCGCGCCGCCGCCAGTCAAGGACGTGAGGAGCCGGTACGCCCGCCACGCCCAGCAGTCCGAGGACGTTCACCTCCTTGGCGAGTACGTCGGCGAAGTCGACGGCGCCCTCGTAGTCGGTCTGCAGGACCTCGTGGCGGGGGGAGCGCACGACCCCGGCGATCCTGCCGTCGGGGTGACGGGCGAGGTCGGCGAAGTAGTCCACTCCTTCCCGCCATGGAGCGACGCGGATGCCTGGGTCACCGAGGGCGCGGCCGACTTCCGCTTCCAGAACGGTGGTCCGGGCCGTGGCCTTCTCTGTCGTCACTGTGCCGACACCTGTTCCCCCGGGTAGGTCGCGCGGTCGCGCCAGTACGCCTCCGTGACGGCGTATATCTCCTGGACCGCGCCCAGCCCGGCGGCGATCTCCTCCTGGTCGAGCCAGCTCTTGGTGACGGTGTTCTGGTCCCGGTCTCCGAACGTCTCGACGGGCAGGTCGAGATGCCCGCGTTCATTGCCGTAGTGCGCGGCGAGCCAGTTGATGTTGACGGCGGGCATGATGTCCACGAATTCCCTGACCCATTGAACCGTTCCTTTGTAGTCGTCCCCAGGTATACCCATGATGAAGTTGGGGATCACATAGAGCCCTAACTCACGGATGGTTTCGCTCGCCTTGTAGAGGTGCTTGGTGCGAAATGGCTTGCGGAGGTATTTGAGGAGACCGTCGTGCGCGGTCTCGACCCCGAACTCGACGTAGCGCACGCCCATGTCACGGCAGTCTGCGAGGAACCCGGGCCTGGCCGCCAGGGACGGAGGGGTCTGGATGATGAACCCCTCGAATCCGTGATGAAGGGCGGCGAAAATGTCCCGGACCTTTCCCAGGTCCTGCCAGTTGTTCGCCGCCGGATCGCCGAACGACTTGTCGTCGATGAAGGCGAGCCGGAAGTCCAGGGGCGCGAAGGCGGCTATCTCTGCCTCGTAGCCTGCGGGGTCGGCAGGAACGACCTGTGTGGGGACAGTGCAGAAGTTGCAGCGGAACGAGCATCCGCTGCTCATGCTGAACCGAGGAATGCACTGGAGCCCGTCGAAGAGCCGGTAGTCGAGCGTGGTCCGAGGGCGTGCCCCGGGCAGAAAGTCGGGCAGGTTCGCGACGTCGTGGAGAAAGCTCACGTGGGGGTGCCCCAGGAACACCTCCGGGTCGACATAGCCCCCGACGACCATCGTCGCGCCAGTGGAGGCCAGATGGAGCAGCTGCTCCACATTGGCGTCCAGCGCCGAGAAGAAGAACACGTCACCCTCGGCCGCCTCCGCGAGCCTGCTGTGCGCGACGTCGAGATCGTCGACGACCATAAGCTCTTTGCGGAAATGCTCGTCGGGGAGCATGGAGGCGACGATGGGTATCCAGTATGGGATTTCCATGAAGTGTTGTGGCATGTAGTAGCCACGCATGCGGGCGTATGAACGCCTGTAGTAGTCCCTCATGGTGCTGTCCTCGGTCAGCAAGAGGTCGCTGAACTGGACCAGGACGGCTCGGGACACTGCCCTCTCACCGGAAGGGAGAATTCCTCTTCTGATGCCGACTGTTGGGATGGGCACGGACATGGTTTCCCCCCCGCCGATCACACGCTGGACACGGACAGGTCATGCTAGCTATGGGTCACAACCAGAGCAATGGCGTAGGTGTGGCCAGAGGAATCAACGGGGAGTGCACACATCAGGGTTCCGGTGTCTCGTTGCGCCAGCGTTTTGCGGCAGCCGCTACGACTTCTGCGGGGTCGAAGTCGCGCAGAAGTTCGCTGAGACGGCATCCCAGACGAGCCTGACGGGCTGAGCGGTCGCGGGCCGGGTGAGAGCCTCCAGGACTGCCTGGCTTAGACCGTGTCCTATGTGGTCCGGCGGACGAGTCGCTTGTAGCAGCAGATGGCGGCGGCGAGGCCGAGAAAGGCCAGGTAGTTGCGGAGATGGCGCTCGTAGCGGTGGTTGAGCCGGCGGTAGCCGGTCAGCCATGACATGGTCCGCTCGATCACCCACCGACGGCGGCCGAGCCGCTCTGATGACTCGTTGCCCTCACGGGCGATGCGGACGCCGATTCGCTTGCCGCGTAGCCATTTTCGCAGTTCAGGTATGTCGTAAGCCTTGTCTGCGTGGAGGCGTTGGGGCTTGAAGTGACGGCCGCGGCGGGGATCGTGTCTCGTTTGGTGACCGAGCACCATCGGCTTCAGCGCTTGGCTGTCGTGGGTGTTGGCGGCCGAGATGCCGACGAGGAGGGGCAGCCCGTTCGCGTCCGACAGGACGTGCATCTTGGAACCCTGCTTACCCCGGTCCACGGGGCTTGGACCTGTGAGTTCGCCCCCTTTTCAGCCCGGACGTGGGCGGAGTCGAGGACTGCACGGGAGAGGTCGAGGAGGCCGACGTCGTCGAGCCGGTGCAGGATCTCCTCGTGCAGCCGGCCCCATACGCCGGCTCTCGACCAGATCAGAAACCGGCGATGGGCTGTCGACTTCGACATCCCGAAGCAGGGCGGCAGCGATCGCCAGGCACAGCCGCTGACCAGCACGTAGATGATCGCCGCGAACAGCGTCTCATCAGGCGTGTCCTGCGTCCCGCCACCCTGCGGCCGCACCCTCGACGCCGGGATCAGCGGCTCCGCGATCTCCCACAACCCGTCCGGAACAATCCAACTCCACGTACCCCGCCCCATGACCGGCTCAACGGCCGTCGGAACACATAGAACACGGTCTTAGTACTCCAGCAGCACCTCAGGACACGATCCGCTGCTGGAGTACTAACCCGCTGGGCGAGTCCGCCTGATGGAGGTCGGCCGGGGACGTACTCCTTCAGGTGTTCGTGTCGAAGCACACCCGGATTGTCAGACCCCCGCCCTCCGTGTTCGCCGTGGCCGTCGCCGTCGCGCCGTGGGCGCGTGCGATGGAGTCGACGATCGACAGGCCCAGGCCGGCGCCCTCCCCGGAGGCGTGCGTGCGCTCGGTCAGGCGGCGGAAGGGTTCGAAGAGGAGGGGGACAGTGGCGTCCGGCACCACCGGGCCGGTGTTCGCCACCTCGATGCCGTCGGGCCCGGTGCGGACCGCCACCCGGCCGCCGGGGACGTTGTGACGTACGGCGTTCGCGAGCAGGTTGTGCAGGAGCTGGTCCAGGAGCACCGCGTCTCCGGACACCGTCAGCGGTCGTGCGTCGACCGTGACCGTCACCGCGTGTTCCGCGGCCTCGGCCGCCAGCTCGTCCGCCGTGCGGCGGGCCGCCTCGTGCACCGTCACGGGCCGGAGTTCGGCCAGGCCCTGGTCGGAGGAGGCCAGGAGCAGCAGCCCTTCGATGATCCTCTCGCTCGTGTCGGCGACGTCGATCAGTTTCGTACGGATCCGGGCGACCCGCTCCGGGTCCGGTGTTCCGGCCAGTCCGATCTCGGCGGCGGCCCGCTGCACCGCGACCGGGGTGCGCAGCTCGTGCGCGGCGTTCGCGGCGAACCGTTGCTGCGCCGACACCAGCCGTTCCATGCGGCCGAGCATGGAGTCGAAGGTGTCGGCGAGCTTCTTCAGCTCTCCCGGCGGGGCGTCCAGGTCGATCCTGCCCCAGGGGCTGTGCCGGGGCGGCGCCCCGAGCAGGTCGTCGCCGGAGAGCCGGCGGGCCGTCTCGGTGATCACGGCGACGGGCCGCAGCACCCGGCCGGCCACCCACCAGGCGAGGACGACGGAGAGGACGGCGTACACGAGAAGAACGAGCAGCGACACCGTCAGCAGCCGTTCCAGTGCGGCGTTCTCCACCGCGTCGCTCACCCGGCTGGTCACCGCCATGCCGCGGCTCACCCCGGGCGGCAGCGGGCCGGGACTCGCGGGCTGGGCGTCCTGCCAGGTCGGTAGCGGGTGAGGGGAGTCGAACGGCGCGGGTGTGGCGGAGGGCGCCTCGTTCAGCCGCTTCGCGGGTACGGCACCGTTGACCGCCACGCTGATCGTGGCGTACAGACCCTCCCTGACCAGGAGGTACACCACCCCCGTCAGCAGTGCGCCGGCCAGGAGCAGCAAGCCGCCGTACAGCGCCGTCAGCTTGGCCCGCTCACCGCCCAGCGTGCCCCTGAAGGTCGTTGGGCGCCGGAGACCGCGGGTGTTCACGAGGTTCCCGGCGTGATGCGGTAGCCCTCGCCGGGCACCGTCTCGACCACCGGTGGCTCACCCAGTTTGGCGCGGAGCTTGCTCAAGGTCACCCGTACCGCGCTCGTGCGGTAACTGGTGTGCTCCTCCCACACCTGCTCGATGAGGTCCTCGCCGCTCACGACGGCTCCCTCCGCGCGCAGCAGCGCCTCCAGGACCGCGAACTCCTTGCGGGACAGGTGCAGGTGGCGTCCGTCGCGGCTGGCCTGGCGGCGGGCCGTGTCCAGGGCGATTCCGGCCCGTTCCAGGACGGGGGGCAACGCCGGCCGGGCACGCCGGCCGAGGGCCAGGACGCGGGCGAGCAGTTCGTCGTACGCGAACGGCTTGGCCAGGTAGTCGTCGGCGCCCAGGCCGAGGCCGTCGACCCGGTCGCGCACCGTTCCCGCCGCCGTCAGCATCAGGATCCGCGTGAGCAGCCGCTGCTCGACGACCCGGCGGCACACGTCGTCCCCGTGCATTCCGGGGAGGTCGCGGTCCAGGACGAGCACGTCGTACTCCCCGAACCGCAGTTTCCGCAGTGCCTCCGGGCCGTCACCGGCGACGTCCACGGCGAGCGCGTCCCGGCGCAGCCCCTCGGCAATCATCTCGGCGAGGAACGCCTCGTCCTCCACCACCAGTACGCGCATGAGCCCTGTGTACCCGACGGGGGCTTTCGTCGGTGTTAACCCATCCGCTGAGAGAAACGAAACATCCCGCCCCGGCACGCTGCGCCCATGACGACACGAACGACTCCACGCAACACCACTCCGGCCCTCGTGACCGGCCTGACCGCCCTCTGCCTGCTCATGAGCGCCTGCGCCACCGACGGCGGCACGGCCGTCGCCGGAAGCGGGACGACCAGCGACGAGGGCAAGAAGGCCGATCAGGCGCTGGAGCACCGCAAGTGCCTGCGTGAACAGGGGCTGGACGTGCCCGAGCCCAAGCCGGGCGAGCAGGGCGTGGGCCTGACCATCGGTGGTGACGGGATGTCCAAGGAGAAAATGGAGAAGGCGTTCAAGGCCTGCCGCAGCAAGGGCGGGGCCGGCATGGGCAAGGAGCTGACCCAGGCCGACAAGGACAAGATGATCACGTACGCCCAGTGCATGCGGAAGAACGGCGTCGACATGCCCGACCCGAAGTTCGAGGGCGGCGGCGCGGTGTCGGCGGCGCGGCCGATGCCCCAGGGTGCGGAGAAGGAGAAGTTCGACAGGGCGAACAAGGCCTGCGAGAGCGTGTCGCGATGAGCCGGCGCCAGCTCGTCGTCTCCCTGGCCGTGATCGTGGCCGTCGCCGGGACGGGCGCGGCCGTCACCGCCCTGACCGCGCCGAAGCCGCAGCCCGCGGCGGCGGACCCGGGGCTGCCGCCCGCGACGACCGCGATCACCCGGGGCGACCTCAGCGACAGCTCCCGGCAGGACGGCACCCTCGGGCACCGCGGCGAACGGAAGATCAACGCGGGTGCGGCCGGGACCCTCAACTGGCTCGCCCCGGCGGGCTCCGACGTCGGACGGGACGGGCGTCTCTACGAGGTCGACGGCAGACCGGTCCGCCTGATGTACGGCCCCGAGCCCATGTACCGCACGCTCAAGACGGGCGCCGAGGGCAAGGACGTACGGCAGGTGGAGGAGAACCTGGCCGCGCTCGGGTACACCGGCTTCACCGTCGACGACGCGTACTCGGAGAAGACCGCCGCCGCCGTCAGACGGTGGCAGAAGTCGCACGACATGAAGCAGACCGGCACCCTCGGGCCCGACACGATCGCCTTCGCGGCGGGCGCGGTGCGTGTCAAGCAAGCGAACGCCGCCGCCGGGGACCAGACGGGACCCGGCCGCCCGGTGCTCACCGTGACGGGGTCCGAGCGCGTCGTACGGTTCAAGCTCGCCGTCGCGGACGCGGAACAGGCGAAGGCGGGCACTCGGGTCTCCGTGGAACTCCCGGACGGCACGCGAGCGCCGGGCAGGGTGTCGTCGGTGGGCCGGACCGCCTCGGCGGGCGACGACCCGCAGGACCGCACCCCGAAGATCGACATCACGGTCTCCTTCGACGACCCGGACAAGATCAAGGGCGTCGACCAGTCGCCGGTCGTCGTCGACCTCACCGGCCAGACGCGCAGGAACGTCCTGTCCGTGCCCGTCAACGCCCTGCTCGCCCTGCCGGGCGGCGGCTTCGGCATCCAGGTCGTGGACAACGGCCGGGCCAGGGACGTGGCGGTCGAACTCGGGATGTTCGGGCAGGGGCGCGTCGAGATCAGCGGCCACGGGCTGCGCGAGGGCATGAAGGTCGGGGTGCCGTCCGCATGACCACCACGACCACCACACCCCCGGCCACTGCGACGGCCCCGCCGCCCGCGGTCGTACGGCTCCGCAAGGTCACCAAGGAGTACGCGGGCGGGGTACGCGCCCTCGACGGAATCGACCTGCACGTCGAACGGGGAGAACTCCTCGCCATCGCCGGCCCGTCCGGCTCCGGCAAGTCCACCCTGCTGCACATCGTCGGCACCCTGGACCAACCCACCACCGGGTCGGTGGAGATCGCCGGCCACGACGTGGCCGCACTGGCGGACCGAAGACTGTCGGCGCTGCGCGCCCGGCACATCGGCTTCGTCTTCCAGGCCTTCCACCTGGTGCCCGGGGTCGGCGCGCTGGAGAACGTCGCCGAAGGGCTGCTGTACTCCGGGCTGCCCCGGGCCCGGCGGCGCGAGCTGGCCGCCGACGCGCTCGCCCGGGTCGGACTCGCCGACCGCATGAAGCACCGGCCGCACGAGCTGTCCGGCGGGCAGAAGCAGCGGGTCGCCATCGCCCGGGCGGTGGTCGGCGAACCGGACCTGCTGCTCGCCGACGAGCCGACCGGCGCGCTGGACTCGAAGTCCGGTGAGACGGTGATGGAACTGCTGCGCGACCTCAACGCACAGGGCACGACGATCGCGGTCATCACCCACGACACGCAGATCGCACAGGGGTTGCCCCGCCAGGTCCGCATCCGCGACGGCCGGATCGCGGCGGACACCGCGCTCGGAAAGGTCGCTGCCTGATGGGACGCGCGAACAGGACCCGCCGAGGGAGCAGAACACCGCGGGCTGCCCGGCTCGGGCCACGGGACGTTCTGCATGTCGGCTCGGCCGGACTGCGCAGCCGCCCGGTTCGGGTGGTGCTCTCCGCGCTCGGGATCGCGATCGGCATCGCCACGATGATCGCGGTGGTCGGCATCTCGGCCTCCAGCCAGGCGCAGTTGCTGCGGCAGCTCGACGCGCTCGGCACGAACATGCTGGTCGCCAAGCCGGGCGAAGGGATGTTCAGCGGTGAGAAGGTCAGGCTGCCGAAGGATGCGGTGGGCATGGTCGGCCGGATCGCGGGCGTCGAGGACGTCGGCGCGACCGGTGACCTCCCGCACTCCGTCCGGCGCTCACAGAAGATCCCCGAGGACGAGACCGGAGGTATCGCGGTGAAGGCCGCGACCGAGGGGATGCTGGACGTGCTGCGCGGCGCCACGGCCACCGGCACCTGGCTGAACGCCGCCAACGGCCGTTATCCCTCCGTCGTACTCGGCCATGTGACGGCAGCCCGGCTCGGCATCACCGGGGCGGGACAGCAGGTCTGGATCGACAACCGGTACTTCACCGTTGTCGGCATCCTGGGCCCGCTGCCGCTCGCACCGGAGATCGAACGCGCGGCTCTGGTGGGCTGGGAAGCCGCACAACAACTGCTCGGTTTCGACGGACACCCGACGGCGGTCTACGAACGGTCCACGGACGCGTCCGTAGCCTCCGTGCAGAAACTGCTCGCCCCGACCATCGACCCGCGCAGCCCGCACAACGTGGCGGTCGGGGACCCGTCCTCGGCGCTTCGGGCCAAGGCCGCGACCGAAGGGGCCTTCTCGTCCCTGCTCCTCGGGCTCGGTGCGATCGCGCTGCTGGTGGGCGGTGTCGGCGTCGCCAACACCATGATCATCTCGGTTCTGGAACGCCGCCACGAGATCGGTCTGCGCCGCTCCCTCGGTGCGACCCGGGGCCAGATCAGGATCCAGTTCGTGACCGAGTCCCTGATGCTCTCCGGCCTCGGCGGACTGGCGGGCGTCGCCCTGGGCGCGGCGGCGACGGCCGCCTACGCGTACGTCGCCGCGCTGCCCTGGGTGGTTCCGTCGTGGGCGGTGGGCGGTGGTTTCGGCGCGACGCTGGTGATCGGCACGGTGGCCGGGCTCTATCCGGCGGTCCGGGCCTCCCGGCTGTCCCCGACGCTCGCGCTCCAGGCCTAACGGCCGTACGGCCGGGGGAGGGGCGGCCGTCGACGGTCTGACCGCCAGTGTGGGCGTGGCGGTCCAGTGCATCGGGCTTGCTCAGGCCGATCCGGCAAGCGGCCTGTGGCCCGTCGCTGCCGGCCGCCTCGCCGCAGTGCTCCTCCTCCTGCCGCACACCTGGCGCCACGCCTCTCATTTCCGGCAACCGCCGGGAATGCTGATGCAGGCGGCCGTCATCGGCGCGGATGCAGCACTGGGCCTGTCGCTCTACCTCCTGGCCGCTCATCAGCAGATGCTCGCCATCGTCGTCGTTCTGGCCTCCCTGTACCCGGCCATCCCTACCGTTCTGGGGCTGGTGCTTCTGCACGAGAAGGTGACCGGGAAGCAGATGGCGGGCTTGCTCAGTGCGGGCGCCGCGATCGTCCTCCTGTCCTTGGGGTGATCACTCCGCCGAATGTCCCGCCACCGGGCCCTCGCGGCACAAGGAGGGAACTGCACCGGGGCAGATGACAGACGCTCCTACTCGTCACCCGTTCTCGAACAACGACAGGGGGAGAAAGCGCGGTGGAGCCCACCGTTTGAGAGTGGACGACACCGTGAGCGGCAGTGCCCTTCCCGCGTCACTTGCACCTCGTCCACCCCGAGGAGCCCCGCCAGGGGAACCTTCGCCGAGCGCTGCTTCGGGCTGACCGCGAGGCCCTCGTTGCGCAGCAGGTCGAGCAGGAGTTCCGCGAGCGGCATCACCGCGTGGCGGCCCCAGCAGCGTTCCGAGCCGTGGCCGAAGGCGAGGTAGCCGGGCGCGGTGTCCGGGTCGAGCGCGTCCCAGCGCTCGGGGCGGAACTCGTCTGGGTGCTCCCACAGTGCCGGATCGCGCTGCGAGAGCAGCGGCAGGACGAGGATGTCGTCGCCCGCGCCGATCGCCGGATCGAGTTCGGGGTACTCGGGGGAGGCGTTGCGCAGCATGTTCCACGAGGGCGGCAGCAGCCGCATGGCTTCATACAGGATGTTGCGGTTCGGGACGGACGGGTCGAAGGGCGAGCCCAGCCACAGCGCGTTCGCGACGAGGGTGGAGACGGTGAAGCAGACCGGTGCGGCGGCCCGCCGGTACATGCCCATCGCGTAGCGGCGGTCCTGGTAGTTCCCGGCCTCGGCGGTCCGGCGGGCCAGCGCGGTGAGTTCGTGGCCGGGGCGGGCCCTCAGGGGGCGGGGGAGGGCGGCGCCCGCCGCGATGACGGACCAGGTGAGTTTGGTCGTCAATTCGAGATTCCGGCTCATCAGAATACGCAGCCGATAAGGGTCCCCGCCCAATATCAGATCGCGCAGAAATACATGCCCGGTGTGCGGCCACGGGCCGGAGAGGTCGATATTTCCGGGCCGTGGCCTTTTCAGCGCCTCGCGTACGTCGCGGCCGACGGTCCGCATCACCAGGGCCGCCTCGCTCGGCGGGATGGAACGCCCCTGGAGCGGCTTGAAAGTGGGCCGCTCGACCTCCGTGGCGCGCCGGGCCGACAGGATGCGGTCGGCGAGTTCGTGACCGGCGACCCCGATGGTGTCGGGCTCCAGCCGGAAGACGTCCTTGCCCCGGTGTTCCCGCAGCAGTGCGGCCAGCCGGGGCGCGAACGTGGTGGTCCGGGCAGCGGCGGGGTGCGAGGGGTCCGGGTGTGAGGACGGGAGGCGGGCGGGCGTGGGCTGCGTCATGGGAAGGACTCCGAAGGGCCGGACGAGGCTGCGAACGGTGCCTCTCGGGTCCGCCCCCGCTGGACGACGGGGGCGGACCCGAGCAGCGCTTCTAGTACCAGATGTACCAAGCGCTGGCCTTCAGGCTCTTCTGATGGGACACGGCGTTCTTGATGGCAAACAGAAACTTCATTCTCTGCTCCTTCTCGCCCCTTTATATGGGGCAGTTCCGGGCACAGGGGCACCTCTTGTGGGGGTGGTGTGCCGTTGGCCGTATGAATGTCCCGCGAGTCGCTGAACGATTTCCGAACGTAGGATCAATGCCGCAATTGATCAACCCCGTGCGGGCGCTTTTTTACTACTCATGACCGAAGGGGAACGACGGCGGCGGAAGCTGGCCGGAATCAATCGCCGAAGAGGCGTGAAGAGGACGGCGGCGTGTGTTTATTGACGGTGGCTCTGACTGCGGAGGAAGTCCCGCTGCCGGTCTAGTAGTGCTTTGTTATGTGGTCTTGTCGTGTTGGGGGTCTGGTAGTTCGCCGGCTGTATGAGGGCTGAGGAGCTTGCGGCGGTACGGAGTCGGCTGGAGGAGTTCGCGTCCGAGGTGTTCGCGCCGTTGGTGCGTCGGGACCAGCGCGAAGAGGGTGCCGTGTATCTACGGGGCCTGCTGCTGGACGGCCGCAGGAAGTCGATGCAGCCGATGGCGGAACGGCTCGGTGTCGATCACCAGCAGCTGCAGCAGTTCATGACGTCCTCGACGTGGCCGGTCCAGGACGTGCGGTCCCGGCTGGCCTGGCGGGCGGTGGCGTCGGTGCGGCCGCAGGTGTGGGTGGTGGACGACACCGGTTTCCCCAAGGACGGCCGTCGTTCGCCCGGGGTGGCCCGGCAGTACTCCGGCACCCTGGGCAAGGTCGGCAACTGCCAGATCGGCGTCAGTGTCCACGCCGCGTCCGACACCGCCTCGTGCCCACTGTCCTTGCGATTGTTCCTGCCCGCGGCCTGGGGCGGGGACGAGGCCGCAGGCCGTCGGCGGGCCTGCCGGATACCCGAGAGGGAACATCATCCGCCCAAGGGGCAGCTTGCCCTGGACATGCTCGACGAACTCGCCGCCACCGGTCTGCGGCCCGCTGTCGTGGTCGCGGACACCGGCTACGGTGCCAACGCCGACTTCCGCCGCAGCCTGGAAGACCGCGGCCTGACCTACGTCCTGCAGACCAAGGGCGAGATGACCGCCCATGGCGAGGAAGCCGCACCTCACCAGCCGGCTTACGGCGGTCTGGGACCGCGGCCGCTGCCCCGTTATCGCACCACCCCGGTTCCCCTGCGAGATCACGTGCTGGCCGTGGGCCGTCGCGGCGGCCGAACCGTGACCTGGCGCAAGGGCTCGAAGGCGGCGATGAGTTCGCACTTCGTGTTCCTGCGGGTGAGGCTCGCCGGGCGCCGGCCCAAGCCCTGTGAGGATGGCACGATCCCATTGGTCTGGCTGATCGCCCAGTGGCCCGAAGGCGGGAGCGAGCCGGTGAAGTACTGGATCTCGAACCTGCCCGCCGACCTTCCCGCCTAGGACCTCGTCCGCCTGGCGAAAGCACGCTGGCGCATCGAGCACGACTATCGCGAGCTCAAGACCGCCCTGGGCCTGGACCATTTCGAGGGCCGCTCGTTCACCGGCCGGCACCGCCACGTCACCCTCGTCACCGCCGCCCACCTGTTCCTGACCGAACAGCGGACCAGCCCAAAAGCCCCTGCCAGGGCCTGACCCTCTGCCAGGCCCTGGACCTCCTTCAGCACCTCATCGCCACCTGGACCGGCACCTGCCCCACCTGCCGACAACCCACCTGGCAGCCTTACGACACCACCTGACAAAGCACTACTAGGGCCTGTCTGACAAAGGATCTTGGGTGGGTTCGCGGAGCCAGAGGATGAGTGCGGCGAGATGGACTCCGGCCTTGCAGCGGGTGGCGAGTTCGTCGAATCGGGTGGCGATCGCGCGGAACTGCTTGAGACGGTTGAAGCAGCGTTCGACCACGTTGCGTGCCTTGTAGAGCTCGCGGTCGAAGGCCGGCTGCCTGCCACCGGCCTTCCCTCGCCGCAGGCGGTTGGCCTTCTGGTCGGTCCGTTCTGGGGTCACGGCCTGGATGCCTCGCCTGCGCAGGACCTGGCGGATCGCCCGGGACGAGTAAGCCTTGTCCGCGATGTCCGCGTCGGGCCTGCGGCGAGGTCGCCCGGCACCGGTCCGGGGCACCCGCAGCTCGTCCATGACCGTGTCGAAGACGGTGGAGTCGTTGACGTTGTCTGACGCGGGGAACGCGAGCGGCATAGTCATTGGTATGGACATGCTCAAGTCCCGGGGCTAGCCTCAGTCTTGGTCTAGACCGCGTCGGACGTATGCCCTCCGGTTCTTCTCCGCACTGCCACCGCCCTGCCGCCTCACCGCTGCTCGGCCCCGCTGCATCCGCTGCATCCATGTCCATCCGCTACATCGGCAGTGCGTCGCAGGGGTGCGTCCGCCCCCCCCATCCGCACCCTCGGACCACGGGAGCACGCCATGCGCAGGAAGCTCACTTCGTTACTTCTCGGCCTCGGCCTGGCCGGTTCCGCCGTGCTCGCCACCAGCGGCAGCGCGTCGAGCCACGGCTACACCGACTCGCCGGTCAGCCGCCAGCAGCTGTGCGGCAACGGCACCGTCCGCAACTGCGGGCAGATCCAGTGGGAGCCGCCGAGCGTGGAGGGGTCCAAGGGCTTCCCCACGCGCGGGCCCGCCGACGGGCACATCTGCTCGGGCGGCATCGGGCGCTTCTCCGAGCTGGACGACCCGCGGGGCGGGAACTGGCCGGCCACCACCCTCACCGCAGGCCAGAGCCACAACTTTGTCTGGCGGATCACCGCGCGCCACGCCACCACCGACTTCCGCTACTACATCACCAAGGACGGCTGGAACCCGGCCAAGCCGCTGACCAGGGCCGACCTGGATCCGCAGCCGTTCCTCACGGTGCCCTTCGGTGGGCGTCAGCCTGGCGCCACTGTCACCCACGCCGGTGTCCTGCCGCAGAAGACCGGACGCCACCTCATCCTGGGCGTGTGGACCATCGCCGACACCGGCAACGCCTTCTACGCCTGCTCCGACGTCCGCTTCTGACACCCACCCGGCCGGGCCGGGGGAGGTCCGCCCACCGGCTCCGCCCCCCCGGGCCACGGCGGAACACCCGTCTCCCTGGCCCCGCACGCCTTCGTGCGGGGCCAGAGGTCTTTCCCCCTCGGTCTCCCGTGCCCTCACGGCTCCTGCCAGCCGTGCACGGAGAACGGTTCGCCCTTGAGGCAGTGGGCGATGCCCAGCGCGCTGTACGGGACAGTGGTGTTGGGAAGCTGGTCGGGGAGATACCAGGACGGGCCCGCGCACTTGTGAGGCTCCAAGTTGGCGGGCTCGCCCGTCCGTTGCCGCGCGGTGAGGAACCAGCCGATCCTGGGCTCCTCTTCGGGGTTGCGGAAGTGCATGACGTGGACAACTTCGAGGGTCTCGCGCCCGACGGACGGGGTCTCGTCCCCGACAGCCGCTGGGACTGATCCGGCTCCTGGGCCGCCAGTGACCACAGCGAGCTTGAAGAGGCATGGGACGACGTCATCGGCGACCTCGGCTCCGACTGGGGTCAGTACGAGTACGTGACCAACGTGGGCTTCGCCGCCTGATCCGCACCACGATCCCCCGATCCGGGAAGCGGATCACGGACACCAGAACACCCCGGACAACTTCGCCGCCCGCCGGGCCGCGCAGCCGCCCGCCGCCACGTCCCGCCGCCCGTACGCGTACAGCGCGGACTCTGCCAACGCGACCTGCCGGACCTGACGAAAGCGGCCGGCGCCCGTTCCGCCCGAGGGCGGGTGGCACAGGGGTGCCGGCCTTCCCCGCCGCGTACTCCGCGCCCAGAAATTCGTGCTACGGGGCCCCGGGCTGCCAGCGAGCAGGAAGAACGACCGTCGCGGGAACGGGAAGGCCCAGGGAGTCGAGAAGCCCATGGGGAACCGCCCCCAGCGCATTGCGGAAGTTCATGGTGCCGCCGGAGAACTGCACACGGGTGAAGTTCATGGTGCCGCCGGAGAACTGCACACGGGTGAAGTTCACGGTGCCGCCGGAGAACTGTGCACCGGTGAAATCCATGGGGCCGTCGATGGTGACGCCGGTGAGATTGAGATCGTAGCCCTGCCAGGAGCGGCGATCGTCCTCGGCGGGGAGGCGGTAGTGGTCCCCGATGAGGCGCAGGATCGTGTGCCGTACTTCGCGCAGTTCGCGGAACCGGTCCTGCTTGACCTGGTGTGCTTCGCGCTGTTCCTCGGTGGGCGGGGTGTTGTCGGGCTGGAGGTCGGGCAGGTCGCCGGGGTCGGGTGGGTAGGGGAGGCGGAGGTAGGCGCACAGGACGTCAATACAGGTCTGGCACAGTTCGGGGCGGGGCGTCGTCGGCGAGTCCGGACAGGGCGTGGATGCCGCCCAGGCGTACGGCGGGGGAGTTGGAGCCGAGTTTGTCGACGGCCGCCGAGAAGCGTTCGGTGTGCAGGCGGGTGGACTCGCGGTGGGCGCCGGCCTCGTCGACGCGCTGGCGGCGGTAGGCGACGACCAGGGCGACGAGCGCACCGGCTCCTGCGACCACCCCGAAGGAGAGCTTCACCAGGTCGAAGAGCGTCTTCGCATCGAGCTTGGTGCCGGTATCGAGTGCCCGGAAGTCGAGCAGCACGACCAGCACGGTGAAGATGGAGCCCGCGACGAGCACGGCGGCGGTGAAGGTTAGGAGCAGCGTCCGGCCGACCTTCCACAGTCGCAACTCCCGGCCGTCGGGGGCTGATCGTCGTTTCGGGGTGGCTGTCATGCCGGTGAAGACATGCCGCGGCCGCCCATGGTTGCAGACCTGCAAAGGGGGCGGCGGTGGTACGGCGACGAAAGCGGCCGGCACCCATTCCGCCGAAGCGGGTGGCATAGGGCGCCGGCCTTCCCAAGACGACCCACCAGGGAGCTGCTCTGGACACAATGTGCCACGAACCCCCGCGCATAAGGCATGTGCCGTACTGTTTTCCTGAGCGCGGTTTCCTCGCGAACCCCCCTTCCCACATCCGAAGTTGTCTGATGATCCGTTCCGGGCGCGAGCCCTACGTCCTCACGTCCGCCGACTTTGCCGCGCGGGAGGGCATGACGCTGGGGACATGGCGGACGAAGAAGGCGGCGCAGGCCCCCGGCCGGCCGAAGCCGGTCAGCAGCGAGGGCGCGCGCACCCTGCTCTGGGACGCCCGGCAGCAAGACGCGTGGGCCGCCGGGAAACCCGTCCCCGCCCTTCCGACGACGGATGACCCGGGCGACCTCCTCGACCGCCAGGAGGCCGCGGCCGTCCTCGGCGTGGCCCCCCGCTCCTGGGACCAGTACGCCCGCGCGGACCAGGACCTGCGGGCTGCGTGCCGGGTGGTGGGGGGAGTGGAGCACTGGCCTGGGGACGTGATCGAGAAGTGGCAGGCGGCCCGGCCGGGAGACGCGGGAAAACGGGCGCGCGGAGGCCGGCCGCGCGGCACCGGCGACCTGCTGCCCCGCGAAGAGATCCGTCCCCGCGCCGCCGCACTGCTCGCCGCCGACCCGGCCGTGACCGCCCAGGCCGTCGCCGAGGCCCTCGGCGTGCACCACAACACCGCGACCAGGGCCCTCGCCGCCGTCCGCGCGGACGCCGTCGCGGAGCTGCTGGCCACCGACCCGGACACCACCGCCGAGGACGTCACGGCACGTCTGGGGTATCCGCCGCTCACCGCCCGCACCGCCCTCCAAGCCGCACGGGAGCGGTGACCGCCGCCCACCCCGGGGCGCGCGCCGCCGGGGAGCAGCGGCGCAGCGCGGGCTACTGCCGGGGGCTCGGCTTCTTCCGGGCAGCCTCGACCGGGGCGTGGCACGTGACGCAGAGGCTGTTGGCCCCGTCCCCGTACCGGCAGCACGGCTGACGGTACCGCGCGCACGGACCGACACGGTTCGCGGCGTCCGTCCGTCCCCCCGGTACCGTCCGGGCGGTAGCCGGTCCAGGTCCGCGCCTCGTCAACGGCGTGCGAATAAGGCACTCAGAAGTGACTTTCCGCCCGGGGCGCCCTCATGGCTTGGTGAGATCAGCGGACAGCCCCCTGTAGGGGGTTGTCGGTGAACGGTGAGGAGATGGCGATGAGTACTGCTCAGACGGAAGCCGGTGACGGGAGTTTCGACCCCGGTGTCAGCACGGTTGCGGGGACCGGGGTTGCGGGGAGCACGGGAGACGGCGAGGCGGCCGTCACGGCTCAGCTGAATCTTCCGTACGGCGTCGCGGTGGACCGGGACGGGACCCTTTACATCTCCGAAAGCAGCGGCCACCGGGTCCGGAAGGTGACGACCGACGGGAAGATCGCTACGGTCGCGGGGACGGGGGTGGCGGGACGCGGGGGAAGCGGGGATCGTGCCGTCGCGGCCCAGCTGAATCTCCCTCGCGGGGTAGCGGTGGATAGCGCGGGCAATCTCTACATCGCTGACCAGGTGAACCACCGGGTTAGGAAGGTGACGGCCGACGGGAAGATCGCTACGGTCGCCGGGACGGGCACCGCGGGCTTCACTCCTGACGGCAGGCTCGCCACCGAAGCCCTGCTGAACGGTCCCTTCGGACTGGCGGTGGACAGTACCGGCACCCTCTACATCGCCGAATACACAGGCCACCGGGTCCGGAAGGTGACGGCCGACGGGAAGATCGCTACGGTCGCCGGGACGGGCACCGAGGGCTTCACCCCTGACGGCAGGCTCGCCACCGAAACCTTGCTGAACCGTCCGTTCGGGGTGGCGGTGGACAGCACCGGCACCGTCTACATCGCCGACAGCTTCAACCACCGGGTTCGGAAGGTGACGGCCGACGGGAAGATCGCTACGGTCGCCGGCACGGGCGCCCCGGCCTTCGGCGGTGACGGCGAGCCGGCGGCCTCGGCCCAGTTGCACTTCCCGGGGCAGATGGTGGTGGACAGCACCGACACCCTCTACATCTGCGACCATAAGAACCACCGGATCAGGAGGATCACGGCCGACGGGAAGATCAGTACCGTCGCGGGCACGGGCACGGCAAGTTTCGAGGACGGCCCGGCCAGTTCGGCCAAGCTGCACACCCCGGCCGGGCTCGCCATGGACTGCGTCGGCACCCTCTACATCGCCGACAGCGCCAACCACCGGGTCCGCAAAGTCGCGTCGGCGAAGATGGCCGGGCTGCCCGAGTCGGGCACGGTGGTCTCCTGGGCCAACGTGCGCAGCGGGCTGCGGATGGGGGTCTGGCGTGAGTCCACCAAGGACGGGGCCGAGGTCCACCAGTCCCTTTCCTCTCCCCGGGCGCACCAGCGGTGGCGGCTGATCGTGGCGGGCGAGGACGAGGGCGAGGTCGTGTACCGGGTCGAGAACCTGCGCAGCGGCAAGGTCCTGGAGGTCGTCGGCGGAGGGACGGTGGAGGGGGCGGTGGTCGCGCAGCGTGCCTACGAGGGCAGCGGGGCCGGGCACCAGCAGTGGAGGCTGATCCCGGTGGGATCGGCTGCCGATGCCCCGCGGGTCTATGAGCTCGCGAACCGCAACAGCGGTCTGCTCCTTCGCGTGGGCACCAACGCCCCCACGGTGATCAAGCAGTACGGGGCGCAGGGCGACCACCGCGACCGCCAGTGGCAGCTGCTGCCGGTGTGAACGCACGAAGGGGTCAGGGGCGTTGTCGCCCCTGACCCCCTCGGACCCTGTGAACCTACTTGGAGTCGGACGGCTTCTCGGCGGTGGGCTTGGGCGCCTTGGGCGGCTGGTCGGCCTTGGGGGACGCCGGGGCGTCGGGCGCCTTGAAGTCGTCCCTCTTCGGTGCCTGCAGGCCCTCGTCCTTCTGCAGGTCGGGGCGCTTCGTCACCGTCTCGCTGGACTTGTCCATGCCGGCGGCCGCGGCCGTGGACACCGATCCGGGCTCCCGGGCGTAGGCGGCCTGGGTGCCGGCGGATGCCTGGGTGGTCTGGATGAAGGAGGCGAGGAAGCCGAGGATGGCCCGTGCTTCGGGCGCCTGTTCCTGCACGGTCTTCGCCCGGTGGGAAGCGCCGTGGATCCCGCTGGTGAACAGGCTCGTGGTCGTGTCGTCGTACGTGTCGTCGTCGGCGTCCTCGAAGTCGACGCCCGCCCCTGGTTGCGGCTTGTGGCGGTCGGTGGTCACCGAGAAGAGCCCCGCGCCCGTTCCCGCGGAGTCGAAGACGTTTTTGAACACCATGGCTGTCACCTCTGGTCGTTGTGGCGGCGGCCCCCTGGTCAGGGCCCCTTGTGCAGGTCGCGGTCGCTGTCGATCAGGCTCTCGCCGTCGAACATCGTGTGGTGGACCTCCAGGGCGGAGACGACCTCCGCCAGGCCCGTCATGCGAAAGCCGCCGCCGGCCAGGTCGAGGTCGGCGATGTCGCGGGCGACCAGCTCGTCGAGACGGGGGTAGTCGTCCGGCTGAGGGGGAGACAGGACGGCCACCGGCACCGCGTACTTCACCGCGAGCAGCCCGGAGAACGTCACCGGGATCTCGTACGTGTACTGCTTGAGGGCGCGGCGCTGGGTGACGATGGTCTCCACGCGGGAGCCCGGCGGGACCTTGCCGGAGATCTGCGACTTCGACGCCCAGCTGGTGTTCAGCGAACCGCCCACGGAGGCCGCGATGCCCAGGGCCAGCGCGGCGTTCAGCGCAGCGGTGCCGGCCGCGCTGCCCGTGGTCGTGAAATCCACCGAGCCGGCCATCGTGGCCGAGGCGGAGTTCGTCATTCCGTTGGCCACCGACGTATCGACGGTGTTGGCGTTGTCGACCCCCACGCTCTCCTTGCTGTTCTTGTTGGTCACCGTGTTCGCGCTCTTGTTCGCCATCTCGTTCTTGAGCTGCGTCCCCAGCTGTCCCTGGAGGTTCAGCCCGAGCTTGTTCTGCAGCTGCAGCTGGAGCTGGGCACTGACGCTGCCGCCGAAGGTGAGCTTGGAGTCTCCCGAGAGCGACCAGGTGGCCCCGTTCGACACGGTGAAGTCGACGGAGTCGGTGAAAGTCATCTCGGACTGGCTGCGGTTGACGTAGGTGCGCGAGGAGAACGAGTCGGGCGCGGGCTGGGCGATGTTGCGCCGCTCCTCGATCAAGGGCTCACCGAGGTTCATGTAGGCGAGCCAGCCCAGCCCGTACGCGGTGCCGGGGAAGGAGCCGAAGCTCGACTTGTTCACGGAGAACCCGACGGGCCTGTGCTGCACCCCGTAGTCGTCGACGTAGACCAGCTTCGGGTGCTCCAGGATGGGCCGCCAGGTCCGTTCGTCGTCGATGTCGATATTGAGTTCCCGCAGGTTCTTCTTCGTCAGCGGCCGGCGCTTGGCCCGTGCCAGGTTGTACGCATTTGAAGGCAATTTCTGTCCTCGACTGATCTGGCCGAAACCGCATTAGGTGAAATACCAATGAGGGAATTCGCAAGAGCTCTGGCAAGCGAAGCTAACAGCGGCTCTGTCTCCCGAGAAGGCCGCTCCGGGCATCGCACTCAAACGGGTGACCAAGATTTTCTGCGGCTCCGATTCACCCGATCGATGAACTGCGGAACCTCGTTGTACCGCTCTGACCTCAGAAGTTGCCGCTTTGTGGGCATTTACTCCGATCATACATTCGGTTAGGAAGTCCCACCGGCCGCGAGCACCGGGGATTTTGATACCGGCGCGTGCTAGACAAATTCACTGAGCGCCTGAGGCGTTGTTTTCTCCCTCGAGAAAAGGTGAGGTTTCCGCGATGTATACCCAAGAACGCACGGCGATGGCGAATTTGGTGGTCGGCGGCCCGGTGGCGGTGAACAGCTACGACAACGCCATCGTGGCCGCGCTCGTCGAGAACCGGCCGGTCATGCTCGTCCATGCCTTCAACGGCGGCTACCTGCGTCCTGCGGAACTGGCGGCGAGCAGCCACGACAAGGGCGTCAAGCTGGCCACCGCGCTCGACACGGCCACCAAGGACGCGCAGGGCCATCTCTGGCACATCACCCCCGGCGGCTTCTTCGGACAGCGCCCGCTGTACTTCCTCGAGAGCGCCGCAGGGCAGGTGACGCCCCCGCCCGCAGGCGTGGCCGACACCGGTGCCGGCCGCGGGGACGACGGAACCCCCAAGCCCCAGCGCAGGCGCATCACCGTCCACCAGGACGCCCCCCAGAGCACAGCCGACACCCTGCAGGTGGGTCTGCCCGGCAAGGTGAGCGACAAATGGCGCGGGAAGAACGGTGCGGGGGAGGACACCCAACTCTGGGTCGTCACGGTGACGCCATGGGGCGGGATCACCTTCGTGCCGATCACCCACCCCGACGCCATCCTCGGGTTCAAGGACCACACGGTGGCGAAGGACAGCGAAGCACGGCTCACTTACAACTGGGGCGGGGACTTCACCGGGACGGTCATCAACACGTTCTACCCGCGGCTGCCCAACGAGTGGGACGTCCCCTACCACCACGTCTTCACGTGAGACGCAGCCTTCACGCCCTCCCCGTCCCCAGCCGTCGCACCAACCGCCTGGAAGAGGCACCACGATGCCCGTGCCCACGCACGAACTGAAGCTGGAGATCGTCAACGCCGCCACGGGCCAGCCCCTCGGCGCCAGGGCCGCACCGGGCGCGGACGGGGCGCTCGTCGTCCGCGACTACCCCAAAGACGGCCCGAGCCCGGAGCAGTGGCAGTTCACCCCCGTGCCGGGCGCCCACGGCGAGCCGGCGCATGTCATCCGCAACGCGGTCAGCGGCAAGGTCCTCGACAATCCCGCCGCTGCGGACCGAGGCGTCCGCCAGGGGGATGCCGCCGCCAACAACAAGGCCCAGCAGTGGCACCTCCTTCCCGTCGAGGGCGAAGCGGGCCTCTACGTCATCGAGGGCGCGGCCGACGGCACCGTGCTCGACCTCGACACCCCCGGGAAGGACGACACCCGGATCGTCCTCGGCGAGTACGACGACAGCGCCGAGAGCCAGCGGTGGCGCCTCGTCCCGGGCGAGCCGGTGCGGACCAGCGACCTCGCCCTGGACTGGGCGCCGCTGAGCCACTGGAACAGCCGCCAGTCCTGGCGACTGACCCACGACAAGAACGCTCTGCGGCCGACAGCCGACGCGACCCCCTCCTTCAGCAACGTACTGCTGGTCCTGGAGAAGTTCGGCTACGACCAGGACGCCGGCGGGTGGACGACCGACAGGCCCAACCGCCACCCTGCCGGCCAGGCGGGCTGGTGGGCGGGACTCGGCGAACGCTTCCTCGCCGACACCACCGGAACAGGGCTCGCGGACATCGTCGCCCTCCAACCCGCCAAGGGAGCGGTGACCTGCTCCAGCCGAGGGGACGGGACGTTCGACGACGAACGGGTGCTGCACCCACCCGCGGCCTCCGCGAGCCCCAAGGACCTGTGGACCCTCGCGAACCTCACAAGCGAGAGCCGCCCCAGCGTCGTCGTGCTCGCCGCCGAGGGCATGCGAGTGTCCACTCAGGGCGAAAGCGGCACCTTCGCACCCGCGGGCGGCGAACTGGTCCTCAAGGCGTTCGGCCACGGCCCGCAAGCCGGCGGCTGGCTCACCGGCAAGCACCCCCGGTTCCTCGCCGACACCACCGGCGACGGCCGGCTCGACATCGTCGGCTGCCACGACGACGGCCTGTGGGTATCCCTCCAGGACGAAGAAGGGACATTCGCCGAACCTCGCTACGTCCTCGACGAATTCGGGGCCGACCAGGGATGGAGCTCCATCGACGAACACCCCCGGTTCCTGGCCAAAACCACCAGCGACGGGGCACCGGACATCGTCGGCTTCGGACCTCAGGGGGTCGTCGTCGCCCGCGGACGCGGCGACGGCACATTCGAGACTCCTCAACTCGTCCTGAACGACTACGGGCAGGCCCAGGGGTGGACCGGGGAGAAACACCCCCGCCTCCTCGCCGACGTCACCGGCGACGGAACCCCCGACATCATCGGCTTCGGCAACGAGGGCGTCTGGGTCTCACACAACAATGGCACCGGCACCTTCAAGCAGGCCCAACTGGTATGCCGCGGATTCGGGTACAACGAGGACGCAGGCGGCTGGCGGGTCGACCGCCACTCGCGCTTCCTGGCCGACATCACCGGCGACGGACGCATCGACATCGTCGGCTTCGGCGGCCCGGGCGTACACGTCGCCCGCAACCTCCTCCGCCGGTTCAGAACCCGGTGACCCCGGCCCGCCAGCGGGGTCAGCGCGGCGGCACTCCGGACGGTGGCGAGTACCTGCTCAAACCTTGACGGCCCCGCTTCGTGGCCAGCCATTGCGGGCCGGGCCCGCGAGGTGAAGGCCGCCGCCCGGTCGCGGGCCTGGTGTGCCCGGCCACCACCTGGCAGCGCCTCGCCCCGCTCGCGGGCCCGGCCCCGAAGCCGAGCCCGCGCTCGGGCCGCAGCCACGTCATCCGGCACGGAGAGGTCCACGAGACACAGATGATCCGGATGACCGACGCCGACGTCGTCAACTGGCTCACCGACCCGGACGACCCCGCCAACCGACCCCGCCCGGACACACCAAGGGCCCCGGAGATTTCCGGGGCCCGCCTCGGGGGTACAGCGTTCAACGAGACCGACGCTGTTCGCGTTACACCGGCCCCAGGCTCAGCGCGAGGGGCACGCCAGCTTGGTACCGATCCAGTCCTGCGCCGCCACCAGGCTGGTCCCCTGAGTCAGGCCGGCCGCCTGCGCTCCCTCGTGCACATCACCAGGGTCGACGTACCCGTTGCGGCCCGTCTTGGGGGTCACCAGCCAGATACAGCCGCCGTCCTTGAGACGGCTGGCGGCGTCCATCAGATCGTCGGCGAGATCTCCCTCATCGTCACGCCACCACAGCAGCACCACGTCGACGGCCTCCTCCGCTTCCTCGTCGAGCAGCTCTGTGCCGGTCACCTCCTCGACCGACCCGCGCAGCTCGTCGTCGCAGTCGTCGTCTCACCCGATCTCTGCGACCGTCTGACCGGGAGCGAACCCCAGTCGCTTCGCCAGGTTCATCTCCGTGGTCGTCATGACCAGCCCTGCCCTTCCTCGGCTTTCGACAGGCGGCCCCTCTGCACGCCCTGACGTTCAACGGGTACCGCCACCGGCACGTCACGCACGACCGCTGGCCCCGAGCTGGACACGCCACGGGCCCCGAGGGCTTGCCCAGCGTCCGGGCCGACGGGACGGCCCCGAGCTCGTGGCGTCACTGTCTGGGAGGCCGTACCTGCGGTGGGATCCCGCCGGGCAAGCCTGAGCCGCGGGGCAAGCCTTAGGGGAGTCTGGGCAAGCCCTCCGTGTGGGCGGGCTTGCCCAGGACAGACGGCTCGGTCAGCGGCCTGCTTCCGGGGCGGCCGCTTCAGCCGGGCCGGTCATCGGCATGACCATCTACGGCACGGCCACCTTGTGGGGGCCGGCACTGCCGCAACGTGCGAATGATGTCGGCCCGAAGACCGGATGGCGGGAGAAGGTTCACCGCATCCGTATCAAAGATGATCAACCGTGCCCCCGTAGCGTTCACCGTGCATCACCTCGTGCAGCTCTGCACCGGTTGCAGGCCGCACCTGGCTCAGGGAGGGGTTGCACCGGAAGGGGGCTGCAGAGGTGCCTGGAGAGGTGCACTGGGCGGGGGGCCGAAGGCGTGACCGGCGGTGGGACCCCCCGCATCTGGTGATCTTGCATTCGTGCAGTCCAGGGGTGTGGGCAAGCCCCCTTCGCAGAACGACACCTCTTTGTCCGCGATAGCCGGACCAAGAGGTCTGTCCCGTGTCCGGGGGGCGGCGGCGTCGTGCTGAGTCCGCGATGAACGAGCGGATGAGGGCGGCCCTGCACAAGATGTGGGACGTACCAGGGCCGGCCCCGGTGCAGCGCGGCTCGGTCCCCCTGATGACCCAGGTCCGGGCCGCCGTCGCCCGCACCGGCACCTGACCGGATTGACCACCAGGTCGCTGCCGCCGATCCCGGTACAGCACGCCCTTCCCTCTCCCCGCCCACGGCCGCGCCTGCGGTGGCCGTCTGCTCCCTGCCGGGCGGCAACTACAGGAAGAGGAGAAGCGGAGCGCGGGGTGGGAGGGACGTGTGGTCGGCGGCGGCAGCTGGACGGGTCGCACATGCGGGTGGCAGTCCGGGCAACAGCCTGAATCCAGTGCTGGCGGCGGTGGATACTCGCGCCTATGTGGATGAGCGTGAGCCTGGATGCGAAAGAGCTGAAGGCGGGCACGGAAGGGGCGATGCCGTAGCTGACCCCGACAGGTCTGGCGGCCGAAGCGCTCGCCCCGGGCGGCCCCGGGGAAAACCCGCCGTACATGCTCTGAGGGTCCGGTCCGGAAGGCGTTTCCAGGACTGTCACGGCGGGTGTCACGCCGGTGTCACGCTGACTTATATCCGGGGTCTGACCTGCGGATACCTATCAATTTCCGTCCTCGCTCCGGCTATGACAGTCAGCATGACACCCAGGAGCGGCTATGGATATCGCCATCCTCACCCGCACACAGGCTGTCCCGTCTCAGGCGATGTGGTCCCCGTCTCACGTGATCCAGACCGACTCGGCTGGCGTCTCGGATGCTCTGGTCCGTCAGGACTCGTGCGTCCGGTCTGACCTGGCCCGGCGGGGTCTTGCGCATCTCAGTTGGCAGGGCCTTTCGAGGGTCAGGGAACATCTATGTCGGATCGTGGGCTCAACCCCGCGTCCGTCCTGGATCTTCGGTGCTGGCCGCCGTCGGGTTCCGGCCGGGTGTGTGGTGGTGGGTGTTCCGGGCGGTTTCGCCCGGAACACCCACCATGCCAGGGCGGTAGTTGGCTTACCTGGCGAGTTCAACCGGTTCGTTCAGTCTCGTCAGTTTCCGCGGGTTTCTCACCAAGTAGACCCGGGTGATCTGCCCGTTCTCCACCACGAAACTCACCGCTGTGGGCAGCTCGCCGTCGATCTCGATCCGGCCCGCGGGTGCCCCGTTGAGCCATACGGCCGTTGTCGCGAGCGGGGTCGTTTCCGCCCGGTTCGCGCGCGCGAGTACCTTCGCCACGAGCTCGACCCCGTGGATCGGAGCCGAAGCGGCGGCCGCGAGCCCGCCACCATCGGCGATCAGGACCACGTCCGGCGCCATGACCTCCACAAGTTGCTGCAACTGCCCGGTACGCAACGCGAGCAGGAACCGCTCCACCACGGCCTGCTGCTCCGACCGGCTCACCCGCACCCGCGGCTGGCGGGCCGCCACATGCTCGCGCGCTCGCCGCGCGATCTGCCGTACCGCGGCCGCGGACTTCCCGATGGCCTCGGCGATCTCACCGTACGGCAGCTCGAAGACCTCGCGGAGTACGAACACCGCCCGCTCGGTGGGCCCGAGCGTTTCCAGGACGGTCAGCATCGCGATCGAGACGCTCTCCGCGAGCTCTACGTCCTCGGCGACATCTGGGGTGGTCAGCAGTGGCTCCGGCAGCCACTCGCCGACATAGTCCTCGCGGCTGCGCGCCAACGTCCGCAGTCGGTTGAGCGCCTGCCGCGTGACGGTCCTGACGAGGTACGCCCGCGCGTCGCTCACCCGCGACGGGTCGACGCCGGCCCACCGCAGCCAGGACTCCTGCAGCACGTCCTCCGCGTCGGCCGCGGAGCCGAGCATCTCGTAGGCGACCGTGAACAGCAGGCTGCGATGGGCGACGAACGGGTCCTCGGTCATGATGCCGACGCTGCGCCGGACGTCTGAGGACGCCCGGCCAGCGGGATCTCGCAGGCATCGGAGTAGCCCTGCGAGGTGATCCCATGCGCCGTGTTGCACCTGGCCGCCAGGTTGGCGAAGCCGATGAACACGGTGAGTTCGACCAGCGCCGCCGGACCGAGCCGGCCGAGCAGACTCGCCGACAGCTCATCGGTGACGGTCGTGGGCGTGTTCGTCATGGCTTCGGCGTACTCCATTACCTCCCGCTCCAACGGCGTGAACACCTCCGACTCCCGCCAGCGCGGTACCTGGCTCGCCTTGGCCAGGTCCAGGTTCTGGTTCAGCGCCGCGAAGTAGTTGATGTCGAGGCACCAGCTGCAGCCGATCTGTGCCGCGACGGCCATGTGCGCGAACGTCTTGAGGCTCGCGTCGGCCGCGTCCCAGGTGGCCACCTTGGCTGCGAACTCCTGGCTGGCCTCGGCGAGTTCGGGGTTGTTCCACAGCACCTCGTTGGGCTCGGGCACGGAACCGAGCTGCTTGATCAGGTTTTCGCGGAGCCCGGCGGGGAGCTCGGCTTTCGGGATGCGTAGCGCCATGGTGTTCTCCTTGGACGTTTGCCTGTTTGGCATGAAGACACCGCCGCGCCCACGAATGTGACAACCACCATCGCCACTGCGCATGGATCGCCAACGCGCACAGACCGACCCTCGGCCGCGCTCAGACAGCAGTGGCCGGAAGGTCATTCCTCCGTGCCGGCGCGTCCACGTCAGTGGCCGCCTCGCCCCTGGACGCGGTCACACCCAACGCCGGAGCCGGACCAGATCACCTGAGACAACACCCGCCATCCCGACTCCCGGGACCGGATCACCTGAGATCCCCGGCACCCCGGCGTCTCAAATGAACTGGTCGCCGCAGGTCACAGGACTGTCCACGGACCAGATCAACCGAGACGGGGCACAGGTCGGGTGACCTGTCACCGCGAAGGCTGAGTGTTCTCATCGAACATTGAGCGGGGCCGCCATCAAGAGGACACCGTCAAGGCCAGCGAGGCGATGGCGGTGGCGAAATAGAAACCGGGGAATGCGAGGTTGTAGAGCACGCGGGCGCGCAGATGGAAGGCGAGCGCGCCTAGATAGAGCAGGGCGAGACCGCCGGCCGCAGCCGCGGCGAGGGGGCGCAGTGCGGCGTCGAAGAGGCCGAGGAGGAGGCCCGCCGCGCCAGCCAGCTTGAGGGTGGCCAGCCGGGGCAGCCAGGACCGGGGGACACCCACCTGCGCCGAGTTGGCCAGTACGAAGCGCGCCCCGGCGAGGTCGGCGGCGGCGATACCGACGTTGACGGCGACGGTGAGCAGGGTGACAACGAGAAAAGCGAGCTGGGTACTGGTCATGCCTTCAGGATCTGCGGGCACCGCGGCACCTACCAATACCTGCTTTTATAACCTGGTGGCATGGATGTGGACACGCGCCTGCTCCGGTACTTCGCCGCAGTGGCGGATGAGGGAAGCCTGACCGGGGCAGCGAAGAGGCTGTTCGTCTCGCAGCCCGCGCTGACCAAGCAGATCCGGCGCCTGGAGGACGATCTCGGTGTACGGCTTTTCGCGCGTTCGCGGTCGGGGATGGCACTGACCGAGGCTGGTCGTGAGCTCGCCTCCCGGGTGCCCGCACTGCTGGACGACTGGGACGAGGCGGTGCAGGCAACGGGTCAAGCGGCGCAGGTGCTGCGCCTGGGCTTCCTGGACGCGGGCGCAGTGGGTGCCGTCCCCGAGGTCATCGCCGCGTTCTGCAAGGCGCAGCCGGAGTGGCGGGTGGAACTGCGGCAGTTCGACTGGTCGGACCCGGGTGCCGACCTGGCCCGGGGTGAGGTGGACGCAGCAGTGGTGCGTTTGCCGTTTCCGGAACAAGAGAGGTTGACGGTGCGGGAATTGTTTACTGAGGACCGGGGGGTGCTGCTACCAGCTCGGCATCCGCTGGCGAACAGCGAGACGGTGGAGTTCCGGGAGCTGCGGGACGAGCTGTTCGTCGCGTCCGGAGCCGAGACCGGAACCTGGAGGGACCACTGGCTGGCCGTGGAGGAGCGAGACGGGCACCCCGTCCGGGTAGGCGCCGTCACCAGCCGTCCCGACGAGTGGCTCGGAGCGGTGGCTGGCGGCTGCGTGGCGCTGGCCCCGGCATCGGCGGCCCGTTTCTACTCCCACCCGGACGTGGTCTTCCGTCCAGTCCGCGGGGTCTCACCGAGCCGGGTTGGGCTGGTCCGGCCTCGGGGACGGACGCACGAGGCGGCGCTGGATGAGCTGCTGGAGGCCATCGTACGGCGACTGAGCCGGAGTTGACGACGGGGTCGACAGACCGCCGGGGATACCCGGCCGTACCGGCACTACTGCCGACGCCGGCCGCGTTGAACGGCTCGCCCAGCACGAGGCCCCTCGTCGCGACCGCCTCGGCTGGGTGCGCACAGGCCATGACCGCTGGCCGTGCCGACCCGGCGGCACTCAATGTTCGATGAGAACACTCAACCTTCGCTGCGACAGGTCACCGGGCTCCTTCGCCACCACTCCTTTCACCGGCTGCGCCCCGACTCGGCGCCCAAGCACCTCTGATCCAGCCAGAGCGGTTCAGCGCACCGTGTACGTGCTGACCCGGTGGCGGGCGGTGTGCCGCTCCAGCTGTGCGCGCACGCCCGGGTCGCGGAGGTGGAGCTCCTGGACGTGCAGCAGCGTCGCACCGTCCCCGGTTGGCGGGCCGAGCGGCAGCAGCCGTACCTGCTGCGCGATCCCGTCCTTCCACCCGCCTGGCGTCTGGTGCCCGACGAGCTGGCGGACGACTGCGCCGGTGCACAGGTGGATCACCTTGCGGCGGGCCTGGAGGCAGCCGTGCAGGATCTGCCGCAGCGCAGCCGGGGTCTTCGGGGTGAGCTCGACCTCGACCGCGAACAGCAACTGGGTGACGGGGCGGATGACGACGAGGTCGGGCCAGTGCACCGACCGCACCCCCCAACGGCACCGCCAGGGTCTCCCCGCGGCCTGCTCCGAACGGCGCCAACTGCGGCGCCCGGAAATCGGCCAGGAGTTGTGCGGCCCGCCCGGGAACAGCGTCGGCGGTGTGCACCTCGCGCTCGGTGAGCACAACGGGAGACCCGGTGCTGGCCTCCTGGCGCAGCCCGACATCCGCCAAGGCGAGGCGGTGCAGCAGCCGTTCGCTCGGAGGACGCGGTGTTCCCAGCCCGGTGCCCGAGAGGCGGGCACTGCGTTCCGTCGTCCACACCACCGTCCCTGCCCGCCGGGTCTCCGCGGAGCGGAACAGCAGCCCCGCCTCGACCATCAACCGCACCCGCGTGCGCGCCGTCTCCACCTTCCCGCCCCAGCACGCGGCCGCCGCCTGGCGCAGCGTCAGCGACCCGTACCGGGTGGCCAGTGCGAGCAGCCGCTCATCCGCCACCGTGCGCATCCAACCGTCGCTCCGGGCCCCCGGCGCTCTGCACCGTGCGGCGCCGCTGCGCCCGCTCCCGGTATCCGCTCACCCGCACCGCGCTCTGCTCCCGCTGTTCCTTCTTCACCTTGTTCTCCCTCCTCCCTGTAGTTGCCGCGTGCGGCCTGCTGTGGTGCGGGCAGCGTGACGGGGAAGCGGACACCCCCTCGCACGGCGGTCTCGACCGGCGGGCGGTCGACGTCGCGGTGCTCCCGGCGGTCGAGGAGAGGGGGCAGGGCGGAGGCCCGCAGCCCGGGGGCGGGGCCGTACGCTCGTGATCGTTGCTGTGTTCGGCAGCACACCAGGGGGAGGGGAGTCCGATGACGCGCAGGGGCCCGAACTGGGAGCTGCACGAGGACACCAAGGGGCGCCCAGGTCCGGGTTGGGGCCTCGACCAGCGCCCGCGCGATCGAACTGAGTTGAAACCGCGGTCGGTCGTCGCCAGTGGGCCCGCCACGGGGGCGGGCCCACTGGCGGTCAGGACCGGTGCCGCGCGAAGCTGAGGTAGGCGAAGCCCTCACCTGCGCGTGGCGCCCGGGTCCAGGACTGGGTGGTGAAGGTGTGGATCCTGCCTTCGGTCAGCGCGAAGCGGGGGAGCGAGAGTCCCAGTTCGGTGTGCAGGGCCTCCAGCACCCGCCGTTCGTTGTCCTGCTCGGTGTCCTCCGGCCGGAACAGCCGTGCGGGGTCCAGGGTCTCGGGTATCGCGCCGGAGCGTTGGATCTCCGTGCCCCGCACGGTGAAGGCGTAGAGCTCCTGGCCGTGTTCGGCCACCGATAGGTGGAAGGCCGACGGATCGTCCGGGGATGAGCGGCTCGGGTCGGACCACACCACCACCGCGCGGCCGGACGAGGAGGCGGCCGCGGCCGGGGACAGGAACAGGCCGTGCAGGTGGCGGTGGGAGGGTCCGTCGAAGGCGAAGGCCCACCCTTCAGCCGTGCGGCCGACGGCGACGAGGGCCCGGTCCTCCCAGAGTTCCACGCCCTCCCGCTCGTGGGGTTGGGGCGCCCGCCGGAAAGACCTCGACAGATCGATGGGCGGGCTCAGTTCGGCGCCTTCCTCACCGATCAGGGCAGGCAGGCCGACGGGATCCGCCCCCTTGACCCAGACGCAGCGGTAGCCGTCGAGCGGCTGCCCGTGCCTGAACGGCCCCGCCAGCCAGGTGAGGCCCGGCGGATCGAGATCGGGCACGGGCTCGGGAGCGGGGCCCGTCTCACCGGCCCGCGGTGTCGCGAGGATCTCCCGCCCGCGCTCCGGAGTGATCAGCGGCCCCAGGACCGGATCGGCGAGCAGGCCGAGCGGGACGACCATCAGCGGCCCCGGCGCCTCCCACAGCGGTAGCGCGTCCCGCAGCACGTGCCACGCGGCGTCGGTCGCGCCCCAGCGGGCCGCCTCCCGGGCCTCGGCGACGGCCCGGCCCCACGGACCGGGAGGCGCGTACTGGTGGGTGCCGTCCCGCACGGCGCCCAGCACGGCCTCGGCGATCTCCGGGGCGGCCCCCCGGGCGCCCATCATCCGCAGCCACTGCTCATCCCCGCCCGACCACTCCCGGCCGTTCGCCTGCTCCATGGCCTCCATGGGCAGGATCTCCGGCTGGTACAGCGGGTCCGCCACCAGGTCGCCGTGGCTCTGGGAGCCACTCGGAGCGAGCATCTGCCTGAGCTGGTTCAGCAGGACGGCGCTGCGCGGCCTCCCGAAGGAGAACGCCTCCTGCAGCAGGGGCAAGGCCTCCTCGTACCGTCCGCGCAGGGCCAGTAGACGTGCCTCGTCCACGTGGACGTCTTGGGCGAGCGTGGTCGCGTTCACGAAATCGGGTTGCGCCGCTCGGTCGGCGTGGAAGCCGCGGTACATGGCCTCCATGTATGCGCGGAACGAGGGGTAGCGGTCGGGCACTTCACCGCTCCAGCCCTTGTAGACGTAGAGTGCCCACTCGCCGTCCTCGCCGCTGTCGCCCGGGTCGAGAAGGGCGTGCGACATGTCGGAGTCCGTTTCCAGGCGCAGCGCCCGCTGCCACATGCCGGCCAGCAGCACGTCCTCCTCGCGGGGGCCGTCGCCCGGATCCGGCTCGTACAGCGCGGTCATGTCGTACGGATCCCGGAACCAGTCGATATCTGAGGCACCCCCGAGCCGGTAGATCCCGGCCGTCTGGTCGACGTGCCACCCGTCGCTCGCGGCCAGGAACCCCCGATACGAGGGCGGCAGCCGCCGCCCCAGCCGCTCCTCGGCCACGGCGATCACCGCCTCGTCCGCCCCGGGCAGGCCCGGGCGGACGAGGATTTGCTCACCGTCCTCGTCTGCGTCCGGGCGCGGAACCCACTCCTCCTGCCACCGTCCCAGGAACTCGTGCCAGTTGAACGATTCGCTACTCATGGCCGGATGGTGTCACCCGGCACTGACAAGGCAACACCCTGTTCTCATCTACCGCGAGAGCGTGGCCGTCGGAGCCAACCGACTCCGCGGCCGACGCCGCTGGAGCCAGCCGGCCATCTTCGCCAGCAACCACCGGTACAGCGCCAACACGTAGGAGGAGAGCGCCGGCGCCACACTGGCCGAGCTGCGCGATACGCCGGCCACGGTGACACGAAGGCTCCTCAGCACCCTGCTCCGTTCACTGGACTCCGAAGAGGCATTCGCGAAGGCCCTGACCGACGAGGAGTGACCCTCGCTGCTCCGCGAGGCGGCACGGTCCCCGGACAATCAGCCCGCCGTGTGTCAGTGGGGCCTGAGACTATAGAAGCAGGGCGAAACAGCCCTCACCGGGCAGCAGTTGACGATGGAGACAACGCGCACCATGACACTGGCACTGAACAAGGGATGGGACGTCGACGCCCGTATCGGGGGTGGCGGCTTCGGTGCCGTGTTCGAGGCGGTGAGCACCGACGGCGAGAAGGCGGCGGTGAAGCTCGTGCCCAAGAACCCGGGGACCGAGCGCGAGATGCTGTTCACCGGCCTGGCCGGCGTCCGCAACGTGGTGCCGGTCATCGACAGCGGCGAGCACGAGGACCAGTGGGCACTGGTGATGCCCCGGGCCGAGAAGTCCCTGCGTGACCACCTCCAGGACCACGGCCGACTGCCCCTCAACGAGGCGGTCGCCGTCCTGTCCGACGTCGCCGAAGCACTCACCGACCTCAAGGACCGCGAGGTCGTCCACCGCGACCTCAAGCCGGAGAACATCCTGCTGCTCGGCGGCCGCTGGTCTGCCGCCGTTCGTACGTCGGCAGAGCTGTTTCGGGCACCGGCGCCGGGTAGTGGCTTACCGGTCAACGCCAGAGCTCAGGGATGGCCTGGATTTGTGTGTAGAGATCCCAGTCCTTCGGCTTGTCCGTAGGAAAGTGCCAGCGGGCTCCGTGCCCGATCCAGTACCCGCGGAGCTCACGAGTCCCTGCGATTCCGGCTGGCTGCGTCTGCGCGTCCCAGCCGCAGCAGCTACAGATCGCAGAGCTCGGCCAGGTGCCTTCGAAAAACGGACCTCCGGCGTAACCACAAACACGGCACAGCTCTTCGTCGTCGTTACTGCGGATAGGGTTTCTGAGCGGGTCAATCTCTTCCATAGAGCCCATTTTGTCGGTTTGCCCCTGCTAGTCGCAGCACGGGTCGTACGCCGGGCGCGCGGTGGGTCTTTTACGGTGCCGCGCCGACAGGGGAGGCGGTAAGGCGATGTCTGTCGCGGCCGGGGGTATGCCGCAGTAAGAGCCCCGGGTGGACGGACACCGAGCCCCTCGCGATGGAGTGAGGCTCCGTCCCTCTCAACGACCGCGCCCGCGCACGGTCACATCGTGCTTCGTTTCGCCGTGGTCCACCGCGTCCAGCTCGGCCCGGCGTTCGGCGGGGAGCTTGTCGGCGCGCTTGCGGATGTTGTCCGACACCATCCCCAGCTTCATGTCCACTACTCCAAGGCCGTCAGCACTGCTCTGAGCGCCTCCCGGCCCGCTGTGCGACTTCCAACGGACTCCCCATGCTTCCTCGGCACCCGAAGGTGTCCCTCATGGGCGTGGAACGCCTTCGCCGCCGCGAGGTTGAGCGTCCACTTGTCGTCCTGCGTGCGCTTCACCGGCCGTTCCGACTCGTCCGCTGGTTCGAGCCCGAGGACGTTCTCCAGGAGCCCCTGCTGCGCGGGCAGCAGCGCATCCCATCCGAACTGGCAGCCTTGCACCCACTGCCCGAGGTCCTCGCCCTGGACCACTACGGCACTGATCTCCAGGGGCGTCGCGCTGCTGTCCTGGAGGTGCTTCTGGACCCACCGGAGGCAGCGTTGTCATCCGGTTCCGGTGACGCGTCGTGGCGCATCGGTCAGTCGCCGGCGGGCCGCCAGGTACGTGCCGCCGCTGCGGCAGTGCGGGCCGTCCAGGTCGCGGTGACGACGGCGAGAAGGAGCAGCGTGGCGGCCAGCCCCCTGCCCGCAGCGCCCTGTCCGCAGTCCTCTCCCGCACCTCCTCTGCTGCCCGGTCCACCAAACCGCTGGTGTATGCATCCGTGCTCATCGCGCCGCCGTCTTCTTCGCCGGTTCGCGCCGTACGACGCGGCGGTGCTGGAGACTCTCAGCTAGGTTCACCGTCGGCGCGCGTTTCGGTCAGGGTGCGTGTGCCCAGCGGGGCCGCGTAGTGCGGTTCCCGCGGCCGGACGGGGCCGGGGACAACCCACAGCACGTCTCCGCGGCAATGCTCCGGCCGTACGTACTGCCGCACCCGGCCGCACATAACCGTGCCCGACCGATGGCGGGCCGGGCGCGAAGGCCGGAACAAGCCGCGGAGCGGCCGCGTCCGGTTCGGATGCTGAATGACTCTGTGAAAGCCGCTGTGTGCGGTCTCCGTCAGCCCGCCTCAAGGCCCAACTCGGTCACGACGTAATCCGGATCGGCAGCGCGGCCATTGCGGAAGACCGACGCGCGTACGTCCGTCGGCTGCCCCGCGCCCAGCGCGCACACCGCGGCGACCACCTGCCGAGCCAACGAGCCAGCGCCGGCGAATACGCGTGGCTCGCCCAGGGTCCAACACGCCACATCCGGAGCAACCAGTTCGGGGGACCAGCCACTCTCGAACAGTTGACGCGCGTGCTCGGACCGGGGATCGCTGCGGGACGGCAGATTCGCCGGGTCGAGGCTGGGATCCGAGGCATTGGTGCCGGCGGTTCCGTCGTACGACTTCATGACCTGGACCATGCTGAATCCCGGGCGGCCGAGTCCCACACAGCCCTCGGCGGGCAGCGTGCACAGCGCCCAGTCGAGCCGGTCCGTCAGATCGTCCCACCCGGTGGGCGGTCCGGTCACTCCGCGCTGACTGGGCCGGTCGTCGAAAACCCCCAGGCCGTAACCCGGGTCGATCGGGCCGTCGTAACCCCAGCTCCGTACCACGAGATCGTCCGCGGGCAGTCGCAGTACGTCATTGAGCACAGTGACCATCGAGCGTCCGCGTTGCGCGCGCACCTCCGCGTCCGCGTACCAGCGCCACTGAGCCTCCCAGAGCCCCTTCTCCGGGGAGCTGTACGAGACCTTGGACCAGTTCAGTTCCCTGAGAGCGCGTTCCTGTTCGCCGGTCAGGCCCGGTCCTGCGGCGGGCAGGAACACGTCGGCCGACAAGTAGTCCGCACCGTGCCGGGTCAGCATGACCGACGGCGAATCGCCCGGCGCGCCGAACCGCACCCGATTGCCGTCGGACTCCTCCTCGCCGCACAACAGCCCGGCGATGCAGGGAGTTTGACTACGGTTGCTCACCGGACTGAGCAAGGCGTCCCAGATTGTGGTCTTCATGGCCCCAGTGTGCCGACACGGACGTCGGCCCGGGCCGCCAGGGTCGGTTCGCCGCTTCGCGCCGACGCGGTCGAGGCGGAAGCCGTCGGGGGGTCCCCGGGCCGAGCTTCGCAGCTGCCTGCGCGAAAGCGTCTGGACGTTTATCCCTCGTCTGATGATGGGCCTCCGGTATGACGAGCAGCAGTCGAGGAACGCACGCGGCCTGTGCCGGATGTGCGGGAGGGGCCGCGCGCTGTCGGTCTGGCGGCCCCGGTGAGAGTCCGCTGGTCTATGTCGTGCGACGCGTCGCCCAGATCACCCATACCGTCATGAAGTCTCCTTTCCGGATGTCGTTATTGATGTTTCCTGGTCACAGGCTGGTGACTTGCTTGGCTTCGTGGTGTGGAATCCATACGGCTGTCTGTCGTGCATGAGCGGCGGAATCCCGGCGGCAGTCCGGCCCTTCTCCGCTGTCGGCGGAGCAGGTGGGCACAACAGCGGCGCGCCCGGGTTCCGGCCGCGCCGCTGACGGGCTGTGGTCAGCCCCCGGGTCAGTGGAGGTTGTTGACGGCGGTCTTCGTCGTGGTGCGGAAGGAGGTCAGCGGGGCGTCCTCGAGGTCGCCCATCTGGCCCCAGCGGACGAGGGTGACGGTGCGGCCGTCGCGGCCGACGGAGAACAGGTGGATGTCGGAGATGCCGATCTGCGGGTCGGCGGTGTCCAGGCTGTAGACCCAGGCGCCCTCCTCGACGGCGAGCTTGCCGTGGGAGGCGCTGACCGCCTGCAGGCCCGGGTTCTGCTGCTCCAGCAGGGGGCCGCAGCCGGCCAGGGCCCCGCGGAGGGTGTCGACCAGCTTCACGGCGTCGGCCTCGGTAGGGGCGACGGTGGTGACCTGGACGGCGTTGGTGTCGAGCTCGGTGCTGAACTCGCGGTAGCGGGTGTTCTGCGCCGTGATCTTGTACGGGGCGCAGAGGACGCCGCCGTTCTCCGGGACGCCGGTGAAGACCTGGGTGGCGGTCCACGGCGTCGACGACGGCGGCATCTGGGAGGCGGCGAGGAAGGCGGGCTGGGCAGCGGCCTGCGCCGGGGCTGTGGCGAGGGCCGCGAGGCCCAGTGCGGCAGCGGCTGCGGTGGCGAGTGCGGTGCGGAGCTTGTTCACGGTGGTGGATCCCCCGTCGGGTCGTTCGTTCGGTCAGTGCTCACCTCAGCGTGGGGCCGGCGTCCGCCGGCTGCAACGATCACGTGCCCACCAGCCGTCCCGGAACCATTCCACCCCCGCTGACGTGCAAGGACGTGAAGGGTGGGACGCAGGGTCGAGGGGGATGGAATGCCGAAGGACGCCGCCGTCGAGGAGTTCGCGGGGCTCGTGCGCGCGCTGAAGGCGCGGGACGGGAGGAGTTACGAGGCGCTGGGCCGGCGGCTGAGCGTCAGCGCGTCCACCCTCCACCGCTACTGCTCGGGCGCGACCGTCCCGGAGGAGTTCGCCGTGGCCGACCGCCTCGCCCTGCTGTGCGGGGCGCACGAGGAGGAACGGCGGGCCCTGGAGGCGGCCTGGACGGAGGCGGACCGCGCCCGCCGCCGAGCAACCTCGCCCACGCCCACGCCTGTGCCGGCCGTGTCGGCCGCGCCGGAACCGAACCCGCAACCGTCCGCGCCGGAACCGGGTCCGGGCCCCGCCCCGGCCCCGTCCGCCCCGGACCCGACCGCGCCGGAGGCACCCCACGCCCGCCCCCGTCGTGGCGCCCCCGCTCCCCTCATCGCCGCCGCCGTCGCCCTCGTCGTGCTCGCCCTCGCCGCCGCCCTGCTCGGCCACCCCACCCGTACGGCTTCCGCCCCCGCTCCCACCCCCGCTTCCACCGCCCCGGGGCGGACCGTGGCCCCCCTCCCCTTCACCTGGAGCATCGGTTCCCAGCTCTGGGAGGGCGGCTGCGGGCACACCTACCTCGTGGACCGGGCCCCCCGCGCGGTCGCCCCGCCGCCGGTCGCGGCCGACTCCGGGGGGTGGGCCGGGACGCACGGTGCCGTGCACGGCGGGGAGGCGCTGGTGCGGATCACGGTCCAGGGCCGGTCGCCGTCCGACGCCGTCGTCCTCCATGCCCTGCACGTGCGCGTGGTCGACCGCGCCGCGCCGCTGCCATGGAACGCGTACCGGATGGACAACGGCTGTGGCGGCGCCGTCACCCCGCGCCACTTCGCCGTGGACCTCGACCGGCCGCGCCCGCTCGCCAGGCCCGTCGACGGCCTTGACGCCTCCGGCGCCGAGGTCCGGAAGGTCCCGGCCGTTTCCTTCCCGTACAAGGTCACCTCTTCCGACCCCGAGGAGCTGCTGGTCTCCGCGCGGACGGCGGGCTGCGACTGCCGCTGGTACCTGGAGCTGGAGTGGAGCGCCGGGGGCCGTACGGGGACGGTGCGGATCACGGACGGCGGGAAGCCGTTCCGCACGAGCGGGACCAGGGGGAGGCCGGCATACGTGCACGACTCCGCCGAAGGGCGTTGGATCACAGACTAGGAGGTGCCCGTTCTCCTCGGCCCATTCGCGTGCGGCGGCCAGGCCTTCCTCCCAGGCGATGTCGTAGTGCGACCAGATCATGCCGAGCTTTTCCAGCTGCGCGACGCGGTCCTCGTCCATGTCCCCGCGGGCGTAGAACCGGCGGGCGTCGGCGGTCCACTGCCCGAGCGGGAACCCGGCGAGCGAGGCTGGCCACTCAGCCTCTTCGGCCTCTTGGCCGTCGTCGGCGGCGTGTGCCCGCTCCAGCGTGCCCAGCCCAAGGCTGGCGTACGTGGCGTACACGGTCACCTTCTCCAGGCCCCGAGTCCGCTCCAGCAGCTCGCCCACGTCCGTGGTGTTGGGGAAGGACACCTCTTCACCCCGCAGCGAGGACACCCCGATCATCTGCCCCCGGCGGCCGCCCTCGCGCCACGCGGCCTCGGTCTGGGCGAGCAGGTCCAGAGAGGGCACGAGCACCAGCACACGGCCCGCGTGGAGCTCCTCCGCGCTGCGGACCGCCACCCGGGTCTTCCCGGACCCGGTCGCCATGATCACCTGCGTCCGAAACCCCCGCTCGGGCACGAGCGATCGTGCAGGCAGTTCGAGGGCGCGCACGACCGCGTCAATGGCTTCCCGCTGGGCTGCCTCGCGCTGGTCAACGCGGTCTGTGCTCGACATATTCGCCTGCCTTCCCCTGGGGTGCCGCCCGGTCGATGCGAGCGGCGGGAAACGGGAAACCTGCATGCAGAGGAGCCGTGAGGGCTACGGTTGGACGGATGTGATCGGCTCGGTTCTCTGCCTCACCAGAGCACCGGCAAGGCCGGATGATGGATCTCGATATCGCTCCGAAGGGGTCCGGGGTGGTGGGCTCTGAGTCCATACCTTATCAACCCTCAAAAAAGAAACACACAGAACTGAGGATGCTTTCAGCCGTGGACGCATGTACCGCGCAGACCGGTCAGGAGCATGGAGATGCGCGTTGCGGGAAGCACGCTGCCATGAGAAGCGATCAGAGGCACTGGTTCCTAGGCAAAGGCACGACCCCGAAGCAACTCAAGGCCTACGCATGGGTGTTCGCTGTGTTCGCCATCCTCGAGCTGGCAACATTCCTAATAACGGCGACGGGAGAGGACCCGAACACGTGGACCCTGATCCTGACAGGGCTCGGATCAATCCTCTTCCCAACCATGCTGCTCCTGACACTGCACTATCTGCGCGACATGAAAGGCCCGAAAACATAGCGGGCGGATGCTCACCGGCCGCCACCCCCCTCTCCCCTTGCTGCTGCTTCCGGCCCGGACCCCGTGGGTGGGCCGCGCGGAGCGTGGCACACCTGGCCGGTGGGGGAGTGGGGCCCGCACCCGGGGTGGCTGGAGCGCAGCGGAGACCACAGGTCGGCCGGAGGCCGGCCGCCGGGGCGCGGAGCGGCCCGGTTTCCCTGGGCTCCTGGAGCGGAGCGGAGGGAGCCGCCCGGCTGTGCCGGGCTGGCAG
>NZ_JBIVLB010000007.1:0-282340 GCF_044751045.1 Streptomyces sp. NPDC088745
CCCGGCGCCCCCCCCCCCGCCGCCCCGGCCCCGGCGGGGCCGCCCCCGCGGGGTCGCACGGGCCGCCCCGGGGGGGGGGGGGGGGGGGCGCGGGGGGGGGGGGGGGGGGGGTGTAGTGGCCGGAGAAGAAGGCGCGGGTGGCTTGGGTGTGGAGGGGGAAGGCCAGGGGGGCCGGTGCGGGGAGGACGTGCCAGCCGGTGGTTTCCGGGGTCGGGGCGGGGGGCGGGAGTTCCGTGAGGTCGCGGGTGGGGAGGAGGCCGAAGAGGAGGAGGTGGCCGGTGGTGGAGCTGAGGGCGTCGGCCAGCCGGACGTCCGAGGCGCGCGCCGGGATGCCGGTCTCCTCGCGGAGTTCGCGGGCCACCGCCGCGCGCCAGTCCTCACCGTGGTCGATGAACCCGCCGGGGAGGGCCACCCCGCCGCGTCCCGGGTCGATGGTGCGGGTGATGACGACGAGGCCGGTGCCCGCCTCGGAACGTACGGGAAGGAGGGCGACCGCCACCGGCAGCGGGTTGCGGTAGGCCGTCTCGCCGCAGGCGGCACAGGTCCGCGGCCAGGTGGACGTGTCCGTGTACCGGGTGCCGCAGTGGGTGCAGTGGGCGTGATTCACGGGGCGACTGTAGGACGTCATGGGGTTCCCCCGGCAGACCCCCGGTGGTAGACGGGGCGCATGAGACGACGACTCGGTTCTGTCCTGTGCGGCCTCGGCGCGGGCGCGCTCGCGCTGCTCACGGTGGCCGCCGCCCCCTCCCCCGCCCGGCCGGAGCCCACGGCGCCAAGGGCCTTCGTGTCGCTGCGGTCCGTCGACCCGACGATCCTCCAGGACATGCGGTACGCCACCGCCCACACCTTCCTGGGGGAGCCGGTCACCGGCTACCGGCAGCCCGTCTGCCTGCTCACCCGGCCCGCCGCGGAAGCACTGCGTACGGCACAGCGGAAGCTGCTGCGCCAGGGGCTGAGCCTCAAGGTGTACGACTGCTACCGCCCGCAGCGCGCCGTGGACCACTTCGTACGGTGGGCGAAGGACCTGGACGACACCAGGATGAAGCGGGAGTTCTATCCGAGGGTCGACAAGTCGAGGCTCTTCGCGGACGGTTACATCGCCGAGAAGTCCGGGCACAGCCGGGGCAGCACGGTCGATCTGACGATCGTGGAGCTGCCGGCCCGGCCCACTCGGCCGTACGTGCCCGGGGAGCGGCTCGTGCCCTGTTTCGCTCCCCAGAAGGAACGTTTCCCGGACAACTCCGTCGACATGGGCACCGGTTACGACTGCTTCGACACCCTGTCGCACACGGACGACCCGCGCGTCTCCGCCGTGCAGAAGGCCAACCGGCAACTGCTGAAGAGGACTCTCGCCGCGCAGGGCTTCACCAACCTGCCCGAGGAGTGGTGGCACTTCACGCACAAGCCGGAGCTCTTCCCCGGCACGTACTTCGACTTCCCGGTCTCGAAGCGGTCCCTGGGCGAGCGCTGACAGCGCCGACAGCACGAGAGCCGACAGCACGAGAACGGGCTGCCAGGACCACCCCCGTCGGCCCCGGCAACCCGCTCTCTCTCCTACCGGACGCCGAATCGCGGTCTCCGGTTCTCGGTATCCGCCACCGGTTCCCCGCGATCCCGGATCGGCATACGGTGCCGTCATGCAGCAGACCACCGAGCGCGTCTTCGACTCGTACGAGGAGTTCTGGCCCTACTACGTGGCCATGCACTCCCGCGCCGCCACCCGCTGGGTGCATCTGACCGGCACCCTCACCGGGCTCGCCGTCAGCGCGTACGGTCTGGCGCGCGGGCGCGGGCGGTACGCGCTCGCGCTTCCGCTGATCGGGTACGGGGCGGCCTGGCCCGCCCACTTCCTGATCGAGAAGAACAACCCGGCGACCTTCGGCCACCCCGCCTGGTCACTGCGCGGCGACGTGCAGATGATCCGGACGATGCTCGCGGGACGCGACGCGGAGCTCGCCGAGACCGCGCGGAAGTGGCTCGCCGAGAACCGCTGAATCGGTGGACTCCCTTTGTCGTCGGGCTCCTTGACGCTCCCACACGGCCGGTGAACACTTCCCGGTGTCAGTCGGTGTCACCGCACCACCGGCGCCGACGCGTGCGGTGTTCCGCCGCGCCGTGCCCTCCCCCGCCGGCGGCCCCGACCGGCCCGGCAGCAGGCTCGTCGCGGTGCCCTGGTGGGGGAACGGGAACTCCTGCCCGTGGCCCGGGGACTCGGCCGCCGGGTACGCGCCCTGAAACCCTCACGGACCGGGGGCCGCCCCGGGCGACGCCTGGAAGCCGCCGCTCATGGCCGGTTGGAGCAACTGGGAGGTTCTCCGCGGCCCGGGCCCCGGGCTGGATCGCCATCGCGTCCGGCTGGGGGTTCGGGGTGCCGGCCGGCGCGATCTCGGTCCGCGGCTCGTGCGCGCGATCCCGCCGGACCCGGACAAGGGCACGTCGGACCGGGGTCACGCCTGAGTGCCGATCGCGGGTCGGCCGGCCGGCGGCGCACCCGGCGGGCTCGTCCGCCACCTGGTGTTCCGGGCCGGCTCCGGACAACCGAAATCAGCGAGGGGACCTCATGACCGACAGCAGCGAGAAGTTCGTCGCGGCGATCGACCAGGGCACCACGTCCAGCCGCTGCATCATCTTCGACCACGGCGGCGCGATCGTCGCCGTCGACCAGCGCGAACAGCGTCAGATCTTCCCCAAGCCGGGCTGGGTGGAGCACGACGCCGCCGAGATCTGGTCGAAGGTGCAGGCGGTGGTCGCGGGGGCGCTCGCCGGGGCGGGGCTGCGCGCCGACCGGCTCAGCGCGCTCGGCATCACCAACCAGCGCGAGACGACGGTGCTCTGGGACCGGGCGACCGGCAAGCCGGTGCACAACGCGATCGTCTGGCAGGACACCCGCACCTCCGCCCTGTGCACCGAACTCGGCGGCACCGACGGGCAGGACCGGTTCCGCGACCGGACGGGCCTGCCGCTGGCGAGTTACTTCTCCGGCCCCAAGGCCGCCTGGCTGCTCGACCACGTACCCGGACTGCGCCACCGGGCCGAGCGCGGTGAAATAGCCTTCGGCACGATCGACTCCTGGCTGATCTGGAACCTCACCGGCGGCACCCGGGGCGGCGTTCACGTCACCGACGTCACCAACGCGAGCCGCACGATGCTGATGAACCTGGAGACCCTCCAGTGGGACCCGGAGATCCTCTCCGCGATGCGGGTCCCCGAAGCCGTGCTGCCCGAGATCAGGTCGTCCGCCGAGGTGTACGGCACGGCCGTGGGCCCGCTCGCGGGCGTTCCGGTCGCCTCGGCGCTGGGCGACCAGCAGGCGGCGGTCTTCGGGCAGGCCTGTTACGACACGGGGACGGCCAAGAACACGTACGGAACGGGCAGCTTCCTGCTCCTGAACACCGGCGGCCGGCCGGTGCCCTCCAGGAACGGGCTGCTCACCACCCTGGGCTACCGGCTCGGGAGCGAGGCCCCCGTCTACTGCCTGGAGGGCTCGATCGCCGTCACGGGCGCCCTGGTGCAGTGGTTCCGCGACCAGCTCGGCATCATCCGCGACGCGGAGGAGATCGAGCCGCTCGCCGCGAGCGTGCCGGACAACGGCGGGGCGTACATCGTGCCGGCGTTCTCCGGTCTGTACGCGCCCTACTGGCGGGCCGACGCGCGCGGAGTGGTCACCGGGCTGACCCGGTACGTCACCAGGGCCCATCTGGCGCGGGCGGTCCTGGAGGCGACGAGCTGGCAGACCCGGGAGGTCGTGGACGCCATGTACCAGGACTCGGGGGTGCGGATCACGACGCTGAAGGCCGACGGCGGGATGACCGGCAACAACCTCCTGATGCAGCATCAGGCGGACGTGCTGGACGTGCCGGTGGTCCGGCCGAAGGTGTCCGAGACGACGTGCCTGGGCGCCGCCTACGCGGCCGGACTGGCGACCGGGGTGTGGTCGGACCTGGACGAGCTGAAGGCGCACTGGCGACGCGACGCGGAGTGGACGCCGCGCATGACGGCGCCGGAGCGCGAGAGCGAGTACCGGAATTGGCGCAAGGCCGTGGAACGCAGCTTCGGCTGGCAGCAGGACGGACAGGAGTAACCGGCACTACGATCGACCGGGCGGCGCGTCGTACCGTGGACGCCGTCGCTCGACCGCATCGCGCGGGCGGGGCCGACGGCCGCGGTCCGCACCCCAGTCGGCGGGGGTGCGGACCGCTTCGCGTTCCCGTCGGGAACGGAGTTCACACGCCCCTGTGACCTGCGGTGTCACGAGGTGGCGGTGGCGCGGCGGCGGCTCGCGGAGACCTCCAGGGCGTGCTCCACGACGCCGATCAGCACGTCCTTGACCGACTCCCGGTCACGGGCGTCGCACAGCATCACGGGCACGTCGGGGTCGAGATCGAGGGCGGCGGCGACGGACTCGGCGGGATGCCGGGGCGCGCCCTCGAAGCAGTTGACCGCGACCGTGAACGGAATCCCGCGGCGCTCGAAGTAGTCCACCGCGGCGAAGCAGTCCGCGAGGCGGCGGGTGTCGGCGAGGACCACCGCGCCGAGGGCGCCCTGCGCCAGCTCGTCCCACAGGAACCAGAAGCGGTCCTGTCCCGGCGTGCCGAAGAGGTACAGCACGAGGTCCTCGCGCAGGGTGATGCGGCCGAAGTCCATGGCGACGGTGGTGGTCGTCTTGGACTCCACGCCATGGGTGTCGTCGACGGGCCGGCCGGCCTCGCTGAGGGTCTCCTCGGTGCGCAGGGGGCGGATCTCGCTGACCGCGCCGACCAGGGTGGTCTTGCCCACCCCGAAGCCGCCGGCGACGAGAATCTTGAGCGTCACCGGCTCCACGGGCCGCTGCTTGCGGCTGGAACGCCCGAAAACCATGTCTGGGTTTTCTCCCGATCTTGCTGTGGTGCGGAGTGGCCTGCTTGCGGTGGTCCGGAGTGTCCTGCGCCGAGTGCTCAGAGCGCGCGCAGCCCGTCGATGACTTCGCGCAGCAGGCTCTCGTCCGGCAGTTCCGCGGGTTCCACCGGCCTGGTGACGTGGACGAGTCGCTCCTCGACCAGGTCGCCCACCAGGACGCGTACGACACCCACCGGCAGGTCGAGCGTGGCGGCCAGTTCCGCGATGGACTGCGGACTGTCCTCGCACAGCCGCACGATCTCGACGTGCTCGGGGGCGAGCGTGTGGTCGCCGCCCGGGTCCTCGGCCGCGGGTTCCGGGATGACGACCGCGATCAGGTCGAGCCGGTGCCGGGTCGCGCTGGTGGTGCGGCCGCGGGTCATGGCGTACGGGCGTACGACGGGCCCCGCGTCGGCGTCGAAGAAGTGCGCGTCCGGCCGGCGTGCGCCGGGGGCCGGACGTCCGCGGGCGGCGGCCTCGCGCTCCTGGCTCCTGGGGAGGCCCGCGTCCCGTGCGGTGCGGGCGGGCCGGTCGGCGCGTGCGCTCCTGGGGGTGCTTGCATCGTTCATCCCGGCTCCGCTCACCCGTTGACCGGCAGGCCGGTCCGGGGGGCGGTCCCCAGGTGGACGCCGACCCGCTTGACCATGAGCGTCATCTCGTACGCGACCTGGCCCACGTCGGAGTCGGCGTCGGCCAGGACGGCGAGGCAACTGCCGTCGCCCGCTGCGGTGACGAAGAGGAAGGCGTCCTCCAGCTCGACGACGGTCTGGCGGACCCGGCCGGCCTCGAAGTGGCTGCCGACGCCCTTGGCGAGGCTGTGGAAGCCGGAGGCGACGGCGGCGAGGTGCTCGCCGTCCTCCCTGGTCAGGGACTGGGAGGCGCCGGTCGGCAGTCCGTCGCTGGACAGGACCAGGGCCTTGCGGATGGCGCGGACCCGGTCGACGAGGTCGTCCAGGAGCCAGTTGAGCTCGCCGGAACCCCGGCCCGAGGCGTTGTGTGCTGCGGCGTTCGGTGCGGTCATCGACCGTCTCCCTCTGCTGTCGTTCCTGGTGCCGTCTCGGCCTGGTCGGCTGGTGTGCGGCCGGGCGCGGTCCCGGCGCGGTCGGCCGGCGTGAGTCCGGGCGTCGTCCCGGCGCGGTCGACGGCCGGCGTGCCCTGGGGCGCCCCGGTCCGGTCGGCTCGCGCGGTATCGGGCGCCGGTACGGTCGCGGCTCGTCCGGTGGCGGCGGGCTCGGCCTCGTTCTCGCGGCGGCCGCGCTGCCAGCCCCGCTGGAGGGAGGCCATCCGGCTGCGCACTTCCTCGGCGTCGCGCTCGGGCTCCGGGTCGGCGGCCGGGCGGGGGGCCTCGGCGGTGCGGGACGCCTCCCCCTCCTTCTTGAGCTGTGGGGCGAGGCTGGCCTGCCGGACGCGGCGCGGGAGGGCGCCGGGGGCCGGCGCCTCCTCGGGGCTCGCGGGAGCGGCGGGCTGCTCGGTGCGCGGGCCGATCCGGCGGCCGTGCTCGGCGACCAGCGAGGGCTTGCGGCGGGGCAGCGGTACGGGCGCGTCCGGGCGGACCGATTCGGCGCCGTCCCGGCCGGGCTCGGGGGCCTGCTGGTGCTGCACGCGGGACGCGTCCGCGATCCGGGGGCGGGCGGTGCTCTGGGGGCCGCGCCGGGGCGGGTCGGCGGGGCCCCGGCCGCGCGGCTTGTCCTGGCCCCGGCGGGGCTTGTCCAGGCCGCGGGAGCGGAAGACGCCGCCGCGTTCGCTCTCGGTGTCGTCCAGGTCGCCGAGGAGGCCGCCGGGCGCGGTGGCGCCGAAGGCGGGTGCGGGTTCCAGGCCCAGGCTGCCGAGCGGGGCCTCCAGTTCGACGGGGCCGTCGAGCCGGGGGCGGGGCGCGGGGGTGCGGCCGACGGCGGTGAGGTTCTGGCGGCGGCCCGAGCCCGCGGACTCGTCCGCGCGGTCGCGGTCGGAGGTGCGGCGGTCCCGGCCGAGGGGGTGGCGGTCCCGCTCGGGGGTGTGGCGGTCCTGGTCGGGGGTGTGCTCGATGCCGAAGCCGGCGCCCTCCGTGTCGGGGGCCTCGGTCAGGAGGGTCGCCGGGATGAACACGACGGCGGTGGTGCCTCCGTACGGGGACTGCTGGAGGGAGACCCGGACGTTCTGCCGCTGGGCGAGGCGGCTGACCACGAAGAGGCCGAGGCGGTCGGTGTCGGAGAGCTCGAACTCGGGCGTCTCGGCGAGCCGGAGGTTGGCGTCCAGGAGGACGTCGGTGGCCATGCCCAGCCCGCGGTCGTGGATCTCCAGGGTGAAGCCGTTGGCGACGCGCTCGCCGAGCACCTGCACGGCGGTGTGCGGGGGCGAGAACACCGTGGCGTTCTCCAGGAGTTCGGCGATGAGGTGCGTGAGGTCGGCGACGGCCGGCCCGCCGACGCCGATCCGCGGCAGCCGCCTGACCTCGATGCGCTCGTAGTCCTCGACCTCGGCGACGGCCGCCCGTACGACGTCCATCAGCTGGACGGGCTTGCGCCACTGCCGGGACGGGGCGGCACCGGAGAGGATCACCAGGCCCTCGGCGTGGCGGCGCATGCGGGTGGTGAGGTGGTCGAGGCGGAAGAGGTCGGCGAGCTCGTCGGTGTCCTCGGTGCGGCGCTCCATGGCGTCCAGGAGGGTCAACTGCCGGTGCAGCAGGACCTGGTTGCGGCGGGCGAGGTTGACGAAGACCTCGGAGACGCCGCGGCGCAGCTCGGCCTGGCGCACCGCGGACTCGACGGCGGCCCGTTGCAGGGTGTTGAGGGCCTGGCCGACCTGCCCCATCTCGTCCTTCTCGTAACTCCGGCGCGGCGCCTCGGTCTCCACGTCGACGGTCTCGCCCGCCGCGAGGCGGCGCATCACGGCGGGCAGGCGGACGCCCGAGGCCTCGTGCGCGTCCTTGCGGAGCCGGTTCAGGTCACGGACCAGGGAGCGGCCGATGCGGACGGAGACCACGACGGAGACGATCAGGGCGAGGAAGCCCAGGACGCCCGCGGCGCCCGCCTTGAGGAGCACGTTGAACGCCACCGGTTCGACGCGGTCCTGGTAGTTGTCGCCGGCCTCGGTGCCCCGGCGGGCGAGGCTGATCAGGACGGGTGGGGCGGCGTCCTTCCAGGTCTGCTCGCTGACGGCGGTGGGCCGCCTGGTGGCGCCCTGTTCGAGGAGTTCCTTCTCGGCGGCGCGCAGGGGGGCGGTGTCGGGGCCGTTCCACAGGGTGTCGTAGGCCTCGCGCTCGAACGCGGGGAGCTGTTCCAGGCTGGTGTTGTAGAGGATGTCGCGGCCCGCGATCAGTCCGGTGAGGGTGCGTATCTCGTCGGCGGTGATCTGTCCGGCGACCAGGGCGGAGGCGATCAGGGCGTCCTCGCGGGCGACGAGTTCCCGGGCCCGGGTGGCGCCGACGAGGGCGCGGCCCTGCTTGTCCATCTCCACGTCGCGCACCACGTGCAGGTTCGCGAGGAAGGTGTGGCAGGGGTCGACGAGCATGTTGTAGCGGGTGAGGGCGTCCTTGCGGCTGACCGCGCTGTTCTGGACCAGGCGGCGCAGCGGCGGGAGGGTGTCGAACGCGGCGAGGACGGCGGTCAGGCGGTTCGCCGACTGTTCGTTCAACTCCCCCACGATGGCCGGGTTCTTGGCGCTCCTGCGCAGGGTCGCGAGGGCGGTGTCGGTGGCCCGGCGCTTGGCGCTGAGGTCGGTGAGCGCCTCGGAGCCGCGTTCGTCGGCGAGGTAGACGAGGGTCTGGCGGCGCTCCGCCTGGAGGACCTGGACGGCGTCCTCGACGGGCGAGCCGATCTTCTCCACGACGTAGGAGACTTCGAGGAGTTCGCTCGCCTCGCGTCCGGTGAGGACGGTGGCGAAGCCCCAGAGGGCGGTGAGGGAGACGAGCGGCACCAGCAGCAACGCCACGATCTTCCGGCGGATGGACTTTCCGCGAAAGCGCATGGCCTCCCCCAGCTCAACCCCGCGCGGCGGGGTGGTGTTCCGTCTCGTTCGGGCGCTCCGCGGCGGCCCGTTCCCTGCCTTCGTCAACGCGCAGCGTCAACAAACGGCGTGAGCCTACTACTGCACCATGGGCAACTCGAAGACTCGTCCGGTCGATTTTCAGCCGCCCGGCCCTCTCGGGATCGTGACTTGTCCAGGCAATACGGGAGTTGAATACCGTGCCAGTGGCACAGGACACCGGGCGGAAGGCGCTGCTCCGGACTTCTCGGGATGGCCGGATGTGTTCGTTCCGTGTCCTGTGTGCGGGAATCTTTCGGGTCGCATGCTCGTCCTTGTGTACGGGGAGACGAACGGGAGCAGGAGGTGGCTGCGTGAGGCACCACAAGCCGGGCAGGCACTCCTGAAGGCACGGATTCCGGGCCTGAGTTGAACGGTGGGGAGTGTGCGGTCATGAACACGCAGGAACGTCCCGGTGCGGCGGACGAGGGGCGGGAGGAGCAGGAGGGGCCACGGCCGTTGTGGGTCGAGGAGCCCGCGGTGCGGTGGCGGTTGCCGGACCCGGTGCGGACGTCGGCGGTGCGGGCGGTGATCATCGTGGCGCTGACGCTGACACAGGCGATGGTCGCCTTCCTGAGCACGCTGGCGGGGTCCTGGCTGGCGTTCCCGATGGTGCTGAGCACCGTGGCGAGCACGGTGGCGGCGACCTGGGGGGTGCTGGACGTGTGGATCACCCGGCAGGTGTGGAACCAGCGCATGGGGGTGGTGTCCGTGCCGAGCAGCACGGCGCGGCAGTTGCGGCGGGAGCGGCGCGACGCACGGCGCGCGGCACGCAAGGACGAGCGCATACGGAGCCGGGGTCCGCGCGGACACCGCGGCTCGGGGCGGCTGTCGGAGGCGTGAGGGGCGCCCGGCTCGCGTTCGGACCGGGCCGAGGGGCCGCTGCCGGTACGGGCCCGCCGGCCGGTGGGTGAGCGGCGGGCGCGGATGGGGTCCGGTGGGCCGGGGAAGCGGCGCGGGCCGCCGCTTCCCCGGCCCGCCGCCTACTCGGCCTGCGGCTCCTCCGCCGGGGTGCGGCGGAACATCCGGGTCGCCGTGATCTCGCCGTGGATGGTCTCGCCCTCGGTGCTCTGCTGCGGCAGCCCCGGCCGCAGGTGCTCCTCGACGCTGATGTACTTCAGGCCCGCCCTGAGGTCCGCGTCGTTGCGCAGCCGGATGACCAGCGGGAACTCCGCGAGCGCCGTCGTGTCGAACAGGCCGGTCGTGTAGAGGAGCTGCACGCCGAGCGCGTCGGAGACGGCCCGCTGGAGTTCCAGCAGGTACGTGGCGTTGGCGCGCCCGATCGGGTTGTCGAGGAAGAGCGTGCCGGCGTGCCGGTGCTTGTCGCGCCCCCGGTCGTTGCTGCGCAGCGCGGCCATCGTGCAGTACAGGGCGATGGCGGCGGTGAGCAACTGGCCGCCGGAGAAGACGTCGCCCATCTGCCCGACCGGCACCCGCTCGGCGCGCAGCACCGCGTCCGGCTTCAGGATCTCCACCGCGATGCCCTTGGGCTCCAGCGCCGCCTGGACACCGCGCAGCAGCAGCGACATTCCGTCGCGTCGCATGTCGGAGTTCTTCTTCACCGCCGCCCGGGTCGCCTCGTCGACGACCTCGCCGAGCCGCTCCACGAGCGTGGCCTGATCGGGCTCCTCGAAGCGGATGCGCAGGAACTCCTGCCCCGACCACTCCCCCAGGCCCTCGGGCAACTGCGAGAGCCGCTGTGCCGAGCGCAGGGTGGCCAGCGCGGATTCCACCAGCCCGCGCAGCCGGTCCACGATGCTGTCGCGGTTGCGCTCCAACTGGGCCAACTCGTCGGTGAGGACGCGCAGTCGGGGCGCGAAGGCCGCCTCCCACGCCGCCGCGTGCTCGGGCAGGGCGGCCGCGGGCAGCTCCCTGATCTGCTGGCGGGCGGGGGTGCGCACCTGCTCGTACCGGCTGGCGTTGGCGTGCCGTACGAGGACGTCGCTCGCCTCGCGGACGGCGGCCTCGGCGGTCGACAGGTCGCCCGTGCAGCCGCGCAGGGAGCGGCGCGCCTCGGCGGCGGAGTGCCGGGCCTCCTCCAGGGTGCCGGGGTAGGGCTCGGGGTCCTCATGGCCCTCCTCGTCCTGGTGGTGGTCGCGCAGCAGGTCGCGCAGGAGGGCCGCCGTCTCGTCGAAGCCGCCGGCCGCGTCCTCGGCGGCGCGGTGCGCGTGCAGCAGTTCGCCGTGCGCCGCGCGGGCGGTCTCCAGCGCGGCGGTGCGGGAGGCGAGTTCGGCGGTGGCGGTGCGCAGCAGGGCCTGCGCGTGCTCGGCGTCGGAGGGCACCAGGTCCGCGGGCAGCCCGGTGTGCGACGCGCCGTCCTCGGGGGCCAGCCGTTCGGCCTCGCCGCGCAGCCGGCCGAGCTGCTCGCTGGCGGTGGACGCCCGGCTCTCCAGGGTCTGGACCAGGGACTCGGCGCGGGCGACGGCGGCCTGGCGGGACGGGCCGTCGGCGCCGTCGTTGCTCTCCAGGAGCTGGCCGGCCCGGGTGCGGACCTTGTTGCTGAGGCGGTTGAGTTCGGCGAGGGCAGCACTCTCGTCGCTCTCCGCGCGGGCCTGTTCGGCGCGCAGGTCCGCGCCGACGCCGACCTTCTCGTAGAGCTGGGACGCGGCCCGGTAGGCCTCGCGCAGTGCGGGCAGTGCCGCGCGCGGGGCGTCCGGGTCGGGCTCCGGGAGCGTCTCGGGGGCGCCCGCGATCTCGGCGCGCTCGGCGCGCAGGGTGCGGGAGGTGCGGTGGGCGTCGTCGGCGGTGCGCTGGGCGGTGCGGCGGTCCTCGTCGGCGGCCTTGGCGCGCTCCAGGCAGGTGGCGGCGCGGGCCTCCGACTCGGCGGCCTCGTCGGCGAGTTCGCGCAGCTTGGCCTGCCATCCGGCGCGTTCGCGCAGCCGGTGGGCGAGACCGGCCAGGACGTCGGCGGCCCGGCGGGCGCGCTGGGCGGCCTCCTGGCGTTCCTCCCGTACGCGGGCGGCGTCGGCGGCCGCCTCGTCGGCCTCGGCCCGTACCGTACGGGCTTCCGCGAGGACGGCGTCGGCGGCGTCGGCGGCTTCCCGGGCGCGGGCGGCGGCCTCCTTCAGCTCGGCGAGCATGCCGGGCGGGCAGTCCTCGCGCCAGGAGCCGAGCCGGGCGGCCAGGGTGCGGTCGCCGGTCAGGCGGGCGGCGAGGGTGCGGATCTCCTCGTCGCGGGCGGCGGCCCGCTCGCGCAGCGCCTGCCGCTCCTCGTCGGCGGCGTGCTCGTCGTGCATGGCCGGGTTCGGCGGTACCAGGAAGACCGCCCCCGGGTCCGCGGAGTCGCTGGTGCCCGGCACCGGCGCGAGCAGCGCGGAGGCCGTGCCGACGGCGACGGCGGAACGCGGCAGCAGGGCGGCGCCCACGAGCGCTTCCCTGGCCCGGGCGTGCGAGGCGGGGTCGGTGATGACGACGCCGTCGACGAGTTCGGGGCGGGCGGCGAGGACGGCCGCGTGGTCGGCGGGGTCGACGGCCTGGGCGAGGTAGCGCCAGCCGGGCAGGGCCGGGATGCCGTGCTCGCCGAGGTACTCGACGGTGGCCAGGACGTCGGGGCTGGGCGGCAGGAGGCCGCCGTCACCGAGCGCGCCGAGGATGCGGGAGTCGTCGGCGGCGGCGGTGCGCAGTGCGAAGAGCTGGCGTTCGGCGGCGGTGACGCCCCGGTCCAGGAGGGCGAGGAGTTCCTCGGCGTTGCGGTCCAGCTCCTCGACGGTGAGGGGGCCTTCGGCGACGGGGCGGCGGGTGCGGGGCGCGGTCGCGGTGGCCGGGCGCCGGGCGCCGGGCGCGGCGGCGTCGGGCGACGTGGACGAGGAGGGGGGCGCGGGTGACGCACCGGAGGATCCGTGCTCCGCGTCCCTGGCCTCGCCGTCGCCGCTGCGCGGCTGCGGGAAGGCGGCGCCGGAGTCGGCGGCGGGCAGGCTGAGCAGCTCCGCGAGGCGCTCCTCGGCCGCGATGGAGGCGGCGGCCCGGTGCTCCGCCTCGTACGCGGCCGTGGCCGCCCGGGCGGCGTCGGCGGCGCGGGCGGCGGTGAGTTCGGCGCGGGCGTCCTCGGCGGCGGCCTCGCGGGCCCGGTCCGCTGTCGTACGGGCGGCTTCGCGCGCGGTGTCCCAGGCGGCGACGGCGCTCTTCTCGGCGTCGGAGGCCGCGAGGGCGGCGCGCGCCGGGTCGGCGTCGGGGGCGCTGTCGTCGAGCCAGCCGGCCCGTACCGCTTCGCTCGTCTCCTGCTCGACCTCGGCGAGGCGCTGGCGCAGGTGGCCGATCTCGCTGCGGGCGCGCTGCGCCTCGGTGGCGGCGACGGTGGCGTCGCGGTGCGCGGCCTCGCCGGCCTCCTGGAGGGCGGCGGAGCGTTCCTCCTGCTCGGCGGCGACGCGCTCGCCGTCCTCGGCGGCGCTGTGGAGCGCTCGTACGAGATCGACGGCGGCGGTGGCGCGGGCGGCGAGCGCCGGGGCCGCGTCGCGCTCGGCGTCGCGGATGGCGACGGCGACGCGGGCGGACCGGTCGGCGGCGGCGCGGTGGCGCAGCACGGCCTCGGCGGCCTGCCAGGCGGCGTGCAGGGTGCGCGCGTCGGCGAGCTCCTTGCGCTGGGCGGCGGCGCTCTTCTCGGCGGCGGCGAGGGACAGGGAGGCGTGGCGGTAGGCGAGTTCGGCGGAGATGAGCGCGCCGTGGCCGCGCGCCGTCTCGGCCTCGGTGACGGTGTGCGCGGCGGCGGCCACCTGTTGTGCGAGTTCCGCCGTACGGCCGCGTTCCTCGGCGGCGCGGGCGGAGAGGCGGCGGGCCAGCGTGCGGGTGCGGCGTTCGGCGGCGCTGTGGACGTCGCGGGCACGCGCGCGCGTGTCGGCGGCCTCGACGATGCGGCCGAGCAGGTCGACGGAGCCGGCGGTGAAGTCGCGTTCGGCCATCAGTTCGGCGCGGCGGCCGAGTTTGTTGCCGAAGCCGTGGACGAGGTCGGCGAGGCCGTCGGTGTCGCGGGTGTCGGTGACGGCGCGCAGCAGGAGGTCGGTGAAGTCGGAGTCCTTCTTGACCGCGAAGAGGCCGGCGGCCTCGCCCTCGTCGGCGTTCATCTCGCGCTGGTAGCGGAAGAGTTCGGGGTCGAGGCCGAGCTCGGTGAGGTGCTCGTTCCAGCGGTCGTGGATCTCCTCCCAGTGGACGTCGAGGTGGGGGTACGACTTGCCCGCCTCGGTGATCGCGTCGCGGAAGCCCTTCATGGTGCGGCGGCGGCCCTGCGCGCCGGACGCGCCCTCGGCGGAAGGGCGTACGGCGGTGGACTCGGCGACGGGGAGGGAGTCCAGGCTGAGGCCGGGGCCGGGGCGGAAGGAGTACCAGGCCTCGGCGAACTTCCGGGGGTCGCCCGAGACCTGACGGCCGCGCCACTCGCTGACCTTGCCGACGACGACGCACTCGCCGGTGAGGGTGTGCTGCCACTCCAGGGCGACGTGCCCGCAGTCGTCGGCCAGCAGGAACTTGCGCAGCACGCCGGAGCTGGCGCCGCCGAGGGTGTTGCGGTGGCCGGGGAGCATCACCGAGAAGATCAGCTTGAGCAGGACGGACTTGCCGCCGCCGTTCTCCAGGAAGAGCACGCCCGCGGGCGCGGGGCGGCGCGGCGGGCCGACGGGCTCCTCCTCGAAGAACTCCGCCTGGGTGGGCGCGGGGTTCGGCACGGGGGCGCCGACTCCGCGCAGGTCGAGGACGGTGTCGGCGTAGCGCGCTCCGGCGGGGCCGATGGAGTACAGGCGGACCCGGGACAACTCGTACATGGCGGCTCAGTCTCTTCTGCGTCTGTCTTCGGTCGTCTCGGCGGTGCTACGCGTGGAAGGGCAGGCCGGCGTCGGCCGGGAGGCCGAGGTCGTCGGCGTCGGTGGGCGGCACGAGGGTGGCGGTGCCGTCGGTGACGGGGACGATGCCCAGTTCCAGGAGTTCGGCCAGGGCGGCGTTGCCCGCCAGGTCGCGGACCTGGAGCTGGTAGCGGGCGGTGGTGCGGTAGGAGCCGCCCGCGTCGTCGCCGGTGCGCTGGAGGAAGCCGGAGTCGGTGAGGAAGGCCATGGCCTTGCCGACGATGCCGGTGGTGGAGCCGGCGAGGCGGCGGGCGTCCTTGGTGGCGCCGGTGGCGCTGCGGCGGGAGTAGACGCGCCAGGCGGCTTCCAGGCCGGGGGCGTCGGTGGTGGGGTCGGTGTTCTCCCCCGCCTCCTCGGCGCGCTCTTCGAGGCGGCGGCAGGCCTGGCGGACGAAGGCGTCGACGCCGTTGACGGTGAGGCGGCCGACGTAGCCGTCGTCGGCGAGGTCCTCGGGGCGCGGGAAGGCCATGGCCGCCACGGCGAGGTGGGCGAGGCCGTGCAGGAAGCGGTCGGCGGACTCGGCGGAGGCGCGGCGGGCGTAGTCGCCCATGCGGACGGCGAAGACGGAGTCCTCGTCGGCGGAGACGGCCATGCCGGCGCGGGTGGAGACTTCGAGGACGACGAGGCCGAGGCCGGTGGCGACGGCGTCGGCGAGGCGGGCGAAGGGGGCCTCCTCGCGGTAGCGGCGCAGGAGGTCGGCGTACTCGGCGTCCCGGGCGGGGAGCAGCTTGGGCTGGAGGCCGAAGGAGACGAGGCGGGCGGCGTCGGCGGCGTCGGCGGGGGTGAGGGGGGCCGGGGCGGGAGCGGGGGCCGTGTCGACGGGGTCGGCGCTCCACGCGGGGGGGTGCTCTGCGTGGGGGTCGTTCACGGCCTGGGCTCCTTGGGGGGTACGGGGTGGGGGTGCGGGGCGGCGGGGATGGCGGGGACGGGCTGAGCGGTGGCGTGGCGTGCGGCCGCGGTGGCCCGGAGGGTGTCGCGGCGCGCGGCCGGAATGGGGGTGGGCCGGGGGGTGGGGGTCTCGGCCCGCACGCGACGGTGCGGCTCCGCCCCCTTGCCCGCCCTCCCCCAAGCTCTCGGCTTCGCTCGAGCAGGGGGTGCCTCCCTCGCCCCCGGGGGGGGCGGCCCCGCCGCCCGAGGGGACGGGGGAAGCGCGGGGAGCTGCGGGGACTCGGGGAGCTGACGAGGCCTAGGGAGCTGCGGGGGGTCATGACGCCTCCGCGCGGGCGGTGGCCATGCCGGCCGAGTCGAGGAGGGCCGTGCCCACGATCAGGTCGGCGCCGCCGAAGTCGGGGTCGTCGAGCCGGGTGCCGTCGTCGACGGCGAAGAGCAGGCGCTCCTCGCCCTGGCGGTAGGCCGTGCCGACGGGCGGGCTGGCGGCGTGCACCGCGAGCAGGGCGACCAGGTAGGCCAGGTCGTGGCCGCCCGCGCGGCGGGCCTCGGCCAGGAGGCCCGAGAGGCGGCGGGGCGCGTCGTGCGGCAGGTCGAGCAGGGCCGTCGCGTCGGCGAGCTGCTCCTCGCTGAAGCGGCTGTCGTCCGGAGTGGCGACGAGGTCGGGCTCGGGCATCTCCGCACCGAGGTGCTCGCGCTCCACGGGCGGGGTGAGAAGTATGTCGACGAGGTCGCCGACGCGCACCGAGGTGGGCGTGCGGAACCCGGCCCCGTGCGCGAAGAAGGCGTCCGTGACGCGTATCGCGTGCTCCAGGGGCAACGGCAGTGCCGGGGCGACCAGTTGGCCGTACAGGTCGAGGCCGGAGTGCGCGGAGAGGGGGGCGAAGGCCTGCCGGTCCTGCTCGGCGCGGAACAGCGGCCCGGCCTCCAGCAGGCGGGACTGGAGCTGGGTGTGGCGGCGGATGCAGTCCTTGACGATGTCGACGAGTTCGGCGGCGCGGCGCTTCTGCTCGGGCTCCTCGGACTCGTCGCGGGCCTTGCGGATGTTGGTGAGGATCGCGTTCTCGTGGCGGTAGCGGTCGGCGACGTGGTCGAGGGCCTCGGCGATCATGTCCGGTACGGCGTTGAGCCAGTCGACCGCGCGGACGTTGCGCCGGGTGGCCTCCAGGGTGCGGCGCAGCGTCTCGGCGTACTGGACCGTGCGGTAGCGGGCCTGTTCGGCGGCGAGCTGGGCGTCGGCGAGGCGGCCCCGGTTGATCAGGACCTCCAGCTTGACCTCGGCGGCGATCTGGGCGCTGGTGACGTCCGTGTCGAGGGCGCCGACCAGGACGTTGACGGCTTCGTCGGTGGTGCGCAGGAAGACTCCGCCGCCGTATCCGGCGACCTCCTCGACGAGTTTGAAGTCGTAGTCGCGGCGGGTGTAGACGCCGTCGGCGGAGAAGGTGCCGTAGACGGCGCGGAAGCCCCGGTCGACGCTGCCGACGTTGATCAGGTTCTCCAGCACCCAGCGGGCGACGCGCTCGTGCTCGGCGGCGGGGCGGCGGGGCGCCTGGGCGGCGACGCGGGGCAGCAGCCGGGAGAGGATCTGCTCGTGGTCGGCGCCGGTGTCGAAGTCCATGTTGAGCGTGATCAGGTCGATCGCGGCGAGGGCCACCTCGGCCATCGCGTAGACCGTGTACTCGCCCGCCAGGTTGGCCTTGCGCACGTCGAGGTCGTGCAGCGGCGCGGTGCACGCGAGCGCGCGCAGCCGCCGCGCGAGCCCTTCGTCGGCGGCCGGGCCCGGGGCGGGGCGCGGCCCCGCGCTGAGCTGGGGTGCGGCGAATTCCGTGGTGGTATCCGTCGAGGCAGGCGAAGTCACGTGGCACAGATTAGGTCCTCGCACTGACAACGGTCGAAACGGCCCAGATGGGACCGCTCGCGCCGCCGGTTCGAGGGGGTCGGCCCCCGGACCGGGCGCGCCGTTCAGACCGTCCAGTCGCCGCTCTCGATGTGGCGGGTGTACACCTCCACGAGGTTGGCCCGCGAGTCGTCCAGGTAGCGCGCGAGGAGCTTCTCCGCGCGGGCGCGGTCGCCGAGTTCGAGCGCCCCGACGATCATGCGGTTGCGCACCAGGTAGGGCTGGTGCAGGCCGTGCGGGTCGGACACGACGTGGAAGGCGAGGCGCAGTTCGGCCAGGACGCCGCGCATGAGCTCGTCGGTGCGGGGGCTGCCCGCGAGGGCGACGAGTTCGCGGTGGAAGTGGATGTTGGCGGTCGAGACGCGCTTCCAGTCACCGGCCGCGGCGGCCCGCTCGCCCTCGGTGACGGAGGCGTCGAGGGCGCCGACGGCGTAGGGCGGTTCGCCCAGTCCCCGCACGACGGCGCACTCCACCAGCCGGCGGGTGCGGTAGATGTCCTCGACGTCCGCCACGGCGAGCACGCGGACGAAGACGCCCCGGTTGAGTTCGTGGACGAGCAGGCGCTCGTGGGTGAGCAGCCGGAAGGCCTCGCGCAGGGTGTTGCGGGAGACGCCGAGCGCCTTGCCGATGCTGTCCTCGGAGAGCCGTTCCCCGGGCGGGAAGTACCCCTCGGCGATACGGGTGCGCAGGACGTCGGCGACGCGTTCCGCCGTGCTGGTGCGGCCCAGCAGCGGGCGGTCGTCCGCCAGGCTGCCCACTCCGGTGTCCGTCGTCACGACAGTGCCCCCAACTCCCCTGCCGCACCGGTGTGTTCCGGTGGGCTCCTCCATCGTAAAAGACTTCGTAGGAACGAAGAATGCACGGACAGAAGCCTTGTCGGATCGTTCAACAATCCTCTACGTTGACGAAAGCGCACGGTCCGTGGGAGCACACGGACCGTGAAGTGCACGGCCCGTGAAGGGAAGCGTCCGTGGACGTACCCGGTCCGTGACGGTGCACGACCCCTGAACGGCTCTCCCCTCCCCTGACGAGCGAGGCGCAGATGAGTACGACACAGGCACACAAGCAGCAGGGCGAACTCCCCGAGGACGGCGGCGTGTTCGGCTGGCTCCGCGCGCTGGGGCCGAAGGGGCGGCGGGCCTTCGGCGGGGCGTTCGGCGGATACGCCCTGGACTCCTACGACTTCTTCACCCTCCCCCTGGGCATGTTCGCGATCTCCGCGTACTTCGCCCTGGACAACGGGCAGACGGGCCTGCTGACCACGGTGACCCTGGTGGTCTCGGCGGTGGGCGGCGCGATCGCGGGCATCGTCGCCGACCGCATCGGCCGGGTGCGGGCCCTGATGATCACGGTGGCCACCTACGCGGTGTTCACCGTGGCGTGCGGCTTCGCGCCCGACTACGAGACGCTGCTGGTCTTCCGGGCCCTCCAGGGCCTCGGCTTCGGCGGCGAGTGGGCGGTCGGCGCGATCCTGGTCGCCGAGTACGCCACCGCCAAGAACCGCGGGCGCACCCTCGGCGCGGTGCAGAGCGCGTGGGCGGCGGGCTGGGCGCTCGCCGTCGTCGTCTCCACGCTGGTGTTCCAGTTCCTCGACCAGGACACCGCCTGGCGGGTGCTGTTCTGGACGGGCGCGCTGCCGGCGCTGCTGCTGGTGTACGTACGCCGCAATGTGAGCGACGCCCCCCAGGCGGCGGCGCAGCGGCGCGAGAGCGGCCACAAGGGGTCCTTCGCCGCCATCTTCCGGCGGGACCTGCTGGGCACCACCCTGTTCGCCGTGCTGCTGTCGACCGGTGTGCAGGGCGGCTACTACACGCTGGCGACGTGGGTCCCGACGTACCTCAAGACGGAGCGCGGGCTGACCGTGGTCGGCACGGGCGGCTACCTGACGTTCCTGATCTCCGGCGCGTTCGTCGGCTACCTGTGCGGCGGGTACCTCACCGACGTGCTGGGCCGGAAGAAGAACATCGCCCTGTTCGCGGTGCTCTCGGCGATCTGCATCCTGGCGTACACGAACATCCCCGCGGGTGCGAACGGCCTGGTCCTGGTGCTCGGTTTTCCGCTGGGGTTCTGCATGTCGGCCATCTTCAGCGGCTTCGGCTCCTTCCTGAGCGAGCTGTACCCGACGGCGGTGCGCGGCACGGGCCAGGGGTTCACGTACAACACGGGCCGTGCCGTGGGGGCGTTCTTCCCGACCATGGTGGGGTTCCTGTCGGGCAGTTGGGGTGTCGGCGGGGCGCTGGTGTTCGGCGCGGTCGGCTACGGCCTGGCCGTGGTGGCACTCCTCGGGCTGCCGGAGACGCGCGGCAGGGAGCTGGTGTGACCGTGACGGACGTGGCGACGGCGCGGGCGCCGCGCGAGGCCCGGGAGCGGTGCCGGGCGGGTGCCAGGGGCACGACGGCGGGCTGGGCGCCCGGGTACGTGCAGGCCAACCTGCTGGCGGTGCCGGCGGACTGGGCGTACGACGTACTGCTGTTCTGCCAGCGCAACCCGAAGCCGTGCCCGGTGCTGGACGTCACCGACGCCGGGGCGTGGACGACACCGCTGGCACCGGGCGCGGACCTGCGTACGGACCTGCCGGGTTACCGGGTCTGGCGGCACGGCGAACCGGTCGAGGAGCCGGGCGACGTCGTCCGGCACTGGCGCGAGGACCTGGTGACGTTCCTGGTCGGGTGCAGCTTCACCTTCGAGACGGCGCTGGTGGCCGCGGGCGTGCCGATGCGCCACGTCGAGCAGGGGCGCACCGTGCCGATGTACACGACCCGGCGGCCCTGCCGTCCGGCGGGGCGGTTGCGCGGGCCGATGGTGGTGTCGATGCGGCCGGTGCCGCCCGAGCTGCTCGGCGCGGCCATCTCCGAGAGCGCCCTGCTGCCCTCGGTGCACGGCAGCCCGGTGCACTGCGGGGAGCCGGGCGGGCTGGGCATCGCCGACCTGTCCCGGCCCGACTTCGGGGACGCGGTGGTGGCGGAGCCGGGGGACATTCCGGTGTTCTGGGCGTGCGGGGTGACGTTGCAGGCCGTGGTGGCGGCGTCCCGGCCGCCGTTCGCGCTGACGCACGCGCCGGGGCGGATGTTCGTCACGGACGCCCGCGACGAGCAGTACCGGGTGGCCTGAGACGGCAGCCGTACCGACACACGTGCCGAGCTCCCAGGAGGCTTCCCGTACGTACGCCCAGGAGGCTCCCCGACGCAGGGAAAAAGGGGGCGGCGGTCCCGGATGCCCTCCGGGACCGCCGCCCCCGCGCTCACACGGCCGTCGCGTCCGGCCCCATCCGGCTGCGTACGGCGGTCTGCACCTCGGCCTCCTCGGCCGGGTCGGCGGCCAGCCGCCGCAGGCGGTCGGCCACGCGCGCGTCGCCGGTCTCGGCGTGCCGCGCCGCGACCTCCCGCGTCGTCTCCTCGCAGTCCCACAGGCACTCGACGGCGAAGCCGGAGGCGAAGGACGGATCGGTGGCGGCCAGGGCGCCTGCCGCGCGCTGCCGCAAGTGGGAGGAGGCGGTCTCCCGGTAGATGTGGCGCAGTACGGGGGCCGCGGCACAGATGCCGAGCCGTCCGGCGCCGTCGACCAGGGTCCACAACAGGGGGGCGTCGGGGCCGTCGGCCCGGACGGACTCGCGCAGCGCGCCGAGGACCAGGGGCGCGTCCTGCGCCCCGCCCCGGCAGGAGAGCACGCCGGCGGCGCAGGCTCCCAGGGCGTCCGGCCGGTGCACCCAGCCGCGGGCCCGGTCCACCGCCTCGGAGCCGCACATCCGCTCGAAGGCGGCGACGGCGGCCTCGGCGACGGCCGGTGACGGGCTGTCGGCCGCCGCCTCGATCAGGTCGAGAACGGCCGGGTCCCGTGACTCGGCCAGGTAGTGCAGGGCCGCACAGCGCGCACCGTCGGCGCCTTCACGTGCCACCCGGAGGATTGTTGAACGATCGTCGGGGCCGGCGACCGCCGTCAGGCACCGCGCGGCCGGCACGTGCAGGACGGAACCGCGCTCCAGACCCTGCTGGGCCCACTCGAAGACGGCCTCGACGCTCCACCCCGGGCGGGGCCCGGCGGGTCGCATCTGCCGCTGCCATCGGTCGAAGGAGCCCTGTTCCCGTGCCGCGCGCACCCGGCCGCCGACGGACTCCCGCGGATCCTCGGCCCACAGCCGCCAGGGCCGGGGCTCGAAGGCGTCCCGGACGGCGGCCGCCAGTGCGGCGTCGCCCTCCGGCGTGGCGGCGAACCGGGACAGCACGGGTCCCGCCAGCGAGCGCAGCCCGCCGTCGTCGTCGCGCAGCGCGAGCTCGTCCAGGGCCCAGGTCCAGTTGGCGCCGGTCCTGGCGTACGCGCGCAGCAGCATCAGCGCGTCGTCCCTGCCGTACGAGGCGAGGTGCCCGAGGACGGCGAGGGCGAGCCCGGTGCGGTTCTCCTCGGTGTCGAGGGCGTCCTCGACGTCGAAGAGGTGGCGCTCGATCTCCTCCAGGCCGCCGTCGAGGTCCAGGTAGAGACGGGCGTAGTAGAGCGAGCGGTTCTCGACCTGCCAGTCGTGGCGCGGGTCGTTGAGCACGCAGTGGTTGAGGGCCGCGAGGGCTTCCGGGCGGGGTGCGGCGAGCGCGTGCAGCGTGCCGTCACCCCTGCCCCTTTGCAGGAGGCCGAGCAAGGTGCCGCTCGGCGCTATGACTGGTTCGAACATGGGAAAAGGCCTCACATCAAGCTGTCGACGCAACCGGGGAAACGTGCCGTTCCTACGCGGTGCGCCAACATGCCCGGCCGCCCGTCACAGTCTTCCGCTTGATGTAGACCATCTTCCTCTGCCTCTCGATCGGTGGCCCCGAGTGGGCCCGTTCCACATATCCGTAATGCGGCGACTGATGCCCGCACCTGGTGTTTGTGAATCCGTCGTCATGATGACCCAGCGATTTCCCCACCGCGACCACATTTACGACGCCCCCCGGGACTCCCCACCAGGAACGCCTCACTGGGCGCCGAACAGCTCCAGCAGGTCCTTCTTCTCGAACATCCGGGCGGTGTCGACCGCGGAGGGCGTCCCCGCGGCCGGGTCGGCGCCGCCCTCGACGAGTACCCGCACCACGGCCTCCTCGCCCTTGAAGACGGCCCCGGCGAGCGGTGTCTGGCCCCGGTCGTTGGCCCGGTTCGCGTCGGCGCCGCGCGCCAGGAGGGCCCGCACCGTCTCCGCGTGCCCGTGGTAGGCGGCGAGCATCACCAGCGTCTGGCCGTTCTCGTTGGTGAGGTCGGGCGAGACACCCGCGTCGACGCAGGCGGCGAGCTCCTCGGTGCCGCCCTGCCGCGCGAGGTCGAAGATCTTGCCCGCCAGCTCGACGACCTCGGGGTCCACAGCTTCGCTCATCGCGGACTGCCTGCCTTTCACATGCGGTGACCTGGGCGCACGGCAGGAGAGCCGTACGAGTGAATCGACAGGGTACTGCTCCCGTCGCGACATGACCCGGGCTCCGGGCGGCAAAGATCACTGCGAGACCGGCAGGCTCGGCCGGTCTAGTGAAAAAGACGAAAAATAACCCGATTGCACGATTTGCGGTATGGATACTTCCTGTGAGCCTGGAACAACTCATGGTGACCGTCCCCACCACCCAGGAGAATCCTCATGATCCTGTCCATTTCGGGCGTCGTGCTGCTCGGCATCATCGTCTTCCTGTTCTTCCGCAAGGACGGACTGAAGGCGTCGCACGCCCTGGTCTGCGCCCTCTTCGGGTTCTACCTCGCGGGCACCGCGATCGCCCCGAGCATCAGGGCCGGAGGGGCGAGCCTCGCCAGCCTCTTGGGCGGGATCAAGTTCTGACCCCGCGTCCACCCACTCTTCCCACCCCAGGAGTCCGACGTGGCCCGGCGTCCCCTCCCCCGCATTCTGAGCAGCAGCAGTGTCTCGGTGGCCCGCAGCCGCGAGCTGGCGCGCACTGCCGCCGACAGCGCCACGGACGTGCTCCATCCGCTCATCACGATCAGCCGCGGCGTGCGCAGGCTCGCCGCGGCGGGCCGTGCCCGCTGGTCGGCGACCCCGAAGGACAGGCGTGGTCCCGCGCTGTTCCTGGCGGGCACCGTCGTGCTGGTGGTCGCGCTCATCCCGTACGGGCCGCTGCTCGCCCTGATCACGGTGATGGCCGCGGCCGCCTGGAAGGGGCGCGAACGCGTCCCCGCGCAGACCGGCCCCGCCCCCGAGCAGATCGAGCGCCTGCGGTCCCTCTACGAGGCGCTGGTGCCGTACTTCTCCGTCCCCGACGACCCCGACCCGCTCTTCGCGCACGGCGGCGACTGGGACGGGGCCTTCAGTGAATACGCGTTCGACGAGGGGGGCCGCCCGTCCCGGCTGCTGATCCGTTACCCCGCCTACTTCCCCGACGGCGAGGCCGCCTCCCGGGCCCGCATCGAGCACCTGCTCGGCGCCAAGTCCGGGCGCGGCCGCGAGTACCGCTTCGACTGGGACGAGGAGGGCAACCAGCTCGTCATGACGGTGCTGGACGCGCTCCCCACCACGATCGCCGCCCAGCGCTTCGTCACCGCTCCCGGCGAGACCGTCCTCGGCTTCACGGACACCGGCGCGGTGCCCCGCACCGTCCCCGTGCAGGGCGGCGACGCGTCCCACGACGCCACCCCGGTGATCTGGCGGACGGGACCGCGTTCCACGGAGCCGCACCTGCTGGTCGTCGGCCAGCCCGGCACCGGCACCACCACGCTGGTGCGTTCCATCGCCCTCCAGGCGCTGGAGGACGGCGACGTGCTGATCGCGGAGGGCAGCGGCACCGGCGAGTACGCCTGCCTGGCCGGGCGCGAAGGGGTGCTGGCCGTCGAGTGCGGGCTGGCCGGCGCGCTGGCCGCGCTGGAGTGGGCCGCCGCCGAGACCGAGCGCCGGCTGACCTGCGCGAACCGGGCCCGGCAGGCGGGCCTGCCCGCCCCCGACGACATCCGGCGTCCACTGTGGATCCTCCTGGACCGCCCCGGGGTCTTCGCGCACCTGGCCGCCGCCGACGGCCGCCCGGACCCGCAGCAGCTCCTCCAGGTGCCGCTGCGGCACGGCCGGGCGGCGAACGTCACCGTGGTGGTGGCCGAGCAGTTCGACACCCTGGACTCGCTCAGCGACCCGGTGCGCGCGCACACCCGCGCCCGCGTGGTCCTCGGTCCCGCCGTCCCCGCCGAGATCGAGGGCGTCCTGGGCGCTCCCCCGCACACCACGCCCACCCCCGACGTCCCGGCCGGGCGCGGCTACGCCCGGCTGGGCTCCGGTCAGGTGCTGCGCCTCCAGGTGCCGGCCACCCCGGACCCGTACGACGACACCACCAGCGAGGCGCACCGGCAGGCGGTGCTGGAGCTGCTGCCCGAGCGCGCCGTGCCCGTCGACGACGTCCGCGGCGCCGATCCGGTGCCGGCCGAGGGCTGACGGACCCGACGGCAGTGCCCCGCGCGCCTCCTGGGGTGCGCGGGGCACTGCCGTGTGCCGGATCACGCCACCGAGGTGCGCGGCGTCTCGGACCCCGAACTCGCCCCGGACTCCACCAGGCGCGCCGCCGCGGCCAGGCGGACGGCGGCCTCCTCCGCCACCGGGCCGCCCACCGTGAACGGCAGCCGTACGTACCCCTCGAAGGCCCCGTCGACGCCGAACCGGGGCCCCGAGGGCACCCGTACGCCGACCCGCTCCCCCACGGCCGCGATCCGCGACCCGGAGAGCCCGCCGGTGCGCACCCAGAGCGTGAGGCCGCCGTCGGGCACGTGGTACTCCCAGTCCGGCAGCTCGCGGCGCACGGCCGCCACCAGGGCGTCCCGGTTCTCCCTGGCCTGGGCGCGGCGCACCGAGACCGCCTGCTCCCAGCCGCCGGTGCCCATCAGCCAGTTGATCGCGAGCTGTTCCAGCACCGGGGTCCCCAGGTCGGCGTACGCGCGGGCGGCGACCAGGCTGCGGATCACCTCGGGGGCGGCGCGCACCCAGCCGATGCGCATGCCCGCCCAGAACGCCTTGCTGGCGGAGCCCACGGTGAGCACGGTGGAGCCCGCCGGGTCGAAGGAGCACACCGGGCGCGGCATGGCGTACGCGTCGTCGAGGTGGAGTTCGGTCATGGTCTCGTCGGCGACCAGGACGGTGCCCGCCGAGCGGGCCGCCTCCACCAGGGCGCGGCGCTGCTCCTCGTCGGCGAGGGCGCCCGTGGGGTTGTGGAAGTCGGCGACGACGTACGCGAGGCGGGGCGCGGCGTCGCGCAGCACCTGCCGCCAGCGCGTCAGGTCCCACCCGGTGAGCCCCTCGGCCATGGCGACGGGCACCAGGCGGGCGCCCGCCTCGCGCATGAGCTGGAGGATGTTGGCGTACGAGGGCGACTCGACGGCGATGCGCTCGCCGCGTCCGGCGAAGAGGTGGCAGATGGCGTCCATGGCGCCCATCGCACCGGTGGTGACCATGATCTGCTCGGGCATGGTGGGAATGCCGCGCGCGGTGTAGCGGTCGGCGAGCATCTGGCGCAGGGCGGGCAGTCCGGCCGGGTAGTCGCCGTGCGTGTGCGCGTACGGCGGGAGCTCCTCCAGCGCGCCCTGCACGGCGCGGGTGAGCCAGGGCTCGGGTGCGGGCAGGGCGGCCGTGCCGAGGTCGATGACGGAGCCGAGCGACTCCGGCGGCAGGGGCTCCAGGCCGCGCGCGGGCAGCGGATTGCCCGCCGGGACGGCCGTCCAGCTCCCCGCGCCCCTGCGGGACTCCAGGAAGCCCTCCGCGCGCAGCGCCTCGTAGGCGGCGGCGACGGTGGTACGGCTCACCGCGAGGGCCACCGCGAGCTCGCGCTCGGCGGGCAGCCGGGCGGCGACCGGGACCCGGCCCTCCAGGACCAGCAGCCGCACCCCGTCGGCGAGGGCCCGGTAGGCGGGCGGCTTGCGCACGCCGGGGCCGGAGGGACGGGACTGCGAGTTGAGCTGGCGGGCGAGCTGGGCCGCCCCCACCGCCGAAGTCCACTGCGCCACGAAATCAGTCCACCTTCCCCGGATTGGCCCTGGAGGGCCTGTCCTTACAGGCCACACAGTGTCATGCATCGGTCCACCACCACCAGCCCAGGGGGCGCATCCATGTCCGGTTCACCGCGGTCGGCCACCACCCGTCTTCCCCGGCGGCTGACACAGCTGTACGTCGGCCTGGCGCTGTACGGAGTGAGCTCGGCGGTGCTGGTGCGCGGGGGCCTGGGCCTGGAGCCCTGGGGCGTGCTGCACCAGGGCCTGTCGGAGCGCACGGGGCTGACCATCGGGGTGGTCTCGATCGTCGTCGGGGCGGTGGTCCTGCTGCTGTGGATACCGATGCGGCAGCGTCCGGGCCTCGGCACGGTCTCCAACGTCGTGGTCGTCGGCATCGCCATGGACGGCACGCTCGCACTGGTGCCGCAGGTGCCCTCCCTGGGCGGGCGCGTCGCGCTGATGCTCGGCGGGATCGTCCTCAACGGCGTCGCCACCGGCCTCTACATCGCCGCGCGCTTCGGCCCGGGACCGCGCGACGGCCTGATGACGGGCCTGCACCGGGTGACCGGCGGGTCCCTGCGCCTGGTGCGCACGGCGATCGAGGTCGCGGTCGTCGGCACCGGGTTCCTGCTCGGCGGCACCATCGGCGTGGGCACCGTCGTGTACGCCCTGGCCATCGGGCCGCTCGCACAGTACTTCCTGCGCCTGTTCGCCGTACCGGAGCACCGGGCCCCGCGGCCGGCCGCGGCCCCGCAGGAGCCCCGGGCGATACTGCCCGGGTGAACGACGTGAACGGCGCGCTGCGGCACGGCTACCTCGACCATCCGGGGCCGGTGCTCCCCTTCGCCCACCGCGGGGGCGCCGCCGACGGCCTGGAGAACACCGCGGCGGCCTTCCGCCGGGCCGCCGATAAGGGCTACCGGTACTTCGAGACGGACGTCCACGCCACCGCCGACGGCAGGCTGGTGGCCTTCCACGACCCGACCCTGGACCGCGTCACCGACGCCCGGGGCAGGATCGCGGAGCTGCCCTGGAGCCAGGTGCGCGAGGCGCGTGTGGCGGGCACCGAGCCGCTGCCCCTGTTCGAGGAGCTCCTGGCGGAGTTCCCGGACGCCCGCTGGAACGTCGACGTCAAGGCCGAGTCCGCCCTGCTGCCGCTCCTGGGCCTCGTGCGCCGCACCGGTGCCTGGGACCGGATCTGCGTCGGCTCCTTCAGCGAGGCCCGGGTGGCCAGGGCGCAGCGGCTCGCGGGTCCGCGCCTGGCGACCTCGTACGGCGTGCGCGGCGTCCTCGCGCTGCGGCTGCGCTCGCTGGGCGTACCGGTGCCGCTGCGGCGCGGCGCGGTGTGCGCGCAGGTGCCCGAGACGCAGAACGGGGTGCGGGTGGTGGACCGCCGGTTCGTCACGACCGCGCACTCCCTGGGCCTCCAGGTGCACGTCTGGACCGTCAACGATCCGGCCAGGATGCGAGCCCTTGTGGATCTCGGCGTGGATGGCATCATGACGGACCGGATCGCTGCGCTGCGATCGGTGCTGACCGAGCGGGGGGCCTGGGCCTGACCCGCACCCGACGCCCGTACGCGCGTCGGCACGGGGTGAGGACGGGGAACGCGCGTGGGGACGGAACCAACGGATCGGCCCGCCGCCCCGCACGCGGAGCGCAAGCGCGAACAACGCGGCTGGTACTTCTACGACTTCGCGTGCTCGGTCTACTCGACGAGCGTCGTCTCCGTCTTCCTCGGCCCCTATCTGACCTCGGTCGCCGAGGCCGCCGCCGACGCCGAGGGCTTCGTCCATCCCCTGGGCGTCCCGGTGCGGGCGGGTTCCCTGTTCGCGTACGCGGTGTCTGCCTCGGTGATCCTGGCCGTCGTGGTGATGCCGTTCGTGGGGGCGGTCGCCGACCGCACGGGCCGCAAGAAGCCGCTGCTCGCCGTCGCCGCCTACCTCGGGGCCGGCGCGACGGCGGGCATGTTCTTCCTGGAGGGCGACCGGTACGCGCTGGGCGCGGTGCTGCTGATCGTCGCGAACGCCGCGCTGTCGGTGTCGATGGCGCTCTACAACGCCTATCTGCCGCAGATCGCCGAGCCGCACGAGCGCGACCGGGTCTCCTCGCGGGGGTGGGCCTTCGGGTACACCTCCGGCGCGCTGGTCCTCGTACTGAATCTGGTGCTGTACACCGGCCACGACCGTTTCGGGGTGGACGAGACGACGGCGGTACGGATCTGTCTCGCCTCCGCGGGGGTCTGGTGGGGCGCGTTCGCCCTCGTGCCGCTGCGGCGGCTGCGGGACCGCGCCGTGGCCGCCGACGGCGGCGGGCTCACCGTGGGGCAGGGGTGGCGTCAACTGGTCGCCACGCTGAAGGACATGCGCCGCCATCCGCTGACGCTGTCCTTCCTGCTGGCGTACCTGGTCTACAACGACGGCGTGCAGACGGTGATCTCGCAGGCGTCGGTCTACGGCTCGCAGGAGCTCGGGCTCAGCCAGACGACGCTGATCACCGCCATCCTGCTGGTCCAGGTGCTCGCCGTCCTCGGCGCGCTGGGGACGGGGCGGCTGGCGCGGCGCCACGGAGCCAAGCGGACGATTCTCGGCTCCCTCGTCGCGTGGACGGCGACGATCGGCGTGGGGTACTTCCTGCCCGCCGGGGAGCCCGTCTGGTTCTTCGTCCTGGCGGGCGCCATCGGACTGGTGCTCGGCGGCAGCCAGGCCCTGTCCCGGTCGCTGTTCTCGCACCTGGTGCCGCGCGGCAAGGAGGCGGAGTACTTCGCCGCGTACGAGACCAGCGACCGCGGGACGAGCTGGCTGGGGCCCCTGGTGTTCGGCCTGGTCTTTCAGCTCACGGGCAGCTACCGGGACGCGATCGTGTCCCTGGTGGTGTTCTTCGCGGTGGGATTCCTTCTGCTGGCGCGGGTACCCGTGAGGCAGGCGGTCGCGGCGGCGGGAAACCCCGTTCCGGAAAGAATTTAGACCTTGAAGTAAAAGGCCGGTAGTGTACGCCTTTGGCCTGCCAGGCGGACCGTTACTGCGAACCTCTGCAGGAAAAAGACTGGGTGACATCTGCTGTCAGATGTGACAAAGCGGTCACTGGTGGGTACAACAAGGGGCGGCACGACGGGCGACGCACTGACCCGCAACGGGAATCTTTACCGCCGACCGGACGTTGACCGGATGACGACGACAGCGACACACACTGTCCTGTGGGCGACAAGCCCGGGAGGCACGATTCATGAGTGAGCGAGCTCTCCGCGGTACGCGGCTCGTGGTGACCAGCTACGAGACGGACCGCGGCATCGATCTGGCCCCGCGCCAGGCGGTGGAGTACGCATGTGAGAAGGGACATCGCTTTGAGATGCCCTTCTCCGTGGAAGCGGAAATTCCGCCGGAGTGGGAGTGCAAGGTCTGCGGGACCCAGGCACTCCTGGTGGACGGCGATGGGCCGGAGGAGAAGAAGGGCAAGCCCGCGCGAACGCACTGGGACATGCTCATGGAGCGGCGCACCCGCGAGGAACTCGAAGAGGTCCTGGCCGAAAGGCTCGCGGTACTGCGTTCCGGCGCCATGAACATCGCGGTGCATCCGCGGGACAGCCGCAAGTCCGCCTGACGTCCGTCACCGGACGAAGGGCACGGGAGATTCACCCCGCACAGGCCGAGGGGCCCGGCACACCGCACGGTGTGCCGGGCCCCTCGGCTTTCTGCGTTCTTCTGCGTTCGCGGTGCGCGTCGGGCTCGGGGCGGTCGGGCTCGGGGCGGTCGGGCTCAGGGCGTCAGCGGGGCCCGGGGGCCGTCCTCGCGGCGCGGCGGCTGGGGCTGCCGCGCCGGGGAGTCGTCGCGGACGACCTCGCCCTGGACGACCTTGCCGTCGGGGCGGTGCATCCGCGCCTGCTGGAACATGTCGCCGAGACTTCCGGGCTGCCGCACGGCATCCATGCGCTTCTGGAGGGACTTCTCCGTGTACCGGCCGAGCGCCCTGCGCACCGGCGGCACCAGGACCAGCAGTCCCAGCACGTCGGAGATCAGGCCGGGGAGGATCAGCAGCAGGCCGCCGAGCATCACGAAGCCGTTGCCGGAGCCCTTCTTGCCCTGCCCGTCGGCGGCCGGGTCGTGGGCGCCGCCGGACTGCTGCTGGCGCTGGATCGTCTCGCTGAGGTTGGTGAAGGCGCGGCGGCCGGCCCGCTTGATCACGGCGCCGCCGAGCACGACCGCCCCCACCAGCAGCAGCAGGACGGTGAGACCGCCCGCCCAGCCGGCCACGAGGGTCAGCAGCCAGATCTCCAGCACCAGCCAGACGGCGATGCCGAGAGGCACGAGGGTGCGGGCGCGGGAGCGCTTGCGCGGGGTGGTGGTCGCGGTCGGGGGCGGAGTGCCGGTCGTCATGCCCCCAGTGTGCCTGGCGGGCCGCCTGATCGGCGTAAAGGAGGCGTGAGTCCCCGCTGAGGCGCTAAGGGGCGAGGGCCCCCGCGCGGGGGCCCTACAAGGGCTTGCGGCCGAGCAGCTTGTTGGCGCGCGTGCCGACGCCCCAGGCGGTGACCCGCCACAGCGCCTCGATGAGGATGTCGTTGCTCATCTTGGACTCGCCGACCTCCCGCTCCACGAACGTGATCGGCACCTCGACCACGTGGAAGCCGGACTCGACGGCGCGGCGCGCCAGGTCGACCTGGAAGCAGTAGCCCTGCGAGGCCACCTCGTCGAGGCCGAGGCCTTCGAGGGTCTCGGCGCGGAAGGCCCGGAACCCGCCGGTGACGTCGCGGATCGGCACGCCCAGCAGCATCCGGGAGTAGAGGCTGCCGCCGCGGGAGATGAACTCGCGGGACTTGGGCCAGTTCACGATCCGCCCGCCGGGCACCCAGCGGGAGCCGAGCACCAGGTCGGCGCCCTTGAGGGCGGTGAGCAGGCGGGGCAGTTCCTCGGGCTGGTGGGAGCCGTCGGCGTCCATCTCGACCAGCACGCCGTAGCCGTTGTCGATGCCCCAGCGGAACCCGGCCATGTAGGCGGCGCCGAGGCCCTCCTTGCCCTTCCGGTGCAGGACGTGCACCTGGTCGTCGGCCGCGGCGAGCTCGTCGGCGAGCTTTCCGGTGCCGTCGGGGCTGTTGTCGTCGGCGACGAGGACGTGCGCTTCGGGAACGGACTCCCGGACCCGCGCGACGATCGGCTTGATGTTCTCGGCCTCGTTGTAGGTCGGGATGATCACCAAAGCACTGCCGAGCGGGCCGTAACGCTTCTGACCGCCGTCGTTCACTGCTTCCCCTTTAATGTGCGTGCACCGAAGGACCCACCATAGCGAGCGGGTACGGGAAAGAGGCCGGTGGACCGGCCGGTACGGGCCGGGCGGGTGCTGCGGATGGGGGCCCGGCGTCCTTCGGGCCGGCCAGGTGCCCGCCGGCTGCGGACATCCTCGCCGTTGTCTACTGAACGCCGGGGCCCTACCCGGGTCGCACCGTCGACCGGAGAAACCTTCCCTCGCCCCCGAGGCGCGGGCGCTGAACCTGGCTCCCGGCCGGGCGCCGTCGGGGCGACCCGTCCATGACCCAGCGGCGTTCGACGACTGCGTGGAGGATTTCCGGCCGGACGTTCTTCGTGGTGGACCCGGCCGAACCTACCCGCCGGTGGCCGCTTCCTGTCAACACCTGTGCCACCTGCGGCGATTCTTCGAATCAGCAGGTCAGTGCCGACGGCGGAAAGAACCGGGGCGCGGGGCGGGCCGCACCGATCGGCGGTACGCGCCCCGCTTTCGTCATGCGTTCGGCCGTACGTACACGGTCTCGCCGGAAACGACGGTGCGCAGGCAGACCGGCAGCGGGACGCCCGGCGACAGGTCCGGCAGGCCGGGCGTGCCGGAGCGGGGGTCGGTGGACCAGCGGGCGACCCGGTCGTCGGGGGCCTGCACGACGAGCGCGCCGGTTCGCCAGATCGCGTAGTCGGCGGGTGCGCCGGGCACCAGGACGCCCGCGTCGTCCCGGCCGACGGCCCGCCAGCCGCCCCGGGTGTGGGCGGTGAAGGCGGCGCGCACGGACACCCGGTGCTCGGGGGTGCGGTGGAAGGCGGCGGCGCGCACGGTGCCCCAGGGGTCGAGCGGGGTGACCGGGCTGTCGGAGCCGAAGGCGAGCGGCACTCCGGCCCTGAGCAGGGCCGCGTACGGGTTGAGGGTGCGGGCCCGCTCGACGCCCAGTCGCTGGGCGTACATGCCCGCCTCGCCGCCCCAGAGCGCGTCGAAGGCGGGCTGGACGGACGCGGTGAGGCCGAGTTCGGCGAAGGCGGCGATGGTGGCGGGGGTCATCGCCTCGGCGTGCTCGACGCGGTGGCGGGCGGCCCGCACCCGGGCGAGGCCGACCTTCTCGGCGGCGGCGCGCACTCCGTCGACGACGGCGCCGATCGCGGCGTCCCCGATGGCGTGGAAGCCCGCCTGGAGGCCCTCCTCGGTGCAGGCCGCGACGTGGGCGGCGATCGCGGCGGCGTCGAGGTGGGCGGTGCCGGTGTGCGGGGCGTCGGCGTAGGGCTGGTGCAGGCAGGCGGTGTGCGAGCCCAACGAGCCGTCGACGAAGAGGTCTCCGGCCGCGCCGACGGCGCCGAGTTCGCGGACCCGCCGGACGTCCTTCGCGTTCGCGACCTGTTCGGCCCAGTAGCCGATGACGCGGGGGCCCGGCCTTTCGGCGGCCGTCTTCAGCAGCCCGACGAGGTCCGCCTCGTCGGAGATCTCGGGGCCCGCGCACTCGTGGACGGTGCCGATGCCGAGCGAGGCGGCGTGCGCGAGGGCGGCGCGCTGGGCTTCGGCGCGCTGGGCGGGACTGATCGCCCCGTGGGCGGCGGCGCGCACCGCGTGGTGGGCGGCCGCGGTGAGCGGCCCGTCCGGGTGGTGGCCGGTCAGGCCGGTGACGCCGGGGACGAGGTCGAGCAGGGCGGTGGAGACGACGGCCGAGTGGACGTCGATGCGCGGCAGGTAGAGCGGGCGGCCCCCGGCGGCCGCGTCGAGTTCGGCGCGTGCGGGGTGGCGGCGTTCGGGCCAGCGGGAGGCGTCCCAGCCGCCGCCCACCAGGACCTCGCCGGCCGGGCGTCCGGCGGCGTACGACCGTACGAGAGCGAGTGCCTCATCGAGGGTGCGGGCGGCGGACAGGTCGAGGCCGGTGAGGGCGAGACCGGTGGCCGTCGTGTGCACGTGTGCGTCGGTGAACGCCGGGGTGACGAGTGCGCCTTCGAGGTCGAGCACCTCGTCGACGCCGTCGGCGAAGGCGTCGGCGGCCCCTTCCGAACCCACCCAGGCGACGTGCCCGCGCTCGACGACCATCGCGGTGGCGAAGGGGTCCGCGGGGCTGTGGACCTCGCCGCCGCGCAGCAGCACGGTGCGGTCACGGGGGGCGGCGGGGGACGAGGGGGCGGTGCGCTCGGTCATGGGGACCAGTCTCGCGCAGGGCCCGCGCCGCCCGTGACACGGGTGGGGTCAGACGCGGGGCGGGCGCGCCTCGTACGGGGTGGAGAGGACGACGGTGGTACGGGTGGAGACCCCGGCGAGGGTGCGGATGCGGGTGAGCAGGTGCTCCAGCTCCAGCGGGGTGGCGACGCGCACCTTGAGGATGTAGTTCTCGTCGCCCGCGACGCTGTGGCAGGCCTCGATCTCGTGCACTCCGGCGAGCCGTTCGGCGATGTCGTCCGGGGCGCTGGGGTCGAAGGGCGCCACCGAGATGAACGCGGTGAGCGGCAGCCCGACCGCCTCGGGGTCAACGACCGCCGCGTAGCCGCGGATCACTCCGCGCTGCTCCAGCCTGCGGACGCGCTGGTGCACCGCCGAGGTGGACAGGCCGGTGGCCTTGCCCAGGTCGGTGTAGCTCATCCGCCCGTCCTTGACGAGCAGGTCCACGATCTGACGATCCAACTCCTCCATGGACGCAGAACCTACAGGGCCCGGGGCCGGTGTGGCACCTGAGCGGCCGGCGTCTTGCCTGGTGGAACGGCGGACTTCGGCAGGGGGGCGCGGAACGGCACGCGCGGGGGCGCGCCGAGGGCACCTGCGACGGGCACATGACGGTCGTGTGACGAAGCCCACACCCTTCCCCCCGTGTCCTTCTTCTTTGTGGGGTTATCACGCAGGCGCGCAGGGAAGTGCTTCGTGTGGTCGAGGCCGCAGCGGCTTGTTCGGCCCACCTCTAGGGGGAGTGTCTCCATGCAGAGCCTGAAGCGCACCGGACGTACCGCGGCGGAACCCGCCGACCTCACAGCGCTGCCCTTCGACGACGCCGAAGGGGCCGACGCGGACGCGGATTCGTACGACACCTTCGAGATGTACCGGGTGATCTGCCCCGACTGCGCGCAGCCCATCGCGCTGCTCGCCGACGAGGACGTCCTCCCGCAGCACGCCAAGTGCCCCACCCCCTGGAACCCGTTCGGCCTGACCGCCTGCTCCGGTACGGGGCGTCCCGCCGCCGACGCGAAGCCGGCGGACGAGTCCCTGGAGGCGCTGGAGCAGGACACCGCCCTGCTGCTCACCCTCCCCCAGGGCCTCGACTGGCGCACGCAGCCCTTCAGCCACGTGGGCGGCCCGGGGTCGCGCCCGTTGAAGGTGCCGCGCCAGCACGCCGCTTGATCACCCCGCGTACCCCGCGTCCCTCCAGTACGTCCCGCGCATCATCGCGTCCAGGGACGCCCGGTGCAGGATGAGCGCGTCCGGGTCCTCGGGGACCCGGGCCTCGCCGAAGTGCACCTGCCGGTGGGCGATGCGCAGCATCACCACGGCGTGCCGCAGGGCGGCGTAGAGGGTGTGGAACTCCATGTGCCGCGGGGTGTGCCCGGTGAGGCGCGCGTACCGCTCCTCGATCGCGTCGCGGCGCAGGAAGTCCGGCAGCCCGGCCTGCCCGAAGGAGACGGTCAGGTCCTGGAAGAAGCGGTGCAGGTAGACCGTCCACCCGAGGTCGAGCTCGCGGGGCCCGTGGGCCGCCATCTCCCAGTCGAGCACGGCGGCGGGCTCGAACCCGTCGTAGACGATGTTCCCGATGCGGGCGTCCCCCCAGCACAGCACGGGCTCCCCCTCCTCGTCCGGCCAGTGGTCCTCCAGCCACCGGAAGGCCTCCTCGACGAGGGGGGAGCGGGGCAGCCCGTCGACGACCCACTCGTAGTAGGCCCGCTGGGCCGTCACATGCCGTCGCAGCGGGCTCCCTTCGACCGCGGGGAGCAGGAACTCGGCCTGCTCCGCCGGGAATTGCTCGTGCAACCGCGCGACGACCCCGATGCTCGCCGCCTCCAGCGCGGCGCGCTCCTCGTCGCTCGCCGCGTGCAGCCAGTTCCCCTCGTACGTGTAAGGCATGACGTCCGGCGGCACGCGGCCCTCAGCGCGGGCCATGACGAAGAAGGGCGCGCCGAGCGGGGCCGGGTCCTCCTCCAGCCACAGCACGTGCGGCACCGGAAGGTCGGTGTGCGTGCCGACCAGGCTCATGACGCGGTGCTGGCGGGCCATGTCGTACACGGGGAAGACGGTGTACGCGGCCGGGTCGGCGGCCAGTCGCAGCGCGCAGCCGGTGACGGGGGCGTCGGGGTGGTCGAGGTCGAAGAGCAGGGTCTCGCTGGACATGCCGTTGGAGCCGGGCACGCGGACGCCGGTGACACGTGCTCCCGGGAGGCGGCGGGCCAGCCAGGCGGCGAGCCGCCGGCCGAGTTCCCCGGGGTCGCGGGTGGTGGTGCGGGGCCGTGGTGCGGTCGCCATCGTCCGTACTCCTCTGCTCGCGGGTGCTCACGGGGTCTCGCGGGGCCGGCGGCGGAGGTCAGGGCGCGGTGGAGTCGTATCCGGTGAAGCCGCTGGGGTCGTGCCGGCCGAAGGTGCCGTGCTCGAAGATGCCGTGGCCGGTCCGCCCGTCGAGGGTGAAGCGGGCGGCGTGGTCGGTCACGCCGTACGCGGCCATGGGGTGGGCGGCGGGGTCGGCGAGGTCGTAGGAGCGCCGGTCGGTCCAGCCGCGGCCCTGCCAGGTGCCGTGCTGCCAGTCGTCGGCGGGCGGGTAGCCGGCGCCGACGGCGAGCGGGGAGGAGGTGAGGACCTCGACGCCGAGTTCGAGGGGTTTGCGGGAGGGATCGGTGAGGTGGACGACGGCGCGCTCGGGGTGGCGGGTGCCGGAGCGGTAGGCGATGTCGGTGTGCGGCCAGCCGAGCTGGACGTCGGGCCCTTCCCGGCGCACGAGGAGCGCCTCGTTGAGGGTGCGGTGGCCGTCGGCGTCCTCCTGGACGACGACCATGACGAACCGGTCGTCGAAGCGGGCGGGTATCCAGAGCCAGTGGAACCCTTCCGGGCGGTGCTCCTCGGCGGCACGTCCGCCGTCCTCCCCCGGGATGGGCCGCACGCCCCAGCTCCGGTCGCGGGTGCCGGTCCAGTGGGCGGGATCGAGGCGGAGGCGCTCGCCGCCGACGCGGATCTCACCGGTGCAGCCGCCCGCCTGGACGAAGCGGCGGCCCTCCAGCAGGAGGCGGTCGCCGCGGTACTGGACGTGGTGGGGCTCCCAGACGGCCGGGAACTCGGCGGTCCAACTGATCTCGTACGCGAGGGAGTCGGGGTCGGCGGGGTCCGGGGCGCAGCTCAGCGTGAAGCGGCGCAGCGGCTCGTCGACGGTGATGCGCAGCGGTCCGACGGACATGTTCATCCGGTCGTCGCCGAGGGCGTCGGAGGCGCGGACGGCGTGCAGGGTGTCGCCGAGGCGGAGGGTGGCGTAGGCGTCGATGACACCGGTGTTGGGGTAGACGCCGAGGCCGGCGACGAGGAGGGCGTGGCCGGTGTGGTCGACGAGGTGGAAGATGCAGCGGTCGTAGGCGTTGCGGTCGCCGGTCACGACGTGCTTCATCGAGAGGGGGGCCTGGTGGACGGGGTACTCGTCGAGGGGGATCGGGCGGTCCTGGGGCACGGGGTCCTCCTGGCGGGTGGGGGCGTGCCGGGGTGGGTCCGGGTCCGGGGCTCCCCTCCGGCGGGCTCTGACGGTACGTCAGGAGGCGTGCGGGTGGCCAGAGTCGGGGGGCGGGCCGCTTGGGCGCGGGGCGGGGCGGCGGGGTGGGAGGTGGGATGCCGACACCCGGCGGCGGGGCGGGTTTCTCGCCCGCCCGCCTCTTCCCGTGGCCCTGCGGGGCCGGGGTGTGCGTGCGGGTGCGTTGTGGCTGGTCGCGCGGTTCCCCGCGCCCCTTTCAGGAGCGCGGGGAACCGGGTGGGCGACCCTTCGGCAGCCGCTTCCGCAAGACGGCCCCGGGGCCGGTCAGCGGGACTCGGGGCCTGCCAAGTGCCGCGCGATGACCATGCGCTGGATCTGGTTCGTGCCCTCGACGATCTGGAGGACCTTCGCCTCGCGCATGTACCGCTCGACCGGGAAGTCCACCGTGTAGCCGTAGCCGCCGAGGACCTGCACCGCGTCCGTGGCGACCCTCATCGCCGTGTCCGTGCAGAAGAGCTTCGCCATCGCCGCCTCGCGGGAGAACGGGCGGCCCGCGTCGCGCAGCCGGGCGGCGGCCAGGTACAGCGCGCGGCCGGCCTCGATCTGGGTGGCCATGTCGGCCAGCATGAAGCGCAGCCCCTGGAAGTCCGCGATCGGGCGGCCGAACTGCTCGCGCCCCGTGGCGTAGGAGAGCGCCTCGGACAGGGCCGCCTGGGCCACGCCGATCGCGCAGGCGGCGATGCCGAGGCGGCCGGAGTCGAGCGCGGACAGGGCGATGGCGAAGCCCTGGCCCTCGTCGCCGATGCGGCGCGCGTCGGGGACCCGTACGCCGTCGAAGTGGAGCTGGGCGGTGGGCGAGCCCTTCATGCCCATCTTCTTCTCGGGGGCGGCCGCCGACAGGCCCGGTGCGTCACCGGGCACCAGGAAGGCGGTGATGCCGCGCGGCCCCTCGCCGCCCGTGCGGGCGAGAACGGTGTAGAAGTCCGCCACGCCGCCGTGCGTGATCCACGCCTTGGTGCCGGTGATCACCCAGTCGTCGCCGTCGCGGACCGCCCGGGTGCGCAGGGAGGCCGCGTCGGAGCCCGAGGCGGGCTCGGAGAGGCAGTACGCGCCGAGCAGTCCGCCGCCGAGCATGGCGGGCAGGTGGGCGGCCTGCTGCTCCTTGGTGCCGTACCCGGCGAGCCCGTGACAGGCGAGGCTGTGCACGCTGACGCCGAGGCCGACGGTCAGGCGGGCCGCCGCGAGCTCTTCGAGGACCTGGAGGTAGACCTCGTACGGCTGGTCGCCGCCGCCGTGCTCGGAGTCGTACGGCAGACCGAGCAGCCCGGCCTCGGAGAGCAGCGCGAACACCTCGCGCGGGAAGTGCCCGGCCTCCTCCTCGTCGGCCGCCTGCGGGGCGATCTCCCGCTGGATCATGTCGCGTACGAGCGCGAGCAGGTCGCGGGACTCCTCGGTGGGCAGCTGTCGTTCCACCGGCTGCGGGGCGCGATCGGCCATGGCGGCGCTCTCCTTGCATCTCGGGCCCTGTGTCGGGCGCGGCAGCGGGCGCACGCGCAGGGTGTGGCGGCGCCGCCGAGGTGACTCACGTCCCAGCCTGAAGCACCGCTCCGGGTTACGGAAGCGGACTGTCCGGGACTGTGGCGGCTGAGTATGCCGGATCGCCCCCGTTCCGTCACGGGTCGAAAAGCCGCAGGCCGGGCAGGGCGACGGGGCGTTACGCGACCGTGTCGTCCGGCCGGCGGGCCCGCGGGGTCAGAGCAGGCCCGCACCCGTGACGAACATCGCCACCACCAGGACCAGGACCCAGCCGAGCACGTGCTCCAGCAGCTTCGGTCCGTCGAGGTCGTCGGGACCGCCGGTACGGGTGTGCAGGCGGGAGAAGAGGGCGGCAGAGGCTGCAGTCATCGGGAACTCGCAGTGCGGGAGAAAGGGCAGATGCGCGAGGGAGTCCTCGCCCGTCCACAGTGCCAGCCCGACCGGCCCCGCAACAGATGACGTAGGTCACCGCCCCGGGGCCGGCGGGGCGGCTTCAGCGGATGCCGACCGCCTCAAGTGCCCTGCGCTGGGCGGCGGTCGCCTCCCGTGGCCAGTACAGGTAACAGACGCCCCCTGTGGCGGACGCCACCTTGCCGTCCGCGCCGTGCCGCCGGGTGCGCAGCCAGACGTTCTCGAACTCGCGCCTGCGGTAGACGCGGCGCACGGCGTCGTTCGTGGGGGCCGCCGGGTCGTGGGCGACCACGTCACCGGCGCCGGTGAAGCCGACGACGGCCATCAGGTGCCCCGCGGTGCCGTAACCGGCGCCGGTGAGCTCCGTGGCCAGGAAGGACTGCGACGTGATCACCGGGATGCCCGCACGGATCAGCCCCTCCAGGTCGTTCAACGATCCCAGCCGGGTGACGACGGCGTTCATGTCCCGGTACGAGGCGGCGTACGCGGCGTTGAAGGGCCAGTTCCCGCAGCCCCGGTACTGGTGGTCGTAGGTGTACCGGGCCGCGTGGCACACCTGGGGGTCGGCGTACGCGGGGTCCACCCAGGCCAGGTCGTCGGTGCTGGGGCCCCGCCCCCAGTACTCCAGGACCATCGTGGAGGAGGTGGGGCTGCACCATGCCTCTCCCCCGTTGTCGTACTCCGGGTACCGCCCGGCGTGGATCTCCTGCGAGTGGCACGGCACCGCCAGCTCCCCCGCGTGCCCGGGCGCCGACGCCGGCACCGTGAACCGGTCCGGCAGCGCGGAGGACATCGCGCCGACCCGCCACAGGGTGGGCGTCGCACCCGTGCCGGGCAGCCGGTACAGGACGACCCGGAGCCGGTGGCCGGTCAGCCGGGTCCCGGAGGCCGGGTCGGTGACCACCACGGTGTCCGTGGAGACGCTGCTGCGCCCGTCGCCCTGCCCGTCCACGGAGGTGCGCCGGATCTCGCCCTCGCCGGACGCCCAGCGGCCCATGACGTACCAGGGCGTGCGGGAGCCGTCCTGGTACGCGCCGCACAGTTCGACGGCGAGCCAGGTGCCGGGCGGGGTGTCGGCGTTCCAGGAGGGGACGATCTCGGTGGCGGGGACCGGGCCGCGGTGCAGCGGCGAGGTCCACACCGCGTACTCGTAGGAGTCGGTGCGTCCGGTGTGCGGGTCGCGGTGGGCGGTGACGCCGTCCGGCGTACGGATCGTCAGCCCGGGACGGGGGCCCCGCGCGACGCGGGTGCCGGGGCCGGTGCCGGAGCGCCAGTCCTCGCGGGTGGTCCAGAAGCGGTTGTCCACACTGTTCATGGTGCCCGGGGGCGGGGCGGCGGAAGCGCCGGCGGGGGGTGCGGCCGCCGGGGCGGGAGCGGCCAGTGCCGGGGTGGCGGCGGCCGCGAGGGCCGCGGCGAGCACGGCCCGGCGCGAGGCGCCGCCGGGTCCCGGCGGCGGGGAGGGTTCGGGGCGCGGTACGGGTGTGGTCATGGGCGAGGACTCCCGGTCGGACGGACGGGTGCGGATGCGGATGCGGATGCGGATACGAGCACGGACGCGGGATGCGGGATGCGGACAGGTACGGCCACGCGGCCGGGCACGGGCGCGCGCCCCGCCCCGAGCGGTGCTCCGGGCGCGAACGCGCACGGCCGCCCGGGACCGCACGGCCGGTCCGCCGCGCCCTCCGGACCACGGGCCGCCCCCCATACTGCGACCGCCCGCCCCCGTGGTCTGCGGCGGCGCGCGGAGGGCGGCACTCGTAGGGTGGCCAGGGTGAACAGCATCGCCCCGCTCGCCGCCCGGCTGAGCGCCCTTCCCCCGTCCCTCGGTCCGGTCCGGCTGGTCGCCGTGGACGGGCACGCGGGTTCCGGCAAGAGCACCTTCGCCGGGCGTCTGGCCGACGCGCTCGGCGGCGCTCCCGTCCTGCACCTGGACGATCTGGCCAGCCACGACGCCCTGTTCGACTGGACGGAACGGCTGCGGTCGCAGGTCCTCACGCCCCTCGCGCGGGGCGCGCACGCGCGGTTCGCGCCGTACGACTGGACCCTCCGGCGCTTCGGGCCCGAGCGGTACGAGCTCCCGCCCGCGCCCGTCGTCGTCCTGGAGGGCGTGGGCGCGGGGCGCAGGGAACTGCGCCCGCACCTGGCGCACCTCCTGTGGATGGATCTGGACGCCGGGCGCTCCTGGGCGCGCGGGCGCGAACGGGACGGAACGGCACAGTCCGCCTTCTGGGACGGATGGACGCGCGCCGAGACGCGGCATTTCTCGGCGGACCCCTCGCGTCCGTTCGCCGACACTCTGATACGTCAGACACGGGAGGGGTACGAGTGGCGCGAGGGGTCCCCCGCGACCGCGTGAGCGAACCGTTCCATCACTCTCCGTGACAGCTCATCCGGGCCCTGCGGAACGGCCGGAAAACCGCCCCCGCGAGTGCCCCAACTCCGCTTGACCCGGGGGCCGTACAGGTCTTACGTTCTCAATGTGCGGCTTTACGGAGCCGCCCGCAGACACGAAGCCCCCGGTTGTTCCCCCGTGATCGGGGGCTTCGTTCTGCCCTCTCTCCCCCGACTCGGGTGTTCCCGGAGCCGGTTCGCTCACCCAGGGTCACGGTCCTCGCACCCCTCGCGCCACCCTTATTCAGGTGCCCCCTGCCCAGGTACGATGCCCTTCGGTGCGGTCAATTCCCGTCCGGGACACAGCGGTTCGGGCATATGCCAACGACAATGGGTCACTGGCACACGTCCGGCGCACATCACGGGGGGCACGGTCTGTGGGGGACGTGATGGACTTCGGCTCGCAGGGCACACCCGCCCCGGCCGACCTCGCCTGGCTGCGCGGCGTGGACGCCTACACCATGGGGGCGTACCCGCAGGCGGAGGAGGAATTCCGGGCGGCGGTACGACTGGATCCAGGCATGGCGGACGGCTGGCTCGGCCTGCACGCCCTGCGCATCGACACGACGACGGCGCTGTTGCGCATGCACCGCCACCGGGAGCGGTTCGGCGAGCAGCGCGCCCGGCACCGCAGGACGCTCAACTCCTGGTACTGGCTGGGCTGGTGGGTGCAGCCGGTGCTGGAGAGCCCGCGCGACCTGCTGCTCGCGCACGCCTCGCACTGGCTCGACGGACGCCACGTGCCGGAGCTGGACCGGGCGCTGGCGGGGCTGCCGCCCGTGGACACCGACCACCAGGTGCGCTTCCTGCACGCCTGCCGGGCGTATCTGGTCAAGGACTGGGAGCAGTTGGTCCGGCACACCGACCCGCTGGTGGACGACCCGCTGCTGGGCATCGAGTCGGGGCTCTTCGGCGGGATGGCGCGCGTGCGGCTGGAGATGTTCGGACAGGCGGAGCCGCTGCTGTCCGCCTCGCTGATGCGCTGCCGCAGCGAGCAGCCGCAGCGCAAGGAGCTGCGCTACTGGCTGGCGCGGGCCCACGAGGGCACCGGGCGTTCGGCGGCCGCGCTGCCGCTGTACCGGGCGGTGCACCGGGTGGACCCGGCGTTCATGGACACCGCGGCGCGCCTCGCGGCGATCTCCGAGGGCGACGGCCTGGACGGCTGCGACGAGTCGGCGGCCGGACTGGCGACCGTATCGCTGAGCAGCCAGGAGTCCGCGGAGTCGCAGGGCGAGCTGGACATCCTGGAGGGGGGCGGGGAACTGCGCCTGGGCGGTGACGGGAACCTGCCGTTCGGGGGCGCGGTGCCGCCGGGTCCGCGCGGTGGCGTACGGGAGAAGGCCGGACCGCCCCGGCCCACCGGGCTGCCGCCCTTCCCCGCCGGGCCGTCCGATCCGGCGCTCCTGGAGCAGGCGCTCGGCGAGCTGGACCGGATGGTCGGCATGGAGCCGGTGAAGCGGCAGGTGCGGGCGCTGTCGGCGCAGCTCGAAATGGCGCGGCTGCGGGCCGGGCAGGGCCTGCCGGTGCAGCCGCCGAAACGTCACTTTGTCTTCTCCGGCCCCTCGGGCACCGGGAAGACGACCGTGGCCCGGATTCTGGGGCGGGTCTTCTACGCGCTCGGGCTGCTCGGCGGGGACCACCTGGTGGAGGCGCAACGGGCGGATCTGGTCGGGGAGTTCCTCGGGCAGACGGCCGTGAAGGCGAACGAGCTCATCGACTCGGCGATGGGGGGCGTGCTCTTCGTGGACGAGGCGTACAGCCTGGCCAACTCCGGTTACAGCAAGGGCGACGCGTACGGGGACGAGGCGCTTCAGGTACTGCTGAAGCGGGCCGAGGACAACCGCGACCACCTGGTCGTCATCCTCGCCGGGTATCCGGAGGGCATGGACCGGCTGCTGGCCGCCAACCCCGGCCTGTCGTCCCGCTTCACCACCCGGGTCGACTTCCCGAGCTACCGGCCGCCGGAGCTGACCAGCATCGGGGAGGTGCTGGCCGGGGACAACGGGGACGTGTGGGACGAGGAGGCGCTGGAGGAGCTGCGGAGCATCGCCGGGCACGTCGTGGCCCAGGGGTGGATCGACGAGCTGGGCAACGGGCGGTTCCTGCGGACGCTGTACGAGAAGAGCTGTGCGTACCGGGACCTGCGGCTGTCGGGGTACGCGGCGACGCCGACCCGTGACGACTTGTCGACCCTGCGCCTCCCCGACCTGATGCAGGCCTACGGAGAGGTCCTGTCGGGCCGCGGCCCCCGCACGGCGGAACCGCCGGGGGGCGGGCTGTAGCCCCGCCCCCCGGCCCCGGCGGCCCTACCCCGCCATCGTCTCCGGCACCCGCGCCTCCACCAGGTCCGTCGGCCGCGGGACCAGGGGCGGCGCCGGGGCCTCCCGGTGCGCCGGGTCCCGCACCTCCCCCACCAGCTTCTCCAGCACGTCCTCCAGCGCCACCAGCCCCAGCACCCGCCCCGAGGCGTCCGCCACCTGCGCCAGGTGCGTCGCCGCCCGGCGCATCACGGACAGCGCGTCGTCCAGCGGGAGTTCGGCCCGCAGCGTCGGCAGCGGACGCCACACCTGCTGCGGCACCGCCCGTTCCGCCTCGTCCAGGTCCAGGACGTCCTTCACGTGGACGTACCCCATGAAGGCCCCGAGCGGGCCGGGCGCGCAGACCGGGAAGCGCGAGTAGCCGGTCCGGACCGTCAGCTCCTCGATCTCGCGCGGGGTGACCGACGGGCCGACCGTCACCAGCGAGGACCGGCCCAGCACCACGTCCGTGACCGGACGGCTGCCCAGCTCCAGCGCGTCCTCCAGGCGCTCCTGTGCGCCCGGCTCCAGCAGGCCCGCCTGGCCCGAGTCCTCCACCAAGCGGTTGAGCTGCTCGCTGGTGAAGACGGACTCGACCTCCTCCCTGGGTTCGACCCGGACGAGCTTGAGCACCATGCGCGCGCACCAGTCCAGTGCCGCCGTCACCGGCCGGCACAGCCGCGCGAAGGCGACCAGGCCCGGGCTGAACCACAGCGCGGTCCGCTCCGGGGCGGCCATCGCCAGGTTCTTCGGCACCATCTCGCCGATGACCAGGTGCAGGGCGACCACGACCGCGAGGGCGATCGCATAGCCCAGGGGGTGCACCAGCGCGTCCGGCACCCGGGCCGCGTGGAAGACCGGCTCCAGCAGGTGGGCCACGGTCGGCTCCGCCACCGCGCCCAGCGTCAACGAGCAGACGGTGATGCCGAACTGGGCCGCCGCCATCATCTGCGGCAGGTGCTCCAGCCCGTGCATGACCTGCTTGGCGCGGGCCGAGCCCTCGGACACGAGCGGTTCGATCTGGCTGCGGCGCACCGAGACGAGGGCGAACTCCGCGCCGACGAAGAACCCGTTGGCGAGGACCAGGAGCAGGGCGAAGAGGAGTTGCAGGGCGCTCATCGGGCCGCCTCCACAAGCTGTTCGGCGCCGACGCCGCCGGCGGCGCGGCGCACCAGGCGGACGCGTTCCGCCCGGTAGCGGCCGACCTGGCGGACCGAGAGCTGCCAGCCGGGGAGTTCGGCCCGGTCGCCGGGGGCGGGGATGCGGCCGAGGAGGTCGGCGACGAGGCCGGCCACCGTCTCGTACGGGCCCTCGGGGACGTCGAGTCCTATCCGGCGCAGCGTCAGGACCCGGCAGCCGCCGTCGGCCTCCCAGGCCGGGCTGCCGTCCTCGGCGGGGGCCACGGCCGCGAGTTCCGGCCGGTCCGCGCCCTGGGCGTCGTGCTCGTCGCGGACCTCGCCGACGAGTTCCTCGACGATGTCCTCCAGGGTGACCACCCCGGCCGTGCCGCCGTACTCGTCCACCACGACCGCTATCGGCTGCTCGCTGCGCAGCCGCTCCAGGAGCCGCTGCACGGGCAGTGTCTCCGGTACGAGCAGGGGTGCGACGGCGATCCGGCCGACGGGGACCCGCATCCGCTCGTGCGCCGGGACGGAGAGGGCGTCCTTGAGGTGCACCATGCCGACGATCTCGTCGATGCGCTCGCGGTAGACCGGGAAGCGCGAGAGGCCGGTGGCCCGGGTGAGGTTGAGGACGTCGGCGGCGGTGGCCGTCGACTGGAGGGAGGCGACCTTCACCCGCGGCGTCATCACGTGCTGCGCGGTGAGGTGGCCGAGGGACAGGGTGCGGACGAAGAGGTCCGCGGTGTCCTGCTCCAGGGCCCCGGCCCGTGCCGAGTGGCGGGCCAGGGAGACCAGTTCGCCGGGGGTGCGGGCGGAGGCCAGCTCGTCCGTCGGCTCGACGCCCAGCAGCCGTACGAGACGGTTGGCGGTGGCGTTGAGCAGGGTGATCACCGGACGGAACAGGGTCGAGAAGCGGTGCTGCGGGCCGGCCACGAAACGGGCCACCTGGAGCGGCTTGGCGACCGCCCAGTTCTTCGGCACGAGTTCGCCGATCACCATCTGCACGGCGGACGCCAGCAGCATGCCGATGACGACGCTGACGCCGGGAACGGCGCCCGTGGGGATGCCGACGGCGGTCAGCGGTCCGCCGAGGAGCTGTGCGAGGGCGGGCTCGGCGAGCATGCCCACCACCAGCGAGGTGAGGGTGATGCCGAGCTGGGTGCCGGAGAGCTGGAAGGACAGCTCGCGCAGGGAGTTCACGACGGTGGCCGCGCGTGGGTCGCCCGCGGCGGCCGCGCGTTCGGCGTCCGGCCGCTCGACGGTGACGAGGCCGAACTCGGCCGCCACGAAGAAACCGTTGGCGAGGATCAGGAGGAACGCTGCGGCGAGCAGCAGAAGCGGGATGGTCATGCCGCCGCCTCGTGGAGGGAGGGGGCGGCGCAGGTACTACCGGACGATCCGTCCATTGCTGGAGGGAGTCACTCCTCGGGTCGAAGGGACGACCCCGCGGGGCCCCGGAGGGCCGTGCAGAGCGGGGCGGCGCGCCCGTGGCACGCCACCCCACAGAGTAATCAACGAGGCGCCGGGACGGGCAGGCGCACAGGTCCTGCGGGCGAGGACGCTCAGTCCGCGTGGAGGCCGTGCGCCTCGACGAGGTCGCGCAGCGCGCGGGCGTCGCGGATGGCCTTCTCCTTGGCGATGCCCGGCTGGATGCCGAGCGCGGGCAGGCTGGTGCCGTCGCTGAGGTCGAGGAACACCCAGGCGTCACCCGGGCGCAGATTGACCTTGAGGATCTCCGCCCAGGCGAGACGCCGCTTGGTGGTGAGGTTCACGACGGTGACGCCGTCCGCGTCGGCGACCACCTTGGGGCGGCTGAGCAGCAGCAGGACGCCGAAGAACAGCGCGCCGGTGAAGACGAAGGTGAGCCGCTCGCCGGGGCCGAGTCCTGGCAGCAGGAAGCCGATCGCCGAGACGACCACGAACATCGCGGTGCCTATGGTCAGCAGCACCGCCCTGGTCCGGTTGGGCCGGAAGGTGACCGGGAGGGCGGGGAGCGGCGGCTGCGACACGGCGGACGGCATCCTTCGTGGGGACGAGAGGGGGAGCGGCGGAAGTCAGAGGCGGCAGGCGTGGATGGCCGTGGTGAGGATGGCGCGCGCGCCCAGCTCGTACAGGTCGTCCATGATCCGCTGGGCCTCCTTGGCGGCGACCATGGAGCGGACCGCGACCCAGCCCTCGTGGTGGAGGGGGGAGACGGTCGGGGACTCCAGGCCGGGGGTGAGGGCCACGGCCTTCTCCAGGTGCTCGACCCGGCAGTCGTAGTCCATCATCACGTACGAACGGGCCACCAGGACGCCCTGGAGGCGGCGCAGGAACTGCTGGACCTTGGGGTCGTCCGTCTCCGCGCCGGTACGGCGGATCACGACGGCCTCGGAGGTCATGATCGGCTCGCCGAAGACCTCCAGGCCCGCGTTGCGCAGCGAGGTGCCGGTCTCCACGACGTCCGCGATGACCTGGGCGACGCCGAGTTCGATGGCGGTCTCGACGGCGCCGTCCAGGTGGACGACGGAGGCGTCGATGCCGCGCTCGGCGAGGAACTTGGCGACGATGCCCTCGTACGAGGTGGCGATGGTCCTGCCGGCCAGGTCCTCGACCGAGGTGGCGGTGCCCGGCTTGGCGGCGAAGCGGAAGGTGGAGCGGGCGAAGCCGAGCGGGAGGATCGGCTCGGCGCCCGCCCCGGAGTCGACCAGGAGGTCCTCGCCGGTGATGCCGATGTCGAGGCGGCCGGCCGAGACGTAGATCGCGATGTCCTTGGGGCGGAGGTAGAAGAACTCCACCTCGTTCGCCGGGTCCACCAGGACGAGTTCCTTGGACTCCTTGCGCTGCTGGTAGCCGGCCTCATGGAGCATCGCCGACGCAGGTCCGGAGAGGGAGCCCTTGTTCGGGATGGCGATGCGCAGCATGAGGTCGGCTTCCTTTGGTGCGAAGGGAGTTGCGGAGAGAGAAAGGGGGTGCGTGCTCAGAGGTGGGCGTAGACGTCGTCGAGCGAGATCCCGCGGGCGACCATCATCACCTGGACGTGGTACAGCAACTGCGAGATCTCCTCGGCGGCGGCTTCCTTGCCCTCGTACTCGGCGGCCATCCAGACCTCGGCGGCCTCCTCGACGACCTTCTTGCCGATGGCATGGACGCCCTTGCCCACCAGTTCGGCGGTGCGGGAGGTGGTGGGGTCGCCGGTGGCGGCCTTCTGCTGGAGCTCGGTGAAGAGCTCTTCGAAAGTCTTGTTGGCCATGATGGTCCTTAGAGTACGGGGTGCCCCCTCGGCGTCCGGCGTCAGGGGCGGCCGCTCAGCGCCAGGGTTCGGCGACCGTGCGCAGTGTGGTGGCGGTGGCGACGGCGGCGGTGACCGCCTCGTGGCCCTTGTCCTCGGTGGAGCCGGACAGCCCGGCGCGGTCGAGGGCCTGCTCCTCGGTGTCGCAGGTCAGCACGCCGAAGCCGATGGGGACGCCGGTGTCGACGGAGACCTGGGTGAGGCCGTGGGTGACGCCCTGGCACACGTACTCGAAGTGGGGGGTGCCGCCCCGGATGACGACTCCGAGGGCGACGATCGCGTCGTAGCCGCGGCCCGCGAGGACCTTGGCGACGACGGGCAGCTCGAAGCTGCCGGGGACGCGCAGCAGGGTGGGCTCGTCGATGCCCAGCTCGTGCAGGGCGCGCAGGGCGCCGTCGACGAGGCCGTCCATGATCTTCTCGTGCCACTGGGCCGCGATCACCGCCACCCGCAGGTCGTTGCAGTTCTTGACGCTCAGTTCGGGTGCACCCTTGCCGCTCACGCGCGTTTCTCCTTGCTCGGTGGTGGTCTGGTTACTGGTTGCCGCAGGTGGGAGCGGCCGCGCCGTCCAGCCAGGGCAGGTCGTGGCCCATGCGGTCCCGCTTGGTGCGCAGGTAGCGCAGATTGTGCTCGCCGGCGGTGACGGGCATGGCCTCGCGTGCGGAGACGGTGAGTCCGTTGCGTACCAGCGCGGTGATTTTGTCCGGGTTGTTCGTCATCAAACGCAGGCTGCGGACCCCGAGGTCGGCGAGGATCTGCGCGCCCGCCGCGTAGTCCCGGGCGTCGGCCGGGAGGCCGAGTTCCAGGTTGGCGTCGAGGGTGTCGACGCCGCGCTCCTGGAGTTCGTACGCACGCAGCTTGGACAGCAGGCCGATGCCCCGGCCCTCGTGGCCGCGCAGGTAGACCACGACGCCCCGGCCCGCCTCGGTGACCCTGCGCAGCGAGGCGTCGAGCTGGGGGCCGCAGTCGCAGCGCAGGGAGTGGAAGATGTCGCCGGTCAGGCACTCGGAGTGCAGGCGGACCAGGACGTCCTCGCCGTCGCCGATCTCGCCGTGGACGAGGGCGACGTGCTCGACGCCGTCGGGCGCGCGGTAGCCGTAGGCGGTGAACTCGCCGAAGGAGGTGGGGAGGTGGACGGCCGCCTCGCGCAGGACGGCGGGGGCCCGGGGCGCGGGGGCGGGGGTCTCGGTGGCGCGGCGGTGGGCGATCAGGTCCTCGATGGAGATGATCGTCAGGCCGTGCTTGCGGGCGAAGGGGATCAGCTCCGGGAGGCGGAGCATCACGCCGTTCTCGTCGGCGATCTCCACGATGGCCCCGGCGGGGCGCAGCCCGGCGAGGCGGGCGAGGTCGACCGCGGCCTCGGTGTGGCCGTCGCGGACCAGCACGCCGCCGGGGCGGGCGCGCAGCGGGAAGATGTGGCCCGGGCGGACGAAGTCGCCGGCGGTGCTCCCGCCGGAGGCCAGCAGCCGCAGCGTGGTGGCGCGGTCGGCGGCGGAGATGCCGGTGGTGACGCCGTGCTCGGCGGAGGCGTCGACGGAGACCGTGAAGGCCGTGCGCATCGACTCGGTGTTGTGCTCGACCATCTGGGGCAGCGCGAGCCGCTCCAGCTCCGGGCCCTCCATGGGGGCGCAGATCAGGCCGCGGCACTCGCTCATCATGAACGCCACGATCTCGGGCGTGATCAGCTCGGCGGCGACGACCAGGTCGCCCTCGTTCTCGCGGTCCTCGTCGTCGACGACCACGACGGGCCGGCCGGCCGCGATGTCGCGGATCGCCTGCTCGACGGGGTCGAGGGCGAGGTCGTCGTGGTCGTCGTGGTCGTTGTGGGGGTCCACGAGTGTCTCCCGGCTGTCGTACGGGACGGGGGTCAGCGCGGTGGTCATGCCGTGGCTCCTTCGAGCGCGGGTCCGGCGGCGGCGCGGGAGCGCAGCCACCAGTCCCGCATCCCCCACAGGACGAGGGCGAGGTAGATGACGTAGACGAAACCGGAGAAGGCCAGTCCGCTGGAGAAGGCGAGCGGGACGCCGACCAGGTCGACGAGCAGCCACGCGAACCAGAACTCGACCAGGCCGCGGGCCTGCGCCACCATCGCCGCGAGGGTGCCGACGAAGATGTACGCGTCCGCCCACGGGCTCCAGGACAGCGACGGGTAGAGCGTGAAGAGGCCGCCGACGGCGAGGGTGCCGAGTGCCGCGCCGCCCAGCAGCAGGCCGCGCTCGCGCCAGGTGGCGAAGCGGACGGCGATGGTGCCGTCCTGCGCCTGCTGCTTGCCGCGCTGCCACTGCCGCCAGCCCCACAGGGCGACCCCGATGACCAGGAGCTGCTTGCCGACACCGCCGCTGAGGTGCACGGAGGCGTAGGCGGCGACCAGGATGAGGCCGGAGGCGAGCTGGGCGGGCCAGGTCCATATGGAGCGCCGCCAGCCCAGGGCGAGGGCGAGCAGGCCGACGGAGTTGCCGATCATGTCGGACCACAGGATGTGCTGGCCGAAGGCCGTGAAGGCTTCGGAGTTGAGCCAGGACAGGGCGCTCACTTCACGGTCTCCTTGTCGGTGCCGGTGCCGGTGCCGGTGTCGGTGCGGGCGGGGTTGCCGTGCTGCGTGCCGAGCAGGCGCTCGACGTACTTGGCGAGCACGTCGACTTCGAGGTTGACCGGGTCTCCGGGCTGCTTGACGCCGAGCGTGGTCAGGGCGAGCGTGGTGGGGATGAGGCTGATGGTGAAGTAGTCGTCGCCGGCTTCGACCACGGTGAGGCTGACGCCGTCGACGGTGATGGAGCCCTTCTCGACGACGTACCGGGAGAGCTCCGCGGGGAGGGCGACCCTGACGACCTCCCAGTGCTCGGAGGGCTCGCGGGCCACGATGGTGCCGGTGCCGTCGACGTGGCCCTGGACGAGGTGGCCGCCGAGGCGTCCGCCGAGCGCCATCGGGCGTTCCAGGTTGACCCGGGAGCCGACGGCGAGGGCGCCGAGGCTAGAGCGGTTCAGGGTCTCGGCCATCACGTCGGCGGTGAACTCGCCGTCGGCGGTCTCGACGACGGTGAGGCACACGCCGTTGACGGCGATCGAGTCGCCGTGCCGGGCGTCCTCGGTGACCAGGGGGCCGCGCAGGCGGAAGCGGGAGGAGTCGCCGAGGTTCTCGACGGCGGTGATCTCACCCAGTTCTTCGACGATTCCGGTGAACACGCTCAGCGCTCCTTGGTGGCGGTGGGGACGGCGGTGACGCGGAGGTCGGGCCCGATGTGCACCGTTTCGGTCACATCGAGGCGCAACGCGTCCGCGAGGGTGGAGATTCCTGCGTCGGCGAGGGCCGCGGGGCCCGCGCCGAGGAGGACGGGGGCGAGGTAGCCGACGACCTTGTCCACGGCTCCGGCGGCGACGAACGCGCCCGCGAGGGTGGGTCCGCCTTCGAGCAGCACGGAGCGGACGTCTCGGGCGTACAACTCGGCGAGCAGGGCGTTCACGTCCAGGCCGGTGGCCGCGCGGGGCAGCCGCAGCACGCCGGGGAGGCCGGTCTCGGCGTCCTCGGCGACCGCGATCAGGGTGGGCGCGGCGTCGTCGAGGACACGGGCTGCGGGAGTGATCGTGGCGTTGGTGTCGAGCACGACGCGCAGCGGCTGGACCGCGCCGTCGATGCCGCGCACGGCGAGGTGCGGGTCGTCGGCGCGCAGCGTGCCGGAGCCGACGACGACCGCGTCGGCCTCGGCGCGCAGCCGGTGCACGTCGGCGCGGGAGGCGGCGGAGGAGATCCAGCGGCTGGTGCCGTCGGCGGCGGCGACGCGTCCGTCGAGTGTGGACGCGTACTTCCACAGGACGTACGGGCGGCCCAGTCGTACGGAGGTGAGCCAGGCGGCGTTCCCGGCGGCGGCCTCGGCTTCCAGGAGGCCCTGGGTGACCGCGATCCCGGCGGCGCGCAGGGTGTCCGCTCCCCCGGTGGCCCGCGGGTTCGGGTCGCCGACCGCGTAGTGGACGCGGGCGGTTCCGGCGTCGATGAGGGCCTGCGCGCAGGGGCCGGTGCGGCCGGTGTGGTTGCAGGGCTCCAGGGTGACGTACGCGGTGCCGCCGCGGGCCCGGTCGCCCGCGGCGCGCAGGGCGTGGACCTCGGCGTGGGGGCCGCCCGCGCGCTGGTGGTGGCCCTCGCCGACGACCTCGCCCGAGGCGTCGGTGATGACGCAGCCGACGACCGGGTTGGGGCTGGTGGCGCCGAGCGCGCGGGCGGCGAGCTCGATCGCTCGGCGCATGGCGTTCTCGTCGGCCTGGCCGCTGGGGCCTGGCTGCTCGGCTGCGGCGGTTGCCACCGGGTCCTCCTGCCTCTTCGGGCACGGACTCCGGGGCCTGTCGATGTCGACAGAGGAACGGGTGCGTCACGGGGGTAGGACAACGGTCGCGCCGAGCCGGAAAAGAGGGCTCCGCCCGGGAGGGTCCGGGTACGGAACCGCCGACGGCGGCGTACCGAAAAAAGCCTGTGACGGCCCGCCGCGCACTGCCTCCCATCCGGACTTTCACCGTCGGTCCAGGAATTACACCTGGTCAACCGGTCACTGGAGGTGACCGGGTCGCGGACTATAACCGCCGGTTCGGAATTGCACCGACCCCGGAGTGCGCTGCTGCTGGTACAGGGCCAGTGTGCCACGACTGCCCGTCGGCACTCCCGGGGTTTGTCTGTGGGCTGACTCACAGGGGTGTGGGCGGGGTCACATTCGGCACATGTGCGGGCGGGTCGACCTCCGACTGGTCCAGACCTATTGACGCCTTGGTCTAGTCCTTTTAACGTCTGCGTCACCTCCCAGGAGACAGCCCGCCGGTGTGCGCACACCCCGGGCCCGCATCACGGACCATCCCCGTACCGTCGCCGTGTGACGCTGAGCCTCCCCAGGAGGACCTGACGTGCTGTCCCCCACAAGATCCGCCGGACCCGCGCCCTCCCGCGCCCGCACCTCCCTGTTCGCCGCCGGAACCGCCGCCACCGCTCTCGCGGCGCTCCTCGTCGGCACCCTCTCCGCCACCGCCGCCCCGGCGGCGCCCGCGGCCGCGGCCGCCGCCGACCACGAGTCCTGTCGGCCCGACGGGCTCCACAGGACGCCCGGCGTGGACGTCCCGTACTGCTCGGTCTACGACACCGAGGGCCGCGAGAAGATGGGCGCCGACCACCAGCGCCGCATCATCGGCTACTTCACCGGCTGGCGCACCGGCAAGGACGGCATGCCCGCCTACCTGGCGTCCGACATCCCCTGGGACAAGGTCACCCACCTCAACTACGCCTTCGCGCACATCGGCGGCGACAACAGGATCTCGGTCGGCGCGGACGGCGAGAAGAACGCCGCCACCGGCATGACCTGGCCGGGCGTGGCGGGCGCGGAGATGGACCCCGCGCTCCCCTACAAGGGCCACTTCAACCTGCTGGAGAAGTTCAAGAAGAAGCACCCGGACGTCAAGACCCTGGTCTCGGTGGGCGGCTGGGCCGAGACCGGCGGCTACTTCGGCGACGACGGCAAGCGGGTGAACTCCGGCGGCTTCTACTCCATGGCCACCAACGCCGACGGCTCGGTCAACCAGGCCGGCATCAACACCTTCGCCGACTCCACCGTCGCCTTCCTCAAGAAGTACGGCTTCAACGGCGTCGACATCGACTACGAGTACCCGACCACCATGAAGGACGCGGGCAACCCGCTCGACTGGACGCTGGCCAACGCCCGCCGCGCCGGTCTGGTCAAGGGCTACGCGGCCCTGATGAAGACCCTGCGCGAGAAGCTGGACCGGGCCGGCGCCGCCGACGGGAAGCACTACCTGCTCACCGTCGCCGCCCCCTCCTCCGGCTACCTGCTGCGCGGCATGGAGACCTTCCAGGTCCAGAAGTACCTGGACTACGTCAACATCATGTCGTACGACCTGCACGGGGCCTGGAACGAGCACGTCGGCCCGAACGCGGCGCTCTTCGACAACGGCAAGGACGGCGAGCTGGCCGCCGCCAACGTCTACGGCAGCGCCCAGTACGGCGGCATCGGCTACCTGAACACGGACTGGGCGTACCACTACTTCCGCGGCTCGATGCCCGCCGGACGCATCAACGTGGGCCTGCCCTACTACACGCGCGGCCACAAGAACGTGCAGGGCGGCACCGACGGCCTGTGGGGCAAGGCGGCGGCGACCACCTGCCCGGCCGGGTCCGGCCTGACGAAGTGCGGCGACGGCGCGGTCGGCATCGACAACCTGTGGCACGACAAGGACGACAACGGCAAGGAGTCCCCGGCGGGCTCCAACCCGATGTGGCACGCGAAGAACCTGGAGAAGGGGATCGTCGGCGACTACGTCGGGAAGTACGGATTCCCGGCCGGCACCAGGCTGACCGGCTCCTACGCCCGCAAGTACGACTCCTCGCTGGTCGCGCCGTGGCTGTGGAACGCCGAGAAGAAGGTCTTCCTGTCGACGGAGGACGAGCAGTCCGTCGGCGCCAAGGCCGACTACGTGGTGGACCGGGGCATCGGCGGCACGATGATCTGGGAGCTGGCGGGCGACTACGGCTGGAACGCGGCCAAGGGCCAGTACGAGACCGGCAACACGCTGACCTCGCTCATGTACGACAAGTTCAAGGCGGCGAAGCCCTACGGCGCGGCGGTCTCGAACAAGGCGCTGCCGAAGAAGGCCGTGAACATCGGCGTGGAGTTCGGCGAGTTCAAGCTCGGCGACTCCAACTACCCGATCACGCCCAAGCTGAAGATCACCAACAACACGAAGACGGCGCTGCCGGGCGGCACGGAGTTCCAGTTCGACTACGCGACGGCCGCGCCGAACAACGCGTCCGACCAGTCGGGCTTCGGCACGAAGGTGATCAGCAGCGACCACACCGGCAGCAACGTCGGCGGCCTGAAGGGCGACTTCCACCGGGCCTCGCTGAAGCTCCCGGCCTGGCAGTCCCTGGCTCCCGGCGCGTCGGTCGACCTGTCCTTCAACTACTACCTGCCGGTGTCCACCCCGTGGAACTGGACGGTGAACATCGGCGGTACGTCGTACGCGCTCGCCGGGGACCTGGCGCGCGGCACCGAGACGGTGGAGCCGGGCACGGGTCCGGGACCGGGACCGACGCCGACGCCCACTCCCACGCCCACTCCGGGAGCGTGCACCGCGCCCGCGTACGTCGCGGCCACCGCGTACGGCGGCGGGACGACCGTGTCGCACAAGGGGCACCAGTGGAAGGCCAAGTGGTGGACGCAGGGCGCCGAGCCCGGCACCACCGGCGAGTGGGGCGTGTGGCAGGACCTGGGCGCCTGCTGAGACACCGCTGAGGTCCTGCGCACCGGACCGCGCTCGCGCCTTCGCCCCGGCCCCCCTCACCCGAGGGGGCCGGGGCGAAGTGCCGTGCGGACGGCGGGGCCGCACGGCGCGGAGCGAGGAGACGGTCCCGCGCGGTCGGGCGGGGCCGCTCAGCGGGGCGCGAAGAGGTCGTCCTGGGCGGCCTCGCGGGCGATCAGCAGGGCGCCGCTCAGTACCGCGCCGCCGCCGAGCTCCCCGGCCCGCACCTCCGTGCGCAGCGGCGAGAGCTCCGCGAGCCGGGCCTCGACGCGGGCGGCCAGGGCCTTGCCGCCCGCGAGGCCCGTCTCGCCGCCGAGGACGACGCAGCCCGGGTCGAGTACGGCCACGACGGCCGCCGCCCCGAGGGCGAGGCGTTCGGCGAGGGCGTCCAGGAAGGGGTCGGCCCGCTCGCCGGCCTCCAGGGCCGCGGCGACGACCGCCGGTCCGTCGGGGCCGCCGGGCAGGCCGTGGGCGGCGGCCAGCTCGCAGACCGCGCCGCCGCCCACCAACGAGTGGAAGCCGCCGTCGCAGCCGGTGGCCGAGGGCAGCCCGGACGTTCCCGGCACGGGCAGGAAGCCCACCTCGCCCGCGCCGCCGGAGGCTCCCCTGCGCACCTTGCCGTCGAGCACGACGGCCGCGCCGACGCCCTCCCCCAGCCATAGGAAGACGAAGGTGTCGTGGCCGCGCGCCACCCCGAGGCGCTGTTCGGCCACGGCGGCGAGGTTGGTCTCGTTCTCGACGAGGACGGTCGCCGGCAGGCGCTCCTGGAGGACGGCGACCAGCCTTCGGTGCCACAGCGGCAGCGAGGCGGAGTCGCGCAGTTCCCCGGAGGCCGGGTCGATGAGGCCGGGCGCGCCGACGGCGACGGTGTGCAGCGGGGCGGTGCCCGCCTCGCGGGCGGTGCGTTCCAGCAGGGCGACGGCCGCCGCCACGGCCCGGTCCGTCGGCATGTCCGCGGGGACCGTGAGGGTCTTCTCGGCGAGGGGGTTGCCGAGGAGGTCGGCGACCCCGACGCCGACGCCGCCGGTCCGTACGTCCAGAGCGGCCAGGTGCGCGCGGTCGGCGACGATTCCGTACACCCGGGCGTTGGGGCCGCGCCGCTCGGCGCCGCTCTCGCCGACGACGTCGATCAGGCCCGCTCCCCGGAGCCGCTCGACCAGGTCGGCGACCGAGGGCCGGGACAGGCCCGTGAGCGCCTTGAGCTGGCCGGCCGTCAGAGGGCCTTCCTCCTGGAGCAGATGCAGGGCACGCCGGTCGTTGATGGCGCGGGCGGTGCTCGGAGAGGCGGGCATGGCCGAATCCTCCCAGATCGCGGACGACTTCCCGCACTATTTATCAGGCAGGCTTCCTGATAGTTTACGGCGCGATACGGAGACGCATACGTAGCGGACCGGGCGCGACCGCGCGAACGGGGGCGAAGGGGAGTCATGGAATTCGGTACGGAACGGGTGAAGCGGGCGAGGTACGCCGTCGCCGCCGTCTTCTGCGTGCACGGGGCGGTGACCGGCAGCTTCGCCACCCGCATCCCGTGGATCCAGGACCACGCCTCGATCAGCGCGGGCCAGCTCGGTCTGGCGCTGGCGTTCCCGGCGTTCGGAGCCGCCGTCGCGATGCCGCTGGCGGGGGCGGTCACCCACCGGCTCGGGGCGCGCAACGCGCTGCGCGGACTGCTCGCGCTGTGGACGCTGGCACTGGTCCTGCCCTCGCTCGCCCCCAACATCTGGACGCTGTGCGCGGCGCTGTTCGTGTACGGGGCGACGGCCGGCATGTCGGACGTGGCGATGAACGCGCTGGGCGTGGAGGTGGAGAACCGGCTCGGGAAGTCGATCATGTCGGGGCTGCACGGCATGTGGAGCCTGGGCGCGCTGATCGGTTCGGCGGGCGGCACGCTCGCCGCGCACCTGGGCAGCGACGCCCGGCTGCACCACCTGCTGGCGGCCCTGGTCCTGACCGCCCTCGGCCTGGCCGCCTGCCAGGGCGTACTGGACCTGCGCAGCGCTCCGGACGCCGAGGCGCCGCCGCACTTCACCCTGCCGCCGAAGTCGGCGCTGGTCATCGGCGCGGTGGGCTTCTGCGCGGTGTTCGCGGAGGGCGCGAGCCTGGACTGGTCGGCGGTCTACCTCCGCGACGTGCTGTCGACCGACCCCGGGCTCGCGGCGGCGTCGACGACGGCGTTCGCCCTGACGATGGCGATCGCGCGGATCGCGGGCGACAAGGTGGTGGACCGGTTCGGCCCGGTGCCGACCGTACGGGTCGGGGGCGTGGCGGCGACGGCCGGCGGCCTGCTGGTGGTCTTCGCGCCGAACGTCCCGCTCGCGCTGACCGGGTTCGCGCTCATCGGGCTGGGGGTGGCGGTGGTGGTCCCGCTGGCGTTCGCGGCGGCCGGGCGCAGCGGCCCGAACCCCAGTCAGGCCATCGCGGGTGTCGCCACGATCACGTACACCTCGGGTCTGATCGCCCCCTCGGCGATCGGCGCGGTCGCGGACGCGACGTCGCTGGTGGTGTCGTTCGGGCTGGTGACCGTGCTGGCGTTCGGCCTGGTGGTGGGTGCGCAGGTGCTGCGCGGGGCGGGCCGGGAGTCCGCTCCGCTGGAGCCCGCCGCGAAGTGAGGACCCGGGCCGGGGAGTGAGCGCCCGTTTTCAGCCATAGCATTTGATCCTGCTCGATCGATCTTGACCGAGCAGGATCAGTTGCATAGCTGGATCAGAACAGAGCTGAACGGGAGCACCCATGGGCCTCGGCGTCCGCTGGACCTTGCACGGCGACGGGCGCACGCCCGCGCCCGGAGCCGTCGTCCGACCCGACGAACGGCTGTCGTGGCCGCGCACGGCGGGGCTGGGCGCGCAGCACGTGGTGGCCATGTTCGGCGCGTCGTTCGTGGCTCCCGTCCTGATGGGTCTCGACCCGAACCTCGCCATCATGATGTCGGGTGTCGCAACGGCGATCTTCCTCCTGGCGACCAACGGCAGGGTCCCCTCCTACCTGGGCTGTTCGCTGTCCTTCGTGGGGGTGGCGGCGGCGATCCGGGCCACCGGCGGCGACAGCGCGACCGTCACCGGCGCGGTGTTCGTGGTGGGTGCGGCGCTCTTCCTGGCGGGTCTGGCCGTCCAGCGGTTCGGGGCGCGGATCATCCACGCGGCGATGCCCCCGGTGGTGACGGGCGCGGTCGTGATGCTGATCGGCTTCAACCTGGCGCCGGTGACCGCCTCGACGTACTGGCCGCAGGACCAGTGGACGGCGCTGCTGGTGATGCTCTTCACCGGATTGGCGGTAGTGGCGCTGCGCGGCTTCCTCTCCCGCATCGCGATCTTCCTCGGGCTGATCTTCGGCTACGGCATCTCCTGGGTCTTCGACCAGGTCTTCGGGAAGATCAACTCGCCGGTGGGCGGCGGTGCGGCCGTCGATCACTGGCGGCTGGACCTGTCGGGCGTGGCCAAGGCCGACTGGATCGGTCTGCCGTCCTTCCACGGCCCGAGCTTCGAGTGGTCGGCGATCCTGGTCGCGCTGCCGGTGGTGATCGCGCTGATCGCGGAGAACGCGGGCCATGTGAAGGCCGTCGGCGAGATGACCGGCGACAACCTGGACGGCAAGCTGGGCACCGCGATCGCGGCGGACGGTGCGGCCTCGATGCTGTCGACTGCGGTCGGCGGGCCGCCCAACACGACGTACTCCGAGAACATCGGCGTGATGGCGGCCACCCGGGTCTACTCGACGGCGGCCTACTGGGCCGCCGCCTTCTTCGCCCTGCTGTTCGGGCTGTGCCCGAAGTTCGGGGCGGTCGTGGCGGCGATCCCCGGGGGTGTGCTCGGGGGGATCACGGTGATCCTCTACGGCATGATCGGGCTGCTCGGCGCGCAGATCTGGATCAACGCGAAGGTGGACCTGCGCAATCCGCTGAACCTGGTGCCGGCGGCGGCGGGGATCATCATCGGGGTCGGCGGGGTGAGCCTGAAGTTCACGGACAGCTTCGAGCTGAGCGGGATCGCGCTCGGCACGATCGTGGTGATCACCGGGTACCACGTGCTGCGGGCGCTGGCGCCGGCGCACATGAAGGAGACGGCGGGAGGCCCCGGGGAGCGGGAGCCGCTGCTGGACGCGGGGACGTCGTCGTACGACGAGGGGCGCTGAGGCCGCGCGGGCGGGCGGGGTCCGGTCGGCGCCCGGTGCCGTGGACGGTCTCCGTGCGGGTGCGCCGTGGTTGCCCGCACCCCTTGCGGCAACTGCGCGGCCAGGCGCTTGAGGCAGGTGCCGGGCACGGGAAAGGGCCCGCCCCCCGGCGGCCAGAGCGCCGGGGGGCGGGCCCTTTCCCGTGTGTGTGGGGGGGGTCAGCCGCGGGCCAGTTCGACCGCGTAGTCCGGCGTGAAGCTGCCCGCCGCGCCCTTGCAGCCGTCGGACTCACCGGGGAGCTTGACCCAGAGGTAGGCGTCGATGCGGGACTCCCCCGTCTTCGTCGTCGGGGGGCGGCCCAGGGCGCGGCCCGAGGGGTCGCACCACTGGCCCGCCGCCGGCGCGCCGTTCCCGTTGCGGCTGGTGTCGATCACCGCGCCGAGGGAGGAAGGGCCGCCGAGCGCGGACAGCACCCGCTTCGCGTAGGCCACCTCGTCCGCGGTGCGGTGGAAGTTGGAGACGTTGGTGAAGATGCCGTCGCTGCTGGTCGCCGCGTCGGCCTGGCGCAGGAAGCCCGCCATCTTGGTGGCCGCGTGCCAGCCGGAGTGCCCCGCGTCGAAGTAGACGCGCGCGTTCGGGTTGGCCGCGCGGATGGCCTTGCCCGCCCGGGACAGCGCCGCGAAACGGGTGGCGCGCTGACCGTCGTTCAGGCAGTCCGTCTGGGCGATGGAGTCGGGTTCGAGGATGACGATGACATCGCCCTTGCCGAGCCCGGCCGCGAACTTCGCGATCCAGGAGTCGTACGCCCCGAAGCTCGGCGCACCGCCCTGCGAGGCCCCGCCGCAGTCCCGTTCGGGGATGGCGTACGGCACGACCACGGGGACGCGTCCCGCGGCGGCCGCCCCGGCCGTCACCGCGCGGACCCTGCTGGTGATGGTGGCCGGGTTGTACTCGGCGAACCAGACGGCGGCCGGCTGTGCGGCGATCCTCGACTGGATGAGCTGGTGCCGCGGGTCGCCGCGGTTGGCCCGCACCCAGTCCAGCACCTGGGACTGCGGGTGGAGGTAGAGGTTGCCGGAGACCGGTGCGTCCTGCTTGCGCGGCGGTGCGGCCTTCTTCGGCGGCTTCTTCTCCTCCTTCTTCTCCGCCTTCTTCGTCGCCGTCGCGCTGGGCGACGGCGTGGGCGTCGTGGCCGAGGGGCTGGGCACCGCGGGCAGCGGCGGCACCACCGGGGCCCGCGTCACCTCGGGTTTCGCGGTCGAGCGCTCGTCCTCGCCCGAGGTCGCGGAGACCACTCCGGTGACGCCGCCGACGGCGACCACCACGGAGGCGACGACCGCCATCGCGCCGCGCAGCGCGGAGGTGCTGCCGCGCCTGTCGTCGCGGGCGCTGCGGCCGCCCTTGCGAGCGGCTCGGCGCGCCTCGGCCCGGCCGCCCGTCCGGTCGACGGCGACCAACGGGTCCGTGCCGCCGGGCAGGTCCATGTGGGCACCGCCGGGCCCGCCCGTACCACCTGGCACGTCCGTCCCGACGGCGTTCCCCGCGGGCGGCTCGCCCGTCGGGCTGCTCGTACCGCTGCCGGTACCGCTGCCGCTCTTTCCGCCGTGGGCTCCGTGCCGACCTTCGGCGCGGCCCCTGCGGCGCCGGCCCGGTATGCCTGACACCGTGACCCTCCCCCTTCTTCTCCGGTGCCGGGGGCGTTCCGTTCCCTCGTTCTGGGGAAGCCCCGGCCCGGCTGCCTCGTGCACGCTCCGCGACTGGGACGCTGCCCCCATGGCGCAGATCGAGCACTTCACGCACTTCACTTTTGAGAGGGACCGTACACGGCCCACGCACCCGTGCACCGCACGGTCCGCCTCGAAAACCCCGGGAATCACGGGGTCCGTGCACTCCGTGATGGCGCGGATGCGGACGGTCCGTGAAGAGTGGCCCCAGCACGACGGGGTCGCGGTGTTCAACCGGGTGTATCTCACAGTGACGGAGGAGATCGCCCGGCAGATCGACCGCGGACGCTTCCCCGATCCGCGCGCCGCGGCGACGCTGGACGTCCTGTTCGCGGAGCGCTATCTGGCGGCGGTCGACGCGACGGCCGCGGGCGGGCGGCCTCCCGCGTGCTGGCGGCCGCTGTTCCAGTACCGCAGACATCCGGGGGTGCGGCCCCTGCAGTTCGCGCTCGCGGGGATCAATGCGCACATCGGGCACGACCTGGCGCTGGCGGTCGTCGACACGTGCCGGACGCTGGGGTGCGGGCCCGCCGAGGTGGAGGCGGACTTCGACCGGGTCGGGGAGACCCTGGCGGCGCTGGAGGAGCGGATCCGGGAGGAGCTGATGCCGGGCCCGGACCTGCTGGAGATCGCGGACCCGCTCACCCATCTGATCGGCGCCTGGAGCCTGGAGCGGGCCAGGGACGCGGCGTGGGCGGCGGCCCGGGTGCTCTGGGGGCTGCGCGAACTCCCGGATCTGGCCCGGGAGTTCGCGCAGCGGATGGACGCGGGGGCCGGGCTGGTGGGGCGGTGCCTGCTCACCCCGCTGCGCTGACCCCCGGGGGCGGGCGCGTCCGTACGGACGTACGCCCGGCCCTTTCCGTACGCGGACCTAGTCCTCCGGCAGCTCCACCGGGGCGATCTCGTCGTACACGTCGCCCGGACCCGGGTTGGTCGTGTCCGTGGTGCCGCCGAAGTGGTGCATGACGCCCCAGACCGCGTTCAGCGCGGTCTGCACCGCGCCCTCGGCCCAGCCGGCCGTCCAGGAGATGTCGTCGCCCGCGAGGAAGATGCCGCGCTTGTCCTCGGGGAGGCGGTCCTGCATGAAGTGGGTGAACAGGCGGCGCTGGTAGCGGTAGTGGCCCGGCAGGTTGGCCTTGAACGCGCCCATGAACCAGGGCTCGTTCTCCCAGGACACGGTCACCGGGTTGCCGATGATGTGCTTGCGGATGTCGACCTTCGGATAGATCTCGCCGAGCGACTTGAGCATGACCTCCATCCGCTCCCGCGCGGTCAGCGGCAGCCACTTGAGGCTGTCGTCGCACCAGGTGTAGGAGAGGCAGATGGTGGCGGGCCGGTCCGGGCCGTCGTCCAGAAGGTACGTGCCACGGGTCATCCGGTCCGTCAGGGTCATCGACATCACGTCGCGCCCGGTCTCCTCGTCCTTGTCCAGCCAGAACGGCCGGTCGACCGGCACGAAGAGCTTCGAGGACTCCATGTAGTGGGTGCGCTCCATCGCCGTCCAGTGGTCGATGGGGAACAGCGAGTCGTCGCAGTCGATCTTCGACAGGAGCAGCCAGGACTGGGCGGTGAAGATCGCCGCCCGGTACGTGCGGATGTCGCCGGAGGAGTCGGTGACGGTGATCCGGTTGCCGGCCGTGCGGTTCAGCCGGGTCACGGCGGGCTTGGGAGCACCCTCGTGCAGCGACTTCAGCGAGGTGCCCAGCGGCCAGTGCACGAGCTTCTGCGGCTCGCGCTCCCACAGCCGCAGCGGGAGCTGCTGGCTGCCGCCGACGATGCCGCGGTGGTGGTCGTCGGCCTCGGTGTAGACGACGCGCAGGATCTCCAGGATGGAGTTCGGGAAGTCGGTGTCCCAGCCCCCGGTGCCGAAGCCGACCTGGCCGAAGATCTCGCGGTGCCGGAAGGACTTGAAGGCGTCGGACTCGCAGAGGAAGCCGTAGAAGGTCTGGTTGTCGAGCTTCTCGACGAGCGCGGCCCAGATCTCGCGGATGCGCGGGACGTCGCGCTCGCGCATGGCCTGGTTCATGTCGGAGAAGTCGGCGCCCTCCTCCAGGCAGGCGGCCCAGGCGGCGGCGACGTCGCGGTAGACCTGCGGCAGGTCGGCGACGGTCTCGGCGTAGTGCGACTCGCCCTTGAGGTCGACGACCGTGGAGGGGGTCTCGGGGGCGAGCGGGTTCGGGAACGGCTTGGTGGTGAGCCCCACCAGGTCGATGTAGTGCTGGAGGGCGGTCGAGGACGGCGGGAAGCGCATCGCGCCCATCTCGGCGGTCAGGCCCTCGGTGCTCGGTCCGTCGAAGCCGACGGTGCGCAGCCGGCCGCCGATCTGGTCGGCCTCGTACACGACGGGCTTGAGGCCCATCTTCATCAGTTCGTACGCGGCGACGACGCCGGAGAGCCCGCCGCCGACGACCGCGACCTCGGTGCCGTGCTCGGCGGCGGGTATCTGGCCCAGGCCCGCCGGGTGGGCGAGGAAGTCGTCGTACGCGTACGGGAAGTCCGGACCGAACATGGTGATCGGCGGCTGCGCGTCGGTGTGCTGGACGGCGGTGGGCACCGTGGACGTCATGGGGTACGGACTCCTTGCGGGGGCGGAACGGGGAAGTGGGGCAGGCTGGGTTTTCCGGAGCGGCGCCGCTCAGCCCAGGGAGCCGTAGAGGCCCGGGCGGCGGTCGCGGAGGTACGGGTTGGTCTCGCGCGAGGCGCGCAGCAGGGCGGCGTCGACCTCGCCGAGGACGAGCTCCTCGCCGCGTCCGGCGCGGACCCGGGTGGCCCCGTCGGGGCTCGCCAGGCAGCTCAGGCCGACGAACTCGAAGGCTTCGTCGCCCTCCCCCTCCGGGCCGGTCCGGTTGACGTACGCGACGTACATCTGGCTCTCGAAGGCGCGGACCGGGACGAGGGACTCGGCGACGAACTCGAAGGGGTGCATCTGGGCGGTCGGCACGAGGAGCAGGTCGGTGCCGGCGAGGGCGTGCGCGCGGACGTTCTCCGGGAACTCCACGTCGTAGCAGATCATCAGCCCGAGCGTGAGGCCGTCCCACTCGGCCTGGACGACGGTGTCGTCACCGGCCGTGAAGACCTCCTGCTCGAAGCCGCCGAAGAGGTGGGTCTTGCGGTAGTTGGCACGGCGGGCGCCGGTGGCGTCGATGAGCTGGGCGGAGTTGAAGACGCGGTCGCCGTCGCGCTCGGGGTAGCCGTAGTGGATCGCCAGCGCGTGCCGGGCGGCGATCTCGGCGACGGCGTCGGCGCCCTCCCCGTCGGCGGCCTCGGCGAGCCGGTGCACGGCGTCCTTGCCGATGGCGTACCCGGTCAGGAACATCTCCGGACAGACCAGCAGCCCGGCGCCGGCCTCGGCGGCCCGCCCGGCGGCCTCGTCGAGGACCTGGAGGTTCGCGGCCACGGAGCCGGGGCGCCCGGAGCTCTGGAGCAGGGCGATGCGCGGGGGCTGCGCGGGCAGGGGCGACGGCATGGCGAACCTCGGGCGGGTGGGAGGGGGGTGGGAAGACGTATTGACGGTACGGTCCGCCGATCACCCCGACAAGGCTCGACCGTTGCGCACCAACCGTCGATCCGTTGCGCACACACCCCTCCGGACACCGATTCATTGCGCCACCCCCGAAGGGCCCTCCCGGGACGCGGGAGAAACCAACCGCACCCGCACGGCTCCCACCGGGGCCGCACCCTCCGGGGGGGCGGGGAACTGCGCGACCAGCCACGACGCTCCTGCACTGTTCCCGCCGGGGGTGCGCCCCTTCAGGGGCGCGGGGAACTGCGCGAGCAACCACGACGCACCCGCAGTGAACCGGAGGCAGCCGCGCGGCGAGCGCTTTAGGGAAAGGGGCGGGTCCGGGGCCCCCTGCTTGAGCGGCAGGGGCTGACGCATCCGGTGCCGGGGCTGAACTCCCGGCCCTCGCGGAGGACCTTGCCCGGCACAGGCCTCACGCAACGGGGCGGCACCCGGGCAGGCCGGGAGCGGTGGGCCGCCCCCTTGCCCGCCCTCCCCCAAGCTCTCGGCTTCGCTCGAGCAGGGGGTGCCCCCCTCGCCCCCTTGGGGCGGCCCCGTCGCCCAAGGGGCGGGACGGGCGGGGCGGCTGCGACGCGGAGGGGACGGAGGCGACGGGGAGGGTGGGATCGTCACCGAACGGGGCTGGGGCGAAGCCCGAAGAAGGTTGAACGACGTCCGAAACCGCGGGGGCGACGCCCGAAGAAGGCCGGGGCGGGAACCGGAGAAGGCGGGCCTGAGAGGAAGGGTGGGGTTGTCGGGGGGCCGCAGCAGGCCGCGGGAGGGAGGCCCGGTGTCGGAGGGGGGAGCTACGCCGGGGACCCCGAGGAGTAACGCCTCAGCAACGGCGACAGCACCAGCACCGACTTCGTCCGCTCCACGAACGGCTCCCCCGCGATCCTCTCCAGCACCCTCTCGAAGTGCCGCATGTCCGAAGCGAAGACCTGAACGATCGCGTCCGCCTCCCCCGTGACGGTGGACGCGGACGCGATCTCCGGATACCGCTCCAACCCGCGGTTGATCGCCTCGGGCGAGGTGTTGCGACGGCAGTAGATCTCGATGAACCCCTCGGTCTCCCACCCCAGCGCCGCCGGGTCCACCCGGACCGTGAAGCCCGTGATGGCCCCTTCGGCGCGCAGCCGGTCGACCCTCCGCTTCACTGCGGGAGCGGAGAGCCCGACCAGGGAGCCGATGTCGGCGTACGAACGGCGGGCGTCCGCCGCCAGGGCGTGGACGATTCGCTCGTCGAGATCGTTGAGTCGCACTGCGGGTCGTTCACTTTTCTACGCGTCTGCGGAAACCTTCTCCGGCGCGCCCTTCGCCAGCTGCGAGTGACGAATGCCGTACCCGAAGTAGAACACGAGACCGACGGCCATCCAGATTCCGAAGTACACCCAGGTGGCCGTACCGAGCCCGAACATGTTGTAGACGCAGAAGGCGAAGCCCAGGATCGGGAAGACCGGGCCGAGCGGCACCTTGAAGGTCCGGTTCATGTCCGGGCGGGTCCTGCGCAGGATGACCACGGCGATGTTGACCAGGCCGAACGCGAAGAGCGTGCCGATGCTGGTGGCGTCCACGAGATTGCCGAGCGGAATCGCCGCCGCCAGAATCCCGCAGAAGAGGGACACGATGATCGTGTTGACGCGCGGCGTGCCGGTCTTCGGGCTGACCCGGGCGAAGACCTTGGGCACCAGGCCGTCGCGGGACATCGCGAAGAGCACGCGGGTCTGGCCGTACAGGACCGTCAGGACGACGCTCGCGATGGCGATGACCGCGCCGGCGGCGAGCAGGGTGCCCCAGAAGGCCTGCCCCGTGACGTCCTTCATGATCCCGGCGAGCGCGGCCTCCGAGCCCTCGAAGCCCTTCCAGTTGCGGGCGCCGACGGCGACGGCCGCCACCAGGACGTACAGCACGGTGACGATGAGCAGCGAGAGCATGATCGCGCGCGGCAGGTCGCGCTGCGGGTTCTTCGCCTCCTCACCGGCGGTGGAGGCGGCGTCGAAGCCGATGTAGGAGAAGAAGAGCGAGGCTCCGGCGGCGCTGACGCCGGCCATGCCCAGCGGCATGAAGTCGGCGTAGTTGCCGGACTTGAAACCGAGGAAGCCGATCACGCAGAAGAGCAGCAGCGCGCCGATCTTGACCGCGACCATGATCGTGTTGGCGCGGGCCGACTCCTTGGCCCCGCCGAGCAGGAAGGCCATCGCGAGGAGCACGACGACCAGCGCGGGGAGGTTGAAGATGCCGCCGTCGCCGGGCGGGGCGGACAGGGCGTCGGGGATGGTGAAGCCGAACGTCCCGTCGAGGAACTCGTTGACGTACTCGCCCCAGCCGACGGCCACCGCCGCCACCGAGACGCCGTACTCCAGGACCAGGCACCAGCCGCAGATCCAGGCGATGAATTCACCCATCGTTGCGTACGCATACGAGTAGGAGGATCCGGAGACCGGGATGCTGCCCGCGAGCTCGGCGTAGGACAGGGCCGAGAAGAGCGCCGTGAGTCCGGCGATCACGAAGGAGATCGTGACGGCGGGACCGGCCTTGGGGACGGCCGTTCCGAGCACCACGAAGATGCCGGTGCCGAGCGTGGCACCGATGCTGATCATCGTCAGCTGCCACATCGAGAGCGTGCGCCGGAGCGTGCCGCCCTCGCCCTGACCACCCTCGCTGACCAGCCGCTCGACCGGCTTGCGCCGCCACAACGGGTTGCCGGGGGACGCCGGGGGGACGGCGGATGGCGCTGCGCCTTGGTCCAACACGGGGGTGGCTCCTTCTGCTGCCTCATCGGGCGGCGGGCGACCGCGGCGGCCCCCGCACAGGCACGGCGGAACAGCCGAGAGCCCGGGAACCGCCGAGCAGGCGGTCCCCGCCACTCCACGTACAGCGGTGAAGCCTATGAGGTGTCAGTTCCCGGTCGTAATGCAGCAACCTTGCGCATACGCGGTCGATCATTGCGCGCATCGACGCGCCGCGGCGGTTCGTTGCGCCCCCTTTTTCGATTTCCCTTATGTCCGGTACGCGGAAGGCGCGGGGCCGGTGCGGGACGGGGCGCGGCCGGTACGGGACGACGCACTCGTGTTCGAGCCCCCGGGTGGGGCAGGGTGTCGGGGACGGACCGAGGGAGGCCCCGATGACCTGGCTGGATGCCGGACCCTTTCTGCGCGGGGTGGCCTGGCGTGACGAGGACGGCCTGCCGCTGCGGGCCCACCCGGCCGACCTGGACCGGCTGCCGTGGGACGTGCTGGAGCGGGCCCGGGTGCCGGTCGGCGTCACGCTGGACTTCCTCGCGTACGGGACGACGAGCGTGGAGGTGCGTTTCCGCGCCGAGCCGGGAGAGGTCCCGCACGCCTTCGGGCTCTGGGCGGGCGGCGTACAGCTCACCGAGGTGCTGGCCGACCCGGCCGAGGAGGAGTCGGTCGTACGCATCGGCCTCCCGCCCGCCGCCGGCCGCCCCGCGCCCCTCCCCGCCGGGCCGTTCACCCTCTACCCGCCCGAGACCCGGTCGCCCCGCCTGCTCGCGGTACGCGCCCTGGGCGGCCGGATCGCCCCGGCCCCCGCCCGCCCCCGCTGGGTGGTGCACGGCGACTCCATCACCGAGGGCTGGTGGTCCACCCGCCCCGCCCATGCCTGGCCGGCCGCCGCGGGCCGCCTGCTCGGCCTGGAGCCGGTCAACCTCGGGCACGCGGGCGCGGGACGGGCCGAGCTCGCGGTGGCGCAGCAGCTCGCCGGGCTCCCGGCGGACGTCCTGACGCTGGCGTTCGGCACCAACTGCTGGGGGCGCGCCCCCTTCGACGTACCGCTGCTGCGCGAGACGACGCGCTCCTTCCTGGCCCTCGTGCGCCGGGGCCATCCGGACACCCCGCTCCTGGTGGTCTCCCCCGTGCTGCGCCCCGCCGCCGAGGACGCCCCGAACGCGGCAGGCGCCACCCTGGGCGCGCTGCGCGCGGCGCTGGAGGAGGCCGTACGGGAGGAGGCGGCGGCCGGGGACGACCGGCTGGCCCTGCTGCCCGGACGCGGACTGCTGGGACCGGAGCACCTGGCCGACGGCCTGCACCCCGATGACGCGGGGCACGCGCTGATCGCGACGGCGGTGGCGGAAGCCCTGGCGGAACTGCTGGGAGACGCCGGGCGGACGCCGGCGTGAGCCGGATCTCGTTCGCCGCCGTCGGGTGCCGACGTGAGCCGGATCTCCTTCGCCAGCCGAAGTCCGCCGGAAGCCCGTCGATTCGGGGCGGCGGCGATGCGCATGTTCCGCGGCGGGCGGGGTAACCGGGGCCCCGTGGGCTGCGTGGTGCGGACCGTTCGGCCGATGCGACTACCATCGTTCGGCTGAAAGCCCGGACGACCGGCAGCTCCGGCAGGCTGCCGCCCGGCAAGCGATGCCAACGGCGAGAGGTGAGGGTTGAGTACCAGCGAGACCACCGTGCGGGACCGTCTTCTGGACGCCCTGCGCGAACGGGAGCAGGAGATCGCGGATCGCTGGGTCCGGCTCCAGCTGGAGCAGTCGACCCTGGGCGTCGACCTGGGCGAGTACGAACTGCGCGAGGAGGCGGATCTGCTGATCACCGCCCTCGGCGCGGGCCTCGCCAGCGACGTACCGGTGCGACAGCTCGTGGCCTCCCAGCACGAACTGCGCAGAACGGTCATAGAGCTGTCGCTGCGCCGGGCCCGCGCGGGCGCGACGCCCACGGCGACGTCGCTCGCGGTGCTGTCCCTGAAGGAGGCCCTGCTGGAGGCGGTGCAGCACACCACCGCGGACTCCCGCGAGCTGTTCGACGCGGCGGTCCTGGTGAACCGGTTGCTGGACGCGGCGGGCGCGCTCTCCTTCGAGACGTACGTCGAGGGCCGCGAGGAGATCATCCAGCGCCAGTCGAACCAGTTGATGGAGCTGTCCACCCCGGTCGTGCGGCTGTGGCACCACGTCCTCGCGGTGCCGTTGATCGGCACCCTGGACACGGCCCGCACCCAGGTCGTGATGGAGAACCTCCTGCAGGCCATCCAGGACAACGAGGCGCGGGTCGCCATCATCGACATCACCGGCGTCCCGGCCGTGGACACCGCCGTCGCCCAGCACCTGATGCACACGGTGAACGCGGTGCGGCTGATGGGCGCGGACTGCGTCATCTCCGGCATCCGGCCGCCGATCGCGCAGACCATCGCCCAGCTCGGCATCGACCTCTCCACCATCCTGACCCACTCGACGCTCGCCGACGCCCTGACCGCCGCGGTACGCCTCACCGACCAGCCGTCGGTCCCGACGCCGCACGCACCGGCGGGGCCGTGAGCACCCCCCACCCCCGGGACGGCGGGGTGCCGATCCTGCGGCTCGGCGACGTGCTGGTGACCGGTCTGCTGAACGAGCTGGACGACAAGTCGGCGATGGCGTTCACCGACGAGCTGACCGAGCGGATCGTCAGCGACGCGGCGCGCGGCGTGCTGATCGACATCTCCCGGCTGGAGCTCGTCGACTCCTTCGTGGCCCGCATGCTGATGGAACTCACCACCATGTCACGGCTGCTGGGCGCACGGGTGATCGTGGCGGGCATGCGGCCCGCCGTGGCGATCACCCTGGTCGAACTCGGACTGCAACTGACCGGCGTGGAGACGGCCCTCAACGCGGAAGCGGGTCTCGTCGCGCTGGGCTGGCAGCGCATGCCCCAGCCGCCTGGGGAGGCCCCTCGTGACTCTCTACGATGAACAGCTCACCAGAGCCGCGCACCCCGAGCGGGACGGCGGGGGCAGCGACGGCAGCGCGCAGACGTACCAGGTCGTCACCGAGGAAGACCTCCTGACGGTCCGTCATGCGGTACGGGCGGCCACCGTCGAGGTGGGCTTCGGCCTGGTCGACCAGACCCGCATCGTCACCGCCGCCAGCGAACTGGCCCGCAACGCCTACATCCACGGCGGCGGCGGCAGTCTCACCGTGGAGCAGGTGCGCGAGGGCGGCCGCACCGGCCTGCGGCTGGTCATGCGCGACGACGGCCCGGGCATCCCGGACCTGGAGGCGGCGCTGACCGACGGCTACACCACCGGCGCCGGCCTGGGCCACGGCCTGGGCGGGGCCCGGCGCCTGATGCACGAGTTCGCCGTGCACAGCCACGCGGGCGAGGGCACCACCGTCGTCGCCACCCGCTGGAACGGACGCTGATGCAGGGCGAGGCGGCGACACCCGCCGGCCCGGCTCCCCGGGGGACCGGGTCCGGCGGCAGGTTCGGCGCGGCCGTCGCCACCCGCGTCCGGATCGACCACTACAGCGCCGTCCACCTGGCCGCCGCCACGGCCCGCCGCGCCGCCGAGGACAGCGGGCTGCCGGGGTCACTGCCCGAGCGGGCCGCGGTCCTCGCCAGCGAACTGGCCAGCAACATCGCCAAGCACGCCCAGGACGGCTCGGTGTTCGTGCAGCCCCTGCCGCTGTGTCCTGGCGTGGAGATACTCGCCACCGACCGCGGCCCCGGCATCCCCGACCTGGAGGCCGCCCTCACGGACGGCTGGACCACCACGAACACGCTGGGCTCGGGCCTCGGCGCGGTCCGCCGCATCGCCTCCGAATTCTCCCTGCGCACGAGGCCGGGCGGGGGCACCCTGATCTGCGCCCGCGTCTTCGCCCCCGGAGCCCCGCCTCCCCCCGGCCCCGACCTGGCGGCCCTGTGCCTGCCGCTGGAGGGCGAGCACAGCTGCGGCGACGGCTGGGCGGTCGCCGACGCCGGGGCGGGGCGGCGCACCCTCGTGGTCGTGGACGGCCTCGGGCACGGCGAGGCCGCCGAGGAGGCCGCCGACACCGCCCTGCGCGCGTTCCGCCGCGCCCCCGAACCGCCGCTGCCCGAGCTGCTGTCCGCCCTGCACCGGGCGCTGCGGCACACCCGGGGCGCGGCCGTGGGGCTGCTGCGGCTGCGGCCCGACGGGGACGCCGACCACTGCTCGGTGGGCAATGTGCGGGCCCAGACGGTCGGCTTCGACGGCGTGCGCTCACGGACGACCGGGCAGCCGGGCGTGGTCGGCTGGAACATGCCGCGGCCCCGGGTGCGGCGGATCCCGGTGCCGCCGGGCTCGACGCTGGTCCTGCACAGCGACGGCATCGACCCCCGCTGGACGCACGACCCCTCCCCGTTCCTGCTGCGCCTGCCGCCGCCCCTGCTGGTGGCCTCGCTCGCCCACGGCTTCCGGCGCGGCCGCGACGACGCCACCGTGCTCGCGACCGGCGCGCAGGCCCCGGCCGGCGCCCCGATCCCGCCGGGCGGGCCCGCGCCCGCTCCGAAGAGAGACGCATGATCCCCCACAGCACCACCCACCACTCCCTGCCCGGGCTGCGCACCACCCTGCGCCGCCTCGCCCACCAATTGGACCTGCCGGTCGAGCAGCGCGCCCGGCTGGCGCTGGCGGTGACACAGGTGGCCGCGGAGGAGCTGGGCGCGGGCCGCTCGGTCACGCTGCACGCCACCCGGGAGGCCGGCCCGCAGGACGACGAGGCGGTGCTGACCGTACGGCTGCGCACGCCGCTGGCGCCGCGCCCGCCGTCGCCGAAGGAGCTGCGGGACCTGCCGCTGCCCGCCGAGCGGATGGCGGACGCGGCAGCCGTGTGGCGGCTGCCGCACCCCCGGGCCACGATTCCGGCGCAGGGCGGCGGGACGCCGGGGACGACGGAACTGCTGGAGGAGGAGCTGCGGGCCGCGGTCGCCCGGGCCGACGCGCTCGCCGAGGACCACAAGCGCCTCAAGCACGAACTGGCCGAGACCAACAGCGGCGTACTGGCCCTCTACGTGCAACTGGAGGAACGGGACGAGCAGTTGCGGCGCGCGCACGGCCAGATGCTGCGCGAGCTGGAGGACGCCCTGCGGCCCTCGCCGGTACGGGTGCCCGGCCTGGAGATGGCGGTGCACTACGAACCGGCGGGCACCGACGCGCCGACCGGCGGCGACCTCTACGACTGGTTCCTGCTCCCCGACGGCCGCGTCCACATCACCCTCGTCGACGCCCTCGGCCACGGTGTCACCAGCACCCGCAGCGCCCTCAACGTCACCCACGCGGTGCGCACCCTGGCACTGGAGGGCCACCCGCTGGAGTCGATCGTGGCCCGCACGGACGAGATCCTGCTGCCCTTCGACCGCGACCTGATGGCGACCGTCCTGCTGGCCAGGATCGACCCGCGGGGCGGCGCCTTCTCCCTCGCCAACGGCAGTCACCCGCCCGCCCTGGTGGTGCGCGCGGACGGCCGCGCCGAGTACCTGGAGGTACGCGGCCGGGGCATCGGCTACCCCCTGCCCGGCAGTGAGCAGCTCCTGTACGAGGAGCTGGCCCCCGGCGACCTCCTGGTCCTCTACACCGACGGCCTGACCGAGAGCCGCCGCGACCCCCGCGAGGGCGAGCAGCGGCTCCTGGAGGCCGCCCGCGCCCACCGCCACCTGCCCATAGAGAAGATCCCCGGCGCGATCGCCGCCGACATGCACACGGTGATCCTGCACCCGGACGACACCGTGGCCCTGACCGTCCGCAGAACCCGCGAGGACAGCGCATGAACCCTGACCTTCCCCCCGCCCGCGAACTGACCGTCGACGTGCGGACCGTCACGGTCCGGGGCCGCGACGCCGGCGTGGTGCTGGCCGTCGCGGGCGACCTGGACTTCGACAACTCCCCCCGACTGCGCACGGCGCTGAACGGGCTCTCGCCGGCCCCCGGCGACCTGCTGGTGATGGACCTCTCCGAGGTGACCTTCTTCGACTCCAGCGGGGTGACGATGCTGGTCATCGCGCGGAAGGTGGCGCAGGCCGCGAGCGCGGAGATCGTCGTCACGGGGATCACGCCGATGGTGGCGAAGATATTCCGCATCACCGGTCTGGACGAGGTCTTCCGCACCTACGCCGACCCCGAGGCGGCCTTCGCCGAGAGCGTGCACAACTGAACGGGCACGGGGGCGATGAGTGGGTGATGTCGGGGTATGCGAGCGGTTGATGACTGAGGAGCCGCCCGTGGTTGTCCTGGATTCACCGCAAGGAGCGCAGGGAGACAGTGCCACCGCCCGAGACGCCGCCGCCGTGTATCTCGCCCAGCACTGCCCCTGGGCCGATCTCGACGCGGTCCTGCTGGTGGTGAGCGAACTGGTCACCAACGCCGTACGGCACACGTCCGGCTGGTGGCGGCTGCGGCTGCGCGTCGGCAAGGAACAGCTCGTGATCGACATGGAGGACTCCAGCCGGGAGCCGCCGGTCCCCCGGGAGCCGGACTTCGCGGGCGGGGGCGGCTTCGGCTGGCACATGGTGCAGCGCCTGGCCGGTCAGGTGGAGGTGCGTCCCCTGCCGGACGGCAAGCAGGTGCGGGCCACCTGGCTCCGCCCGGCGGACGCGGTCTGCTGAGGCGCGGGACGGGCGGCCCCGGAACCGTACGCACACACCCGGTGCGCATGCACCGAGCCGGTCCGGAACCGGCGCGGACGGCGACGGCGACGGCGGCCATGACAGCGGAAGCGGACGGAGAGCGGGCGTGAAAAAGGGCCCGGATCCCGCAAGCGAGCGGATCCGGGCCCTTTCGATGCTTCTCCGCACTCACTCCTGGACGAGCAGTCCTTCGCGCAGCCGCTTGGTGATGCGCGTCAGCAGCCGGGACACCTGCATCTGGGACACGCCCAGCTCGGCTCCGATCTGCGACTGGGTCATCTCCGCGCCGTACCGCATGCTCAGGATGCGCCTGTCGCGCTCGTCCAGCTCGTCGATGAGGGGCTTGAGCGCCTGGACGTTCTCGACGATCTCCATGTCGGCGTCGGTGTCGCCGAGGCGGTCGGCGAGGGTCTGCGCACCGGAGTCCGCGCCGTCGTCGAGCGGGATGTCGATGGAGCCCGCCGTGTAACCGTTGGAGGCGACGAGACCCTCGACGATCTCGTCTTCCTCCATGTCGAGGTAGGCGGCGAGTTCGCTGGTCGTCGGGGCCCGGTCGAGCTGCTGGAACAGCACGTCGGACGCCTTCGCGAGGTCTATCCGCAGCTCCTGGAGGCGACGCGGCACGTGCACGGACCAGCTGGTGTCGCGGAAGAACCGCTTGATCTCGCCGACGATGCACGGCATGGCGAAGGTGGCGAACTCGACCTCACGGGTCAGCTCGAACCGGTCGATCGCCTTGATCAGGCCGATCGTGCCGACCTGGACGATGTCCTCCATCTGGTCGGCGCGGTTGCGGAAGCGGGTCGCCGCGTACTTGACCAGGGCCAGGTTGAGCTCGATCAGGGTGTTGCGCGCGTACTGGTACTCGTGCGTGCCCTCTTCGAGGACTGCGAGCCGGGCGAAGAAAAGCCTGGACAGCTCACGGGCGTCCTTCGGGGCTACCTCCGACGGGTTCGCCACGTACGGAAGTTCCCTTTCCGCGGGCGCGGTCTCGGTCACTCCTCGCGTGGTTCCCGTCGGGACTGCGGTCGCCATGGACACGGTGTCCTCCCCTTCATCGGTATATCAGCGCAGGGCGCGTGTACCCGGACAGCCGCGGGCCATGCGTGGTCACGCACCGCTAATTTATTCAACACCACCCTCGCATCGCGGATTTACCACCCCCTCCCCGTATCAAGCCTCCCCAAACCGCCCACAGCGGTCCTTCCTCCAGCTTGCCACGGGCGGCGGCCCGGGTCACTCCTCCCGGACGAGGCCCGCCTCGTACGCGAGGATCGCCGCCTGGACCCGGTTCCGGAGGCCGAGCCGGGCGAGGATCCGGCTGACGTACGCCTTCACCGTGCCCTCGACGACGTGCAGCCGGCGGGCGATCTCCGCGTTGGAGAGCCCGGCGCCGACGAGGGCGAGCACTTCCCGCTCCCGCGCGGTGAGTTCGCCGACGCGGGCCCGGGCCGCGCTCCGCCTGCCGAGCTGCCCGGAACCGAAGTGGGTGAGGACCCGGCGGGCGACCGTGGGCGAGAGGTACGCGCCGCCCTCGGCGGCGGCCCGCACCCCGGCGACCAGTTCGCGCGGGTCCCCGGACTTGAGGACGAATCCGGCGGCTCCCGAGCCCAGCGCGCTCGCGATGTACTCGTCCTCGGAGAACGTCGTCAGCATGACGACGGCCGCCTCCGGCAGGACCCGCCGCAGTTCCTCGGCCGCCCTGAGCCCGTCGACCCGGGGCATCCGGACGTCGAGGAGGCACACGTCGGGCCGGTGCTTGAGGCCGAGCTCGACGGCCTCGTGCCCGTCACCCGCCTCGGCGACGATCTCCATGTCGTCCGCCGACGAAAGGATGGCCCGCACCCCGGCCCGGATCATCGCCTCGTCGTCGGCCAGCAGCACCCGGATCAATGCGGCTCCCCCTCCTGTCGTCGTCCGTGTCCGCGTCGCACCGGGACGCTGTCCCGGCCCGCCGGACGCCACGGACCCGCCTCCCCGGACACGGGAAGGCGGGCCCGTACACGGACGACGCGCACTAGCTCCAGCTTGCGTGCAGCGGCTTGCCCTCGGCGTAACCGGCGGCGCTCTGCACACCGACGATGGCCTTCTCGGCGAACTCCTCCAGGGAGGCGGCCCCGGCGTAGGTGCAGGAGGACCGCACCCCGGCCACGATCGAGTCGATCAGGTCCTCGACACCCGGGCGGGCCGGGTCCAGGAACATCCGCGACGTCGAGATGCCCTCCTCGAAGATCGCCTTGCGGGCCCGGTCGTACGCCGACTCCTCGCTCGTGCGGTTCTTGACCGCGCGGGCGGAGGCCATGCCGAAGGACTCCTTGTACCAGCGTCCGTCGGCGCTCTGCTGGAGGTCGCCGGGGCTCTCGTAGGTCCCCGCGAACCAGGAGCCGATCATGACGTTGGACGCACCGGCGGCGAGCGCCATCGCCACGTCGCGCGGGTGCCGCACGCCGCCGTCGGCCCAGACGTGCTTGCCGTGCTTCCTGGCCTCGGCGGCGCACTCCATGACGGCGGAGAACTGCGGCCGGCCGACGCCGGTCATCATGCGGGTGGTGCACATGGCGCCGGGGCCCACGCCGACCTTGATGATGTCGGCGCCTGCCTCGATCAGGTCCTTCACGCCCTCCGCGGCGACGATGTTGCCCGCCACGATCGGCACCTGCGGGTCGAGGGCGCGCACGGCCCTGACCGCGGCGATCATCGACTCCTGGTGGCCGTGCGCGGTGTCGACGACCAGGGTGTCGACGCCGGCTTCCAGGAGCTGCTTGGCCTTGCCCGCGACGTCGCCGTTGATGCCGACGGCGGCGGCGATGCGCAGCTTGCCGTCGGCGTCGACGGCCGGGGTGTAGAGGGTGGCGCGGAGCGCGCCCTTGCGCGTCAGGATGCCCGCGAGGCGGCCGTCCCGGTGCACGGCCGGGGCGTAGCGGCGGTTGGCGCCGTCCAGCTTGTTGAAGGCCTCGCGCGGGTCGATGTCGGCGTCCAGGAGCACCAGGTCCTTGGACATGACCTCGGAGAGCTGCGTGAAGCGGTCGACCCCGGCGAGGTCCTGGTCGGTGACGACACCGACCGGCCGCTGCTCGTCGTCCACGACGACACCGGCGTTGTGCGCCCGCTTGGGCAGCAGGGACAGCGCGTCGGCGACGGTCTGGGTCGGGGCCAGCACGATCGGCGTGTCGAGGACGAGGTGGCGGGTCTTGACCCAGGCCACGACCTCGGTGACGACCTCGATCGGGATGTCCTGCGGGATGACGACGAGGCCGCCGCGGCGGGCCAGCGTCTCCGCCATGCGCCGGCCGGCGATGGCGGTCATGTTGGCGACGACCAGCGGGATCGTGGTGCCGGTGCCGTCGGGGGCGGAGAGGTCCACTCCCTGGCGGGAACCGACCGCGGAGCGGCTCGGCACCATGAAGACGTCGTCGTACGTGAGGTCGTACGGCGGCTTGAGATCGTTGAGGAAACGCACGCGCGGAACATCCAGTCGTTCGGTGTTGGCCCCGGGGCATTTCAGCCCGGGGGAAAACGCACGTACTTGATTGTCCCACGAGTGCCCGGTTCCGCGCCCCGGGGTGATCCTCCAGGTGACGCGCCCCTGCTCTGGCCGATGCTCCAAGGGGTGAGGTCTCCGCCGGGCCCGGCCGGCAGGCAGACCGGCCGCCGCTTCCGCGGGCGCTGCCCGGCCCCCGGTGCCCCCAGGGATACGAGGAAGGGGGCGGCCGGCAGCTCGCCCCCTTCCTCGTACGGCGGAAACCGCGTGCGGCCGCGCCCGGTGCCGCTCAGTCGTCCGGGTCCGCGCGGTCCAGCGCCGGGCGCGGCGGCGGGCCGCCCGCGCTCAGCAGGTAGTCGGCCGCCGCGGTGTCGGTGACCAGGCTCGTCACGAGCCCGGAGCGCAGCACCGCGTCGATGGCCGCGGCCTTGCGCAGCCCGCCCGCGATGGCGACGACCTCGGGTATGCGGCGGAGCCGGTCCGCCTCGACGGTGATGCAGCGCTCGCCGAGGTCCCGGCCGACCCGGCGGCCCTGGGCGTCGAAGAGGTGCGCGGAGGTCTCGGCGGCGACGCCCAGGGAGGCGTAGTGCGCGCGCTCCTCGTCGGTGAGCATGTCGTGCACGGTGGAGATGCCCCGCTCCCACGACCCGATGGACACGCACGCCACCGTCACCTTGTCGAAGTAGTCGAAGGCGCGGGCGATGCCCGTCTGGTTGCGCAGGGCGGCGGCCGTCGCCGGGTCGGGGAGCAGCATCGGCGCGTAGATGGGGTGGGCCTCGCCGCCGGAGACCTGGGCGGCCCGCCGGACCGCCTCGACCGAGCCGCGCTCGGCGGTCCCGGCGTCGTACACGCCAGTGAGCTGGACGACCGTGCACGGCGGCAGGTGGTGGAGGGCGGCGGCCATGTGGATGGTGGAGCGCCCCCAGGCGAGCCCGAGCACGTCGCCCTCGTTCACCAGCTCGCCCAGCAGGTCGGCGGCGACCTCGCCCAGGTTCTCCGGATCGGGGGCGTCGTCGGCCGCGTCCGCCGGGGACTCGACGACGACCGCGTGCCGCAGGCCGTACCGGGCGCGCAGGGCGTCGGAACGCTCCGCGTCCAGTTCGGCCGGGACACGGATCTCGATCCGTACGAGATCGCGTTCCAGGGCGGTCTCCAGCACCCGGGCCACCTTGAAACGGCTGACGCCGAACTCCTCGGCGATCTGGATCTTGGACTTGCCCTCCAGGTAGAAGCGGCGGGCCATGGCCGCCGCCTGCACCAGTTCAGCGGGTCCCATCCGCATGGCCGACCGGCCCGCTGACATCGCAGACACCGCGATCTCCTTAACCTTGGTTCACTTTCACACAATGGTTCGTCGTTCATCCTGTCAGATGCGACGGACCTTGATCAGCCCTGCGGGCCCACGTTCATTTTGCCGTCTTGTTACCGTGGCCGCCCCGATGCTGCGACGACGTTCAATGGGCGCAGGCCCAGGGAGCCTTCGCGGTGGCCTCCTCGGCCTGGTGGCGCAGCATGCGCACGGCGGCCGCCGGGTCGTCCGTGGTGTAGACGGCCGAACCCGCCACGAAGACGTCCGCGCCCGCCTCGGCGCAGCGCTCGATGGTGGAGGCGGAGACCCCGCCGTCCACCTGGAGCCAGAGCTGGAGGCCGTGCTTGGCGATGAGCTGCCGGGTGCGGCGGATCTTGGGCAGCATGATGTCCAGGAACGACTGCCCGCCGAAGCCCGGCTCAACCGTCATGATCAGCAGCATGTCGAGCTCGGGGAGCAGGTCCTCGTACGGCTCGACGGGCGTCGCGGGCTTGAGCGCCATGGAGGCGCGGGCGCCCTTGGCGCGGATCTCGCGGGCGGTGCGGACGGGGGCGGCGGCCGCCTCCGCGTGGAAGGTGACCGACCCCGCGCCCGCCTCCACGTACTGCGGGGCCCACCGGTCCGGGTCCTCGATCATGAGGTGGCAGTCCAGCGGAATGTCCGTGGCCCTGCTGAGCGATTCCACGATCGGGACGCCGAGGGTGAGATTGGGGACGAAGTGGTTGTCCATGACGTCGACGTGGAGCCAGTCGGCGCCCTCGACGGCCCGGGCCTCCTCGGCGAGCCGGGCGAAGTCCGCGGACAGGATGCTGGGATTGATCTGCGCTGCCATGCCCCAAGACTGCCATGCCGTGCGGGACTTCACGGACGGGGCCGGTCCCCCGGCGCCCGCCCGCACGACGGCCCCCGCGGGACCGTCGGCGCCGCGTCCCCCCGGCCGCCCGCGAGGCGCGCCCGCCGCCCCGCCGCCGAGGGGCGGCGTCCCCTACGCCACGCGCCGCAGCACCGCCAGGTACATCGCGTCCGTGCCGTGCACGTGCGGCCACAGCTGTACGTCGGGGCCGTCCCCCAGTGCGGAGACCCCCGGCATCAGCGGCCGCGCGTCCACCCACTCCACCTCGAACGGCTCGTTGCCCGCACCGCGTCCCCGGATCACGTCGTCCACGACGGTCCGCGTCTCCGCGAGATGCGGCGAGCACGTCGCGTACCCCACCACACCGCCGACGCGCACGGCCTTCAGCGCTTCCCGCAGCAGTCCCCGCTGCAACGGCGCGAACCCCTCCAGGTCCTCCGGCCGCCGCCGCCACCGCGCCTCGGGCCGCCGGCGCAGCGCACCGAGCCCCGAGCACGGCACGTCCACCAGGACGCGGTCGAAGGTCCCCGGCAGCCACGGCGGACGCGTTCCGTCCGCGGCGATGACCTGGTAGGGCCCGGGATTGCCCGCCAGCGCCTGCTCCACCAGCCGCGCCCGGTGCGGCTGCTTCTCGGAGGCCAGCAGCACCGCCCCGCGTCCGGTGGCCAGCGCCGCGAGCAGCGCCGCCTTGCCGCCGGGGCCCGCGCAGCCGTCCAGCCACCTTTCGTCCCGGCCCTCGACGGGAGCGTTCGCCAGGGCGGCGGCGACGAGCTGGCTGCCCTCGTCCTGGACGCCGGCCCGGCCGTCCCGTACGGCGTCCAGCGCACCCGGTTCGCCGCCCTCGGCCATCCGCACCGCGTACGGCGACCAGCGCCCCGGCAGCCCGGACTCCTCGCCCAGGACGTCCAGGAGCTCCTCGGTCGTGGACCGGCCGGGGCGGGCGACCAGCGTCACCTCGGGGCGTTCGTTGTCCGCTTCGAGGAGGTCCTCGATGCCCGCCCGGCCGCCACCCAGCGCGTCCCACAGGGCGGAGACGATCCAGCGCGGGTGCGAGTGCACGACGGCGAGGTGCTGCTCGGCGTCCTCCTCGTACGGCGGGGCGACCTGCTCCACCCAGGTGTCCAGGTCCTGCCGGGAGATCTTGCGGAGCACCGCGTTGACGAACTTCGCGCGCCCCTCGCCGAGCACCAGCCGGGCCAGGTCCACGCTCGCCGAGACGGCCGCGTGGGTCGGGATGCGGGTGCCGAGGAGCTGGTGCGCGCCGAGCGCGAGCACGTCCAGGACCGGCGGGTCCACCTCGCGCAGCGGCCGGTCGATGCAGGCCGCGACGATCGCGTCGTACGTCCCCTGGCGGCGCAGCGTGCCGTAGACCAGCTCGGTGGCGAGCGCGGCGTCGCGGCCGTCGAAGCCCTCGTTCTTCTCGCGGGCCTTCTTCAGCAGCGGCGGCAGCACCAGGTTCGCGTACGCGTCCCGCTCGTCGACCGCGCGCAGCGCCTCGAAGGCGAGGAAGCGGACCGGGTCCTTCTCCGGCTTGCGGTGGGGCCTGTACGGCTGCTTGCCCTGCGGCTTGCCGCCCGGCGGCTTGGTGCCCGGCCCGCCCTGCTTGCGGGGACGGTTCTGCTGGGACTTCTGGTCGCTCAAAAGGTGCTCCGCTTGAGTGAAGGGTGGTTCCCCCTCAGGTTACGTCGGTCTCTCGGCGGGCGGCCCGCTCAGGCGGACGCGGCCCTGGTCAGCAGCTCGCCGCCGGTGATGCGCACACCGCGCGCCCAGTCGGCGGCCCGCATCGGCTTCTTGCCCTGCGGCTGCACCCAGAGCAGCTCGACGGCGTGCGAACCGGTGCCGACGTACACGTTGTTCTTGCCCGCGGACAGCTCGCCGGGGGCGAGGTCGGTGCGGTCGGCGACCAGGGCCGTCTGCACCAGCTTCAGGCGCTCGCCGCGGAAGACGGTCCACGCGCCGGGCGCGGGCGTGCAGCCGCGCACGATCCGGTCGACGCGCAGCGCCGGGGCCGCCCAGTCGACCTGCGCGTCCTCAACGGTGATCTTCGGAGCGAGCGTGATGCCGTCGGCGGGCTGCGCGACGGGCTTCAGCGAACCGTCCTCGATGCCGTCCATGGTCGCCACGAGCAGCCCCGCCCCGGCGAAGGCCAGCCGGGTCAGCAGGTCGCCACTGGTGTCGCTCGGCCGTACGTCCTCGGTGACCACCCCGTACACCGGCCCCGAGTCGAGGCCCTGCTCGATCTGGAAGGTGGACGCGCCGGTCACCTCGTCGCCCGCCATCACCGCGTGCTGCACGGGGGCCGCGCCGCGCCAGGCGGGCAGGAGGGAGAAGTGCAGGTTGACCCAGCCGTGGGCGGGGATCTCCAGGGCGGACTTGGGCAGCAGCGCGCCGTACGCGACGACCGGGCAGCAGTCCGGGCCGATCTCGCGCAGCCGCGCCTGGAACTCCTCGTCGCGCGGCTTCACCGGCTTGAGCACCTCGATGCCCGCCTCCTGCGCGCGCTCCGCGACCGGGCTCGCGACGAGACGCCGGCCGCGGCCGGCCGGGGCGTCGGGCCGGGTGACCACGGCGACGACCTCGTGCCGCGAGTCGATCAGGGCGTCCAGGGCGGGGACGGCGACCTCGGGGGTGCCGGCGAAGACGAGCTTCATGGGTGGCGAGCCTCTCGTTCGGGCGAAGGAACGGCCCGACGGACCTGTGGACGCGGGCAGCGCACCAGTCTAGGGGCGCGGCCCCCGGACCGCTCCGGGGGGCGACCGCGGCGGCGGGGCGGGCGGGCCCCCGGCGCCCTCGAACGCTCCGGAGGCCGGGGGCGTACACATATCCGTGCGCCCCGCGCATATGCGGACGCGCCCCTGGAGCGTGACCACAACACCGGGTGGCGCGTTGGTCAAAAGAGATTGACCGAAACGGGTCGCCAACCTGACGGCCCCGTCCTTCTTCGTCCTTCTTCATTCAACGCCGGTTCGAGAGGCTTTTTCATGGCCGACCACGCAACCCATGACGCCCAAGCGCGGGCCAGCCTGCACCTGTTGGTACGGGACATCGAGCGGGTCCGCCGGCAGGTGGACGCACTGCGTACCCTCACCGCCCAGTTGGGCAACGTCTACCGCCCGCGCCGATCGGGCCCCTCCACGGGCTTCGTCGTGTACGGGCGGGCCCCTGCCCCGACCGTCCGCCTCGCGCAGGAACTGCGGGACAGCGTCGAGACCCTGGTGACCGCCGCCGTGGACTTCGACCGCTCGCTCGGGTTCTCGTGGGACGCGGTGGGTTCGGCGCTCGGGGTCACCAAGCAGGCGGTGCACCGCCGGTACGGCGTACGCCGGGCGGCCGCACAGTCCGCCGCCGGGGCCGGGGCCGGGGCCGCAGCCGCCGCCCAGGATCCGAACAGCGCGGATGCCGCGTCCTCCGGGGGCCCGGTCTCCCCCGCCCCCGCCGCCGCGGCGTCGAACGGGGCGGTCACGACCGCGCCGGCTCCGACGGTGACGCGGACGATGCCGGGCATGCTCCCGGCGGTGCCCGCGGCGCGGTCGATGCCGCCGCAGCCGTCGGCCTCCAGCCAGGCGCTCCGCGAGGATTCCCGTCCCCTGCCGCCGCCCTTCCTCAGCCCCCGCAACGGCTGACCCCCCTCCCCCGCAAGGCCCTCGCCGTCTTCCGGCGGGGGCCTCGGCCACGCCGCCTCGGGGCGCTCGCCGGGTTCCGCGGGCCCGTGTGGTGGCTGGTGGCGCCGTTCCCGTGCCCCTGACGGCGTGCCCTGCGGGCAGCCGTCCCCGGGGCGGGGGGCGGGGGCTGACCGGGGGCCGCCCCGGCTCCGCCGCTGCCCGCGCGCCCGGAAGGCTTCCGGTCAGTCCCGTCACGGGCGGCCGGTTCCTGTACGTACGCCCCCTCAGCCGATGTCCGGCGGGTCCACCCGGATCCGCACCCCCTCGCCCCCGCCTCCCCGCGCCAGCCGCGCCGCCTGCGCCACCTTCAACGCCGACGCCAGCGCCGCCCCCCTCCCCTGCGGCACCCGCACCAGCGCCCTCTCCCACCGCTCCCCCACCGGCGGGTCCTGCGCCCGGCGCGGCCTTCCCGCCTCCGTCACCGGCAGCGGGATCGGCCCCAACACCTCTGCCTCGGCGGGCAGTTCCGCGACCCGCAGGAACTCCTCCACGTCCTCCGCCCGCCCGCTGACCGCCGCCATCCGCGACACCGGCGGGAAGCCCAGCTCGGCCCGCTCGGCCAGTTCCCGCTGCGCGTTCCCCACGGGGTCCCAGCGCACCAGTGCCTGCACCGGCCGCAGCGTCGGTTCGGCGACGACGACCACGACCCCGCCCGCCTCCTGGCCCCGTACCAGCGAGGCCGCCGCGATCCACCGCCGCAGCGCGTCCTCCCCGGCGCGCAGGTCGGGCCGGCCGAGCATGGCCCAGCCGTCGAGCAGCAGCGCCGCCGCGTACCCGCCCTCGGCGACCGGCTCGGCCCCCGGCGTGCTCACGACCAGCGCCGGAGCCCCCGGCACCACGTCCAACACGTGGTCGCGCCCCGACGTCCGCACCGGCACCGCCGGAAACGCCCGCCCCAGCTCCTCCGCGGTCCTGCGCGCCCCCACGATCTGCGCCCGCAGCCGGTGGAACCCGCACTCCGCGCACCGCCACCCGCTCTCGGTCCGCCCGCACCACCCGCACCGCAGGTCCTGCGCGTCGGGGGCCTCCAGCGGGCCCGCGCAGTTCCCGCACCGGGCGGGCGTCCGGCAGCGCTCGCACGCCAGCTTCGGGACGTACCCGCGCCGGGGCACCTGCACCAGGACGGGACCGGTCTTCAGCCCCTCCCGCACGGTCTGCCAGGCGAGGCTCGGCAGCCGTGCCGCCCGCGCCGCCTCGTCCCGCGCCAGCTCCTGGTCGCCCACGGTCCGTACGAGCGGGGCGGACCTGCGCACCTGCTCCCGTGCGGCGGCCAGCGGCCGCGCCCACCCGCTCGCCACCAACTGCGCGGCCTCCACCGTGCAACTCGTGCCGCCCAGCAGGAAGGCGCACTTGTCGAGGGTCGCCCGCAGCTCCAGCACTTCCCGGGCGTGCGGCAACGGGGCGTGCGGTTCACTCAGGCTGGAGTCCCCGTCGTCCCACACCACGACCAGCCCCAGGTCCCTGACCGGTGCGAACATCGCCGACCTGGTCCCGACCACCGCCCGCACGGCCCCCCGCCGCACGGCGAGCCACTCCCGGTACCGCTTCTCGGGCCCGGCGTCCGCGGTGAGCACCGCGTGCCGCCCCGCCCCCAGCACGTCGGCGAGCGCGGCGTCCACCCGCTCCACGCTCCGCCCGTCGGGCACGACCACCACGGCGCCCCGCCCCGAGGCGAGCGTCGCAGCGACCGCCCGGGCGATCTCCTCGGCCCAGAGCGGCCCCGGCAACGCCGTCCACACGGCCCGCGGCGCACCGCCCCCGGCCAGCGCCTCCAGAAAGGCCGGCCCCTGCTCGTACCGCGTCCAGCTCCCCGCGTCGGGAGCCCCGGGCGCGGGCAGCGGCGGCGGGAAGTCCTTCTTCTCCGCCCGCGCGTTCCTGGGCGGAATGGCCAGCTGCAACACGTCCGCCAGGCTTCCCGCGTACCGGTCGGCGACCGCCCGCGCCAGCCCCAGCAGCTCCGCGCTGAGCACCGGTTCCGGCGACACCACCTGGGCCAGCGCCGCCAGCGGCCCCTGGTAGTCGGACTCGGCGACCCGTTCGACGACGAACCCGTCGATCAGCCCGCCGCCCTCCCGGCGCCCGTCCCGCACCCGGTGCGCGCCGGCTCCGAACCGCACCCGCACCCGCACCCCCGGCTGGGCGTCGGCGTCCAGCTCCTCGGTCACGGCGTAGTCGAAGTACCGGTCGAGGTGCAGCACGCCCTTGTTCACCATGACCCGTGCGACGGGCAGCTCCTCGGCCAGCGGCGCCCCCCGCCACGTCCGCGGCTTCGCCTTCGGCACCTGCTTCTCGTGCCGGAGGAACTCCCGCATCAGCGCCAGCTGCTCGGGCGGCCCCTCCACCGCGTCCTGCCCCTGCTCGTCGTTGCTGCTCACAGCCCCATACCTACCAGAAGGGACTGACAGCCCGGCCGCTGTGCCGCTCACGCCCCGCGCCGCAGGCACCCGACAACGCGACGGCCCCACACCGCGTCCGGGCGGTGTGGGGCCGTCGCGCGGGCGATGCCCGTGCGCGTCGTGAGGTCCTACAGGCCGGCGGCCTGCTTCAGGGCCTCCACGCGGTCGGTGCGCTCCCACGTGAAGTCGGGCAGCTCGCGGCCGAAGTGGCCGTACGCGGCCGTCTGCGCGTAGATCGGGCGCAGCAGGTCGAGGTCGCGGATGATCGCGGCCGGGCGGAGGTCGAAGACCTCGGCGATGGCGTGCTCGATCTTGTCGGTGTCGATGGTGGCGGTGCCGAAGGTCTCGACGAAGAGACCGACCGGCTCGGCCTTGCCGATCGCGTACGCGACCTGGACCTCGCAGCGCGAGGCGAGACCGGCGGCCACGACGTTCTTGGCGACCCAGCGCATCGCGTACGCGGCCGAGCGGTCGACCTTGGACGGGTCCTTGCCGGAGAAGGCGCCGCCGCCGTGGCGGGCCATGCCGCCGTACGTGTCGATGATGATCTTGCGGCCGGTAAGGCCCGCGTCGCCCATCGGGCCGCCGATCTCGAAGCGGCCGGTCGGGTTCACCAGCAGGCGGTAGCCCTCGGTGTCCAGCTTGATGCCGTCCTCGACGAGCTGCTTGAGGACGTGCTCGACGACGAACTCGCGGATGTCGGGCGCGAGCAGGGAGTCCAGGTCGATGTCGGACGCGTGCTGCGAGGAGACGACGACCGTGTCGAGACGGACGGCCTTGTCGCCGTCGTACTCGATGGTGACCTGGGTCTTGCCGTCGGGGCGCAGGTAGGGGATCGTCCCGTTCTTGCGGACCTCGGACAGGCGGCGCGACAGACGGTGCGCGAGGTGGATCGGGAGCGGCATCAGCTCCGGGGTCTCGTCGCACGCGTAGCCGAACATCAGGCCCTGGTCGCCCGCGCCCTGCTTGTCGAGCTCGTCCTCATCGCCCTCGACGCGCTTCTCGTACGCCGTGTCGACGCCCTGCGCGATGTCCGGGGACTGCGCGCCGATGGACACCGAGACGCCGCAGGAGGCGCCGTCGAAGCCCTTCTTGGACGAGTCGTAGCCGATGTCGAGGATCTTCTCGCGCACGAGCTGGGCGATCGGCGCGTACGCCTTCGTGGTGACCTCGCCCGCGACGTGCACGAGGCCCGTCGTGATCAGGGTCTCCACGGCGACCCGGGAGGTCGGGTCCTCCCGCAGGAGCGCGTCGAGAATCGTGTCGCTGATCTGGTCAGCGATCTTGTCGGGGTGGCCCTCGGTCACGGACTCCGAGGTGAAGAGACGACGGGACACAACGCTCCCTGGGGTTGCAGCGGCTGCTGGCTGATCATTGGCGGACCTGCCGGGAGCTGCGCCCGGCGTCGGTCCGCGACCACTTTATCGGTCGCTCCCGCCCAGCGGACCACGTGTCTCACCGAATCACGGTTGTGTGATTCGAGGCACTGCGTCGCGCGGCACGGAAGAAGGACGGGATGGAGGAGGGAAAAAGGCGATTCGAACGCTTTGTCCACTCCCGAAGAGATGCGCGAGGCGTCAGGCGCGTCCGGTTTCCAGCCGGGGAACGACCAAATCCCACACGACATCCGCCAGGGCTTCCTTCGGACCGTACGGGACCGGGGTCTGCGCCCCGTCCGCCGCGAGCACCACGGCCTCGTTCTCCTCGGAGCCGAAGGTCTTGTGCTCCCCCACCTCGTTGACGACGAGCAGGTCGCAGCCCTTGCGCAGCAGCTTCTTGCGCCCGTTGGCGAGTACGTCGTCGGTCTCGGCGGCGAAGCCGACCACCACCTGGCCGGGCCGCGGCCGGGCCCCGGTGGTGCCGCCCGCGACCTCGGCGAGGATGTCCGGGTTGCGGACGAGGGCGAGCGGCGCGGGCTCCTGGCCGTCCTGCTTCTTGATCTTGCCGGTGGCGTACGTCTCGGGGCGGAAGTCCGCCACGGCCGCGGCCATCACCACCGCGTCCGCGTCGGCGGCGGCCTTCAGGACCGCCTCGCGCAGCTGCACGGCGGTGCCCACGCGCACCACGTCGGCGCCCGCCGGGTCGGGCAGGCCGGTGTTGGCCTCGATGAGCGTGACCCGCGCGCCGCGTGCCAGGGCGGTGCGCGCGAGCGCGTACCCCTGCTTGCCGGAGGAACGGTTCCCCAGGTAGCGGACCGGGTCCAGCGGCTCGCGCGTGCCGCCCGCGCTGATCACGACGTGACGGCCGGCGAGGTCGGGCTCCCCGGCGCCCCTGGCCAGGACGCGGCGGCAGGTCTCGAAGATCTCCACCGGGTCGGGGAAGCGGCCCTTGCCGGTGTCGACGCCGGTCAGGCGGCCGACGGCGGGCTCCAGGACGACCGCGCCCCGGCGGCGCAGCGTGGCGACGTTCTCCTGGGTGGCGGGGTGCTCCCACATCTCCGTGTGCATGGCCGGGGCGAAGAGCACCGGACAGCGGGCGGTGAGCAGGGTGTTGGTCAGGAGGTCGTCGGCGAGGCCGTGCGCCGCCTTGGCGAGCATGTCCGCGGTGGCGGGGGCGACGACGACGAGGTCGGCGTGCTGGCCGATGCGCACGTGCGGGACCTCGTGGACGGAGTCCCAGACCTCGGTGGAGACCGGGTTCCCGGACAGGGCCGACCAGGTGGCGGCCCCCACGAAGTGCAGCGAGGCCTCCGTCGGCACGACCCGTACGTCGTGCCCGGACTCGGTCAGCCGGCGCAGCAGCTCGCACGCCTTGTAGGCGGCGATGCCACCGCTGACCCCCAGGACGACCCTCGGCTTCTCCACCACTACCGCTCCCCGCTCTGTTCGAATGCGTACAGGACCATCACACACCACAGGCCCGACGGGAGTCCCGTCGGGCCTGTGGCGAAGGTGCTCTGGTTGTGCCTACTGGGCCGGGCCCTCGATGGCCTCGGAGGTCAGCAGACCCGCGTTGATCTCACGCAGGGCGATCGAGAGGGGCTTCTCGTGGACGTGGGTGTCCACCAGCGGACCGACGTACTCCAGCAGGCCTTCGCCGAGCTGGGAGTAGTACGCGTTGATCTGGCGCGCGCGCTTGGCCGCGTAGATCACGAGGCTGTACTTGGAGTCCGTGGCCTCAAGCAGCTCATCGATCGGCGGGTTGATGATGCCCTCGGGCGTGGTGATGGAAGAGGACACGCTCTACCTTCCGAAAACTTCCGGGATACCCGGCTTCCCGGAGGACCGGTCTTCTGGGGCGCCCGAAAAAAGTGGACAAAGATCAAACAACTTCCATCAAGGCTAGCAGCTCACGTGCTACGTCCTCGACGGAGGTGTTGACAAGGGTGGTGTCGAACTCGGACTCGGCGGCCAGTTCGACCCTGGCTGCGGCCAGCCGACGCTCGATGACCTCGGCCGACTCGGTGCCGCGCCCGGTGAGGCGGCGGACCAGCTCGTCCCAGTTCGGCGGGGCGAGGAAGACCAGCAGGGAGTCCGACATCGACTCCTTGACCTGGCGGGCGCCCTCCAGCTCGATCTCCAGGAGGACGGGCTCGCCGGCCTCCAGCCGCTCGACGACCGCGTCGCGCGGGGTGCCGTAGCGGTTGCCCGCGAACTCGGCCCACTCCAGCAGCTCGCCGTTGGCGATCAGCTTGTCCATCTCCTCGTCGGTGACGAAGAAGTAGTGCACGCCGTGCTTCTCACCGGGCCGCGGCTTGCGGGTGGTGGCGGACACGGAGAGCCAGACCTCGGGGTGGACCTTGCGCATGTGCGACACGACCGTGCTCTTGCCGACCCCGGAGGGGCCGGAGAGCACGGTCAGCCGCGGACGTGCGTCCGGGGGTACGGGGGACGTCCCCCGGGATGTTGCAGCCATGGAGCGATTATTCCAGCTTCCCGGGCGTGCCCGGACCGCGAGTCAATCGCCGCGCGCGTGGACGGGGAGCACGGCCCGGTCGTCCCGGAGGGACGATCAGGCCGGGCTGCCGCCGAACTCGCGCTCCAGGGATGCGATCTGGTTGGAGCCGAGACCGCGCACCCGGCGGCTCTCGGAGATGCCGAGCCGCTCCATGATCTGCTTGGCGCGGACCTTGCCCACGCCGGGCAGGGACTCCAGGAGGGCGGAGACCTTCATCTTCCCGATGACGTCGTTCTCCTGGCCCTGCTTGATGACCTCGTGGAGGGAAGCGCCGGAGTGCTTGAGTCGATTCTTGACCTCGGCCCGCTCCCGGCGAGCCGCGGCGGCCTTTTCGAGCGCGGCTGCGCGCTGTTCAGGGGTAAGGGGCGGAAGAGCCACGCCTACGTCACCTCGGATGTCGAACTGTCGGATACGGACCGGGCGCAGAGCTAGTAACCCCGCACACGGTGACCAAACACACGGTGGAGCTGTGCGTTTGCTCTCGTCGGAGACTAGCGGGGTTGGCCGCTCCCGTCAGTGAGAACGGACTAAAAGTCCTGGTCAGCCTCGGACGACCAGGACATTTGCCCCATATCGGCCGAGTTTTTGATAAGGATCGCGTCAACATCGCTCCCCGGCTCCCCCGCACGCCTCCCGGGCTCACGGGCTCCGGGGCCCCCGGAGCCCTTCAGGCTCCGGAGACCGCCTCGCGCACCTCGTCCGCGAAGCGCGCCGCGGAATCGCGCAGTCCGGTCCGGTCCGGGCCGTGCCGCAGGACGCCCCGGCTCACGCTCGGCACGACGTTGCCCACGGCCGCGCCGAAGACGCCCGGAAGGTCGGCCGGGGTCGCGCCCTGCGCGCCGATGCCGGGAGCGAGCAGCGGTCCGTTGATCGCGAGGTCCGCGCCCGCGTCGCCCAGGGTCGCGCCGACGACCGCGCCGACGGAGCCCATCGGGTCCGCGCCGGCGTTCTCGGCGGCCATGTGGTCCAGCATGAGCTGCGCCAGCGAGCGCCCGTCGGCGGCGGTGGCGCGCTGCACCTCGGCGCCCTCGGGGTTGGAGGTGAGGGCGAGCACGAAGACACCGGCTCCGTGGGCGGCGGCGAGGTCCAGCGCGGGGCGCAGCGAGCCGAAGCCGAGGTACGGGGAGACGGTCACCGCGTCGGAGAACAGCGGGGAGGCCGGGTCCAGGTAGGTGGCGGCGTACGCGCCCATGGTGGAGCCGATGTCGCCGCGCTTGGCGTCCATCAGGACCAGGGCCCCGGCGGCCCGGGACTCCTCCACGGCCTTCTCCAGGACGGCGATGCCGCGCGAGCCGAAGCGCTCGAAGAAGGCGGACTGCGGCTTGAGGACGGCGACCCGGTCGGCCAGCGCCTCCACGACGGTGCGGGTGAAGGTCTCCAGGCCCTTGATGTCGTCGCCCAGGCCCCAGGCGCTCAGGAGCGAGGCGTGCGGGTCGATGCCGACGCAGAGGGGGCCGCGGGTGTCCATGGCGGCGCGCAGGCGCGTACCGAAGGGGGTCACGGTCATGCGGCGGCCTTCTTACGGGTGTCGGCGCCGACGGCCTCGGCGAGGGTCTGGTACGGGCTGTTGGCCAGGCGCGCCGCCAGGCCCTTGTGGATGGCGCGGGCGTAGCAGGGGCCCTCGTAGATGAAGGCGCTGTAGCCCTGGACGAGGGTCGCGCCCGCGAGGATGCGCTGCCAGGCGTCCTCGGCGTTCTCGATGCCGCCCACCCCGATGAGGGTGAGGTCGTCGCCCACGCGGGCGTACAGGCGGCGCAGGACCTCCAGGGAGCGCGCCTTGACGGGCGCGCCCGAGAGGCCGCCGGTCTCGTTGCGGAGCTCCGGGGAGGACTTCAGGCCGAGGGTCTCGCGGGCGATGGTGGTGTTGGTGGCGATGATGCCGTCCAGCCCCAGCTCCAGGGCCAGGTCGGCGACCGCGTCGACGTCCTCGTCCGCGAGGTCGGGGGCGATCTTGACCAGGAGCGGAACGCGCCGGTCCGTGACCGTGCGGTCGGCCGCCTCCCGTACGGCGGTCAGCAACGGGCGCAGGGACTCGGTGGCCTGGAGGTTGCGCAGGCCGGGGGTGTTCGGGGAGGACACGTTCACGACGAGGTAGTCGGCGTGGGCGGCGAGACGCTCGGTGGACGTGACGTAGTCGGCGACCGCCTCCTCCTCCGGGACGACCTTGGTCTTGCCGATGTTGACGCCGACGGTCGTCCTGAAGACCGGGTTGCGGGCCGCCAGGCGGGCGGCGACGACCTCGGAGCCCTCGTTGTTGAAGCCCATGCGGTTGATCAGCGCGCGGTCCGCGATCAGGCGGAAGAGGCGCTTCTTGGGGTTGCCGGGCTGCGGCTGGGCGGTGACGGTGCCGATCTCGATGTGGTCGAAGCCGAGCATCGCCATGCCGTCGATGGCGACGGCATTCTTGTCGAAGCCGGCGGCGAGACCGAACGGGCCGTGCATGCGCAGGCCCAGGGCCTCGGTGCGCAGCGAGGTGTACCGGGGCGCGAGGGCGGCGGCGACGAACGTGCGCAGAACGGGGACGCGGGCGGCCAGGCGGATCCAGCGGAAGGCCAGGTGATGGGCCTGCTCGGGGTCCATCCGCTTGAAGACGAGGCGGAAGAAGAACTTGTACATGGGTGCCTTCGCAGAGGTCTGGGTGAGGGGGCTCGCGAAGAGGGGGACACCGGATGCTTCCGGTGTCCCCCTCGGCGGCCGCTAGTCCTCGCGGGCCGCGGTCAGCTGTTCCGCGTGTTCCTGGAGGGAGCGGACCCCCACGTCGCCGCGGTTGAGGGCGTCGATGCCCTGCACGGCGGCGGCGAGCGCCTGCACCGTGGTGAGGCAGGGCACGGAGCGGGAGACCGCCGCGGTGCGGATCTCGTAGCCGTCGAGCCGGCCGCCGGTGCCGTACGGGGTGTTGATGATGAGGTCGACCTCACCGTCGTGGATGAGCTGGACGATGGTCTTCTCGCCGTTGGGGCCCTCGCCCTCGGACTGCTTGCGCACGACGGTGGCGTTGATGCCGTTGCGCTTGAGCACCTCCGCCGTGCCCGAGGTGGCGAGCAGCTCGAAGCCGTGGGCGACCAGCTCGCGGGCCGGGAAGATCATCGAGCGCTTGTCGCGGTTGGCGACCGAGATGAAGGTGCGGCCCTTGGTGGGCAGCGGGCCGTACGCGCCGGCCTGCGACTTGGCGTACGCCGTGCCGAAGACCGAGTCGATGCCCATGACCTCGCCGGTGGAGCGCATCTCCGGGCCGAGCACCGTGTCGACGCCGCGTCCGTGCATGTCGCGGAAGCGGCTCCACGGCATCACGGCCTCCTTGACGGAGATCGGCGCGTCCTGCGGCAGCGTGCCGCCGTCGCCGGTCTTCGGCAGCATGCCCTCGGCGCGCAGTTCGGCGACGGTGGCGCCCAGCGAGATGCGGGCGGCGGCCTTGGCCAGCGGCACCGCGGTCGCCTTCGAGGTGAAGGGGACGGTGCGCGAGGCGCGCGGGTTGGCTTCGAGGACGTACAGGATGTCCCCGGCCATGGCGAACTGGATGTTGATCAGTCCGCGCACGCCGACGCCCTTGGCGATGGCCTCGGTGGAGGCGCGCAGGCGCTTGATGTCGTGGCCGCCGAGGGTGATCGGGGGCAGCGCGCACGCCGAGTCGCCGGAGTGGATGCCGGCTTCCTCGATGTGCTCCATGACGCCGCCGAGGTAGAGCTCGGTGCCGTCGTAGAGGGCGTCCACGTCGATCTCGATCGCGTCGTCGAGGAAGCGGTCGACCAGGACCGGCCGGGTGGGGCTGATCTCGGTGGATTCGGCGATGTACGAGGAGAGGCGCGTCTCGTCGTAGACGATCTCCATGCCGCGGCCGCCGAGCACGTACGAGGGGCGGACGAGGACGGGATAGCCGATCTCGTCGGCGATGGCCTTGGCCTCGGCGAAGGTGGTGGCGGTGCCGTGCTTGGGCGCGGGCAGGCCGGCCTCGGCGAGCACCCGGCCGAACGCGCCGCGGTCCTCGGCGGCGTGGATGGCCTCCGGGGAGGTGCCGACGACGGGCACGCCGTTGTCCTTGAGCGCCTGGGCGAGACCGAGCGGGGTCTGGCCGCCGAGCTGGACGATCACACCGGCGATGGGGCCGGCCAGCGACTCGGCGTGGACGATCTCCAGCACGTCCTCGAGCGTGAGCGGCTCGAAGTACAGGCGGTCGGAGGTGTCGTAGTCGGTGGAGACGGTCTCCGGGTTGCAGTTGACCATCACGGTCTCGTAGCCCGCGTCGCTGAGCGCGAAGGAGGCGTGGACGCAGGAGTAGTCGAACTCGATGCCCTGACCGATGCGGTTCGGGCCCGAGCCCAGGATGATCACGGCGGGCTTCTCGCGGGGGGCGACCTCGGACTCCTCGTCGTACGAGGAGTAGAAGTACGGGGTCTTCGCGGCGAACTCGGCGGCGCAGGTGTCGACCGTCTTGTAGACCGGGCGGACCCCCAGCGCGTGCCGGACCTCGCGGACGACGTCCTCGCGCAGGCCGCGGATCCCGGCGATCTGCACGTCGGAGAAGCCGTGGCGCTTGGCCTCGGCGAGCAGCTCGGGGTCGAGCTTGTCGGCGGCGGCCAGCTCGTCCGCGTACTCCTTGATCAGGAAGAGCTGGTCGACGAACCACGGGTCGATCTTCGTGGCGTCGAAGACCTCCTGCTGGGTGGCGCCGGCCCGGATGGCCTGCATGACGGTGTTGATGCGGCCGTCGGTGGGGACCTTGGCGGTCTCCAGCAGCTCGGCCTTGTCGCCGGGCTCGCCGGTGAAGGTGAACTGGCTGCCCTTCTTCTCCAGCGAGCGCAGCGCCTTGTTCAGGGCCTCGGTGAAGTTGCGGCCGATGGCCATGGCCTCGCCGACCGACTTCATGGTGGTGGTGAGGGTGGCGTCGGCGGCCGGGAACTTCTCGAAGGCGAAGCGCGGGACCTTGACGACGACGTAGTCGAGGGTCGGCTCGAAGGAGGCCGGGGTCTTCTCGGTGATGTCGTTGGGGATCTCGTCCAGCGTGTAGCCGACGGCGAGGCGGGCGGCGATCTTGGCGATCGGGAAGCCGGTCGCCTTCGAGGCCAGGGCCGAGGAGCGCGAGACGCGCGGGTTCATCTCGATGACGATGATGCGGCCGTCCTCGGGGTTGACCGCGAACTGGATGTTGCAGCCGCCGGTGTCGACGCCGACCTCGCGGATGATCGCGATGCCGATGTCACGCAGCCGCTGGTACTCGCGGTCGGTGAGCGTCATCGCCGGGGCGACGGTGATCGAGTCGCCGGTGTGGACGCCCATCGGGTCGAAGTTCTCGATGGAGCAGACGACCACGACGTTGTCGTTCTTGTCGCGCATCAGCTCCAGCTCGTACTCCTTCCAGCCGAGGATGGACTCCTCCAGGAGCACCTCGGTGGTCGGGGAGAGCGTGAGGCCCTGGCCGGCGATGCGGCGCAGCTCCTCCTCGTCGTGCGCGAAGCCGGAGCCGGCGCCGCCCATGGTGAAGGAGGGGCGCACGACCACCGGGTAGCCGCCGAGGGTGTCGACGCCCTGGAGGACGTCGTCCATCGAGTGGCAGATGACCGAGCGGGCGGACTCGCCGTGGCCGATCTTCTTGCGGACCTCTTCGACGACTCCCTTGAAGAGGTCGCGGTCCTCGCCCTTGTTGATGGCCTCGACGTTGGCGCCGATCAGCTCCACGCCGTACTTCTCCAGGACGCCCTGCTCGTGCATGGAGATCGCGGTGTTGAGCGCGGTCTGGCCGCCCAGGGTGGGCAGGAGGGCGTCGGGGCGCTCCTTGGCGATGATCTTCTCGACGTACTCCGGGGTGATCGGCTCGACGTACGTGGCGTCGGCGATCTCCGGGTCGGTCATGATCGTCGCGGGGTTCGAGTTGACCAGGACGACCCGCAGGCCCTCGGCCTTGAGGATGCGGCAGGCCTGGGTGCCGGAGTAGTCGAACTCCGCGGCCTGGCCGATGACGATCGGGCCGGAGCCGATGACCAGGACGGACTGGATATCGGTGCGCTTAGGCACGCTGGCCCTCCATGAGCGAGATGAAGCGGTCGAACAGGTAAGCGGCGTCGTGCGGACCGGCCGCCGCTTCGGGGTGGTACTGGACGCTGAACGCGGGCTGGTCGAGGAGCTGGAGGCCCTCCACCACCTGGTCGTTCAGGCAGACGTGGGAGACCTCGGCGCGGCCGAAGGGCGTGTCCGAGACCTTGTCGAGGGGCGCGTCGACGGCGAAGCCGTGGTTGTGCGCGGTGACCTCGACCTTGCCGGTGGTGCGGTCCTGCACCGGCTGGTTGATGCCGCGGTGGCCGTACTTCAGCTTGTACGTGCCGAAGCCGAGCGCGCGGCCGAGGATCTGGTTGCCGAAGCAGATGCCGAACAGGGGGGTCTTCCGGGCGAGGACCTCCTTGATCACCGTCAGGTCCACGGTCGCCGGGTCGCCGGGGCCGTTGGAGAGGAAGACGCCGTCGGGGTGCACGGCGTACAGCTCCTCGGCGCTCGCCGTGGCGGGCATGACGTGGACCTCGATGCCGCGCTCGGCCATCAGCGCCGGGGTCATGCCCTTGATGCCGAGGTCGATGGCGGCGACGGTGAACTTCTTCTCACCGACCGCGGGGACGACGTACGTCTCCTTGGTGGCGACCTCGGCGGAGAGGTCGGCGCCCTTCATCTGGGGGGCTTCCTTGACGCGGGCCAGCAGCGCGGCGTCGTCCGCGAGCGAGGAACCGGAGAAGATGCCGACGCGCATCGCGCCGCGCTCGCGCAGGTGGCGGGTGAGGGCGCGGGTGTCGATCCCGGAGATCCCGACGACGCCCTGCTCGGCCAGCTCGTCGTCCAGGGAGCGCCGCGAGCGCCAGTTGGACGGAACGCGGGCGGGGTCGCGCACGACGTATCCGGCGACCCAGATCTTCGCCGACTCGTCGTCCTCGTCGTTGTAGCCGGTGTTGCCCACGTGCGGGGCGGTCATCACGACGACCTGGCGGTGGTACGAGGGGTCGGTGAGGGTCTCCTGGTAACCGGTCATGCCGGTGTTGAACACCGCCTCGCCGAAGGTCTCCCCCACGGCCCCGTAGGCGCGGCCGCGGAAGCTGCGGCCGTCCTCCAGGACGAGTACGGCGGGAGCCTGTCCGGCTCCCCGGGTGGAGATCGTCATCGTGCGGTGCCTTCCGTAGTACGTACGTTGTTCATGGAGTTGATGGCCTCGACCCAGGCCGCGTGCTCGGCGGCCCTGTCGGAGCGGAAGCCGGAGTCGAGCTGCTTTCCCCCGTGCTCCCAGGTGACGACCAGCAGGCCGCCCTCCGCGAGGACCTTGCCCGCGATGCCCTTGTCGAGGCGGGCCTCGACGAGCCGCTCGCGCGGGACGAAGAAGTCGTCCGCGCCGGGGCGTACGACGTCCAGCCCCTGCTCGGTCAGGGTCAGCTCGACCCGGCTGCGCGTGCCCAGACCGTGGGCGACGATCCGGTCGAGCCACTGTCCGGCGGTGGTGGAGCCGTGGTAGCGGCCGCTCATCCTCAGCTTCGCCGCACCGGGCTCCGCCGGCGATTCGGGGAGCTCGGGCAGGTCCGACTGGAGGGTGGCGCGCCACTTCCAGCCCTGGCGCATCAGCCAGTAGACGAGGGCGACGAAGAGGGCGAGTCCGACGACCCAGCCGATGCGGCCGGCCCAGTTCGTCACCTCCGCCGACTTCGGCTCGGCTGCCAGGCCTGCCGCCATTACCAGGTGAGATGTCACGTGAGTTTCCCGTCCACGACCGTTGCCCGGCCCCGCAGGAAGGTGTGGGTGACGCGTCCCGGCAGCTCACGGCCCTCGTAGGGGGTGTTGCGGCTGCGGGAGGCGAAGCCCGCGGGGTCCACCTGTCCACGGTAAGCGGCGTCCACGAGGGTGAGGTTCGCGGGCTCCCCCGCGGCGACGGGCCGGCCGTGGCCCGCCAGGCGGCCGATGGCGGCGGGCTTGGCGGACATGCGCTCGGCGACGCCGGCCCAGTCGAGCAGCCCGGTCTCCACCATCGTCTGCTGCACGACCGACAGCGCGGTCTCCAGGCCGACCATGCCCATGGCGGCGGCGGCCCACTCGCAGTCCTTGTCCTCGTGCGGGTGCGGGGCGTGGTCGGTGGCGACGATGTCGATCGTGCCGTCCGCGAGCGCCGTGCGGAGCGCCATCACGTCCTTCTCCGTGCGGAGCGGCGGGTTCACCTTGTAGACGGGGTCGTACGAGCGGACCAGCTCGTCGGTGAGGAGCAGGTGGTGCGGGGTGACCTCGGCGGTGACGTCGATGCCGCGCGACTTGGCCCACCGTACGATCTCCACCGAGCCGGCGGTCGACAGGTGGCAGATGTGCACGCGGGAGCCGACGTGCTCGGCGAGCAGCACGTCCCGGGCGATGATCGACTCCTCGGCGACGGCGGGCCAGCCGCCGAGGCCGAGCTCCGCCGAGACGACGCCCTCGTTCATCTGGGCGCCCTCGGTGAGGCGGGGCTCCTGGGCGTGCTGGGCGACGACGCCGCCGAAGGCCTTCACGTACTCCAGCGCACGGCGCATGATCACCGCGTCGTCGACGCACTTGCCGTCGTCGGAGAAGACCTTCACCCCGGCGGCCGAGTCGTGCATGGCTCCCAGCTCGGCGAGCTTCCTGCCCTCCAGGCCGACGGTGACGGCGCCGATGGGCTGCACGTCGCAGTAGCCGGACTCCTTGCCGAGCCGGTAGACCTGCTCGACCACGCCGGCGGTGTCGGCGACCGGGAAGGTGTTGGCCATGGCGAAGACGGCGGTGTAACCGCCGGAGGCGGCGGCCCGGGTGCCGGTCAGCACGGTCTCGGAGTCCTCGCGGCCGGGCTCGCGCAGATGGGTGTGCAGGTCGACCAGGCCCGGCAGCAGGATCCTGCCGTCGGCCTCGACGACCTCCGCGCCCTCCGCCGACAGACCGGTGCCGACCTCGGCGATGGTCTCGCCGTCGATCAGGACGTCCTGGACCTCGCCGCCCAGCACCTTCGCACCACGGATCAGGGTCTTGCTCATGATTTCTCGGTTCTCCTCGGTACGAAGGGTGTCACTGGGCGGCGGCGGACTCGTTGCCGCCGAGAAGCAGATAGAGGACGGCCATCCGCACGGAGACGCCGTTGGCGACCTGTTCGACGACCGTGCAGCGGTCGGAGTCGGCGACCTCGGCGGTGATCTCCATGCCGCGGACCATGGGCCCGGGGTGCATGACGATGGCGTGCTCGGGCATCTTGGCCATCCGCTCGCCGTCCAGCCCGTACCGCCGCGAGTACTCGCGCTCGGTCGGGAAGAAGGCGGCGTTCATGCGCTCGCGCTGGACGCGGAGCATCATCACCGCGTCGGACTTCGCCAGGACGCTGTCGATGTCGTACGAGACCCGGGCGGGCCAGTTCTCCACGCCGATCGGCAGCAGGGTGGGCGGGGCGACGAGGGTGACCTCGGCGCCGAGGGTGTGCAGCAGGTCCACGTTGGAGCGGGCGACCCGGCTGTGCAGCACATCGCCGACCAGCGTGATCCGCTTGCCCTCCAGGTCCCGTCCCAGGCCCGCGTCGCGGCCCACCAGCCGCCGCCGCATGGTGAAGGCGTCGAGCAGGGCCTGCGTGGGGTGCTGGTGGGTGCCGTCACCGGCGTTGATGACGGTCGCGTCGATCCAGTCGGAGGTGGCGAGCCGGTACGGGGCCCCGCTCGCGCCGTGCCGGATGACGACGGCGTCGACGCCCATGGCCTCCAGGGTCTGCGCGGTGTCCTTGAGGGACTCCCCCTTGGAGACCGAGGACCCCTTGGCGGTGAAGTTGATGACATCCGCCGACAGCCGCTTCTCGGCGGCCTCGAAGGAGATCCGGGTCCGCGTCGAGTCCTCGAAGAAGAGGTTGACGACGGTCCGCCCGCGCAGCGTGGGCAGCTTCTTGATCGGCCGGTCGGCGACCCGGGCCATCTCCTCGGCGGTGTCGAGGATCAGGACGGCGTCGTCGCGGGTGAGGTCGGCGGCCGAGATGAGGTGACGCATCATCGGGGGTTCTCTCCAGGTGTACGGAGGAGGTGGGCAGCAGGCAGGACGGCAGGCAGCAGCGTCCCTGCGACCCGGATCGCGGGTCGCGGGCGGCGGCAGGGGCTACTTGCTGTCGGCCGGGGCGGTCTGCTGGAGGCCGAGCAGCACGGTGTCGCGACCGTCCTCCTCGGCGAGCTGGACCTTGACCGTCTCCCGCAGGGACGTGGGGAGGTTCTTGCCGACGTAGTCGGCGCGGATCGGCAGTTCGCGGTGGCCGCGGTCGACCAGGACGGCGAGCTGGACCGCGCGCGGGCGGCCGAGGTCGCCCAGGGCGTCGAGGGCGGCGCGGATGGTGCGGCCGGAGAAGAGGACGTCGTCCACGAGGACCACCAGGCGGCCGTCGAGGCCGTCGCCGGGGATCTCCGTGCGGGCCAGGGCGCGCGCGGGGCGCATGCGCAGGTCGTCGCGGTACATCGTGATGTCGAGGGAGCCGACCGGCATGGGGCGGCCGGTGATCTCTTCGAGCTTGGCGGCGAGCCGGCGGGCGAGGAAGACACCGCGGGTCGGAATGCCGAGCAGGACCACGTCGTCGGCGCCCTTGGCGCGTTCGACGATCTCGTGGGCGATACGGGTCAGCACGCGGGCGATGTCGGGGCCTTCGAGAACGGGCCTTGCCGCATCGCCTTCGCCGGAAGTACCGGAATTGCCGGTGTTACTGGTGTCCATGGGAAACGGACCTCCTTCTCCGCCTCACGGGACGGTTCTTAAAGGACGTCGAGATGTGCGTGGTCCACGGTACCAGGGGGTCCGGAATGCCTCCTCCCCGGGGGCCGACCCCCTCGGACCCCTTCTCCCACAGGGCTCCCACCCGTTCGGCTTGACGCGGACAAGTAACGCTGCGTAACCTCACAGTGAGTTACCAGCCACGCGGCGGAGCCGCAATGTTCCAGCGTCCGGGGAGCTTTATGTCCAGCGAATACGCCAAGCAGCTCGGGGCCAAGCTCCGCGCGATCCGCACCCAGCAGGGCCTTTCCCTCCACGGTGTCGAGGAGAAGTCCCAGGGCCGTTGGAAGGCGGTCGTGGTGGGTTCGTACGAGCGCGGCGACCGTGCCGTGACCGTGCAGCGCCTCGCCGAGCTGGCGGACTTCTACGGGGTCCCCGTCCAGGAGCTCCTGCCCGGCACGACGCCCGGCGGAGCGGCCGAGCCCCCGCCGAAGCTCCGTCTCGACCTGGAGCGTCTCGCGCACGTTCCGGCGGAGAAGGCCGGCCCGCTCCAGCGGTACGCCGCCACGATCCAGTCGCAGCGCGGCGACTACAACGGCAAGGTGCTGTCGATCCGTCAGGACGACCTGCGCACCCTGGCCGTGATCTACGACCAGTCGCCCTCGGTCCTGACCGAACAGCTCATCAGCTGGGGCGTCCTGGACGCGGACGCGCGGCGCGCCGTCGGCCACGAAGAGGTCTGATCCCGGGCCCCGTCGAGCCGGGAGCCGCAAGAGAAGAAACGTACCGCCGGGGGCGGTGGGAGCCATGGGCCCCCCACCGCCCCCGGCGGTTTTCGTGCGCGCGGGGCCGCCGGGCGGCGGGAATGGCTGCCCGGCGGGCATGCCGTCAGGGGGGCGGGGGCCGGGCCGATGTGCGGCTCCGCCGCGCGGGCGCGACGAGCCACCACGCACCTGCACGGGACCGGGCCCCACGACGCTCCCACGCGAGGCTCCCGCGCGCCTGTGGCGGAAACCCCGCCCGGGGGTCCCGACGCGACGAAGGGCCTGCCGTACGGGATCACCCGTACCGCAGGCCCTTCGTCGGCGGAGAACCCCGCGCGGCGAGCGTCAGCTCTCCTCGCGGCGCAGCTTCGGCTTCAAATCCTTGAAGCGGCCGAGCAGGCCGTTCACGAACGACGGGGACTCGTCGGTGGAGAACTCCTTGGCGAGCTGAACCGCCTCGTCGATCACCACCGCGTCCGGGGTCCCGTCCACCCACACCAGCTCGTACGTGCCGAGCCGGACGATGTTGCGGTCCACGACCGGCATCCGGTCGAGGTCCCAGCCCTCGGCATAGGTCTCGATGAGCTCGTCGATGCGGGGCGCGTACTGGGCGTACCCCTCGACGAGTTCCATCGTGTATTCGGTCACCGGCGGCTGTCGCTCGTCGCTCCGCGAGTGCCGGACCCAGTCCGCGAGGACATTCTGCACGGACGTGCCGCGCTGATCGGCCTCGAAGAGGATCTGGAACGCGCGCTTGCGGGCGTTGTTGCGAGCGGCCACGGTTAGCTGTTCACCCGGCCGAGGTAGTCGCCCGTGCGGGTGTCGACCTTGATCTTCTCGCCGGTCGTGATGAACAGCGGGACGCCGATCTCGTAACCGGTCTCCAGGGTGGCGGGCTTGGTGCCGCCGGTGGAGCGGTCGCCCTGCACGCCGGGGTCGGTGTGCTGGATGGTCAGCTCGACGGCGGCCGGGAGCTCGACGTAGAGCACCTCGCCCTCGTGCTGCGCGACCGAGGCGGTGAAGCCCTCGATGAGGAAGTTGGCGGTGTTGCCGACGGCCTTGCGGTCGACCATGAGCTGGTCGTAGGTGTCCATGTCCATGAAGACGAAGTAGTCGCCGTCCATGTACGAGAACTGCATGTCGCGGCGGTCGATGGTGGCCGTCTCGACCTTGGTGCCGGCGTTGAACGTCTTGTCGACGACCTTGCCGGACATCACGCTCTTGAGCTTGGTGCGCACGAAGGCCGGGCCCTTGCCGGGCTTGACGTGCTGGAACTCGACGACGGACCAGAGCTGGCCTCCGTCGAGCTTGAGCACCATGCCGTTCTTGAGGTCGTTCGTGGAAGCCACGGTTGCGGAATCTCCTGGACTGGTGGAACGACCGTCGGAACGCCCGCGGCTAGAGCGCGAGGAGTTCCTTGGTCGTAATGGTGAGTAGCTCGGGTCCGCCGTCCGCCTCGGGGCGCACGACGAGAGTGTCATCGATCCGGACTCCGCCCCGGCCAGGGAGGTGAACCCCCGGTTCGACGGTGACCGGCACACAAGCGTCCAGTTTACCCATGGCCGACGGTGCCAACTGCGGGTCCTCCACGATTTCGAGCCCCACACCGTGTCCGGTGGCCGCCGGAAGCACGTCGCCGTACCCCGCCGCCTCCAGCGACTGCCGGGCCGCGCGGTCCACTTCGCGGTACTCGACACCGGGCGCGAGGGCCTCCCGGCCCGCCCGCTGGGCGGCGAAGACCAGGTCGTACAGGTCGACCTGCCAGTCCGCCGGGGCGGTCCCGATCACGAAGGTGCGGCCGATCTCGCACCGGTACCCACGGAAGTCCGCCCCCAGGCACACCGACAGGAAATCGCCCTCCTCGACCCGGCGGTCGGTCGGCCGGTGCCCGCCGCGGCCCGCGTGCGGGCCGGACCCGACGGAGGTGGCGAAGGCCGGGGAGTCGGCCCCGTGATCGACGAGCCGCCGCTCCAGCTCCAGGGCGAGATGCCGTTCGGTCCGCCCGACGAGGATGGACTCCAGCAGTTCCCCCAGGGCCTGGTCGGCGATCTCGGCGGCCGTCCGCAGGCAGGCGAGCTCCTCCTGGTCCTTCACGACCCGCTGCTGCTCGACGGCGGACCCCAGCTCCGTGAGCCGTACCCGCGGGGCGACCGAGCCGAGCGCCCGGTACCTGGCCACCGTCAGGTGGTGCTCCTCCACGGCCAGCGTCCCGGCCCCGGCCGCCGCCGCGAACCCGGCCGCGGCGACCGCGGCGTCCGCGCCGGGCACGGGCAGCACGCTGACCCTGAGCGCCTCGTCGGGCCGCCCTTCCACCAGGGTCCCTTCCGACGTGCGGGGACACAGCAGCACGTCGCTCCCCGGGTCCCCCGGTCCGATGAGCAGCACGGCCCCGGGCGGGGCGCTCCCGGCGAGGTAGCGGACGTTGGCGGGCCGGGAGACGAGCGCCGCCTCGCTGCCCGCGGCGGCCGCACGGTCGCGCAGCCGCCCACGGCGAATTCCATGGGCATCGGACATGCCCTCAACGTAGGTACGCCCGCCCCGCCCCGCCGTCTGAGCGCGTCCGACCGAGGAGCGCCCTCCGGGGGGTGACCCGCCTACCAGGTCGGCGGACTCGCGACCGCCCGCGCCAGCGTCTCGTCCAGCAGCCGCGCCGTCGTCGGCACGTCGAACCGCGAGTTGTCGATGATGGGCAGCCCCGACCCGTACCACCCGGCCATCCGCCCGTGGATCCGCGCGACTTCCTCGTCGCTCAGCCGCCGGTTGCCGCTCCGCTTGGCGTTGCGCTCCAGGACGACCTCCAGTCCGGGCAGCAGCACCACCGGCAGCAGTCCCGGCCCCACGTGCCGCTTCCAGCCGCCGAGTCCCACCACCGGCCAGTCGGGGAAGACGGCGTCGTCCACGATGCAGGAGATGTTGTTGGCCAGGAAGTTGCGCGCCGCGAACCCGCAGGTCCGCCGGGCCAGCCGGTACTGCGCCTCGGAATGGTCGTTCCACCCCGACTGCGGGTCGGCGAAGCCGGAGCACACCCATTCCCGTACGTCGTCCAGGCTGATGTGCGCCGTCGGCACCCGGCGGCTCTGCGCCCAGTACTTGGCCACGGTGGTCTTGCCCGCTCCCGCGGGGCCTATCAGCAGCACGGCGAGCGTGGTGTGGCCCGTGCCGGCGTGCCCGGGCGCCCCCGGCGGCTGCGGCAGCGGCACGGGGCCGCCCGGCGGCAACTGGATGTGCCCGGTGGTGTCCCGCGCCCCGGACGGCACGGGGGCGTTCTGCGGGCCGGGCCCGGGGCCCTGCTGCGGCGCGCCGGGGGCGTGGCCGTGTCCCGCGCCGTGTCCCGCGCCGTGCGCCGTGGCCCCGGGCGGGGGCCCCTGCGGCGGGGTGTGCGGCGGCAACGGCGGCCCCTGGGGAGCCGGCGGGCCCTGGGGAGCCGGCGGGCCGACGGGCGGGTGCGGGGCGGCGCCCGCCCAGCTCTGGCCAGAACCGTGCGGCGGTGGCAGCGGCGCCCCCACTACGTGCTGCATCCGGTGCCACTCCGTCTCGTACAGGCGACTGTTGCCGGGCTGATCGGTGGAATCGAAACCGTATCGGTGCGTCGAAACCGTTGTGATGCTGACCCGAAAAGACCGGGTCGAACCCTCGAACGGTACCGCCCCCGTCGTTCACCAGGTGAACGACGGGGGCGGTCGTTGGCTGCCCTGCCCTGTCAGACGGCGGAGTCAGCCGTCGAGTTCCTCGGCGAGCGCCCGCAGAGCGAGCCGGTAGGACCCGATGCCGAAGCCCGCGACCGTGCCGCTGGCGACGGCCGCGACGACCGAGGTGTGCCGGAACTCCTCACGGGCGTACGGGTTCGAGATGTGCACCTCGATCAGCGGGGCGGTGCGCTGGGCGGCCGCGTCCCGCATCCCGTACGAGTAGTGGGTGAAGGCCCCCGGGTTGAGGACGACCGGAATCGAGCCGTCCGCCGCCTCGTGCAGCCAGCGGATCAGCTCGCCCTCGTCGTTGGTCTCCCGCACCTCGACCTCGAAGCCGAGCTCCTCGCCGAGCCCCTGACAGGCCGCCACGAGACCGGCGTACGACGTCGCCCCGTACACGTCGGGCTCCCGCGAGCCGAGGCGGCCGAGGTTGGGTCCGTTGAGCACGAACACCCGGCGGCTCCCGCCGCTCGCGTCACCCGTGCCGCTGACGCCGCCCACGCCGCTCACGCCGCGATCTCGGCGTGTGCCGCGAGCAGCATCGCCGGGTCCGGGGCCTCCAGCACGACGGGCTTGCCCAGTCCGTCCAGGACGATGAAGCGCAGCCGGTCGCCGCGGGACTTCTTGTCGACCTTCATGTTCTCCACCAGCTTGGGCCACTGGTCGCCCCGGTAGGTGAGCGGCAGCCCGACCGCCTCCAGGACCGACCGGTGCCGGTCGGCCGTCGCGTCGTCCAGCCGGCCCGCGATCCGGCCCAGTTCGGCGGCGAAGACCATGCCGACCGACACGGCCGCGCCGTGCCGCCAGTTGTACCGCTCGTTCTTCTCGATGGCGTGCCCGAGGGTGTGCCCGTAGTTGAGGATCTCGCGGCGTCCGGCCTCCTTGAGGTCCCCGGACACCACCTCCGCCTTGACCCGGATGGACCGCTCGATCAGCTCGGCGGTGTGCGGGCCCGCCGGGGTGCGCGCCGCCTGCGGGTCCTCCTCGATCAGGTCCAGGATCACCGGGTCCACGATGAACCCGGCCTTGATGACCTCCGCGAGCCCGGACACGTAGTCGTTGACCGGCAGCGAGTCCAGCGCCGCGAGGTCGCACAGCACTCCGGCCGGCGGGTGGAAGGCCCCCACCAGGTTCTTGCCCTCGGCGGTGTTGATGCCGGTCTTGCCGCCGACGGCCGCGTCGACCATGCCGAGCACGGTCGTCGGTACGGCGATCCAGCGCACCCCGCGCAGCCAGGTCGCCGCGACGAAGCCCGCGAGGTCCGTGGTGGCCCCTCCCCCGACGCCGACGATCACGTCGGTGCGGGTGAAGTTGGTCTGCCCGAGCGCCTTCCAGCAGTACGCCGCGACCTCGACGGTCTTGGACTCCTCGGCGTTCGGCAACTGGATCGCGATGACCTCGTAGCCCTGGTCCGCGAGGTCCGCCCGCAGCGCCTCACCGGTCTCCGCGAGGGCTTCGGGGTGCAGTACGGCGACCCGCTTGGCCTGCTTGCCGATCAGAGCGGGCAGCTCGCCCAGCAACTGCCGCCCCACCAGCACCTCGTACGCCTCGGTGCCGTCCGTGCCACCGACCGTGATCCGCGTCGGTGCTCCAGCCTGCTCGCTCATGCGTCCTTCAACTCCAGTGCGTCCAGGACCGCCTGGGCGACCTCTTCGGGGGTGCGCCCGTCGGTGGCCACGACCACCCGGGCGACTTCGGTGTACAGGGTGCGGCGGGCCTCCATCAGCTCACGCCACTGCTTGCGCGGGTTCACGGCGAGCAGCGGCCGGGCCTGGCCCAGCCCGGTGCGCCGCACCGCTTCTTCCACGTCCATCGACAGATAGACGACCGGGTACGCGGAGAGCAGCTCCCGGGTCGACGCGTCGAGGACCGCCCCGCCGCCGAGCGCGAGCACGCCCGTGTGCTCGGCGACGGCCGCGCGGACGGCCTCCCGCTCCAGCCCACGGAAGTACTCCTCGCCCTCGTCGACGAAGATGTCGGCGATCTCACGGCCCTGAGCTGCGACGATGTCCGCGTCGGTGTCCCGGTGCGGAAGCCCCAGCCGCTCGGCGAGCAGCGCGCCGACGGTGGTCTTGCCGACCCCCATCGGCCCGACGAGCACGACCTCGGGGCCGCTCACCGGATCTGGAGGTTGTCGAGGTACGACCGCACGTTGCGCCGCGTCTCGCCCACGCTGTCCCCGCCGAACTTCTCGGCGACCGCGTCCGCCAGGACCAGCGCCACCATGGCCTCGGCCACGATGCCCGCCGCCGGAACCGCGCACACGTCGGAGCGCTGGTGGTGGGCGGCGGCGACCTCGCCGGTCGCCACGTCGATCGTGGCCAGCGCGCGCGGCACCGTCGCGATCGGCTTCATCGCGGCCCGCACCCGCAGCAGCTCGCCCGTGGACATGCCGCCCTCGGTACCGCCCGCGCGCCCGGTCGTGCGCTTCACGCCGTCGGCCGTCGGCACGATCTCGTCGTGCGCCTTGGAGCCCGGCACCCGCGCCAGGTCGAAGCCGTCGCCGACCTCGACGCCCTTGATGGCCTGGATGCCCATGAGCGCACCCGCCAGCCGGGAGTCCAGCCGCCGGTCCCAGTGCGTGAACGAACCGAGGCCCACCGGCACGCCGTACGCCAGCACCTCGACCACACCGCCCAGGGTGTCGCCGTCCTTGTGGGCCTGGTCGATCTCCGCGACCATCGCCTTCGACGCGTCCGCGTCCAGGCAGCGCACCGGGTCCTCGTCCAGCCTCGCCTCGTCGGCGGGCACGGGCAGCACACCGTACGGGGCCTTCGCCGCCGCCAGCTCCACCACGTGCGAGACGATCTCGATGCCGGTCGTCTCCTTCAAGTACGAACGGGCCACCGTGCCCAGCGCCACCCGCGCCGCGGTCTCCCGGGCGCTCGCGCGCTCCAGGACCGGACGGGCCTCGTCCAGGGCGTACTTCTGCATGCCCGCGAGGTCGGCGTGACCGGGGCGGGGGCGGGTCAGCGGCGCGTTGCGCGCCATCGTGGCCAGCTCCTCGGGGTCCACCGGGTCGGCCGACATGACCTTCTCCCACTTGGGCCACTCGGTGTTGCCCACCATGATCGCGACGGGACCGCCCATGGTGAGGCCGTGCCGTACGCCGCCGAGGAAGGTGACCTCGTCCTGCTCGAACTTCATCCGGGCGCCGCGCCCATAGCCCAGCCGCCGCCTGGCCAGAGCGTCCGCCACCATCTCCGTGGTGATCGGCACGCCGGCGGGAAGTCCCTCCAGCGTCGCGACGAGTGCGGGTCCGTGGGATTCTCCCGCGGTCAGCCAGCGCAACCTGCTCAACGGTGCTCCTCATGCTCGCGCCTGGAACTGCAATGACGCAGCCCGGATGCGCGGCCCGGACCCGCCGCTCCCGATCCTCCCATGTCCGGCGGCACGGTCCTGCCCCCGGTCCAGCACTCGGACCGGATGATCACCTTTCGGACAGCGCCCGCTCGCCCGCGGCCCGCATCGCGGCGAGCGGTGCGACGGGGACGCCCGTCATCTGCTCGACCTGCAGCACGGCCTGGTGCACGAGCAGGTCGAGCCCGCCGACCACCGCTCCCCCACGCGCCGCCCAGGCACTCGCCAGCGGCGTCGGCCACGGCTCGTACAGCACGTCGAAAAGCGTCCCGACGGCCTCCGGCACGTCCGTGACCAGGGCGTCCGTCGTTCCGGCGGGTGTGGTCGCGATCACCAGCGGCGCCGCGAAGGCCTCGCGGGCGTCGCTCCAGTCGGCGGTGCGCACGTCGACGCCCAGTCGCTCGCCCCAGGTCCGCATCTCGGTGGCGCGGGCCGCGCTGCGCACGTACGCGGTGACCGGGCCGGTGCAGATCCGGCCGAGCGCGGCGAGCGCGGAGGAGGCGGTGGCCCCGGCGCCGAGGACGGCCGCCGACTCGGCCTTGTCGACCCCGCGCTCGCGCAGGGCGGAGACCATGCCGGGGATGTCGGTGTTGTCGCCGAGCCTGCGCCCGTCCTCGGTGAGGACGACGGTGTTCACCGCCTCCACCGAGGCCGCCGTCTCGCTGACCTCGTCGAGCAGCGGGATGATCGCCCGCTTGAGCGGCATGGTCAGCGAGAGGCCCGCCCACTCCGCGCCCAACTCCCCCACGAAGGCGGGGAGTTGTTCCTCGTTCACCTCGAAGCGGTCGTACGACCAGCCGTCGAGCCCGAGCTCCGCGTACGCGGCGCGGTGCAGGACCGGGGAGAGGGAGTGGGCGATGGGCTTGCCGAGCACGGCGGCCCGGCTGCGGCGACTGCTCACTGCTTCGACTTCTTCCGTTCCTCGTTGTACTGCTTCACGAGCCGCTGGTGCTCCTCGTAGGTGTTCGTGAAGATGGTGTTCTCCGAGGTCATCGAGATGAAGTAGAACCACGGTCCGGGCGTCGGGTTCAGCGCCGAGTGCAGGGCCTCGTCCCCCGGGTTGCTGATCGGGCCGGGCGGCAGGCCCTTCTGGTTCAGGTAGTACGTGTTGTAGGGGTGCTTGAACTTGGCGAGGTCGTCCGTGTTGCCGATGTCCAGCGTGCTCGTCGACTTGAGGTAGTTGACCGTGGAGTCGAACTGGAGGCGGCCGTGGGTCTCGGTCTGGTTGGGCTGCAGCCGGTTGTAGACGACGCGTGCGACCTTGTCGAAGTCGCGCTTGTACTTGCCTTCCTTCTGCACCAGGCTCGCCACGGTGATCACGTCGAACGGCGACTCCAGGCCCAGCTTCTCGGCCTGGCCCGCGAGGTCCTGCTTGGCGTAGTTCTCGGTGGCCTGCGCGACCATCTTGCGCAGCACGTCCTCGGGCTTCGTCCCCTGGGCGACCGGGTAGGTGCCCGGGTACAGGAAGCCTTCCAGACGGTCCATCATGTCCGGCTTCTTCGGCACCCACGAGGGGAGTCCAAGCTTGTCGGCCTGCGCCTTCGCGATGTCCTTCGTGGTGCCGGGCTTGAGCTCGAGGCGCTTGTCGAGGGCTTCGTAGACCTGGGCGTTGCGGGTGCCCGGCGGGAGGATGTAGTTGTTCCGGCTGGCCGGACTGAGCATGAGTTCCAGCGCGGCCTTGGCGGACATCTCCTTCTTCAGGACGTAGACGCCCGTCTGCAGGGCGTTGCCCTTCTTCTGGTCCTTCGCCAGCTCCGCGGTGAAGGCGGAGACGCTCTTGACGACGCCGGCCTTCTTCAGCGTGTTGGCGATCTCGTTTCCGTCGGCGCCCCTCTTGACCTCGATCTGGACGGGGTCCGTGCCCTCGCCCTCGAAGTCCTCCACCGGGCCGAAACGGTCCTTCCAGAACGAGTAGCCGATGTACCCGACCCCGCCGAGCCCCCCGAGCAGGACCACCGAGACCACCAGGCACGCGATGCCGTTGCGGCCCTTCTTCTTGCCCTTGCCGCCGCCCTTGCCCCGGCGGGGGGCGGGCTCGTCGTCGTACCCGTCCTCGCCGTCCCGCGCGCCCCGGCTGTCGGGGGCGCCGGTGAAGAAGGGGTGCTCCTCCTTCTGCCGGGCCTCCTCGTCCCAGTCGATCACCGGTTCGGGCGGCGACTGCCGCTGGCCGGGTGGCTGCGGCGGCGGGTACGCCTCGGGGGTGCCGTAGTGGTCCTGCCCCGTGTCGTAGCCGGGCTGCTGGCCGCTGTAGGGGTCGGCCGCGTTCATTCCGTACGGGATCGCCTGGCCCCGGCCGGTGTCCCAGTCGCTCTGCTGCTGTCCGTGTCCCTGCTGCTGCGGGTACTGGCCGCTCTGCTGGGAGACCTGCGCGTACTGCCCGCTGTCGTACGCCGGGGAGTACTGGCCGCCGTCATGGCCGGCGTCCTGCCTCTGGCCGTACTGCTCGGTGTGCTGCTGCGCCTGCGGGTACTGGCCGCCGTCGTGCCCCTGGACGTACTGGCCGTTGTGCTGCGGGGTCTGCTGGTACTGGCCGTTGTCGTAGTACGGCTGCGGGGGCGGGCCCTGCGGCGCGTACTGCTGCCGGCCGTCGTACGCCCCGTCGTGGGGAACCGAGCCGTCTCCGGCCTGCTGTCCGACCCAAGCCTGGCCGCCCTGGTCCCCGTACTGCTGCTCACCGGGGGCCTGCGGGTGCCACGGTTCGGAGCCTTGACCCCGGCCATACTCAGTCATCGGTCCCCTAGAGCCGCGAGGCGGCGGGTGTGGCGCGCGTGGGGCACGGCATCCGTCCCGCCTCAGTTCCTGTGCGGCAGCTGTTCGAACGCCGCCACGGCGCGGAACGTTACCGTACCGCGATCAGACAACCACTTCGACGGCTTCGCCAGGCAGGTCCCCAGACACCCGTTCGGCCTCAAGCGCGTTCTGAAGAATGACAATCGCGGCGGCCTGGTCGATGACGGACCGTCCCTTCTTCGACTTCACTCCCGAAGCGCGCAGTCCCTGGGTGGCGGTCACCGTGGTCATCCGCTCGTCGACCAGCCGGACAGCGGTCGGGGCGATGCCCCGGGCGAGTTCCTGGGCGAACTTCCTGACCTTCGCCGCGGCCGGGCCCTCGCCCCCGTTGAGGGAGCGAGGGAGTCCGACGACGACTTCGAGGGGTTCGTACTCCTCGACCAGTTGGCGCAGCCGCCGGTGGGCGGCCGGGACGTCGCGTCCCGGCACGGTCTCCACCGGCGTGGCGAGGACCCCGTCGGGGTCGCACGAGGCGACCCCGATCCGGGCGTCCCCGACGTCGATCGCGAGACGGCGTCCGCGTCGCATCAGGCCGTTTCCCCGACCATGCGCTCGACGGCGTCGATGGCGTCGCCGATGGCGGTGACGCTGGTGCCGCCGCCCTGGGCGACGTCCGGCTTGCCGCCGCCGCCCCCGCCGAGGGTCTTGGCGGCGGTGCGCACCAAGTCGCCCGCCTTCAGGCCGCGCTGACGGGCCGTCTCGTTGGTGGCGATGACGGTCAGCGGGCGGCCGTTGGCCGTGGTGAACAGGGCCACGACGGCGGCCCGGTCGCCCTGGATGCGGCCGCGCACGTCGAGGACCAGCCTGCGCAGGTCGTCGGCGGAGGTGCCGTCGGGCACCTGACCGGTGACCAGGGCGACGCCCTTGATGTCCTTGGCGCCCTGGACGAGTCCGGCGGCGGCCTGGAGGACCTTCTCCGCACGGAACTTCTCGATCTCCTTCTCGGCGTCCTTCAGCTTGCCGAGCATGGCGGAGACCTTCTCCGGAAGCTCCTCGGGACGGCCCTTGACCAGCTCCTGGAGCTGGGCGACGACCGTGTGCTCACGGGCCAGGAACTTGTACGCGTCGACGCCGACCAGGGCCTCGATGCGGCGCACGCCGGAACCGATGGACGACTCGCCGAGCAGCTTCACCAGGCCGAGCTGGGCGGTGTTGTGGACGTGCGTGCCGCCGCACAGCTCCTTGGAGAAGTCGCCGATGGTCACCACGCGGACCCGCTCGCCGTACTTCTCGCCGAACTCGGCGATGGCGCCCTGCTTCTTGGCCTCGTCGATCGACATGACCTCGGCGCGGACGTCCATCTCGTGCGAGAGGACCTCGTTGATGCGCTGCTCGACGTCGACGAGGACGTTGCCGGGCACGGCGGCCGGCGAGCCGAAGTCGAAGCGGAAGCGGCCGGGCTGGTTCTCCGAGCCGGCCTGGGCGGCCGTGGGGCCGAGCGCGTCGCGCAGCGCCTGGTGGGTGAGGTGGGTGGCGGAGTGGGCGCGGGCGATGGCGTTGCGGCGGTGCACGTCGATGGTGGCCTGCGCCTGGGCGCCGACGGTGACCTCGCCGACCTGGACAACGCCCTTGTGGACGTACACGCCGGGGACCGGCTTCTGGCAGTCGCGGACCTCGATGATCGCGCCGCTGTCCACCTTGATGCGGCCGGTGTCGCCGATCTGGCCGCCGCCCTCGGCGTAGAAGGGGGTGCGGTCCAGGACGATCTCGACGTCGTCGCCCTCGGTGGCGACCGGCGAGGGCACGCCGTCGACGAGGATGCCGACGACGCGGGACTCGCCGGAGGTGGCGGTGTAGCCGATGAAGTCGGTCTCGCCGGAGGCGTCCGCGATCTCGCGGTAGCCGGACATGTCGGCGTGGCCGTGCTTCTTGGCCTGGGCGTCGGCCTTGGCCCGGTCCCGCTGCTCCTTCATCAGGCGGCGGAAGCCGTCCTCGTCCACCGAGAGGCCCTGCTCGGCGGCCATCTCCAGGGTGAGGTCGATCGGGAAGCCCCAGGTGTCGTGGAGCAGGAACGCCTTGTCACCGGAGAGGACCTGGCCGCCGGCGGCCTTGGTCTCGGTGACGGCGGTGTCCAGGATGTTGGTGCCGCCCTTGAGGGCCTTGAGGAAGGCGGCCTCCTCGGCGAGGGCGACGCCCAGGATGCGCTGGCGGTCGGTGATGAGCTCGGGGTACTGCTGGCCCATCGTGTCGACGACCGTGTCCACGAGCTGCTGGACGACGGCGCCGGTGGCTCCCATGAGACGCATGTTGCGGATGGCGCGGCGCATGATGCGGCGCAGCACGTAGCCGCGGCCCTCGTTGCCGGGGGTGACGCCGTCGCCGATGAGCATGACGGAGGTGCGCATGTGGTCGGCGACCACGCGCATCGAGACGTCGCTGGCGGGAGCGGCGCCGTAGCGGACGCCGGTCAGCTCGGTGGCCTTGTCCATGACGACGCGCAGGGTGTCGGTCTCGTACATGTTCTGCACGCCCTGGAGGATCATGGCAAGACGCTCAAGACCCAGACCCGTGTCGATGTTCTTGGACGGCAGCTCGCCGAGGATCTCGAAGTCCTCCTTGCCGGTGCCGGCGCCGCGCTCGTACTGCATGAAGACCAGGTTCCAGATCTCCACGTAGCGCTCGTCGTTGACGGCGGGGCCGCCCTCGACGCCGAACTCGGGACCGCGGTCGTAGTTGATCTCCGAGCAGGGGCCGCAGGGTCCGGGGACGCCCATCGACCAGTAGTTGTCCTTCTTGCCCAGGCGCTGGATGCGCTCGGCGGGGACGCCGATCTTCTCCCGCCAGATCTCCTCGGCCTCGTCGTCGTCCAGGTAGACGGTGATCCACAGGCGCTCGGGGTCGAGGCCGTAGCCGCCGTCGTCGACGGACTTCGTCAGGATCTCCCAGGCGAAGCGGATGGCCCCTTCCTTGAAGTAGTCCCCGAAGGAGAAGTTGCCGCACATCTGGAAGAACGTGCCGTGCCGGGTGGTCTTGCCGACCTCTTCGATGTCCGGGGTGCGGACGCACTTCTGGACGCTGGTGGCGCGGTCCCAGGGGGCCTTGACCTCACCCAGGAAGTACGGCTTGAAGGGCACCATGCCCGCCGGGACCAGGAGCAGAGTCGGGTCGTCCGCGATGAGCGACGCCGAAGGGACAACGGTGTGACCGCGCTCCTCGAAGAAGCTCAGCCAGCGGCGACGAATTTCTGCCGACTCCATCAGTGGTCCTCATTCCGGTTGTGCGAACTCCCGTGGGGATACGGGGTCCTGGGGTTGTCGAGGGCAACGGCGTACCGCTGCGGGGGAAGCTCTCGCGCGTCCTCGGGCGCCGCGTCGAGGCCGAGCGCGTCGCCCAGTTCGGCCTCGCGCTGGACCATCCCGGCCCGGACGTCGAGCGCGAAGTCCTTGAGCCGGTGGCCCGCCTCGACCGCCTTGTCGGCGGCCTGCGCGGCGAGGCTCTCGGGGCTCAGCGCCTTGATCTTGCGGTTGACCTTCTGGGTGGCCCACACGCCGGCTGCGGCGCCTGCGGTGAACCAGAATGTACGGCGGAACATCGCGGCCTCAGTTCTTGTTTCCGCGCGATCCCCGGGCCCGGCGGCGCGCTGTCGGCAGCGTCCGGCCGACGATCACGGTGCGTTCCGGAGCCGGCGGCTCCGGCGACTTGCGGAGGCCGATCGCCCGGCGGACGCCGTACCCGAAGGCGGCGACCTTGACCAGGGGGCCGCCGAAGGTGGAGGCGACGGTGGTGGAGAGCGCCGAGGCGTTCGAGGTGACTTCCTGGACGTCGGAGGCGATCGCGTCGACCCGGTCCAGCTGTGTCTGCGCCGAGCGGACGGTCGCGGAGGCGTCGGCCAGCAGCGGGACCGCCTGGTCCGTCACGTCGGCCACCATCCGGGTCGTCGCCTTGAGCGTCTGCGCCAGCCTCACCAGCACCAGGGCCAGGAAGGAGACGAGGATCGCCCAGAAGACGGCCACCAGGATCCCGGCCACCTCTCCACCGGACACGATGCGCTCCCTGTTGGTCAAGAGATTGTGGTTGTGAAAGGTCGTCCCGCGAGCCTATCGCGCCGGGGCCACGGCTCCGTACCGGATAACCCGTGCCCCGCCGGGCGGCCCCCACAACGCGCAAACCCGCCGCTCCCCGCTCCGGTGAGGGAGCGGGAAGACGACGGGCAGTGCACGCGTGTGCGGGAGGACGACGCCGAAATCAGCGGGCGTAGTACTCGACGACCAGCTGCTCGTCGCAGATGACCGGGATTTCCTTGCGGTTCGGGTCGCGGTCCAGGCGGAAGGCCAGGGCCTTCAGGTTCACCTGGAGGTAGCGCGGGGTCTCACCCTCGGTGTCGTAGCCACCCTCGCGGGCGACCTGGAAGGGGACCTTCTCGCGGCTGCGCTCGCGGACCATCACGACGTCGTCGGGACGGACGCGGAACGACGGCTTGTCGACCTTGCCGCCGTTGACCTCGATGTGGCCGTGGACGACCATCTGGCGGGCCTGGTAGATGGTGCGGGCGATGCCCGAACGCAGGACCAGGGCGTCGAGGCGACGCTCGAGCTCGACGACCAGCGCCTCACCCGTCTTGCCCTCGGCCTTCTTGGCGCGGTCGTAGGCGCGCGCCATCTGGCGCTCGCTGATGTCGTACTGGGCGCGCAGACGCTGCTTCTCCAGCAGACGGACCTTGTAGTCCGAGTTCTGCTTGCGGCCACGGCCGTGCTCGCCCGGCGGGTAGGGGCGCGACTCGAAGTACTTGACGGCCTTCGGCGTCAGCGCGATGCCGAGCGCACGGCTCTTCTTGACCTTGGGGCGGGACTGGTTCGGCACGAACCAACCTCTCTATCTGTGTGGAATACGGCTTCACCAGGGTTAAGGGAGGTCGCATCCGCAGCCTGGGAAACCCCTCCGTCGCCGGACGGGCAGCCGCTCCCTGGTCTGGGCACTATGTGCAGCACGCGAGTGGCCCACCTACCGGCCGGGGCCCCGAGGCCCTTGGGGTGGTGGGCTGCCCGCGACACCATCAACGGTGCGCGACGCTCCTGGAACACCCCCGAAGGGGGCTCCGGCTGCATGTCCCGTTCTGGTGATGCCGGTACGGGACCGGACACGGGACGCAGCGCTCCGGTCGATTGTACGGGGTCGGGCGCGATGGTGCGGACCGGCCCCCCTCAGGGGCACGTGCCCAGCATCTCGTGCAGCGCGGCCTTCTCGGACGGGGTCACCGTCAGCGCGTACTTGCTCTTGATGCCGGTCCAGCGGCGGCCGTACTCGCACCAGTAGGCGCGGCGGGGCTTCCACTGGTCGGGGGTCCTGCTGTTCTTGTCGTGGTTCGCCTGCCCGTCGACCGCGAGCAGGACGTCGAGGTCGTTGGCGTACGTGAGCCGCTGTTCCGGCGTCCAGGCCCAGGCCCCGGCCCGCCAGGCGGCCCCGAGCGCGACGACATGGTCGGTCTCGATCCGGGAGGCCGTGCGGGGGGAGTACGGGAGCACCCTGCCGGTGTACGGGTCGTGGAGCACCCCGGAGCGGGGGACGCAGTCCTCGGGGCCGCCCGGCTCGGCGGCGGCGAGGTCCCGGTGCAGGACGTCGTCCCGGGTGTCGCAGCCGTTGCGCCCGCCGGGGGCGTCGGTCTCGTCCGTCCAGGTCTCGCCGAAGGCGACCCGCTGGTACGCCTCCCCGTCCCCGGCCCGGGCGACGGTGAGCCCGTCGAGCTGGCGGCGGGCGCGGTCGGCGTCCGGCGGGAAGCCGTGGCGGATGAGCGGTACGGGCGAGGGCCGCTCGGGAGGGGTCTCGGCCCGGTGGCAGGAGGTGGCCACCGCCAGGCTGACGAGGAGTACCGCCGTTCGTCGGGCCATGCTTCGCAGCGTAACCGCGCGGACACGCTCCCGCCCGTCGTGCTCACCCCTTGGCGGGAGGCCGCTCCGGGCCGTGGAGCCGCTCGCGCACCTTCTCGACCACGTCCGCGTACCGGGCCTCGGCGCCGTAGCGGGTGGGCCGGTAGTACTCCTTGTCCTTGACCTCGTCCGGGGCGTACTGCTGGGCGGCGATGCCGCCGGGGACGTCGTGCGGGTAGACGTACCCCTGGGCGTGTCCGAGTTCGGCGGCGCCCTTGTAGTGCCCGTCGCGCAGGTGCGCGGGGACGGCTCCGGCGAGGCCGTTGCGCACGTCCGCCCGGGCGGCCTGGATGGCGAGGGTGGCGGCGTTGGACTTGGGGGCGAGCGCGAGCGCGATGGTGGCGTGGCTGAGGGTGAGGGCGGCCTCGGGGAAACCGATCATGGCGACGGCCTGGGCGGCGGCGACCGCGGTGGGCAGGGCGGTGGGGTCGGCGAGGCCGATGTCCTCACTGGCGGAGATCATGAGCCGGCGGGCGATGAAGCGGGGGTCCTCCCCCGCCTCGATCATCCGTGCCAGGTAGTGCAGGGCGGCGTCGACGTCGGAGCCCCGGATGGACTTGATGAGGGCGCTGGCGACGTCGTAGTGCTGGTCGCCGTCGCGGTCGTAGCGCACGGCCGCCCGGTCGACGGCCTCCTCGACCGTCTCCAGGGTGATCTCCTGCTCGCCCTTGGCGATCGCCGCCCCGGCGGCCGCCTCCAGGGCGGTCAGGGCGCGTCGGGCGTCACCGCCGGAGATCCGCAGGATGTGGTCCTCGGCGTCCTGGGGCAGGGTGACCGCGCCGCCGAGTCCGCGCTCCTCGGTGAGCGCCCGGTGCAGCAGGCCGCGCAGGTCGTCGTCGGTGAGGGATTCGAGGGTGAGGAGCAGGGAGCGGGAGAGCAGCGGCGAGATGATCGAGAAGTACGGGTTCTCGGTGGTCGCCGCGATCAGGGTGACCCAGCGGTTCTCCACGGCGGGCAGCAGGGAGTCCTGCTGGGCCTTGCTGAAGCGGTGGATCTCGTCGAGGAAGAGGACGGTCTCCTTGCCGTACCCGCCGGAGGCGCGCCGGGCGCCCTCGATGACGGCCCGCACCTCCTTGACCCCCGCCGTGATCGCGGACAGTTCGACGAAGCGCTTCTGGGTCGCCTGGCTCACCACGTACGCCAGTGTCGTCTTGCCGATGCCGGGCGGCCCCCAGAGGATCACCGACGACGCCCCGGCGGGTCCGCCGCTGCCCTCCCCCACCAGGCGGCGCAGCGGGGAGCCCGGCTTGAGCAGGTGCTTCTGCCCGAAGACCTCGTCGAGGGTGCGCGGGCGCATCCGTACGGCCAGGGGGCTGGCGGACGGGTCGCTCGCCTGGCGTTCTTCCGCGGCTGCGGTGAAAAGATCGGGCTCCACGCCCAGAAGCCTAGGCGAGACCACTGACAGCGCCCCCGGCGGAGGGGACTCAGCTGGTCCAGAAGCTCCACCAGTTCGTGAGGATCAGGATTCCGATGACCCCGATCCACAGCACCGGCACGACCCAGTGGAACTCCACGAGCCCGTTGCGCAGGGCGCGCGGGGCCGGGAGGATCCGGTGCTTCAGGTTGTGCACGGTGACGTAGCAGAACATGAAGATCGTCGCGACCCAGGCCAGGCAGCACCACAGGCACAGCGAGCGGATGGTGTAGAGCGACTGGTACTGGAGGTAGGTGCAGAAGGCGACGCCGAAGAGGGTTCCGGCGTTCAGCCCGAGCCAGTACCAGCGCTTGAAGCGGGCCCCGGCGAGCAGGGCGACGCCGATGGCGACGACCATGCCGTAGGTGACGAGGCCGAGCATCGGGTTGGGGAACCCGAAGAAGGCGGCCTGGTCGCTCTTCATGATGTTGCCGCAGGCGACGACGGGGTTCAGGCTGCACCCGGGGACGAAGTCCGGGTCCTCCAGCAGCTTGATCTTGTCGATCGTGATCACCCAGGCGGCGAGCAGCCCGGCCGCTCCCGTGATGACCAGCATCCAGGCGAAGGCCCGTCCCGCGCCGATGCGGCCGGCCCCGTCGCGCTCGTCCGTCTCCGCAGACGCGCCCTCTGACACGTCGTCAACCGCTGTCGTCGTCATGATCGCCGTTCCGTCGCTGCCGGGGCCCGCGCAGGCCCCGTGGGTCCCGCTCATTCTGCCGCACGGGCGGGGGCGGAGGCTGTCGGAAGGAGATAAGGGGCCCTGAGGCACGGCCGACAGGGGCAGGCCGCGGGCGTCGGTTCGGACGTACGCCCGACGGGCGGACGGGGCGCGCACGGGAAGGGGCCCGGAATCAATGATTCCGGGCCCCTTTCCGGCCGCGGTCAGCCCAGGCGGCGGCGGAGCTCCGCGACGACCGCGTCCAGCGCGACCGGCTCCTGCTCGCCGGACTCCATGTCCTTGACCTGGACCTGGCCCTCGGCGAGGTCGCGCTCCCCGGCGACGACGACGTAGCGGGCGCCGCTGCGGTGGGCGTTCTTCATGGCCGACTTCAGTCCGCGCCCGGTGAAGGAGAAGTCGGTCGCGACCCCCGCCTTCCGCAGCTCGACGACCTTGGCGAAGAGCACCCGGCGGGCCTCCTCGCCGAGCGGCACCGCGTACACCGAGGTCGCGGCGGGGATGTCGAGGACGATGCCCTCGGCCTCCAGGGCGAGGACCGTGCGGTCGACGCCGAGCGCCCAGCCGACGGAGGGGAGCGCCGGGCCGCCGATCATCTCGGACAGGCCGTCGTAGCGGCCGCCGCCGCCCACCGCGGACTGCGAGCCGAGGCCGTCGTGGACGAACTCGAAGGTGGTGCGGGTGTAGTAGTCCAGGCCGCGGACCAGCTTCTCGTCGTCCTCGAAGGCGACGCCCGCCGCCGTGACCAGGGCGCGGACCTCCTCGTGGTACGCCTTGCACGCGTCGCACAGGTAGTCGCGCAGCACCGGGGCGCCGACGAGCTGCCGCTGCACGTCCGGGCGCTTGTCGTCGAGGACGCGCAGCGGGTTGATCTCGGCGCGGCGGACCGTGTCCTCGTCGAGGTCGAGACCGCGCAGGAAGGACTGGAGGGCCTCCCGGTAGACGGGGCGGCACTCCTTGTCGCCGAGCGAGTTGAGCAGGATGCGGAAGTTCCGGAGCCCGAGCGTGCGGTACGCCTGGTCGGCCAGGATGATCATCTCGGCGTCGAGGGCGGGGTCCTCGGCGCCGATGGCCTCCGCGCCGACCTGCGAGAAGTGGCGGTAGCGGCCCTTCTGCGGGCGCTCGTAGCGGTAGTACGAGCCGGAGTACCAGAGCTTGACGGGCAGGTTGCCGACCTTGTGGAGGTTGGCCTCCAGGGCGGCGCGCAGCACGGAGGCGGTGCCCTCGGGGCGCAGGGCGAGCTCGTCGCCGCCCTTGGTGGTGAGGGTGTACATCTCCTTGGTGACGATGTCGGTGGACTCGCCGACACCGCGCGCGAACAGCTCGACGTTCTCGAAGCCGGGGGTCTCGATGTAGCCGTAGCCGGAGTTCCTCAGCGGCGCGGCGATGGCCTCGCGCACCGCGAGGTAGGTCGCGGAGACGGGCGGAAGCAGGTCGTACGTGCCCTTGGGGGCCTTGAAGGTGCTCACGGGAGGGGGTTCACATTCCTCGTCGAGGGGCGGGCGCGTCGTCCAGTCCCCGCAGGTACGGGTTGGTCGCGCGCTCCTGGCCGATGGTCGTCTGGGGGCCGTGCCCGGACAGCACCACGGTCGAGTCCTCAAGCGGCAGGCACACGCGGGCCAGCGACTTCAGGAGATCGGCGTGGGAGCCGCCGGGAAAGTCGGTGCGTCCGACGGAGCCGGCGAACAGCAGGTCGCCCGAGAAGAGGATCGGCGGGATGTCCGCCGCCTCGGGCAGCCCGAAGGTCACCGACCCCTTCGTATGGCCGGGCGCGTGCGACACGGTCAGGTCCAGACCGGCGAGCTTCAGCTCGGTGCCGTCGTGCAGCTCCCTGACGTCGTCCGGCTCCCCCACGGTCAGCTCGCCCATCAGCTGGGCGCCCAGGGAGCGGCCAAGGGCCTTCTCCGGGTCGCTCATCATGAAGCGGTCCTCGGGGTGGATCCAGGCGGGCACGTTCTTCGCGCCGCACACGGGGACGACGGAGGCGACGTGGTCGATGTGGCCGTGGGTGAGCACGACGGCGACGGGCTTCAGCCGATGCTTCCTCAGCGTCTCCTCGACCCCCTGGGCGGCCTGGTGGCCGGGGTCGACGATGACGCACTCCTCGCCCGCGGCGGGGGCGACCAGGTAGCAGTTGGTCCCCCAGGCTCCGGCGGGGAACCCGGCAATCAGCACGATGGTCCTCTTCGTGGTCGTCCAACGCTTCATCTATTGCGTACGCAACAGACAAAGAGCCTACCGGCGCTCCTCGTCCCACAGGCAACCCGTATACGGTACGGGCTGGCTCGGGCCCGGCCGGACTCATGTCCGGCGTCAGTCGACACGTACGAGGAGAAGACCCGGTGGTCAGCAGCGATCAGCGGCGGCGGCAGCTCGCCAGGGAGAAGTTCGAGCGCCAGCAGCAGCGGCGTGCCGAGAGACGGCGCAGGGCCCGGCGGCGCACCGCTGTCGTCGCCGCGGCGGTGGCCGTGGTGGTGGCGGCCGGGGCGACGGCGTTCGCCACGGGTCTCTTCGACGGCGAGGACAAGGGCGCGGCCGACGTCGCCGACGCCCCGGCCCCCGGGAAGAAGCCCGACCCGTGCGCCAAGCCCGCCCCGGGCGAACCGGCGAAGCTCTCCTTCCCCAAGGAGCCGGAGCTCGACGTCGACACGTCGGCGGCGTACCGGATGAAGCTCACCACCACGTGCGGCGACATCGAGCTGGACCTGGACGCGAAGAACGCCCCGCGCACGGTGAACTCCTTCAAGTTCCTGGCGGACAAGGGCTACTTCGACCACACCAGGTGCCACCGCCTGACCACCCGGGGCGTCTACGTCCTGCAGTGCGGCGACCCGACCGCGGCGGGCACCGGCACCCCCGGCTACAAGCTGCCCGACGAGAACCTGAAGGACCCGAGGATCAAGGGCGGCACCTACCCGGCGGGCACCGTCGCGATGGCCAACAAGGGCCCCGGCACCGGCGGCAGCCAGTTCTTCCTGGTCTACAAGGACAGCGAGCTGGCGCCGAACTACACCCCCTTCGGCACCGTCAGGGCGGGCCGGGACGTGCTGGAGAAGATCGCTGGTGCGGGTGAGTCGGCCGGTACCGGCGACGGGGCCCCGAACGCCACCGTGGTCGTCGACAGGGCGACCGTGACCAAGTAGACCCGTCGGCAAACCCAGATGGGCGGGATGCGGACAGCCGCCCCGCACGTCGCCTATGTTGGCGGTGTGCAGGGCGTCTTTCGGCCCGGCGAGCAGACTGATCAGACTGTGGACGTTGAAAAACGTGTGGACGATGCCCGGGGGCTCACGAGCCTCGGCGGGCATCATGTGGAGGAGGCGCTGTGAGCAGCGACCCGTGGGGCCGTGTCGACGAGACGGGCACCGTGTACGTGCGTACGGCCGACGGTGAGAAGGTCGTCGGTTCCTGGCAGGCGGGCTCTCCCGAGGAGGCGCTGGCCTACTTCGAGCGCAAGTACGAGGGCTTGGTCGTCGAGATCGGGCTTCTTGAGCGCCGGGTGAAGACCACCGACCTGTCGGCCAAGGACGCCCAGACCGCGATCGACCACCTGCGCACGCAGGTCGACGAGCATCACGCGGTCGGCGACCTGGCGGCGCTGACCAAGCGCCTGGACGCACTGGTCACGACGGTCGAGAAGCGCCGCGAGGAGCGCAGGGCGGAGAAGGCCAAGCAGGCCGACGAGGCCAAGGGCGCCAAGGAGAAGCTGGTCGCCGAGGCCGAGGAGCTGGCGCAGAGCGACCAGTGGCGGTCGGCCGGTGAGCGGCTGCGCGCCCTGGTGGACATCTGGAAGGGCCTGCCCCGCCTGGACCGCAAGGCGGACGACGAGCTCTGGCACCGCTTCTCGCACGCCCGCTCGGCGTTCTCCAAGCGCCGCAAGGCGCACTTCGCCTCGCTGGACGCGCAGCGCGAGGAGGCCCGCAAGGCCAAGGAGAAGCTGGTCGCCGAGGCCGAGTCGCTGTCGAAGTCGACCGACTGGGCCGGCACGGCGGCGCGCTACCGCGACCTGATGACGGAGTGGAAGGCGGCGGGCCGCGCCCAGCGCGAGTTCGAGGACGACCTGTGGAACCGCTTCCGCGGCGCCCAGGACGTCTTCTTCGCCGCCCGCGGCGAGACCTTCGCCGAGCGGGACGCGGAGCAGGGCGAGAACCTCAAGCTCAAGGAGGAGCTCGCCGCCGAGGCCGAGAAGCTGGTGCCGGTCAAGGACCTCAAGAGCGCGCGCGCCGCGTTCCGGGCCCTGAACGAGCGCTGGGAGGCCATCGGCCACGTACCGCGTGACGCCCGCCCGAAGGTCGAGGGCCGGATGCAGGCCGTCGAGCGCGCCCTCCAGGAGCAGGAGGAGAACGAGTGGAAGCGGACCAACCCGGAGGCGCGTGCGCGTGCCGCGGGTCTGACCGGTCAGCTCCAGGACGCGGTCGAGAAGCTCCAGAAGCAGATCGACACGGCGCGCTCCGCCGGCAACAACGCCAAGGCCGACAAGCTGGCGCGTGAGCTGGAGGGCCGTCAGGCCCTGCTCGACCAGGCCATGAAGGGCCTGGAGGAGTTCGGCGGCTGAGCCGTCCCGCGGTCCGTACGCGGCAGGGGCCCCCGGCATCGCGCCGGGGGCCCCTGCCGCGTCTCGCGGTGCTTACGGCCTGCGTGCCGAGGTCACGCGGTACACGTCGTACACGCCCTCCACTCCCCTGACCGCCTTCAGGACGTGTCCGAGGTGCTTCGGGTCGCCCATCTCGAAGGTGAAGCGGGAGGTGGCCACCCGGTCGCGGGAGGTCTGGACGGCCGCGGAGAGGATGTTGACGTGCTGGTCGGACAGGACCCGGGTGACGTCCGAGAGCAGCCGGGACCGGTCCAGGGCCTCGACCTGGATGGCGACCAGGAAGACCGAGGACTGGGTGGGCGCCCACTCCACTTCGAGGATCCGCTCGGGCTGCTGCGACAACGAGTCGACGTTCACGCAGTCGGCGCGGTGCACGGAGACCCCGCTGCCGCGCGTCACGAAGCCGATGATCGGATCGCCGGGCACCGGCGTGCAGCAGCGGGCCAGCTTGACCCACACGTCGTCCGTGCCCTTGACGACGACGCCCGGGTCGGCGTTGGCGCGGCGCTTGCTGCGGCTCTGCGAGGGCGGTGAGCTCTCCGCGATGTCCTCGTTGGCCGCGTCCTCGCCGCCGAGCGACTGCACGAGCTTCTGCACGACGGACTGCGCGGTGACGTGGCTCTCGCCGATCGCCGCGTAGAGGGAGGAGATGTCCGGGTAGCGCATCTCGTGCGCGAGGGTGACCAGCGAGTCGCCGGTCAGGATGCGCTGGATCGGCAGGTTCTGCTTGCGCATGGCGCGCGCGATGGCGTCCTTGCCCTGCTCGATGGCCTCGTCCCGGCGCTCCTTGGAGAACCACGCCCGGATCTTGTTGCGGGCGCGCGGCGACTTGACGAAGCCCAGCCAGTCCCGCGAGGGGCCCGCCCCGTCGGCCTTGGAGGTGAAGACCTCGACCAGGTCGCCGTTGTCCAGGGTCGATTCGAGCGGGACCAGCCGCCCGTTGACCCGCGCCCCTATCGTCCGGTGCCCGACCTCGGTGTGCACCGCGTACGAGAAGTCGACGGGGGTGGCGCCCGCCGGGAGCGCGATGACGTCGCCCTTGGGCGTGAAGACGAAGACCTCGTTGCGGGACAGGTCGAAGCGCAGGGACTCCAGGAACTCGCTGGGGTCCTCGGTCTCCTTCTGCCAGTCCAGCAACTGCCGCAGCCACGCCATGTCGTTGACGGCGTCGTCCTTGTGCCGGGGCACGTCGGTGCGGACCTTGGAGGCCCCGGCGACGGCCTCCTGCTTGTACTTCCAGTGCGCGGCGATGCCGTACTCGGCGCGGCGGTGCATGTCGAAGGTGCGGATCTGGAGCTCGACCGGCTTGCCGTTGGGCCCGATGACCGTCGTGTGCAACGACTGGTACATGTTGAACTTGGGCATCGCGATGTAGTCCTTGAAGCGCCCCGGAACCGGGTTCCAGCGCGCGTGCACGGTGCCCAGGGCCGCGTAGCAGTCCCGCACCGTGTCGACCAGTACGCGGATGCCCACCAGGTCGTAGATCTCGGCGAAGTCCCGGCCCCGCACGATCATCTTCTGGTAGACGCTGTAGTAGTGCTTGGGCCGCCCGGTGACGGTCGCCTTGATGCGCGCGGCCCGCAGGTCGGACTGCACCTCGTCGGTCACTATGGCGAGGTACTCGTCGCGCTTGGGGGCGCGCTCGGCGACCAGGCGCACGATCTCGTCGTACATCTTGGGGTAGAGGATCGCGAAGGCGAGGTCCTCCAGCTCCCACTTGATGGTGTTCATGCCCAGCCGGTGGGCGAGCGGCGCGTAGATCTCCAGGGTCTCGCGCGCCTTCTTCTCCTGCTTCTCGCGCTTGAGGTAGCGCATGGTGCGCATGTTGTGCAGGCGGTCGGCGAGCTTGATGACCAGGACACGGGGGTCCTTGGCCATGGCGACGACCATCTTGCGCACGGTCTCGGCCTGCGCGGCCTCCCCGAACTTGACCTTGTCCAGCTTGGTGACGCCGTCGACCAGCAGCGCCACCTGGTCGCCGAAGTCGCGGCGCAGGGTGTCCAGGCCGTACTCGGTGTCCTCGACGGTGTCGTGCAGCAGCCCGGCCATCAGGGTCGCCGGGTCCATGCCCAGCTCGGCGAGGATCGTCGTCACGGCGAGCGGGTGCGTGATGTACGGATCGCCGCTCTTGCGCTTCTGGCCGCGGTGCCAGCGCTCGGCGACCTGGTAGGCGCGCTCGATGGTGCGCAGCGTCGCCGTCTCGATCTTGGGGTCGTTGCTGCGCACTATCCGCAGCAGCGGCTCCAGGACCGGGTTGTACGGGGACTGGCGCTGGACGCCGAGGCGGGCCAGGCGGGCGCGTACGCGGTTGGAGGAGCCTCCGGTGCGGGCCGTGGGGCCGGCGGGGGCCGCGGGGCGCACGGCCGGGGCCGGTGCGGGGGCGGGGCCGTCGGCGCTCCCGGGGGCGACGGGCGGCTGGGGCCTGTCGGCCGGCGGCGTCGGGGGCGTGGCGCCCGCCGCGGCCTCGTCCGGCTGCGGGGTGGCGACTGGCTGGGCCTCGTCAGGCAAGGGCGCTCCTCGTACGGGCCTGGGCTCCGGGGCTCCCCCGGGTGGGGCGGCCCGGTTCGGGTTCTCTCCCGGTCGGGTCCGGAAGGCCCATGGTATCGACCCTCGGGCCCCCGTTCCTCCTGGGCGGGGAGTCGAACAGCGGGCAGGACGGGCAGGGCGGTACGGAGAAAGGCGGGCCCCCGGTCGAGGGGGGCCCGCCTCATCGCGTGCGGGGTGTGCTCAGATCGCGATCAGGGCGTCCAGCGGCGCCCCGTGCAGCTCGGGCTCCAGCCGGGCACGGCCGCCCAGGAAGCCGATCTCCATCAGGACGGCGACACCGGCCACCTCGGCCCCGGCCCGCCGGATCAGCTCCAGCGCGGCCCCGGCGGTGCCGCCGGTGGCCAGCACGTCGTCGATGACCATGACGCGGTCGCCGGCCGCCAGGTCCTCGGCGTGCACCTCTATCTCGGCGCTGCCGTACTCCAGCTCGTACGTCTGCGAGAGCGTCGCGCCGGGCAGCTTGCCGGCCTTGCGGACCGGGACGAAGCCCAGTCCCGCGCGGACGGCGACCGGGGCGGCCAGGATGAAGCCGCGCGCCTCCAGGCCGACGATCTTCGTGGCGCCGTGCCGCGCGCACAGTTCCGCGAGGGCTTCGGTGAGGGCCGAGAAGGCCTCCGGGTCGGCGAGCAGCGGCGTGATGTCCTTGAAGACGACGCCGGGCTTCGGGTAGTCCCGTACGTCCCGGATGCGGCTGAGCAGCAGCTCGCGGGTGGTGTCGAGGTCCGTCATCGGCGCTTCCCCGAGGCGGGGCGGCCACGGCCGGGCCGGGGGGCGACCACGGGCGCGGCCCCGGCCGGGACGGCGTCCTGCGTCTCGTCGTCCGCGGTCCCGTTCTTGGCCTCGGAGGCCCGCTTGGCGAGGATGCGCTTCTTCAGGGCCTTCATCTGCGGGTCGCGCTCCTTCAGGTCGGCGACCAGCGGAGTGGCGATGAAGATGGAGGAGTACGCACCGGCCGCGAGGCCGACGAACAGCGACAGCGAGATGTCGTTGAGCATGCCCGCGCCCAGCACGCCGCCGCCGATGAACAGCAGGCCGGCGACCGGCAGCAGCGCGACGACCGTGGTGTTGATGGAGCGCACCAGGGTGCCGTTGAGGCTGCGGTTGGCGATCTCGCTGTAGGTGAAGCGGGACTGCTTGGTGATGTCCTTCGCGCCCTCCTTGAGACCGTCGAAGACGACGACGGTGTCGTAGAGGGAGTAACCGAGGATGGTCAGCAGACCGATCACGGTGCCCGGGGTGACCTCGAAGCCCACCAGGGCGTAGATGCCCACGGTGATCGTGAGGTCGTGGACCAGGGCGATGAGGGCGGCGACGGCCATCCGCCACTCGAAGGCGATGGCCAGGTAGATCACCACCAGGATCATGAAGACCCCGAGGCCGGTCCATGCCTTGTTGGCGATCTGCTCACCCCAACTGGGGCCGACCAGCTCGGTGTTGATCTTCTCGCTGGGGACGCCGAGGTCCTGCGCGAGCTTCTCGGTGACCGGGGCCGCGGTCTTGGTGTCGAGGCCGCCGACCTGGATGCGCAGGGTGTCGTTGCCGAGCTTCTGCACGATGGCGTCGTGGCCGGACGCCTTCTCGGCGTCCTCCTTCGCCCGCTCGACGGAGACCGAGGTGGGGGGCGTGGTGAAGAGCGCGCCGCCCTGGAACTCGATGCCCATGTTGAGGCCCTTGATGGCGAGCCCCGCGATGGCGACGATGGTGATCAGTACGGAGATCCCGTACCAGATCATCCGCTTCCCGACGAAGTCGTAACCGACCTCGCCGCGGTACAGCCGGGCGCCGATGCTGCCGAGTCGCGACATCTCACGCCTCCTTCGGTTCGGTGGGAACGACGGGACGGCGCGTGCGGCGCAGCGGGGGCTGTACGCCGAGCCGCTTCGGGTCGAGACCGGACCACTTGTGGCCGTTGCCGAAGAACTGCGTCTTGGCGGCGAGCAGCGTCATCAGCGGCTTGGTGAAGAGGAACACCACGACGACGTCGAGCAGGGTGGTCAGGCCCAGCGTGAACGCGAAGCCCTGCACCTTGCCGACGGTGACGATGTAGAGCACCACGGCGGACAGCAGCGACACGAAGTCGGACACCAGGATGGTGCGCCGGGCGCGCGGCCAGGCCCGCTCGACGGCGGGGCGCAGGGTGCGGCCGTCGCGGATCTCGTCCCGGATGCGTTCGAAGTACACGATGAACGAGTCGGCGGTGATGCCGATGGCGACGATGGCGCCGCAGACGGCGGGCAGGTTCAGCGCGAAGCCGATGGCCGGGCCGAGCAGGGCCATGATCGTGTAGGTCAGGATGCCGGAGACCAGGAGGCTGAGGAGCGCGACGAAGGACAGGCCGCGGTAGTACAGCACCAGGTAGACGACGACGAGGGCCAGACCGATGGCGCCGGCGATGAGGCCGGCCTCCAGCTGGTCGCTGCCGAGCGCCGGGGTGACCGTGGTGACGGTCTCTTCCTTGAAGGTCAGCGGCAGGGAGCCGTAGGAGAGGATGTTGCCGAGCTCCTGCGCGGACTCCTGGGTGAAGCTGCCGGTGATCTCGGCGTTGCCGCTGAGGACCGTGGAGACCGAGGGCGCCGAGACGACGTTGCCGTCCAGGACGATGCCGAACCGGTTCATCGGGTCCTGCTGCTTCATCAGCTTGCCGGTGGTCTTGGCGAACTTGTCGGAGCCACCCTTGGTGAACTCCATGTCGACCTTCCACAGCGCGCGCTGGGTGTCGAAGGTGCCGGCCGCCTTCTTGACGTCGGTGCCCTCCAGCTCGGCCGGGCCCAGGAGGTACTTCTCCCAGCTCTTGCCGTCCCAGACCTTGCCGGTGATGGCCTTGCCGCAGCCGATCGTCGCCTCGTTCGGCTTGAAGCCGTCGCCGGCCTTCTCACGCTGGTCGGGCTTGGTGCAGTCGAGGGCGGCGAACGCCTTCTCCAGCTTCGCGGTGGCCGGGTCCGGCGCGGGCGGGGTCTTCTGGGGGTCCGGGCTCTTGGTCGCGCCGCCGGTCGGGGTGGGAGTCGGCGTCGGGGCCTTCAGCGCGTCGGTGACGGCACGGCCCTGCGCGGTCTTGGTCGGGTCGGGGGTCGGCGTGGCGGTCTTGCCGTCCTTGCCGTCCTTGTCCGTGCCCTTGTCCTTGGGGTCCTTCGCCTGGTCCGGCTTGCCCGTGGACGTCGGGTCCGGCTTGGGCGTCTTCCCCGGGTCGGGCAGCGGCGTGCCGTTGGTGACCGCCAGCACGGGCCGGAAGTAGAGCTTGGCGGTGGTGCCGACCTGCTCGCGGGCCTGCTTGGAGTTCGTGCCCTTGGGGATGTTGACGATGATGTTGTCCGTGCCCTGGGTCTGCACCTCGGACTCGGAGACACCCATGCCGTTCACGCGCCGCTCCATGATGGCGACGGCGGTGTCCATGTTCGTCTTGTTGATCGCGTTGGGCTGGCCCGGCTCGTTCTGCGCCTTGAGCGTGATGCTCGTACCGCCGGCAAGGTCGATGCCCAGGCGGGGGGTGGTGTGCCCGGACGCGAACATCCCGCCCACGAGGGCGAGGATGACGATCGTCATCAGAGCCAGGGCGCGCCCCGGCCTGCCCGGGGCCCCCGAGGCCTTGCGGCCCTTCTTCGGTGCTGCCACCTTCTCGTTTCTCCCTGTCCAACCGCACGCGCCGGGATGTGCGTCGATGCGGCCACGAAGTGTTGTGGGGGCCTGCCCCCGCAGAGGTATGCACGATCCGCGGACCGCGACGCGCCCGGTGGGGTACGCCGCTGTCCGCGGAGGTGGCTACTTCGCGTCGCCCTCGCCGTCGGTCTTCTTGCTCTTCGGCTCGGCGTCGGCGGCCGGCGTGGCCTCCTCGGCGGACTCGGGCTTCTTGCCGAGGTCGATGCGCGCCACGTCGGCGTCGTCGTCGGCACCGGTCAGCGACGAGGCGTCGTCCGGAACGACGGGCGCGTCGGACGTGAGGTCGGCCGCGGCCTGCTCGCCGTGCACGATGCGGTTGTACTCGTCGTCCGCGAGGACGGCGCCGATGGCGTTCTTCGCGTAGACGGCGTGGACGCCCGGGGCGACCTCAAGAAGGACCGTGTCGTCGTGAACCTCCTTGACCGTGGCGTACATGCCGCCGATGGTGCGCACGCCGGTGCCGGGCTGCATTTCGTTGCGCATCTGCGCAGCGGCCTGCTGCTTCTTCTTGGCGGACCGCGTCATCAGGAACATGGCCCCGATGAGCACGATGAAGGGGAGGAAGGTCATGAGACTCACGGGACGGAACTTCCTTCGCACGACCGCGTCGAGAGCGGCCTGTATATACGGGGGTGGGCATGCCGACGGGAAGGTCGGCATCGGCGGAGTCTAAGCGAGTCCGCGTACCCGGAACAACGTCCAGCATCGCACCGGGGTTCCTGGGGGTGCGAGCTTCCGCGCCGTCACGCCCCGAAGAGACCCGGTTGTCCGCCTTTCCCGCCGGCCTGCTGCGGCGGCACCAGTCCCAGGTGTGCCCAGGCGGCGGGCGTGGCCACCCGTCCGCGCGGTGTTCTGGCCAGCAGACCCTCCCGTACGAGGAACGGCTCGGCCACCTCCTCGACGGTCTCGCGCTCCTCCCCCACGGCGACGGCCAGGGTGGACAGGCCGACGGGGCCGCCGCCGAAGAGCTTGAGGAGTGCGCCGAGGACGGCGCGGTCGAGCCGGTCCAGGCCGCGCGGGTCCACTTCGTACACCTTCAGGGCGGCGTTCGCGATGTCCTTGCCGATGATCCCGCCGTCGGTCTTGACCTGCGCGTAGTCGCGGACCCGGCGCAGCAGGCGGTTGGCGATGCGGGGGGTGCCGCGGGAACGGCCGGCGATCTCGGCGGCCCCGTCGGCGGCGATCTCGACGTCGAGCAGGCGGGCCGAGCGGTGGATGACGCGCTCCAGCTCGGCGGGCTCGTAGAACTCCATGTGCCCGGTGAAGCCGAAGCGGTCGCGCAGCGGCGGCGGCAGCAGCCCGGCCCTGGTGGTCGCGCCGACCAGGGTGAAGGGCGGCAGTTCCAGGGGGATGGCGGTGGCGCCGGGGCCCTTGCCGACGATGACGTCGACCCGGAAGTCCTCCATCGCCATGTAGAGCATCTCCTCCGCCGGGCGGGACATCCGGTGGATCTCGTCGAGGAAGAGGACCTCGCCCTCCTGGAGGGAGGAGAGGATCGCGGCGAGGTCGCCCGCGTGCTGGATGGCGGGCCCGCTGGTGATGCGGATCGGGGCGCCCATCTCGGCGGCGATGATCATCGAGAGGGTGGTCTTGCCGAGGCCGGGGGCGCCGGAGAGCAGGACGTGGTCGGCGGTGGCGCCGCGGGCGCGGGCCGCGCGCAGCACCAGGTCGAGCTGCTCGCGCACCTTCTCCTGGCCGACGAACTCCTCCAGGTCCTTGGGCCGCAGCGCGGCCTCGACCGCCTGGTCCTCGCCGTCGGCCGCGGAGTCGACCAGCCTCGGGTCGGCGGCGGTGTCGGGTCCGGTCTCGTCCCAGTTCATGTGCGGATCGCTCTCGGGTCGGGTGCGGTACGGAGGGGACCGTGCGGGTCAGCGGGCGCGGTTGAGGGTCTGCAGGGCGGCCCGCAGCAGCTGCGGCACGGGCGGCTGGGCGCCCTCGGCGAGGGCGGCCTCGGCCTGCGGGGTGACGGCGGCGACCGCTTCCTCGGCCTCCCGGGAGGCGTAGCCCAGGCCGATGAGGGCGGCGCTGAGCTGCTCGGTCCAGGGGGCGGGGCCCGGGGCGACGCGCTGGGCGCCGAGGTGCCCGCCGGTGCCGAGCGGTTCGCCGAGCCGGTCCTTCAGCTCCAGCAGGAGCTTCTGCGCGCCCTTCTTCCCGATGCCGGGGACGGCGGTGAGCGCCTTCTCGTCGCCGGTGGTCACGGCGAGGCGCAGCGCGTCGGGGCGGTGCACGGCGAGCATGGCCTGGGCGAGGCGGGGGCCGACGCCGCTGGCGGTCTGGAGGAGCTCGAAGACCTGGCGTTCGTCGTCGTCGGCGAAGCCGTAGAGGGTGAGGGAGTCCTCGCGCACGACGAGGGAGGTGGCGAGCTTGGCGTCCTGTCCGACGCGCAGGGTGGACAGGGTGTCGGGGGTGCACTGGACGGCCATGCCGACGCCGCCGACCTCGATCACCGCGGTGGTGGGGGCGAGGGCGGCCACCGGGCCACTGACGAAGGCGATCATGAGGTGCGGCCTTTCCTGACGGCGCTTGGGGTACGGGCGGGAGCGGTGCGGGTCCGGTGCGCGGCCATGGCCTGCTGGAGCCGGTTCTGCGCGGGGGCCCGCCAGATGTGGCAGATGGCGAGGGCGAGGGCGTCGGCCGCGTCGGCGGGCTTCGGGGGCGCGTCGAGCCGCAGCAGCCGGGTCACCATGGCTCCGACCTGCGCCTTGTCGGCCCGGCCGCTGCCGCTGACGGCGGCCTTGACCTCGCTGGGGGTGTGCAGGGCGACGGGGATGCCGCGCCGGGAGGCGCACAGCATGGCCACGGCGCTCGCCTGGGCGGTGCCCATGACCGTACTGACGTTGTGCTGGCTGAAGACGCGTTCCACGGCGAGGACTTCGGGGCGGTAGTCGTCGAGCCACTGCTCGATGCCCTGCTCGATGGCGACCAGCCGCAGCCCCAGTTCGGCCTCGGGGGGCGTGCGCACGACGCCCACTCCGCACATGGTCAGCGGACGGCCGGCGACGCCTTCGACGACACCGACACCGCACCGGGTCAGCCCCGGGTCCACGCCCAGTACGCGCACAACGCCCCCTCCTTCGCTCACCTGTTTGTGCAGGCTATCGGCTCGCACTGACAATCAGGCCCGGCAACGCGACGGGCCGACGGGAAGCTCTCCCGTCGGCCCGTCGTCGTACCGGCAACTGGCGGCTACTCGCCGTCGATCGCCGCCATGACCTTGTCGCTGACGTCGAAGTTGGCGAAAACGTTCTGCACGTCGTCGCTGTCCTCCAGCGCGTCGATCAGCTTGAAGATCTTGCGCGCGCCCTCCTCCTCCAGCTCGACCTGCATGGTCGGGACGAAGGTGGCGTCGGCGGAGTCGTAGTCGACGCCCGCCTCCTGGAGCGCGGTGCGGACCGCGACCAGGTCGGTGGCCTCGCTGAGCACCTCGAAGGTGTCGCCGAGGTCGTTGACCTCCTCGGCGCCGGCGTCCAGGACCGCGCCCAGCACGTCGTCCTCGGTGAGCTCGCCCTTGGGGACGATGACGACGCCCTTGCGGTGGAAGAGGTACGACACGGAGCCCGGGTCGGCCATGGAGCCGCCGTTGCGGGTCATGGCGACACGCACGTCGGACGCGGCGCGGTTGCGGTTGTCGGTGAGGCACTCGATGAGCACCGCGACACCGTTCGGGCCGTAGCCCTCGTACATGATCGTCTCGTAGTCGGCGCCACCGGCTTCGAGGCCGGCGCCGCGCTTGACGGCGGAGTCGATGTTCTTGTTGGGAACCGAGCTCTTCTTGGCCTTCTGGATGGCGTCGAAAAGGGTCGGGTTGCCCGCCGGGTCGGCGCCGCCGGTGCGCGCCGCGACCTCGATGTTCTTGATCATCTTCGCGAAGAGCTTGCCGCGCTTGGCGTCAATCACGGCCTTCTTGTGCTTCGTCGTAGCCCATTTAGAGTGGCCGGACATCTGCCTGTCTCCTTCGCGTAACCAATTCTGCTGCGTTCGGCAGAGATCCTACCGGGATCCCCGCCGATGACCGCGCTCAGGCGGCAGCGCGCACCATCTCGACGAACATCGCGTGCATCCGGTGGTCGCCGGTGAGCTCCGGGTGGAAGGACGTCGCGAGCGCGTTGTCCTGCCGTACGGCCACGATGTGGTCGCCGTGCTCGGCGAGCACCTCGACCTGCGCGCCGACCGACTCCACCCACGGCGCGCGGATGAAGACGCCCTCGACCGGGCCGCCTTCGACGCCGGTGACGTCGACGGTGGTCTCGAAGGACTCGTTCTGCCGGCCGAAGGCGTTGCGGCGCACGATCATGTCGATGCCGCCGAGCGTCTCCTGGCCCGACCTCGGGTCGAGGATCTTGTCCGCGAGCAGGATCATCCCCGCGCAGGTGCCGTACACGGGCATCCCGGCGGCGATGCGCTCCCGCAGCGGCTCCAGGAGTCCGAAGAGGGACGCCAGTTTGGAGATGGTGGTGGACTCGCCGCCCGGGATCACCAGCCCGTCGACCTCGGCCAGTTCCTCGGGGCGCCGGACCTCCCGGGCCGTGGCGTCGGCCACGGCCAGGGCGATCAGGTGCTCCCGTACGTCGCCCTGGAGAGCCAGGACGCCGACAACGGGGTTGCTGGTCATGGCTGTTACCAGCCCCGGTTGGCGTAGCGCTCGGACTCGGGGAGGGTGTCGCAGTTGATGCCGACCATGGCCTCGCCGAGGTTGCGGGAGGCGTCCGCGATGATCTTCGGGTCGTCGAAGAAGGTGGTGGCGCGGACGATGGCGGCGGCACGCTTGGCCGGGTCGCCGGACTTGAAGATGCCGGAGCCGACGAAGACGCCCTCGGCGCCGAGCTGGCGCATCAGCGCGGCGTCGGCGGGGGTGGCCACACCGCCGGCGGAGAACAGCACCACGGGGAGCTTGCCGAGCTCGGCGACCTCCTTGACCAGCTCGTACGGGGCGCGGAGCTCCTTGGCGGCGGCGAACAGCTCGTTGTTGTCGAAGCCGCGCAGCTTGGCGATCTCGTTCTTGATCTGGCGCAGGTGGCGGACGGCCTCGACGACGTTGCCGGTGCCCGCCTCGCCCTTGGAGCGGATCATGGCCGCGCCCTCGGCGATGCGGCGCAGGGCCTCGCCGAGGTTGGTGGCGCCGCACACGAAGGGGGTCGTGAAGGCCCACTTGTCGGAGTGGTTGACCTCGTCGGCCGGGGTGAGGACCTCGGACTCGTCGATGTAGTCGACGCCGAGCGACTGGAGGACCTGGGCCTCGACGAAGTGGCCGATCCGCGACTTCGCCATGACCGGGATGGACACGGCCTCGATGATCTCTTCGATCATGTTCGGGTCGGACATGCGGGCCACGCCGCCGTCCTTGCGGATGTCGGCCGGGACCCGCTCCAGCGCCATGACGGCGACGGCGCCCGCGTCCTCGGCGATCTTCGCCTGCTCGGCGTTGACGACGTCCATGATCACGCCGCCCTTGAGCTGCTCGGCCATGCCGCGCTTGACGCGGTCGGTGCCGGTGGCCGGGGACTGGGGGGTGGGGGTGCTGGACATGTTCGACCTCGCTCGATGACGAAAGACAGACGCTTCTGCGGTGCGGGCGGGCCGTCGGGTGCCGCACGCTGCCCGCACAGCCGAAGGAAACGCCCTGCAACCAGTCCACTGCAAGGGCCAATGGGGAGGCGGTGGATCGTTTTCGCCGTACGGAGTGGATTCGGCGCTACGTTCCGGGGCGGTCGGCCAGGGCCACCGGGGCCTCGTCGTCCATTTCGAAGGCCAGGGGGAACGGGGCGTGCCCGGCCAGCCGGAACCACCGCACCGTCCGGTGCCGCCGCAGCGCGCGGGCCGCTCGTACGGAGTCGTTGTGGAACCGCCTGGCCATCGGCACCCGGCGCACGGCGGCCGCCAGCTCCCCGGCGGCCTCCTCCCCGCCCGGGGCCAGCTTCAGCGCCTCCACCTGCTCGGTCTCCCCGAACACGGCCCGCAGCGCCTGGCTGAGCTCGCTCTCGGCGACCTCCCGGTGCTCCTCCTCGGCCTGCCGGGCGTCGTGCGCGGCCTGGTACAGGACGATCGACGAGGCGGGGTCGAGCACCCCGGAGGTGGCCAGCTCCTGCGCCACGGAGGCCCGCCGCAGGAGCTGGGCGTCGAGGGCGGCGCGGGAGGCGTCGATACGGGCGTGCAGGCGGTCCAGCCGCCCGGCGGTCCAACTGAGGTAGAGGCCGATCGCGAACAGGGCGACGACGATCCAGATGAGGGTGGTCACGGCCCGCAAGGCTACCGGCGAACGGCCCGGAGGCCGGACGCGCGACTCCCGGAAGGACCCGGGCCCCCTGCCCGGTCCGGCCGGGGCCGGACCGCACCCGGTACCGGACGCGTCCGGCCCCGCACCCCCTTGGAACCCCTCCCCCCTTCCGCGAGACTGCGGTTCCGCCGCGTCGCACGGGCGCGGCACGCACGAGGACTTCCGGAGGGAACCGCCCAATGGACCGACGGACCCTGCTGACGACGGGCGCGGCCGCGGTGGCGTCGAGCGCCCTGCCCGCCGCCACCGCCCGCGCCGTCCCCCCTGCCGCCGCTGCGGCCGCCGCTGCCGACACCCCCGCACACCGCGTCGCCCGCGCCCTGGGCGCCGACCCCGCCCGCGCCTCCCACGGCGACGGCTGGACGCACCTCCGCCTCACCCTCCCCGGCTCCCCCGTCCCCCTCGGCGTCGACGTCCTCGCGGACACCCGCCGGCCCCCGCGGGGCATCGCCCACCTCCTCCCCGGCGGCGGCCTCAACTTCGCCGCGAACTTCTTCACCCCCCGCGCCCGCAACCTCGCCCACCACCTCCGCGCCCAGGACCTCCTGGTCGTCGGCATCAGCCCCCGCGAGGACCTCGCGCAGCCGGCCGACCTCACGGCCTCCTGGGGCCAGGCAGCGCACAAGGCCGACGCGGCCGCGGTGATCGCCGCCGTCGACGGCGCCCTGCGCCTGCCGTACCGGCTCGTCGGCCACTCGGCGGGCGCCGCCCTCGCCCTGGACCTGGCCTCGACGGACGGTTCGGCGCGGCTGCGCAGGGTGGTGGCGATCGACACGACGGGCCCGTACACCGGGGAGCGGCAGGCCCGCGCGGCACGGACGCGGGACGTGATCCAGGCCCGGATCGACGCGGGGGTCCTGTACGGGGACACCGGGTTGCAGGGGCTGGTCTCGCGCGCCCTGACCGATCCGGACGGCGCCTCGTCCGTCCCCCGGCCGCCGGACCCGGCCACCCGCTTCACCAACGCCGCCCTCGCCCACTTCGCGCTGACGCGCACCAGTTCGCTGCCCGGCGACACCGACTGGATCTACCGGCAGGGTCACAGCGCGGGCGCCTTCGCCTTCGGCGCGACGCCGCTCGACGACCGCTTCTCCCTCACCCACACCCCGCTCACCACCTGGGGCGCGGCCACGCAGGCCCTCGGCAGCGGCCTGGTCCCCCACGCGCTGCTGCGCGACCTCGCGGCGATCTGGGCGGGGGACACCACGACGTACCCCTTCGACTGGTCCGGCATCCGCACGGAGGTCGTCTGGGTGAACGCGGCCCTGGGCCGCGGCGACGAGCCGCACGGCGCGGAGCTGATCCGCGCCGGGGGCAACCGGCGGGTGACCTTCCGGGTCGTCCCCGGCCACGGACACGCGGACCCCGTGTGGAGCGGGACCGCAGACCGGGACGTGTGGCCCCACCTCACGCCGTGAACCGCCGCGGGGCAGGGGAGGCGCAGCCCCTGCCCCGCCGCCCGCCTAGTCCCGGGCCATGCGGGCGCGGGCGCGGGCCCGCAGGCCGCCCCGTTCCGCCGCGTCGTCCGCCGCCACCGCGTTCGCGCCGTCCGTGACCGTCTCGTACACGGACAGGATGTCCGCCGCCACCGTCGACCAGTCGAAGCGCCGCACGTGCGCCGCCCCCCGCTCGCTCAGCCCGGCCCGCCGCGAGGCGTCCCCCAGCAGCCGCACCGCCGCGTCCGCGAGCGCGTCCGCGTCCTCGTTGGCGAACAGGTCGCCGGCCGTCCCCTGGTCGAGGACCTGCGCGAACGCGTCCAGGTCGCTGGCCAGCACCGGCGCCCCGGCCGACATCGCCTCGACCAGGATGATCCCGAAGCTCTCGCCGCCGGTGTTGGGCGCGACGTACACGTCGACACTGCGCAGCAGCCGCGCCTTGTCCTCGTCGCTGACCATGCCGAGGAACTCCACCCGCGAGCGCATCTCCTCGGGCAGCGAGGCCACCGCCTCCTTCTCGTCCCCGCGCCCCGCGACCAGCAGCCGGGTGCCGGGCCGCTCCGCGAGGATCCGGGGCAGCGCCCGCATCAGCACCGGCAGCCCCTTGCGCGGCTCGTCGATCCGCCCGATGAAGCCGAGCGTCCCGCCCTGCCACTCCGCCTTGGGCTCCGCCTCGGCGAAGAAGTCGACGTCGACCCCGTTGGGGATGGTGACCGCGTCGCCCCCCAGGTGCTCCACCAGCGTCCGCCGCGCGTACTCGCTCACCGCGATCCGCGCGCTGATCTTCTCCAGCGCGGGCTGGAGGATCGGGTACGCGGCGAGCATGACCCGCGAGCGCGCCGTCGACGTGTGGAAGGTCGCCACGATCGGCCCCTGCGCCGCCCAGCAGGTCAGCAGCCCCAGCGACGGCGCGGCCGGCTCGTGGATGTGCACCACGTCGAAGGCCCCGTCGTGCAGCCACTTGCGCACCCGCGCCGCCGACAGGAACCCGAAACTCAGCCGCGCCACCGATCCGTTGTACGGAACCGGAACCGCCCGCCCCGCCGAGACCACGTACGGCGGCAGCGGGGTGTCGTCATCCGCCGGGGCCAGCACGGAGATCTCGTGCCCCAGCCCGATCAGATGCTCGGCGAGGTCCCGGATGTGGAACTGGACGCCGCCCGGCACGTCCCACGAGTACGGGCAGACGATCCCGACCTTCACTCCTGGCCCTCCCGCCCGGTCTCCCGGGGCTCCAGATCCGCGGTCCACAGCCGCTGCAGCATGTGCCAGTCCTCCGGGTGCTCGGCGATCCCGGTGGCGAAGGCGTCGGCCAGCGCCTGGGTCATCGCGGACGTCTTCTCGCTCCGCGTACCCGTCTCGGGCACGTCGACCGGCGGGTGCACCCGCCCCCGCATCGTCTTCGGCCCGTCGTACCAGAGCGTCGCCGGCAGCAGCAGCGCCCCCGTCTGCTGCGCGAGTATCGCGGGCCCGGCCGGCATCTTCGCGGTCTCGCCGAAGTACTTGACCTCGACGCCCGAGGCGGAGAGGTCCCGGTCGGCGACCAGGCAGACCAGACCCCCGCCGCGCAGCCTGCGGGCCAGCCTCCCGAAGGCGGAGCCGCCGGTGTGCGGGACGACCTCCATGCCCAGGCTCTCGCGGTACGCCACGAACCTGTCGTACAGCGACTCCGGTTTCAGCCGCTCGGCCACCGTCGTGAACGGCTGGCCGAGATGACTGGTCACCCAGACCCCGGCCAGGTCCCAGTTCCCCATGTGCGGCAGCGCGAGCACCACGCCCCGGCCGCTCTCCAGGGCGTCGGTGATGCGGTGCGCGTCCTCGATGCGCACCTGGGCGGCGATCCGCTCCGGCGTCCAGGAGGGCAGCCGGAAGGACTCCATCCAGTAGCGCATGTACGAGCGCATGCCCGCCCGGGACAGCGCCCGCAGCCGGGCCGCGCTCGCGTCGGGGACGACCCGGGCCAGGTTGGACTCCAGGCGCAGCACGCTCTTGCCGCGGCGCTTCCAGGCCTGGTCGGCGATGGTGCGGCCGAGCCGCACGGCGACCGGCTCGGGGAGCTTCTTCACGCCGGCCCAGCCGAGCCCGTACAACCCGTCGACCAGCCGGTCCTTGGGCGTCACGCGTTCCGGGGCGCTCACGAGGCCGCCCCGTTGCCCGTCGCCGCGTCCGCCTCGGCGGACTCCCGGCGCACCGTCACCACCCGCTGCCCCAGCGTCACCAGGGAGCCCACGGCGACGACCCACAGCGCGATCGGCAGCAGGACGTCCACGCCGGGCAGCCCGAACGCGTGCAGCCCCGCCACACCGGCGGCGACCAGCGTGATGACCAGCCGTTCCGCCCGCTCGACGAGCCCGTTGACGGCGACCGGAAGGCCGATCGCCTCGCCGCGGGCCTTCGTGTACGACACGACCTGGCCGCTCGCCAGGCAGAAGATGGCCACCGCGCACAGCACGTTGTCGTCGCCGCCGCCCGCGTACCAGAGGGCGAGCCCGCCGAAGATGCCGGCGTCGGCCACCCGGTCCAGCGTGGAGTCGAGGAACGCGCCCCACCGGCTGGACACCCCGGCCTGCCGGGCCATGTTGCCGTCGACGAGGTCGGAGAAGACGAAGAGGGTGATGACGATGGTGCCCCAGAAGAACTCCCCGCGGGGGAAGAAGACCAGCGCACCCGCCATCACCCCGGCAGTGCCGACGAGGGTGACCGCATCCGGACTGACTCCGCGGCGGAGCAGAAATGCGGCGAACGGTGTGAGGACACGCGTGAAGAATGCACGCGCGTACTTGTTCAGCATGGCCTTCCCGAGGGGTCGGATCGCCGAGCGGCCCCTATGGCCACCGGCTGGCCCATCGTAGCCACGACCGCCCGGCCGCACCGCCGGGCACCCGCCGACCGCCGTGTCCCTACGACAGATGGCCGCACCCCCGGCTCCCCGGGCGGCGGCCGACGCGCACCGGACCGGGGTATGGACGCCCGGTGACCCGAGTGGAAAGCTCGAATGACCGCGGGCGTCACCGGTGCCGCCACGCCACTGCGGCCGCCCCCTGCCCGCGCCCTTCACCGTGCACTTCTCCTCGGGAGGCCGGACACCATGGGCGACAGGACTCACACGAGCGCACACCCCGGAGCCGCCGGCAGGGCTCCGACGGCCGACCACCCCGCGTCCGTACGGAACGTGGTGCTGGTCGGCCACAGCGGATCGGGCAAGACCACCCTGGTGGAGGCCCTGGCCCTCGCCGCGGGGGCGGTGAACCGGGCGGGCCGCGTCGAGGACGGGACCACCGTCTCCGACCACGACGAGATGGAGCACCGCAGGCAGCGTTCCGTACAGCTCTCCGTCGTCCCCGTGGAATGGGACGGCATCAAGGTCAACCTGATCGACACCCCCGGCTACGCCGACTTCGTCGGGGAGCTGCGGGCCGGTCTGCGGGCCGCGGACGCGGCCCTCTTCGTCGTCTCGGCGTCCGACGGCGTGGACGGCGCGACCCGCGCGGTGTGGGAGGAGTGCGCCGCCGTCGGCATGCCGCGCGCCATCGTGGTGACCCATCTGGAGGCCGCCCGCGCCGACTTCGAGTCCATGACCGACCTCTGCGCCGCGGCCTTCGGCGACGACGACCCCGACGCCGTGCTCCCGCTGTACCTGCCCCTGTACGGCGACCACGGACCGGACGGACACGCCCCCGTCGCCGGACTCCTGGGACTGCTCTCGCAGCGGATCTACGACTACTCCTCGGGCCGGCGCGAGGAGCTGGCCCCCGACCCCGCCCAGCTCCCCCGCATCGAAGCGGCCCGCAACCGGCTGATCGAGGGCATCATCGCCGAGAGCGAGGACGAGTCCCTGATGGACCGCTACCTCGACGGCGAGGACATCGAACGCAAGACCCTGGTCGACGACCTCGAACGGGCCGTCGCCCGCGGCGCCTTCCACCCCGTCCTGGCCGCCGCGCCCGCCCCCGAGGGCAGCCGCCAGGGCCTGGGCACGGTCGAGATCCTGGAGCTGGTCACCGGCGGCTTCCCGACCCCCGCCGAACACGAGCTGCCCGCCGTCACCACCCCGCAGGGCGCCCCCGCGCCCCCGCTGGCCTGCGACCCGGCGGGCCCGCTGGTCGCCGAGGTGGTCAAGACCGCCTCCGACCCCTACGTCGGCCGGATCTCCCTGGTCCGGGTCTTCTCCGGCACGCTGCGCCCCGACGAGACCGTCCACGTCTCCGGGCACGGCCTCGCCGACCGGGGCCACCCCGACCACGACGTCGACGAACGCGTCGGCGCGCTCTCCTCCCCCTTCGGCAAACAGCAGCGCCCCCTGACCCACGCCGTCGCCGGCGACCTGGTCTGCGTGGCCAAGCTCACCCGCGCCGAGACCGGCGACACCCTCTCCGCCAGGGACAACCCGCTGCTCATGGAGGCGTGGCAGCTGCCGGACCCGCTGCTCCCGCTCGCCGTCCAGGCGCACAGCAAGGCCGACGAGGACCGGCTCTCGCAGGGCCTGGCCCGCCTGGTCGCCGAGGACCCGACCATGCGCCTGGAGCAGAACCGGGCCACCCGCCAGCTCGTCCTGTGGTGCCTGGGCGAGGCCCACCGCGACGTCGCCCTGGAACGGCTGCGCACCCGGTACGGCGTCCGGGTCGACGCCGTGGGGCACAAGGTGTCCCTGCGCGAGACCTTCGGCGAGCGGACCACCGGGCGCGGGCGGCACGTCAAGCAGTCCGGCGGCCACGGCCAGTACGCCATCTGCGAGATCGAGGTGGAGCCGCTGCCGCCCGGCACCGGCGTCGAGTTCGTCGACAAGGCGGTCGGCGGCGCGGTGCCCCGCCAGTTCATCCCCTCCGTCGAGAAGGGGGTACGCGCCCAGGCCGCCCGGGGCCTGGCAAGCGGCTGTCCGCTCGTCGACGTACGGATCACGCTGCGGGACGGCAGGGCCCACTCCGTGGACTCCTCCGATGCCGCCTTCCAGACCGCGGGCGCCCTCGCCCTGCGGGAGGCCGCCGCCGGCGCCCGCATCGACCTCCTGGAACCGGTCGCCGCCGTGACCGTCCTGGTCCCCGACGGCTACGTGGGCCCGGTGATGAGCGACCTGTCCGGCAGGCGCGGCCGGGTCGTCGGCACCGAACAGGCGGGCCGCGGCCGCACCCTGGTGCGGGCCGAGGTGCCCGAGATCGAGATCGGCCGGTACGCCGTCGACCTCAGGTCCCTCTCCCACGGCACCGGGAGCTTCCACCGCACGTACGCACGACACGAACCCATGCCATCTCAGATCGCGGGCAAATTCCGCGAACAGGACCAAAAAGGCGGCTAGTTGACCGTTTTGCGGCAATGCTGCCCACCCAATTCCCTTGCGGTGGGCGGCATTCCGCGCTCCCATGACGAGAGGGACCTCGCGTCGATACGCTGTGACCCCAGCTCAGCAGGTGTGCGGGGGGCGGCCGTTGGGAACAACGCCGCAGTGCGGGAACGGCGTGGAGAGCACAGGGCTCCACGGACGCGGACGGTCGATGGGGGCGGTAGTGGCGGACTCGGGATTCGACTTCTCACCCGGTGCACAGGTGCCGCTCCAGGGTGCGGCCGGACAGACCGCGGCGACCAACGCGCTCGCCTCGGCCGCGTACCGGGACAGCTCGGTGACCGTCCTGCTGGACGCGAACAACGAGTGGCACAAGTCCGGCGTCAGCAAGGGCAGGCTCTCCCTCTTCGAACCCGACCTCGGCGAGGCGTTCTCGCGCGCGGTACGGGTGCGGATGCTCGGCGGCGCCCGCAAGGCCCTCATCCAGTCCTTCGGCACCGAGCCGCAGACCGTCGTGGAGCACTGCCTCGCCGCCACCAACATCCGCAAGGCCCGCGACACCAAGCTCACCGTCATCATGGCCGTCTTCGGCCTGCTCTTCCTGCCCGGCCTCCTCCTCTGGCTCGCGGTCTTCCAACTGCGCCGCACCATCGCGGGCGCCAAGGACAAGAAGTCCGGCGCACTCGGCACGGCCCTCCTCGTGGCGGTCGGCGGCCTCGTGGTGATCTTTCTGATCAAGCTGCCCTTCGACGGCCTCCTCGGCATCTACCTGCGCGCCATGGTGGTCGCCCCGGTGATCGGCTGGCTCTGGGCCAAGCAGGTCTGCGAGACCACCGCCAAGGACCTGCGTGAACGCTGGGCCTCCCTCCTGTCCGGAGGCGGCGGCGCCGGACCCAAGATCCCCGAGGCGGTCCCCCGCGACCCCGGCCAGAGCCAGGCCGAGGAACTCCGCCAGGGACTCGCCCGGCTCACCGCCGAGCAGCAGTCCAACTCGGTCTTCTACGCGGGCCCCAAGGGGATACTCGGCATGGGCACCCGCTGGGGAAGCTGGCAGCTCGCCGAGGAACTCCACAGCGCGGACCCCACCAAGGAGATCCACGGCTTCCGGAGCTGGGACGTGATCCGCGCCATCCACGACCAGCTCCGCATGCTGGAGCGCGGCCCGCTGCACACCGGCGGCTTCCCCACCCCCTCGGTCAAGCACTGGATCGTCGCCCCGGTCGGCGAGAACGCCGGCGAGGTCAGCCGCCCCGACGGGCAGGACGTCGACCAGTACCTGATCAAGACCCACGAGATACAGCGCATCTGCAACGAACAGCAGTTCGGCGCCGGCAACCGGCACTACCTGGGCGTCCAGTTCACGCTGTGGGACGGCCAGTTGGTCATCACCATGCTCATCACGGTGACCGTCCTGCACCACACCCTGCGCATCGAGGTCACCGGTCACGCGCTGGGCCCGGTGCACCCCCTGTTCACCACGAAGCCCGCGGCCAAGACGGTCACGGTCGGCAAGACGGTCAAGTTCTGGGAGACCAAGACCCGCCAGCTCCCGCTGATGGGGACCAACGACGTGGTGCGGCTCAGCGTGCGGGCCCCGTTCACCTGGTTCCCCAACGTCCTGGACTTCCTCGGCGGCAAACTCACGCTGCCCGAGCCGTTCGGCCTGCGGCACGTGTGGGCGGAGAAGCCCTGGCGGCACCGCTTCATGGCGGACGACGCGATGCGCGCGGCGACCCCCGTCCTGCGGGTCGTGCACACGGCCGCGATCAAGGTCCTGGAGGACCACGGAGTCGACACCGAACGCTTCAACGGGCGCTCGTCCATGCTCAGCGGCCTGGTCCAGGACCCGGCCCCGCGCAAGGCCGACCTGTACGACGCCTGAGCGCTACACGCTCTCCGGCCACACGTCGGCGAGCATCTTGCGGGTGTCCGCGAGGAGCTGCGGCAGCACCTTGGTGTGCCCGACGACCGGCATGAAGTTGGTGTCCCCGCCCCAGCGGGGCACCACGTGCTGGTGCAGGTGGGCGGCGATCCCGGCACCGGCGGCGGAGCCCTGGTTGAGCCCGATGTTGAACCCGTGCGCCCCGGACGCCTTGCGCAGCGCGGTCATCGCCTTCTTGGTGAACAGCGCCAGCTCGGCGGTCTCGGCGTCGTCCAGCTCCGTGTAGTCGGCGACGTGCCGGTAGGGCATGACCATGAGGTGTCCGCCGTTGTACGGATACAGGTTCATGATCGCGAAGACGGTGGTGCCGCGCGCCACGATCAGCGAGTCCTCGTCGCTGTGCCTGGGCGCCTCGCAGAAGGGGCAGCCGTCGTCGGACCCGGGCCCGGTCGGCTTGTTCTCACCCTGGATGTACGCGATCCGGTGGGGCGTCCACAGCCGCCCGAACCCGTCCGGCTCACCCACCGGTCCACTCTGCTGCTCCGGCTCACTCGTCATGCGGAAAGCATAGGCGTACGACCTGGGGAGACGGCAGAGAGGGCGGCCCCCGAAGGGAACCGCCCTCATCCGTCACTCCCGCGCTCAGACCTGGACGCGGCGCTCCACCACGTCGAGCAGCTTCGCGAGGGCGTCGGCCTTCGGGATGCCGTTCTCCTGCGAGCCGTCGCGGTGGCGGAAGGAGACCGTACCGGCCGCCATGTCCTCGTCACCGACGATGATCATGAACGGGACCTTCTGCTTCTGCTGGTTGCGGATCTTCTTCTGCATCCGGTCGGACGAGGCGTCCACCTCGACCCGCAGCCCCTTCTTCTTCGCCTCGGCGGCGAACTCCTGGAGGTACGGGATGTGCGCGTCGCCGATCGGGATGCCGACCGCCTGCACGGGCGCCAGCCACGCCGGGAACGCACCCGCGTAGTGCTCCAGCAGCACCGCGAAGAACCGCTCGATCGAGCCGAACAGCGCGCGGTGGATCATGACCGGGCGCTGCTTGGACCCGTCCGGGCCGGTGTACTCCAGGTTGAAGCGCTCCGGCAGGTTGAAGTCGAGCTGCACGGTCGACATCTGCCAGGTCCGGCCGATGGCGTCCTTGCACTGCACGGAGATCTTCGGCCCGTAGAAGGCCGCGCCGCCCGGGTCCGGGACCAGGGGCAGCCCCTGCTTCTCGGCGACCTGCTGGAGCGTCGCGGTGGCCTCCTCCCAGATCTCGTCCGAGCCGACGAACTTCTCCGGGTCCTTGGTGGACAGCTCCAGGTAGAAGTCGGTCAGACCGTAGTCGCGCAGCAGCCCGAGGACGAAGGTGAGCGTCTTGTCGAGCTCCTCCGCCATCTGCTCCTTGGTGCAGTAGATGTGCGCGTCGTCCTGGGTGAAGCCCCGGGCACGGGTCAGACCGTGCACGACACCCGACTTCTCGTACCGGTACACGGTGCCGAACTCGAAGAGCCGCAGCGGGAGTTCGCGGTACGAACGCCCCCGGGCGTCGAAGATCAGGTTGTGCATCGGGCAGTTCATGGGCTTGAGGTAGTAGTCCGTGCCCTCGTCGAGCTGCATGGGCGGGTACATGCCGTCGGCGTACCAGTCCAGGTGGCCCGACTGCTCGAAGAGCTTCCCCTTCGTCGCGTGCGGGGTGTAGACGAACTCGTAGCCCTCCTCCTCGTGCCGGCGGCGCGAGTAGTCCTCCATGACCCGGCGGATGATGCCGCCCTTGGGGTGGAAGACCGCGAGGCCGGAGCCGATCTGCTCCGGGATGGAGAACAGGTCCAGCTCGCTGCCGAGCTTGCGGTGGTCGCGCTTCTCGGCCTCGGCGAGGAACTCCAGGTACGCCTTCAGCTCGTCCTTCGAGGGCCACGCGGTGCCGTAGATGCGCTGGAGCATCGGGTTCTTCTCGCTGCCGCGCCAGTACGCGGCGGCGTTGCGCATCAGCTTGAAGGCGGGGATGTTGCGGGTCGACGGCAGGTGCGGGCCCCGGCAGAGGTCCTTCCAGCACAGGTCGCCGGTCTTGGCGTCGAGGTTGTCGTAGATGGTCAGCTCGCCGCCGCCCACCTCCACGTCCGCGCCGTCGTCACTGGACGCGGAGCCCTTGATGCCGATGAGCTCCAGCTTGTACGGCTCGTCGGCGAGCTCCTCGCGGGCCGCCTCGTCGGAGACGACGCGACGGGCGAACTTCTGCCCCCGCTTCTGGATCTCCTGCATCTTCTTCTCGATCGCCTTGAGGTCCTCCGGGGTGAAGGGCTTCTCGACGTCGAAGTCGTAGTAGAACCCGTCCTTGACCGGCGGGCCGATGCCCAGCTTGGCCTCGGGGAAGAGCTCCTGCACGGCCTGCGCCATGACGTGCGCGGTGGAGTGGCGCAGGATGTTGAGGCCGTCCTCGGAGCTGATCTCGACGGGCTCGACCTCCTCGCCGTCCTGCACCGCGTAGCTGAGGTCCTTCAGCTCACCGGCGACCCGGGCGGCGACGATCGAGCGCTCGCCGGCGAAGAGCTCGGCTGCCGTAGTGCCCGTCGTCACCACGCGCTCTTCCCGCTCGGAATCGCGTTGGATGATCACACGGACGTCTGACACCGGTCTCTCCTGACTGAGGGGGTACGCGCCTGTGGAAGCGGCACGCCCCCGAATCGTACCGAGCCGGTGGCCTCCCTCGCGAAACGGTATTCCCGGAGCGCTCACTCCTCCCCGCTGCACGCCCCCTCGAAGAAGTCCAGGTTCTCGTGCAGCGCCTTCATCAAACGGTCCCGTTCCGCCTCCTCCACCTGGACGGGCGCCACCCCGGCCGCCCCCGTCAGCCGCCGGAACCCGCCCCTGCGCTCCAGCCGCCCGCCGACCTGGATCGGCAGCCCCACCAGGTGCGCGTGCCCGGCGATCCGGTACGCCTCCTCGTCCAGGACGAGCCGTACGTGCGGCACCTCGGCCCCGGCCAGCACCCGCAGCCGCACCGTTCCGCCGCCCCGCGGGTCCGACCTGCGCATCCGTACCACCGCCCCAGTGATCCGCACCGGCACCGAGGGTTCGTCCCGCAGGTAGCGCGCCCCCGCCGACCGGAGCGCCGGCAGGTCTCCCGGCGAGAACTCCACCGCCTCGGGCCGCGCCGCGCAGCCGGGCGGCGGCCCGGCCGCGGGCGCCCAGTCGAGCGCGATCCGCGCGCCCTCGGCGCCCTGCACCAACGCGACCACGGCCTCGGTCAGTTCGTGGCTGACGCCCGCCTCGACGGCCGCGTCGAACGCCTCCATCCCGCCGGTGGCCCGCTGGTAGTCCGTGGCCTCGCGCGCCGCGTGCAACGCGTGGTGCAGGCGGACGACCGTGCTCCGCCCGCCCGCGACCGGCACGAACGCCGTCAGCGCGCGTCCGCCCGTCCCCGCCCCGACCAGCACGCCCTCCAGTGAGGCCTGGGCCTGCCTGCGGTGCCGCGCCCCGTAGTACCCGGCCCGCCCGCGCGCCGCGAGCGCCCCGGCGAGCAGCATCTGCCGGGCCGCCGAGCGCAGCTTCTCCTGCGCGGGCCAGGCCGCCGCCCCCGTCACGTCCTCGGGCACGTCCCGCAGCCAGCGGATCTCGTCGCTGGGCACCGCGAGCTGCACCAGGACCTCGCGCGCGGACGGCTCGGGGCAGCGCTGGAGGGCGTACAGCGCCTCCGCGAGCAGGTCCTCGCTGTCGGGGAACGCCCTCGATTCCGGTACGAGCAGACTCGCACCCCCGGCGGAGGGCCCGGGCGGTGTCCAGCGCGCGTAACGGCCGGCGGCACCCCCGCGCCGCCACCAGCCGTGCCGGGCCAGGAGGGCGCCGAGGACGGCGGGGTCGACCTGGGCGGGCTCGGGTCCTCCGCCGTCCCAGCTTCCCGCGGATTCACCGGGGTCGCCGGGGTGTGGTCGTCCGGAGTCGTCGATGGGCCGGTAGCGGTGCATCAGGGTCTCCCTCCCGCCCCGACGCGGCTCATGATCTCGCAGAGGGCTCGGTCGTCGAATATCCGCACGGTGGGGACCCGCACGTTGGTCCGGTGGCGGCCGGTCACCGGGTGTCCGGCCAGGTTGATCCAGTAGCAGCAGTGCCGCAGGTCGAGCCGGTCGTGCGCGGCGCTCAGCCAGTCGTCGCGGCTGCGCGGCACGAGCATCACGACCAGGATCTTGTGCACCGAGACGGGGGTGCGCGCCAGCTTCACCAGGTGGTCGTTGTCGAGGGTGAAGGAGAACGCGGCGCCCGGCGGGCGCGGGGCGATCTGGTAGGTGCACTTGAGCTGGACCTTGATGGTCACTTCGTCGTCGACGGTGTGCACGGGCGATCCGTGGCTGACGTGCCAGTCGATCCCGTTGTCCGGGAACGGCTGGGAGAGCGAGCACCCCGCGGCTGCCGCGACGGCGTGCAGATAGCCCACCTGGAGTGTCTCCATGCAGGCGGTAGTGGCGAGCGCGCCTCTGAGCGGGGTGGTCCGCTCGGGCAGCAGCCCGCCCGGTTCGGGCTGCGTGAGCGCCATGGCTGACGTGTGCCTTCCGGGCCGTGCCGATCTCTTGCTCGGATGCGCAACTCCCCGACGGGAGACGCGCGTTCGGGAGGGGGCGGCAACTTCGCCGCCCGTCACCTGTGTTGTCTCCGTACGGCTTATGGCGTAAACGGCCCGGGTATCACCGCTTCGGGCAGAAAGCGCACCGGGGTCCGATCCGCGAGTCGGCCGTCTGCCGTTGGAGCATGAGGAGTTGGGGACATGACGTGCTGGTACGAGGGGCCGCTGGCGGCCTTCGACACGGAGACCACGGGCGTGGACGTGGAGGGTGACCGGATAGTCTCGGCCGCCCTCGTCGTGCAGGACGCGGCGGGCGCGCGCGTCCGGGCCACCAAGTGGCTGGTGAACCCGGGTGTTCCGGTGCCCGTGGGGGCGACCGAGATCCACGGGCTGACCGACGAGCACCTCCAGCGCAACGGCCGGTGGCCCGCGCCCGTGATGGAGGAGATGGCGCGGGCGCTGGCCGAGCAGTGCGCGGCGGGCCGTCCGCTGGTCATCATGAACGCGCCGTTCGATCTGACCATGCTGGACCGGGAGTTGCGGCGGCACCGGGCGTCGTCGCTGAGCCGCTACCTGGAGGCGCGGCCGCTGTACGTCCTGGACCCCCGGGTCCTGGACAAGCACCTGGACCGCTACCGCAAGGGCCGCCGCACCCTCACCGACCTGTGCGGGCACTACGGTGTGGAGCTGGCCGGGGCGCACGACGCGGTGGCCGACGCGACGGCGTCGCTGGAGCTGGTACGGGCCGTGGGCCGGCGTTTCGCCGCCCGTCTGGAGCGCCTGTCCCCCGCCGAGCTGCACAGCCTCCAGGCGGTGTGGCACGCGGCGCAGGCGCGCGGCCTCCAGGCCTGGTTCGCCCGCAACGGCTCGGACGAGGCGGTCGACCCGGCGTGGCCGCTGCGCCCCGAGGCACGCGCCCAGGCGGCCTGACCGGCCTCAGTCGGAGGAGGCCCGCCTGACGGCGACCAGCCCGGCGATGGAGGCGAGGGCGACGATCCCGGCGCCCACGCTGCACAGGATCTGCGGGGTGCCGTTCATCCGGTAGTTGAAGAACGCGTTCGCGGCGACGGCGATCGCGAGCAGCATCCAGAGCATCGTCTTGGTCATGGTGGTGTTCATCGGGTCTATCTCCTGCTGTCAGTCCGGCGGTTGCTGTACCGGCAACGCTAGGAAGTCCGCCCGGCGCGGAACAGGGCTTCTGCCCCCGGACCGCTGGTGGTGCCAGCACCACCCCGGCGGGCGCCCTCGCCGCACCGGCACACAAGAAAGCCGGTCCGTCTGTGACGGACCGGCTCTTCCCGGGTGGGCGATACTGGGTTCGAACCAGTGACCCCTTCGGTGTGAACGAAGTGCTCTCCCACTGAGCTAATCGCCCGGGAACGGGTTGAACCATACAGCGCTTCCCGCGTTCGGTTCAAACCGCGTCCCCGTCCGCCTGCCGGGCCGTCGCCTCGGCGGCGAGTCCGCGTCTTCCGGACCGCATCATCAGGGCGTGGTTGGCGAGGAAGAAGGGGCGTCCGAGGACGGCGAGCCGCCGCAGCAGCGGTTTGTTCACGTCGACCTCCTGCTCGTACCGCACGACGGTGCCCGTGCCGTGCGGGCGCAGTGTCCAGCGCATCCAGCCCTCCAGGTCGCCGGTCATGCGCACCTCCAGGAGCCCGGCGTCCAGTCCGCCGCGCCCCTCGTGCACGCCGACGAGCAGGTCGTACGGGAGGAGGGACCGGAAGCGGGCGGTGCCGCTGTGCTCGTCCACCCGGTCCACCTCGCGCACCTGGGGCCACCAGCGCGGATAGGCCTCGGCGTTCTCCAGCACGGCGTAGACGGCGGCGGGCGGGGCGGGCACCTTCCAGATGCTGCAGAAGCGGTAGTGACTCCAGTCCATGGCCTCAGTCTGCTCCGTCTGCCCTGCGGCATGCCTGCGCCTCCCGCTCCGTGCACGCGGGCCCGTGCCGCGCGGGCTCCTGAGTACGTGCGTGAGTATCCGCACCCATGACGGGCCGCCCGGGGCGCTCCACACTCGCGTCATGACGAATGTTCCGCCGCCCCCGCCGGCCGAGGAGCTGCGCCGGCTCGACCAGGAGCTGCTGCGGCTCGACGCGCGCCGCGCCCAGTTGCTGCACCGCCGGGCCTGGCTTCTGCACCTCCTCGCCACCCCGGCCGCACCGCCGCCCGCACCCGGCGTGCCCGGGCCGGTCGCGACGACGCAGCCCGGTCCGAGCGCGCAGAACGTGCTGCTCGCCCTGGGCGGCGTCCTGCTGGCGGTCGCCGCGCTGGCGTTCACGCTGATCGGCTGGGGCCAGTTGGGGATCGCCGGGCGGTCCGCGGCGCTGGGCCTGGTGACGGCGGCGGCGCTCGCCGTCCCGGCGCTGCTGGTGCGCCGGGGCCTGGTGGCGACGGCGGAGGCGGTGGCGGTGCTCGGTCTCGTCCTGACGACGCTGGACGTGTACGCGCTGCGCCAGGTGGCCTTCGCGGACGCGGACGGCACGGCGTACACGGCGGCGGCCTCCGCCGTCCTCGCGCTGGTGTGGGGAGGGTACGGCGTGTTCCTGCCGCGCCTGCGCACCCCGCTCCCCGCCGCCCTCCTGGTCGCCCAACTCCCGCTCCCGCTCTGGGCCCTGTCCCAGTCGGCCACCGCGCTTCCCGTCCTGTGGGCCCTCCTGGTGACCGCCGCCCTGAACACCCCGCTCGCCCTCCGCCGCCTCTCACGGAGCCCGGCCCCCAGCACCCCCTCACGCCCCGGCACCCCGCCGTCCCCCCAGACCCCCGCCCCGGCGGGCGGCACACCCGCGCCCCCCGCCCCCGGAGCCCCCTCCGCGGGGCCGGGCACCGCCGGCTCCGCCCCCGTCGGGGTGCCGCGTCCCGTCGGCGCTGTCGGCGTCCTGGCGGCCGGGCTCGCCTGGGTGACCGGCGCGGCCGCCCTGCTGGGCGCGCTGTCCCTGTCGTCGCTCGCCGGTTCGCCCGCCGACGCGGCGCCCTCCTGCGCCCTGCTCCTCGCGGGCGGGGTCCTCGCGCTGGCGGCCTCGCTGCGCCGCCCGCAGGCCGCGTCCGCCGCGGCCGCGGGTCTGGCCGCGGTCGCCGCCGCCGGTGGTCTCCTGCGGCCGGCCCTGCCGCTCGCCTGGACGGCCCCCCTGTACCTGGCCTGCGCCCTCGCGCTGCCGGCCGTGGCCGCCCGATCCGTACGCCTGCCCCGTCCGGTACGGCACGGCCTGGCCCTGTCCTCGGCCGCCGTCACCTCGGGCGCCGTCCTGACGACGCTGCCCGCGCTGACCCTGACGCTGCTGTCGGGCCCGCTGTCCCGGCCGGCCGCCCCGTGGCGGGGCCTGCCCGCGGGCTTCCGCGCGGTCCCGGCCGGCGGCGACGCGTGGGACCTGCCCTGGCAGGCGATGTCGACCGCCCCGCTGATCCTGCTGGCCTCGGCCGCCGCCCTGGCCCTGTTCCACCGCCGCCGCCCGCGTCCCGCGTCCGCCGTCGGCGCCGTCCTGCTGGCCGCCGGCGCGCTCCTGCTCGTCCCGGTCGCCCTGGACCTGCCGTACGCCGCCGGGCTCGCCCTGTTCGTCGTCGTGACGGCCGCCGCCCTCGCGTCGGCGGTGTTCTCCTCCTCCGCCGCCGCCTCGCACGCGGCGCTGGCGACCGGCGCGGTGGTCTCCGTCGCGAGCGCCCTCCTGGCGCTGGCGGGCCGCGGCGCCACCTTCGCCGTCCTCGGCGCGCTGCTCCTGCTGTGGCTCGCCACGGCCCTGCGCGCCACGGCTCCCGCGGTGCGGTCCGTGAGCGCCGTCGCCTGCGTCGTGCACGCGACGGCCCTGGCCTGCGCCTCGGGGGCGGCCCTGGGCCTCCCCGCCCGGCACACGGCGCTCCTGGCCCTCGCGGTACCCGCCCTGGTGGCGCTGCTCGCGGTACGGGTGCGCAGCGTGCCGATGGAGATCGCGGGCGCGGTGTCGGCGCTGGTGCCCCTGGTCCTGGCCGCCGGGCACCTGCCGACGCTGTCCCTGGTGCTGGCGCTGTGCGGGGCGGTCGCGGCCGGCACGGCGGTGCGGGAGGAGCGCCGGGCGGCGGGCTGGGCGGCCGGGGGCCTGTTCGTCGCGGCGACCTGGTCGCGGCTGGCGGCCTCGGAGATCGCCGCCCCGGAGGCGTACACGGTCCCCGCGAGCGTCCTGGCGCTGGCGGTGGGGGTGCTGCGGCGTCGCCGCGACCCCCGGGCGTCCTCCTGGCTCGCGTACGGCCCGGGCCTGTCCATGACCCTGGTGCCGAGCCTGGTCGCCGCCTGGGCGGACGCGCACTGGCAGCGCCCGCTGCTGCTGGGCGTGGCCGCGCTGGTGGTGACCCTGCTGGGCGCCCGGTACCGGCTCGGGGCCCCGCTGCTGCTCGGCGCGGTCGTGCTGAGCCTGGTCTCGCTGCACGAGCTGGCTCCGTACGCGGTCCAGGTGGTCGGCGTCCTGCCGCGCTGGCTGCCCCCGGCACTGGCCGGGATGCTGCTGCTGGCGGTGGGAGCGACGTACGAGCAGCGGCTGCGCGAGGCCCGTCGGCTGCGCGAGCGGATCGGCCGCCTCACGTAGGCACGTGTCCCGGGCCCGCGCGGGAGGGGCCCGGGGAACGCCAGAGGCCCGAGAGACGCTGTACGGTCTCTCGGGCCTCTGGTCCCGGGTGGGCGATACTGGGTTCGAACCAGTGACCCCTTCGGTGTGAACGAAGTGCTCTCCCACTGAGCTAATCGCCCGGGCACAGACAGAACATTACCGCATGTCAGCGCGTGCCCCCGACCACTTTCCGGCCGGTCGGCCGGTCGTCACTCGTTGATCTTCCACGGCATCACCAGGCCGAACTTCCACACGTAGATCCCGACCAGCACGGCGATGATCACCAGGCCGATCGTGGTCAGGACGATGTTCCGCCGGCGCACCTTCGGGTCGAGCGCCTTCTGGGCCGCCTCGGTGAGCTTGCGCTTGGTCCAGCGCATCACGAGCTGCGCCCAGACGAACTCGGTCGCCCAGATCGCCATGCCGCCGAAGATCACCACCCAGCCGGGTCCGGGCAGCGGAAGCATGATGATGCCCGCGATCACGACCGCGAGGCCGACGACGAAGACCCCGACCTGCCAGCTGAGGTGGAGCGTCCTGCGTTCCTGGATGTACTGCGGCGCACGCGATCCGAGCTCGCGCCCGTCGGTGGTGCCCCCCGTTTCGGGACCGGTCGTCGCCGCGGCGACGCCCCCGTCCCGCTCGTCACTCTCCGCGTTCATGAGGGCCAACTTACCGGACCGGCCGCCCTCACCGGAATGGCCGTACGAGTCAAGCCCGGACTCGGCCGTACGAGCGACGTCAAGAGACTCAAAACACTCATAAGGGTTTACAACGGCCCTGGAGGTGGCATGTCGATTTCGCCGACGTGCGAATCCCCGAGCGCACACTGAGCGAAAGGCCCTGGCGCTTATGAACACCACGGTCAGCTGCGAGCTGCACCTGCGCCTCGTTGTGTCGAGCGAGTCATCACTGCCTGTACCCGCGGGCCTGCGGTACGACACGGCCGATCCCTATGCCGTGCATGCCACCTTCCACACCGGAGCCGAGGAGACGGTCGAGTGGGTCTTCGCCCGTGATCTCCTCGCCGAGGGCCTGCACCGGCCCACCGGAACCGGCGACGTCCGAGTCTGGCCGTCCCGGAGCCACGGTCAGGGCGTCGTCTGCATCGCCCTGAGCTCACCGGAGGGCGAGGCCCTGCTCGAAGCCCCGGCGCGGGCGCTTGAGTCGTTCCTGAAGAGGACGGACGCCGCGGTGCCACCTGGCACCGAACACCGGCACTTCGACCTCGACACGGAGCTCTCTCACATCCTGGCCGAAAGCTGAGCCAGGTCGAGAGTCGCTCCTCGCCGTCCGACTCGGGGCGACGGCGCGGAGCGGACAACCACATAGGGACAACTTCATAAGCCCTGCCGGCTGCGCCGTCGTCGCGGAACCCACCGCGGCGGCGGCGCAGCCGCATCCGTCCCCCTCCCGGGCGGCACCGCGCACGGGGCACTGTCCGTAGCGCTCTGGGCACGAGCGGCTAGAGTCGGCGAGCATCGGCGGGCAACGGCCCGCGCAGGCCAGGGAGCGAAGCGTGCTGATTCCCCACGACACCCGGCGAGCCCTCGACGTCGTCGTCGGCCTCGTGAACACCGCGCCGGAGAGCGAGCCCACGGACCGTCTCACCGACGTCGAGGCGCTGCACGACTTCGCACGGCGCCACGACGTCAGCGACGTCGGCGAGCTCACCGAGGACGACGTCCGTGCCGTCCGGGAGGTACGGGCCCGCTTCGCGGACGTCTTCGGGGCGTCCGACCCCAGGGCGGCCGCCGAGCTCATCAACCGGCTGGTCGCCGCGGCCGGGACCACGCCCCGGCTCACCGACCACGACGGCTACCACTGGCACGTGCACTACTTCGCGCCCGGCGCCTCGATCGCGGACCACCTGGCGGCGGACTGCGGGATGGCCCTGTCGTTCATCCTGGTGTCCGGGGAGCTGGAGCGGCTGCGGCGCTGCGAGGCGCCGGACTGCCGGCACGCGTTCGTGGACCTCTCGCGCAACCGCTCCCGGCGCTACTGCGACAGCCGCACCTGCGGGAACCGGCTGCACGTCGCGGCGTACCGGGCCCGGCGCAAGGAAGCGGCCGGCTGACGGCTGCGGGCGGCGGCCCGCCCGGGTTCAGTCCAGGAACAGGTCATGGACCGCTCCCATCAGCAGGAGCGTGCCGATGAACGCGAGGAAGATCATCAGCGGCGGCTGGGAGAGCGCGAAGAGGCACCCGCGCGCCTCTTCGGCGGGCGCGGGTGCCGGGGTCTCGTCGGGGGAGGTCTGGAGCATCTCGGGCTGATGATGACGCAGCCCGGTGCTACGGAATGACCATCACGCCCCCGATCGGCGGCAGTTCACCGTATCGGGCGGTCGTGGTGTGTGCGTTCGACCGCCCCGCGCACTCCCCGGGACGGGGTCAGATCCCGTGCTTCTTCAGGATCGCCTCGATGTCGGAGAAGTCGTCGTCGGCCTTCTTGCCCTTGGCCTGCGCGGGCGCCGGTGCCGGGGCAGCGGCGGGCGCGCCCGCGGGGCGTCCCGCACCGAGCGAGGGGGCGTTGGCCGCCGGGGCGACGGCGTCGCCCCGGGCCGCCCTGGCCGCCTTGCGCTCCTTGCGGGTGCCGCCACCGCGCCGTTCGACGAAGCGGGTGGTGACGAAGAGCAGCCAGGCCAGGCCGAGCACGCCGAGGCCCGCCCAGACGACCGGCTTGAAGACGATGTCGGAGAGCCAGCCCACCGCTCCGATCATCACCAGGCCGACCGGCACCAGCGAGTAGGCGGCCAGCCGGGTCGCGGTGAGGAAGCGCTTCCGGTACGCCGTGATCGCGGCGATGCCCAGGCCTGCGGCGGACACCGCGGAACAGACGGTCTCAACCAGCAGCATCGGTCCTCCAGCGGTGGAAAGTACGGTCGCTTCCATCCTGCACCGCGCCGCACGGGTGCGGCCATCCCCGGCGGCGGTCTCAGGGAGATCTCCGGGGCGCGGCTCCTCCCCAGGTCCCGGTCGGGGAGGCGGTCGTACGACTGGGAGACTGACCCCATGAGCCACACACCTCCCCTCGACGCCGCCGCTCCCGACTCCCCCGTCGTCCTCGACGTCTGGTGCGACCTCCAGTGCCCCGACTGCCACACCGCCCTCACGGACCTCGCCGCGCTGCGGGCCCGCTACGGCGACCGGCTGGACGTCCGGCTGCGGCACTTCCCGCTGGAGAAGAACGCCCACGCGTACGACGCGGCGCAGGCCGCCGAGGAGGCCTTCGAGCAGGGCAGGGGCTGGGAGTACGTGACGGCGCTGCTGGCCCGCACCCAGGAGCTGGGCAGCCGCGGGAAGCCGGTGCTGATCGAGGTGGCGGGCGAACTGGGCCTGGACACCGAGGAGTTCGACACCGCGCTGATCGACGGTCGGCACACGCTGATCGTCGACGCCGACCAGGCGGAGGGCAAGGCGATCAAGGCGAAGGGCACGCCGACGTACGAGATCGGCGGGCAGCTCCTCGACGGCAGCAAGGACCAGAGCGGCCTGCGGGAGCGCATCGAGGAGATCGCGGACGGGCTGCTCGCCGGACAGCGGGCCTGAGCCGTCCTAGAGCAGCCGCTTGGAGCTGCTCACGGCCGTCGTGCGGTAGCCGAGGGACTCGTACAGGCGCAGGGCCGGGGTGTTTCCCGCGAAGACGTGCAGTCCGATGCGTCGCTCGCCCGCCCGCAGCGCGATCCGCTCGGCCAGGGCCATCAGGGCCCGCCCGTACCCCCGGCCGCGCTGGTCCTCGTCGACCTCGACCGCGTACACGAAGGCGCTGTGCTCGCCCGGCTCCACCTCGTGACGGCCGAGCCAGAGCAGTCCGATCGGCTCGCCGTCGCGGACCAGGCGGCTGATCCAGGTGTGCGGGGTGGCCGGCCCCTGCGGGAGGAACCGGCGCTCGCTGTCCTCGGCCTTGGCGCGCGCCTGTTCGGGGCTCAGGCCGCGGTCGGTCCAGCTCCGGGCGAAGTCCGCCGCGTCCTTGACGCGCCAGGCGTCGTACTCCTCCCGCGTGACCGGGCGGAAGGTGACGTCGGCGGGCAGCGGCGGGGGGTCGGCGGGGAGGTCCTTGAGCATGGTGCGGCCGCGCTCGACATAGCCGAGCGCGGCCGCCATGCGCGCGGCCTCCGTCGCCTCCGCCGGGACGGTGATCATCACCTGGTCGCAGCCCCAGCCGCGCAGGACTTCCTCGGCGGCGAGCGCGGCGACCGTGCCGCGGCCCCGGCGGCGGTCCGCCGCCTCGATGTGCAGCGAGGCGATCCGGCCGACCGCGCGGCCGAACTCGGGCACGGTCTCGATGCGGGCGGTGCCGACGGGGCGGCTGTTCACGCACACCTCGTAGGGGCGCGAGCGCGCGCCGTCGGCGCTGGTCCGAAGCGGCCCGGTCGGCCGCAGGGTCGTCGTCATCACCGGAGTTGTACCCCTGCCGGGGCCGCCCGTCATCACGTTTCGCGGCGGGACTTGGCGGACTTACGGGTCGAGGTCGTCCCCGGCGCGCTCCGCGAAGACCCGCATCGCCTTGGCGGTCACCGGACCGGGGGCCGTCGGCAGGTCGCGTCCGTCGACGCGGTGGACGGCCTGCACGTCGCGCAGGGTGGAGGTCAGGAAGACCTCGTCGGCGTGTGCCAGCACGTCGAGGGGCAGGTCGGCCTCCTGCGCGCCGGTCCACTCGACGGTGAGGGCGCGGGTGATGCCGGCCAGGCAGCCGGAGGCGACGGGCGGGGTGAGGAGCTGTCCGTCCAGGACGACGAAGACGTTCGACCCCGTCCCCTCGCAGAGCTGCCCGACCGTGTTCGCGAACAGTGCCTCCGAGGCCCCGGCGCGGCGCGCCCTGGCGAGGGCGACGACGTTCTCGGCGTACGAGGTGGTCTTGAGCCCGGTCAGCGCGCTGCGCTCGTTGCGCGTCCAGGGGACGGTGACCACGGCAGTGGTGTCGGGGCGTCGCGTGGACTCGCCGAGCGCGACGACCAGCGTGGGGGCGTGCTCGCCCCGGTCGGAGCCGAGCGGCGAGACGCCCGCCGTGAAGGTGACCCGGAGCCGGCCCAGCGGCATCGGGTTGGCCTCGAGGACGGCGGCGCAGGCGCGGCGGACCTCGTCGTGGTCGGGGTCGGGCAGGCCCAGGCCCCGGGCGGAGGCGGTGAGCCGGTCCAGGTGGCGGGTGAGGGCGAAGGCCGTGCCGTCGGCCGCCTTCATGGTCTCGAAGACGCCGTCGCCCACGGTCATTCCGTGGTCGAGGACGGAGACGCGGGCCGAGTCGGCGTCGACCAGTCCCCCGTTGACCCAGATCTGCATGACGCGGCCTTCCCTCTCGCTGTTCGTCGTGCCCGCGCGGTCCGTGGCGCGGACGCTCATTCCGTACGGGCGGTGACCTCGTAGGCACCCGACGCTACCGCGAGCAGCCGGGACGCCTTCAGCTCGGTCTCCGCCCACTCCCGCTCGGGGTCGGAGCCCCAGGTGATGCCGGCTCCGGTGCCGAAGCGCAGCAGCGGTCCGCCGGGGGCGGTGCGGTCGATCCAGAACGTACGGATGCCGACGGCCAGTTCCCCGAGCCCCCGGTCGGCGTCGACCCAGCCGATGCCGCCGCAGTAGGGGCCGCGCGGGGAGGACTCCAGGGCCCGGATGATCTCCAGTGCGCTGGCCTTGGGCGCGCCGGTGACGGAACCGGGCGGGAAGGTGGCGCGCAGCAGTCCGCCCCAGCCCTGCTCCTCGGCCAGTTCGGCCCGTACGGTCGAGACGAGGTGGACGAGGCCGGGGTGCGGCTCGACCTCGCAGAGCCGCGGGACGGTGACGGAGCCGGTGACGGCGACGCGCCCCAGGTCGTTGCGGACCAGGTCGACGATCATCACGTTCTCGGCGTGGTCCTTCGCCAGGAGGTCCGCCTCGGTCTTCCCGGTGCCCTTGATCGGCCCGGACTCCACCGTGCGGCCCTCGCGGCGCAGGTAGAGCTCGGGGGACGCGGTGGCGATCTCCACCCCGTGCGCGGGCAGCCGAATCGTTCCTGCGTACGGAGCGGGGTTGCCCCGTGCGAGGAGGGCGGTGAGGGCGTCGACGTCCGCCGCGGGGTCCACCGGCGCGCTCAGTACGCGGCACAGGTTGGCCTGGTAGACCTCCCCCTTCGCGATGTGCTCGCGGATGCGGCGGACGCCCGCGGTGTAGGCGGCGCGGTCCAGGGAGGACGTCCACGCGGTGGCGGCGGGGCCGCGCCAGGCGCCGGGCACCGGGGCGGGGACCGGCTCGGTGCGGACGTCGCCGAAGCGGGCGCAGACGAGACGGCCTTCGAAGCCGGCCGCGACGGCCCAGAAGCCGGAGGAGTCGAGGGCGGCCGGATCGCTGGTCACGTCGCGCAGATCGGTGGCGACGAGGCCGCCGAAGCGGGCCAAAGAGGGGAGGTCGGACACGTCGTCGAGTCTAGGGCGGGGGTGCGCGCCTCTCCTGGCGGCGAGGACCCGCAGCACGCTGCACAAACGCGTTTTTGTGCTGGCCCGGGAATCCGCTAGAGTTCAACACGTCGCCGGGACACGCCAGTGGAACGGCAGCAGACAAGCGGACGTAGCTCAGTTGGTAGAGCACCACCTTGCCAAGGTGGATGTCGCGAGTTCGAGTCTCGTCGTCCGCTCTATAGTGGGGGAATCATCCCGATACCCTTTACTAGCACTCCTGGTGGAGTGGCCGAGAGGCGAGGCAACGGCCTGCAAAGCCGTCTACACGGGTTCAAATCCCGTCTCCACCTCCAAGCGCGATTAGCTCAGCGGGAGAGCGCTTCCCTGACACGGAAGAGGTCACTGGTTCAATCCCAGTATCGCGCACGCAGCACAACTGAACAGTTACGGTCCGCTCGGACCGTCCCGCGCGATTAGCTCAGCGGGAGAGCGCTTCCCTGACACGGAAGAGGTCACTGGTTCAATCCCAGTATCGCGCACGCAGCACCAGGCAGTACGTTGCACGATCAGGTCCGCGAGGACCGTCCCGCGCGATTAGCTCAGCGGGAGAGCGCTTCCCTGACACGGAAGAGGTCACTGGTTCAATCCCAGTATCGCGCACAGCAGTTGAAGCCCCCGGCCGTTCTCGGCCGGGGGCTTCTTCGTGTGCCTGGCCGGGTCAGGAGGAGAAGAGCATCCGGCCGAAGCCCTTCTGGCGGTGGTGGCCGTGGTGACCGTGCTGGCCGCCGTAGGGCGCGCCGTGCTGGGGGGCTCCCCAGGCGGGGGCGGGGGCGGCGGGGTAGCCCTGCGGGGGCGGGCCGGCGGGCGGCGGGGCCTGCTGGGACCACTGGGCCTCCAGGCGGGTCAGGGACTCCAGCTCGCCGTAGTCCAGGAAGATGCCGCGGCAGTTGGCGCACTGCTCGATCTGGACGCCGTTGCGGTTGAAGGTGTGCATGGGGGCGTGGCACTTGGGACAGTGCATGGGGTTCGCTCCTCGGTTGTCGGTCGTCCGGTACGGGTCTCCCGCGCCGCCGGGATGCATGCCCGGTGGGGCCGGATTCACCCTATGGCGGAGGGGCCGCGTCCTCCTCCGGCGGGAGCGAGGCGATCCGGGCGCAGGAGTCGATCATGAGCTGCTCGACCTCGTCGAGGGGGCGGGCCTCGGCAGCGGACTTGGCGAGGGCGAGGGCGGCCGTCTGGACCGTCAGGGCGCGGGCGGCGACGTCGAGTTCGGGCCAGGGGTCGCCCTCGGGGCGCACGGCGGGGCCGCCCGCGGCGCGGTAGGCGGCGAGGAAGCGCTGCCAGTCGTCGGGGTGCAGGAGGCCCGCCGCGTACCAGGCGGCGGGGCGGGCCAGGTCCCAGGCGGGGTCGCCGAGACCGAGGTCGTCGACGTCGATGAGGTGCCAGGGGCCGTCGGGTGCGGGGTGCCGGACGAGCTGGCCGAGGTGGAGGTCGCCGTGGCAGAGGGCGGTGCGGGGGCGGGCCGGGCCGGTTTCGTCGCGGGCCCAGGCGGGGAGGCCGTGCCAGGCCTGGAGGACGGCGCGGGGGGCGTCGGGGGCGGCGGCACGCATGCGGGCGACGGCGCGGGCGGCCTTGGCGGGGCCGCGCATGGGCGGGAGGCCGGCGGGAAGGGCCGCGGGGTCGGTGCGGTGCAGGCGGGCGAGGAGGGCTGCGGTCTCCGCCCAGGGGGCGGCGTCGGGGTCGTCCGGGGCGACGGGGGTGCCGTAGGGCCAGGCGGAGAGGGGCCGGCCGGGGTGGGCGGGGGCGGCTCCGTCGGGGGTGGGGAGCGGGGGCAGCAGGATGCCGGAGAGGAGGGGGTGGGCGGCGATGCCGATGCGGGTGGCGAGGGCGGTGGGGTCGGAGTCGGGGGCGTGGGTCTTGAGGACGAGGGGGCCGTGGCGGACGACGGTGCCGTCGGGGCGGTCGGCGAGGGGTTCGGGGGCGGGGGCGTGTAGGGACATGGTCCTACGGAGCCTAGGCCGGGGGCGTCCGGGCGGGCCGGAAGCGGGAGGGGCCGTCCCTCCTTGCCCGCCCTCCCCCAAGGGGACGGGAACGGCTGCCCGGAGGGCATGCCGTCAGGGGCGCGGGGAACTGCGCGACCAGCCACGACGCACCCGCACGTACCAACGCCTCGACCCACCCGCACCCCGCGTCCCGCGCCCCGCGTTGGAAACGCGTTTGCCCGGACAGCTCCCCAGCTGTCCGGGCAAACTCAGCCGTCCGCCGCACCCCCGTCCCCACGGGGCTGATGGGCTTGGTGTTGTCCCGACCCGGACCGCTCTTCCGGGTCGGGGGCGCCGCTCAGCGCCCCAGCAACATGCCCACGGACGACGCTTGTGTGGCCACCGCTTCCCAGCCTCCGAAGAGGAAGAGGAGCAGGGCCGCCAGGGGAAGGACCATGGCCGTTGCCACCAGAGGGTGGCGCGGGCCGGTGGGGCGGCCGCCGGAGGCGGCGAGGGCACGGCGTCCGCGGACGCGGATCGCGTGCGAGCGAATCATCGTCCTCGATGCCGTGTCCGCCATGGTCCTCTCCCTGTCGTCTTGGTAAGCGGCGGGCGTCTGACCTCGGGGGACGAGTGCTGCACCCACCGCTTGATTTCAAGATTAGGGGCGGGCGCCCACCGGGTCGTCATGCCCTCGTACCGATTGAACGGCCTCCCGGAGGATGAGCCGCCGGGTGACGGCGTACTCCCCTGGGTGGAGAGGCGGGTGGAGGTCTCGGGGTCATCCCCGAGGGGTCGCGCGGGGGTCTCCCCCGGGCTCAGCCCGCCGTGCCGGGCCGCTCCGAGGCGTCTTCCCTCGGCACCGGCTGTTCGACCAGGGCCAGCACGCGGGTGGCCATGAAGCGCGCCGTGCGCACGACGCTGCCGTTGCGGGTGACTTCACTCACTTCCACCACCCCCCTGCGGACCGCCGTCTCGACCCTGCGGCCGGCCCTGCTGGCCACCATTTCGTACGTCCGGGTGGTGTCTCCGGCGTCCACCACTATCTCGACTCGATCGCCCTTCATGGATCCAATCCCCCTTCTGCTGTTGCCCGTTGGGAAGGAGCAGGGGTCAGGAAGATGGGAACACACGTTCCCTGACCACTCCTCAAGTCTCGCACCCGGCACTGACAATCGATCGGTGCGGGCGGGTGTGGCCTATGAGCACACCGCGCCAGGGATACGTAAGCTGTGCCACGTCGAACGGACCGGTCGGAAGTGGGGTGGGGGAGGCCCCACCGGAGGTAGGGGACGGACATGGCGATGATGCGGCTCCGGCGCGAGGACCCGCGTGTCGTCGGCTCGTTCCGGATTCACCGGCGGCTCGGCGCGGGCGGCATGGGTGTGGTCTACCTGGGCTCGGACCGGCGCGGCCAGCGGGTCGCGCTGAAGGTGATCCGGCCGGATCTGGCAGAGGATCAGGAATTCAGGTCGCGTTTCGCGCGTGAGGTGTCCGCCGCGCGGAGGATCAGGGGCGGCTGCACGGCCCGGCTGGTGGCGGCCGATCTGGACGCCGACCGGCCGTGGTTCGCGACCCAGTACGTTCCCGGGCCCTCGCTGCACGACCGGGTGGCCGAGGAGGGCTCGCTGGTCGCCGCCGAGGTCGCGGCGATCGGGGCGGCGCTCGCGGAGGGGCTGGTGGCCGTGCACGAGGCCGGGGTCGTCCACCGCGACCTCAAGCCGTCGAACATCCTGCTGTCGCCCAAGGGGCCCCGGATCATCGACTTCGGCATCGCGTGGGCGACGGGCGCGAGCACGTTGACGCATGTGGGGACGGCGGTGGGTTCGCCCGGGTTCCTCGCCCCGGAACAGGTGCGCGGGGCCGCGGTGACACCCGCGACGGACGTCTTCGCGCTGGGGGCGACGCTGGCGTACGCGGCGACCGCCGATTCGCCGTTCGGGCAGGGCAGTTCCGAGGTCATGCTCTACCGGGTGGTGCACGAGGAGCCCCTGCTGGACGGCGTGCCGGACGCCCTGGCTCCGCTGGTGCGGGCCTGCCTGGCGAAGGAGCAGGAGGAACGTCCCAGCACCCTCCAGCTCTCGATGCGGCTGAAGGAGATCGCGGCCCGGGAGGCGCAGGGGGGCTCCGCCCCGGGCGGCTCCGACAAGCGTCCGCCCGTACAGCGCGGGGCCGACCGGGAGGCGTACGCCGACCAGCGCACGCAGCGGAGCACGCAGCAGCGGACGGAGGGCGGTGGCGGCCAGGCGTCGCGCGGGTCCTCCGCTCCCCCGGCCCAGTCGCCCTCGCGGGGCGGGTCAGGACCGCGTCGCACCGGACGGCCGTCCGGGCCCGGCAAGCAGGGCGCCGCGCGGAACACCACCCGCTCCGGGACCGCCCGCAAGGGAACGCGGCCGGGAGCCCGGCCCACCTCGGGCGGGAAGCTGCGTCCCGCGAATCCGCGGCTGCTGCGGCAGCGGCTGGTCGTGTTCGTGGTGGTGACGCTGCTGGTCGCGCTGGGCATCGCGGCGGCCCAGGGGTGTCAGGGGCCGAAGGAGTCGAAGGGCGCGGGCATCGTGGTGTCGGGCACGGCCGGCGCCGGGTGCCCGCCGACGGTGGACGAGTGCCCCGCGTAGGGCCGAAGCCCGCGTGACGACGACGCTCCGCCGTGCGGCGGAGCGCCGTCGTCGTACGGCGCCCGGCTAGGCGGGACGGCCCGTCGTCACCGCGTAGAAGGAGACGGCGGCGGCCGCGCCCACGTTCAGGGAGTCCACGCCGTGGGCCATCGGGATGCGGACCCACTCGTCGGCGGCGACCAGGGCCCGGCGGGACAGGCCGTCGCCCTCCGCGCCGAGCATGAGGGCGACCCGGTCCATGGTGTGCGGGGCGACGTCGTCCAGGGAGCGGGCCTTGTCGGCGGGGGTCAGGGCGAGGAGCGTGAAGCCCGCCTCGCGGACCGTCTCCAGGTCGCCGGGCCAGGACTCCAGGCGTGCGTACGGTACGGAGAAGACCGCGCCCATCGAGACCTTGACGGAGCGCCGGTAGAGCGGGTCGGCGCAGTCCGGGGAGAGCAGTACGGCGTCCATGCCCAGGGCGGCGGCGCTGCGGAAGATCGCGCCGATGTTGGTGTGGTCGTTGACCGACTCCATGACGACCACGCGGCGGGCGGTGGTGAGGAGTTCGGCCGCGCCGGGCAGCGGCTTGCGCTGCATGGAGGCGAGCGCGCCGCGGTGCACGTGGTAGCCGGTGACCTGCTCGGCGAGGTCCGGGCTGACCGCGTACACCGGGGCCGGGACCTCGTCGATGACGTCGCGCATGACGTCGACCCACTTGGCGGAGAGCAGCATCGAGCGCATCTCGTAACCCGCCTGGCGGGCCCTGCGGATGACCTTCTCGCCCTCCGCGATGAACAGGCCCTCGGCGGGCTCGCGGCGGCGCCGCAGCTCGACGTCGGTCAGGCCCGTGTAGTCGCGCAGGCGCGGGTCGTCGGGGTCGTCGATGGTGAGGAGATCGGCCACAGGGTGATACTGCCTTGTCGTGGGTGCGGTGCCCAAGGGGGCGGAAGCGGTCGTTACCCCCGGTTACTGCGGGGGGTTCACCGAGACTACGTCGCCGATGACGATGACCGCGGGCGGTCGGACGTTCTCGGCCTTGGCCGTCGTGCCGACCGTGGCCAGGGTCGCGTCGACGCGGCGCTGGGTCGCCATGGTGCCCTCCTGGATGATCGCCACCGGGGTTTCGGGCGAGCGGCCGTACGCGACCAGGGCGTCGGCGATCGCGCCGATGCGCTCGACGGCCATCAGGAGCACGAGCGTGCCGCGCAGGCGGGCCAGGGCCTCCCAGTCGACCAGGGAGCGCGGGTCGTCGGGGGCGACGTGGCCGCTGACCACGGTGAACTCGTGGGCCACGCCCCGGTGGGTGACCGGGATGCCGGCCGCGCCGGGGACGCTGATGGTGGAGGAGATGCCGGGGACGACCGTGCAGGGGATGCCTTCGGCGGCGAGGGCCTGCGCCTCTTCCATGCCCCGGCCGAAGACGAAGGGGTCGCCGCCCTTGAGGCGCACCACCGTCCTGCCCTGCTTGGCGTGGTCGATCAGGGCCTGGTTGATCGCTTCCTGGGCCATGAAGCGGCCGTACGGGATCTTCGCGGCGTCGATGACCTCGACGTGCGGCGGGAGTTCGTCCAGGAGGTCGCGGGGGCCGAGGCGGTCGGCGATGACGACGTCGGCCTCGGCGAGGAGGCGGCGGCCCCGGACGGTGATCAGGTCGGGGTCGCCGGGCCCGCCGCCGACCAGGTGGACGCGGGGGGCGTCGTCGGCGGTGCGGGGGCGGTGGTGCGGGGCGGCGAGGGTGCCCTCGCGCAGGCCCTCCACGATCACGTCGCGCAGGGCGGCGGAGCGGCGCGGGTCGTGGCCGGTGAGGACGGCGACGGTGACGTCGTCGCAGCGGCCGGTGGCGGGGGTCCAGGCGGTGGCGGCCTCCGCGTCGTCGGAGCGGACGCACCAGGTGCGGTTGCGTTCGGCCTCGGCGGAGGCGGTGGCGTTGGCCTCGGGGTCGCTGGAGGAGATCAGGACGTACCAGGCGTCGGCGAGGTCGCCCTCCTGGTAGCGGCGCTGCTGCCAGGTGATCTCGCCGGCTTCGGCCATGGCCTCGACGGAGGGGGTGGCGGAGGGCGAGATCAGGGTGATGTCCGCGCCGGCCGCTATGAGGGCGGGCAGGCGGCGCTGGGCCACCTGGCCGCCGCCCAGGACGATCGTGCGGCGGCCGGAGAGGCGGAGGCCCACGGGGTAGGCGGGCGGTTCGGCTCCCCGCGTCGCTCCGGCCTGGTGCGGGTCGCCTGCGGCGTGCGCGGTCATGGGTGCGGCTCCTCGGGAGGGTGGGGCTTGGCGGGCCCCCGCCTGGGGAGGGGGTGCCGGGGCCGGGTGAGCCGCTGCGGCGGTGGAGCGGCGCTGGTGGGGAGGGGTTCGGCAGGTGCGGGGCTTACTTTACGGGGCGGGGGGTGGGGGGTCGCTTCGGGCCCCGGAGGGGCGGGCGGGGCGGGGCGCGGCGCGACCGTGCTGCGCCCCGCACCCGGCACTCCGGTCGCCTGCGGCCCCGCCCCCTCACCTGAACCCGCGGGGCTCGGTGGAGGGCGCTGTTCACGACGGGCCGCGCCCCTCGCCCCCTGCCCGGCTCCGCCGCGCGTCCTCGGACGCCGGACGGACTGGTACGCCCCCCGCGGGCTACTTCTCCGTGACCCCCGCCGAGTCGAACGTCGCCACCTCGTGCATCGCCCGCGCCGCGCTCTGCACCACCGGCAGCGCCAGCAGCGCGCCCGTGCCCTCGCCCAGGCGCAGGTCCAGGTCGACCAGCGGGCGCAGGCCCAGCTTGTTCAGCGCGGCCACGTGGCCCGGCTCCGCACTGCGGTGGCCCGCGATGCACGCCGCCAGGGCCTCCGGGGCGACCGCCCGCGCCACCAGGGCCGCCGCGCCCGCGCTCACGCCGTCCAGCAGGACCGGGACGCGCAGGGACGCGCCGCCCAGGATGAACCCGACCAGCGCCGCGTGCTCCAGGCCGCCGACGGCCGAGAGGACGCCGACGGGGTCCGCGGGCTCCGGCTTGTGGAGGTCCAGGGCGCGGCGGACCACGTCCACCTTGCGGGCGTGCATCTCGTCGTTGATGCCGGTGCCCCGGCCCGTGACCTCGGCCGGGTCCTGGCCGGTGTAGACGCAGATCAGGGCGGCCGAGACCGTCGTGTTCGCGATGCCCATCTCACCGGTGAGCAGGGCCTTGTTGCCCGCCGCCACCAGGTCGCGGGCCGTCTCGATGCCCACCTCGATCGCGGCCAGCACGTCCTCGCGGGAGAGCGCGGGGCCGGTCGTGAAGTCGGCCGTGCCCGCGCGGACCTTGCGCGGCAGCAGGCCGGGGGTGGCCGGGAGGTCGCCCGCGACGCCCACGTCGATCACGCAGACCTCCGCGCCGACCTGGTTGGCGAACGCGTTGCAGACCGCTCCCCCGCCGAGGAAGTTGGCCACCATCTGGGAGGTGACCTCCTGCGGCCAGGCCGTGACGCCCTGGGCGTGCACCCCGTGGTCGCCCGCGAAGATCGCGACGGCGGCCGGTTCCGGGATGGGCGGCGGGCAGACCCGGGCCAGTCCGCTGAGCTGGGCGGAGATGATCTCCAGCATGCCGAGTGCCCCGGCCGGCTTGGTCATCCGCTTCTGCCGCTCCCACGCCTCGCCGAGCGCCTTCGCGTCCAGCGGGCGGATGTTGGAGACCGTCTCCTGGAGCAGGTCGTGCGGCTCCTCACCGGGCAGGGCCCGGCGGCCGTACGTCTCCTCGTGGACGACCCAGGACAGCGGGCGGCGCTTGGACCAGCCCGCCTGGAGCAGCTCGGGCTCCTCCGGGAACTCGTCGACGTAACCGACGCACAGGTAGGCCACGACCTCCAGGTGCTCGGGGAGGCCGAGGGCCCGGACCATCTCGCGCTCGTCGAAGAAGCTGACCCAGCCGACGCCCAGGCCCTCGGCGCGCGCGGCGAGCCAGAGGTTCTCGACGGCGAGCGCCGAGGAGTACGGGGCCATCTGCGGCTGCGTGTGGCGGCCGAGGGTGTGGCGGCCGCCGCGGGTCGGGTCGGCGGTGACGACGATGTTGACCGGGGTGTCGAGGATCGCCTCGATCTTCAGTTCCTTGAACTGCTTCGCCCGGGCCTTGGGCAGCGACTTCGCGTAGGCGTCGCGCTGGCGGGAGGCCAGTTCGTGCATCGCGCGGCGCGTCTCGGCAGAGCGGATGACGACGAAGTCCCAGGGCTGGGAGTGGCCGACGCTCGGGGCCGTGTGCGCGGCCTCCAGGACGCGGAGGAGGACCTCGTGCGGGATGGGGTCGCTGCGGAAGCCGTTGCGGATGTCGCGGCGCTCGCGCATCACGCGCAGGACCGCCTCGCGCTCGGCGTCGTCGTAACCGGGGGCGGGGGGCGTCGCCGGGGCCGCGGCGGGCTCGGGGACCTCGGCCGTCTCGATGACCTGCGGGCCTTCGGGCACGTCGGCTGCGGGTGCGGCTTCCTGCGCGGGCTGCGCGGGCGCCTGCGGGGTCTGCGGTGCTTCGGGCCCGGCGTGGGCGGTGGGCTCCGGCTGCACGGACAGCACGGATTCCTCCTGTATCGACTGCGCGGGCTGTACGGGTTCCGGCTGCGGGACGGGCCGGGGCGGTACGGATTCCTGCGGTACGGACGGGACTTCCTGCGGTACGGACGGGACGGCCTGAGCGGCATCGGAGGCCGGCGCCGCGACCTCGGGCTGCGGAGCGGGCTCGGGCCGCCCCTCGGCGGGGACGGGCTCGGGCGTCGTCCCGGTCGGCTCGGCCGGAACGGACTGCGGCTGCGCCGCCACGGGCTCGTCGGCCACGGGCAGCGCCTGCTCGGCCGGGACCGGCTGCGGCTGGGCGTCGCCCGCAGCCAGGACCTCAGGGTCCGCCGGGACGGACTGCGCGGCCGACTGGGCGACCGGGCCACCGTCGCGCGGCGCGGGCACGGTGACGGACTGCTCGGCGGGCACGTCGGCGGGCTGGGCCGGGGCGTCCGCGGGGTGCTCGGCCGGGGTGGCGGCGGACTGCTCGGTGGATACGTCGGCGGACTGCTCGGCCGGTGCGTCGGCGGGCTGGGCCGACGCTTCGCCGGGCTGCTCGGCCGGTACGTCACCGGGCTGGGCCGGTACGTCGTCGGGCTGCTCGGCCGGTACGACGGCGAGGGGTGCCGGTGCCTCGCCGGGCTGCTCGGCCGGTACGACGACGGGCTGGGCCGGTACGTCGTCGGGCTGCTCGGCCGGTACGACGGCGAGGGGTGCCGGTGCCTCGCCGGGCTGCTCGGCCGGTACGACGACGGGCTGGTCGGCCGGGGCCGGCGCCTCGGCCTCCGCGGACGGCTCCGCTTCCTGGGGTACGGCCATAGGCTCGGTCCCCGCCTCCGCCGCGGGAGCGCTCGGCGGCTCCGGAGCGTGCTGCGGGGGCGCGTCCGCCGGAGGCTCCACCGGCACGGCGGCCTGCGTCTGCTCCGGGGCCACGGGCGGCTCGGGGGTCGTCACTGCCTGCTCGGTGGCGGCGGGCGTGCCGTCCACGGGCGTGCCGTTCGCCGGCGTGCCCTCCTCGGGCGTCGCGTCCGTCTGGACATCCGGGGTCGGAGCGACCTGCGCCGGAGTCTCCTGCACGACGGCCGGGGTCTCCTGTACGGGCACGGCCTCGGCCGGGGTCTCCCCCACCGGGACGTCCGGAGCCGGGGCCTCCGCCGCCGCAACGACGACCGGTGCGGCCGGCGGCGTCGGGGCCAGGTGGGTGCCGTCCGGCACCGAACCCTCGACCTGGACGAACTCACCCTGTGGCACACCCTGGGCCGGCACCGGGGCCGTGGGCATGGCCTGCTCGGGGCCGGGTTCGACCACCGGGCTCGGGGCATCGGCGGCGGCCTCGGGGGCCGGAAGCTCCTCGGCGGGAACGGCAGCGGGAGCAGGAGCGGCGGGAGCAGCCGCGGCGGGAGCCGGGGCCGCAGGCGCGAGGGCCTCGGTGGTCGCGGGGACCTCGGAGGTCTCGGGGGCTTCAGGAACCACCGCTTCCGGAGCGCTCTGTTCCGGGACGACCGTTTCTGCTGCGCCCCCCTGAGGCTCCTGGTACGGCTGGGCTTGGGCCGTCTCCGCCCCGGCAACGTCCTGCACCGGAGCCGCGGTCTCCGGCACCTGGACGTGCGTCCGCGCCTCCTCTGCCTGCGCGGGCACGCCGGCCGCGACGGCGGCACCGTCCGCCGGGACACCCTGCGCGGGCACGGGCACGGAAGCCGTCTGCACCTGCTGCGCCCCGGGCTGCGCGGCCTGCGGCTGCGCCCACGGCGTCGGACCCTGCGAGGGGATCACACCGAGCTGCGGGCCGGGCAGCAGCGCGGCCTCCTCGCCCGGGATGTCCAGGTACTCGGGGCGCGCAGTCGGCGGTCCCGCGTGCCGCGCCTGCGCGGCGGCGGCCGGGGCCGCGAGCCGGCCCGGAGCGGGCGTGGCGGCCGGAGCCGGGGCCTGCCCCGGTACGGGCGCGGCGGCCTGTGTCGTGGTCTGCGGGCTCTGCGTCGCGGCGGCGGGGCCCCGGTCGGCCAGGGAGCGCACGACCCCGCCGGAGGTGTCCGGCACGGGCGGGCCCAGGTGGAGGGGGCGCCGGGCGGGGGGCGGTGTCATCGACACGGGCGGCGGGGGCATCCGCACACCGGAGAGGTCGACCGAACCGGAGTCCCGGCCGCCGGCCTCGTGCGCGCCCGTCTCGGGCTGCGGCGGGAGCGGGGGCTGCGCGGGGACCACCTGCGGGTCGCTCCACGCGCCCTGCGCGGCCGGCATCAGGAGGACGTCGTCGTCGTCCATCCCGGCGTCGCCGGTGTCCCCGGAGTGCTGGGCGGCGGGGTCGGAGGGGTCGAGGAAGGTGTAGGCACCCGGGGCGGGGACGCCCGGCTGCTCCACCATGCCTGCGTTCTCCGGCAGTCCCTCGCCCGGGACCTGGCCGGTGTCAGTCATGCGTACCCCTCGCTCATCTGTGCCGCCAACGCTTCTTCGGCCGCGCCGCCTTCCGCCGGCAGGGCCCCGTCGCCCGGAACGGCCGCCCGACACGGCCCCGCCCGTTCCTGGTTGAACGAGCGGAGGTGTCGTGCGGCACGAAAGGTTCCGCGGACACCCAGCATTGTCGCGGCCCTGGGCAGGCCGGGGCAGGGAGATCCGCCACGGCCCGCTGTGGGCTGCGCCACGTCGCGCGCGTCCCGGGTCCGCCGTACCACGGGGTGCCCCAAAGCGGGCCCCGTTTCAGGACATTGGCGAACGTTCCGCCAAGCGCCCATCTGCGGTACAACGATCGGCCAGCCTACCCCGCGCCACCGACAGCACTCGCCCTGGGGAGCGATCCGTAGAACATCCGCGCGAAGAGGGGGACATGGTCCTGCCGGATCGGGTACGACCGTCCCGAACCGGCCGGGACCGGGCGCACGGGGTGGCGGGGAGGGGGGCGTCAGACGCGCGGGTCGCGGGTGACGCGCTCCTGGCGGCGGCCGGTCAGCAGGAAGACGACGGAGCGCCGGCGCTCCTCCCACTGGCCCGCCGCGTGCAGGTCGACGGTCTGGAAGAGGGTGCACTCGACGGTGTAGCCGCCCTCCTCCAGCGTGCGGCCGATCTCCTCGGCGGCGTCCCGGGTCTGGGCGTGGGTGACGATGCGTTCGGGGCGGCGGTCGACGCAGGCCTGGACGACGGGGACCCCGCCGCCGCCGATGCGTACCACGTCGGGTTCGGGAAGGTCCTCCAGGACGTGCGGGGCCGTGCCGCGCACCATCTGGAGCTGGACGCCGAAGCGGCGGGCGGCGGCCGTCGCGCGCACGCACGCGTCCGCGCTCTCGTCGACGGCGATGACGGCCGCGCCGAACCGGGTGGCCTCCACGGCGAACGCGCCGCAGCCCGAGCCGATGTCCCAGACGAGGTCGCCGGTGCGCGGGCCGAGCCGGGCGAGCTGGGCGGCGCGCAGGCCGGGGGTCTCGCCGTCGGCCAGGTCCTCCCCGTACTCCTCGGAGTTCAGGGCCCAGCCGCGCGGTTCGCGCGGCTGGGAGCCGTCCTGGCCGAGCAGCCAGCCGCCGCCCTCGGCGGGCGGCGCGGTGCCGCCGACGGCGATGACGACGTTGGGGTCGCGCCAGGCGTGGTCGGCGGCCTTCTCGGAGGTGAGGACGGTGATGCGCTCGCGGTCGGTGCCCAGTTCCTCGCAGATGACGAAGGTGCGGTGGATTCCGTCGAGGAGCAGCGCGAGTTCGGCCGGGCCCGCGCCGGGGGAGGTGAGGACGGCGACCTTGGTGTGGGCGCGCACGACGTTGACGGCCCGGCGCAGGGTGCGGCGGTGGGCGACGACGACCTGGGCGTCGTCCCAGGGCATTCCGGCGCGGGCGAACGCGGTGGCGACGGAGGAGACGGCCGGTACGACCTCGACCTCCAGGCCGTGTTCGGGGGCGCGCAGGGTGCGGACGACGCCGAAGAAGCCGGGGTCGCCGTCCGCCATGACGACGGCGGTGCCCCGGTGGCCCGCGATCCGGCGGGCGGCGAGGTCGACGCTGCCGAGCCGGATGCGTTCGGCGCCCGCGGGGACCTCGGGGAGGTCCAGGTGGTGCGGGGCGCCGGCGACGAGGGTGGCGGCCGCGAGGGCGGAGGTGGCCGCGGCGGTGAGGGGCGAGCCGTCCCAGCCGATCACCGTGACGCGGTCGGCCATCGTGGTCTGTCTCCTGAGGGGTAGGGCTGGGGCAGGGCTGGAGGGTGGAGCTTGGGGGGCGCTGCGCGGGGCAGGCTGAGAGTACCTGGTCCAGACCACCTGCGGCGCTCTCGCGGCCGGGGTTCTCAGTTCCAGTCGGTGTACGCCGACGCGTAGCCGCCCGCGTCGGCCATCCGGTCGGAGACGCCCTCCAGGTCCTCGGGCAGCAGGCTCCACACGATGAGGTCGGTGCGGATGTCCGTCCAGCCTTCGGCGGTGCCGTTCTCGGTGCGGGTACGCGCTATCCAGGCGTTGCGCAGGACGCCCTCGCTGATGCAGCCGACGCGCTGGGCGACCTGCTGGGCGGCGGTGTTGTCGGCCGGGGTGCGCAGCTCGACGCGCTCGAAGCGCTGGTCGCGGAAGAGCCACTGGGTGGTCGCGAGGACGGCTTCGGTGGCGTAGCCCTCGCCGCGGGCCCAGGGGGCCGTGACGTAACCGATCTCGGCTGCCCGGATGTGCCAGTCGGTGCGGGAGAGGTGGATGAGGCCGACGAGCCGGTGGGTGAGGAACTCGGTGACGGCGAAGACGATGCCGCGGCCCTGGGTGCGCTCGGTGGGCGCGATGCGGCGCACCCAGCGTTCGGCGTCGCGCGCGGTGTAGGGGTGCGGGGCGGTCGTCCAGGCGGTCACCGCCTCGTCGTTCATCATCTCGATGTGCGCCGGGATGTCCGCCTCCTCGTAGGGGCGCAGCACCAGCCGGTCCGTGCTGATGGAGACGTCCGGGAAGGTGGTTGTCATGCGCTGCTCCATACCGAAGAGGCGTCGGGCCGGATCGTTGCGGGAAACGATTCCGCGGTCGTACGGGCGTGAAGGCACAGCATGCCGCACGGCTCGGGCGCCGCGCATGGCCGGGTCGGCGGCGCGGGTGACGGCCGGTCAGCGGCCCGAAGCCCCGCACTCCGCGCGGGAGTACGGGGCTCGGTCGCCAAGTGCCGTACGGGTGACGGCACTTGGCGTGGGAGGCGGCGTGCGGGGACCTACTTGACGGCGCCGAAGGACGGGACGACCAGGCCGGTGTACTTGTCCTCGATGAACTTCTTGACCTCGTCGGAGTTGAGGAGCTCGGCGAGCTTCTCGACGCGCGGGTCCTTCTCGTTGCCCTTCTTGACCGCGAGGAAGTTGGCGTACGGGTTGCCGTCGGCCTTCTCGGTGGCGAGGGCGTCCTCGGAGGGCTTCAGCTTGGCCTGGATGGCGTAGTTGCCGTTGATGACGGCGGCGTCGACCTGGTCCAGGGCGCGGGGCACCGAGGCGGCCTCCAGCTCCTTGAACTCCAGGCCCTTCTTGTCCTTGATGTCGGACAGCTTGGCGTCGACGCCCACGCCGTCCTTGAGCACGATCACGCCGTTGTCGGCGAGCAGGTGCAGGGCGCGGCCCTCGTTGGTGGTGTCGTTGGGGACGGCGACGGTCTGGCCGGCCTTGAGGCCCTTGAGGTCCTCGACCTTCTTGGAGTAGAGCGCGAGGGGCTCCAGCTCGACGTTGACGACCGGGACGATGGACGTGCCGCGCTTCTTGTTGAAGTCGTCCAGGTAGGGCTTGTGCTGGAAGAAGTTGGCGTCGACCTCGCCGGACTGGGTGGCGGTGTTCGGCAGGACGTAGTCCGAGAACTCCCGCACCTCCAGCTTGAGTCCCGCCTTGTCGGCCAGCTTCGTCTTCACGAAGTTGAGGATGTCGGCGTGCGGCGTCGGCGACGCGGCCACGGTCAGCGGCTTGGTCGTGTCGGCCTTGGCGCCGTCGGTCTTGGCGCCCGGGTCGGAGGCCGTGCCGCAGGCGGAGACGCCCAGGGCGAGCGCGGTGACAGCGGCGGCGGCGACGGAGATCTTGATGTTCTTGCGCACGAAAAGTGCCTCTTTCTTGATCTTGTGGAGAGTTCGCCCGGACAAGGAGTGCGGGCTCAGGGGGAGGAGGGTTCAGGAGGTGCGGCCCCGGCGGGCGAGCAGGCGCACGGCGCCGTCGCCGATCAGCTGGACGACCGTCACCAGGACGATCAGCACCGCGACGGTGATCAGCATGAAGTTGGTCTCGAAGCGGTTGTAGCCGTAGTTGACGGCGACGCTGCCCAGGCCGCCGCCGCCGACCGCTCCGGCCATCGCCGAGTAGCCGACGAGGACGATCACCGTGGTGGTGACGGCGGAGACCAGGGTCGGCAGGGCCTGCGGGAGCAGCACCTTGAAGACGACCGTCGGCACTCCCCCGCCCATCGCCTGGGCGGCCTCGACGAGCCCGTGGTCGACCTCGCGGACGGCCGTCTCGACCAGACGCGCGAAGAAGGGGATGGCGCCGATGGCGAGCGGTACGACCATGGCGCTGGGGCCGATGAACGTACCGACCACCAGGGTCGTGAAGGGGATCAGCGCGATGAGCAGCACGATGAAGGGCAGCGAGCGGCCGATGTTCACGATCACGCCGACGACCTTGTTGACGACCGTGTTCTGGAGCAGGCCGCCCTTGTCGGTGAGGACCAGGAGCAGGCCCAGCGGAAGTCCGCCGAGGACGGAGACGACCGTGGCCCACAGGACCATGTAGAGCGTGTCGATGATGCCCTGCGAGAGCAGTGGCTGCATGTCGGACCAGGTCACTTGGCACTCTCCTTGACCAGGGCGGGGGTCTGCGCCGGTGCGTCGGCGGGCTCGGCTTCGTCGGCGTACTCGACGTGGTCGACCTGGAGGCCCTGCTCGCGCAGGAAGCCGATCGGGACGACGTTCTCCTCGTACGGGCCCGGCAGCTCGATGCGCATCCGGCCGATCTGCCTGCCGCCGACGGTGTCCATCGCGGCGCCGAGGATCGAGATGTCGATGTTGTACGTCCGGGACAACTGGGAGATGACGGGCCGGCCGGCGGCCTCGCCCTGGAAGGTGACGTCGATGACGGTGCCGCCGGGACCGGTCGCCCGGCCGGTCACCGGGAACAGCTCGGCGGCCAGCTCGGAGCCGGGGGTGGCGAGCAGTTCGGCGACGGTGCCGGTCTCCACGACGCGTCCGCGCTTCATCAGGGCGGCCGAGTCGCAGATCGTCTTGACGACGTCCATCTCGTGCGTGATGAGCAGGACGGTCAGCCCGAGCTGCTGGTTGAGGTCGCGCAGGAGCTGGAGGATCGAGCGGGTGGTCTCGGGGTCGAGGGCGCTGGTGGCCTCGTCGGAGAGCAGCACCTTGGGGTCGCCGGCGAGGGCGCGGGCGATGCCGACGCGCTGCTTCTGGCCACCGGAGAGCTGGCCGGGGTACGCCTTGGCCTTGTCGGCGAGGCCGACCAGGTCCAGCAGTTCCAGCGCCTTGCGGCTGCGTTCCCTGCCGGAGACGCCGAGGATCTCCAGCGGCAGCTCGATGTTGCCCTGCACGGTGCGCGAGGACAGCAGGTTGAAGTGCTGGAAGACCATGCCGATGCGGGAGCGGGCGGCACGCAGCTCCTTGCCGGCGCGCGGGCCGCGGCCGGCGAGTGCGGTGAGGTCGACGCCGTCGACGGTCACGGTGCCGGAGGTGGGGCGCTCCAGCAGGTTGACGCAGCGGATGAGCGAGGACTTGCCGGCGCCGCTCTGACCGATCACGCCGAACACCTCGCCCTCGCGGACGTGCAGGTCGACGCCGTCGAGGGCGGTGACCTCACGGCCGCGCGAGGCGTAGACCTTGGTCAGGCCAGTAGTGGTGATCACAGGGTTTCCATCACTGTCGTCGAGTGCGCGGCGGTTCGTGTCCGCCGGACGCACGGGGCAGGTGTCCGGGGGCGCGGCTCAGCTCGGCTCGGGGTGTTCCGGGAGGCCGAGGGCGCGCGGGGCGGGCGGCGCGGTCGCGCACGGGCCGGGTGACGGCACGTACGCGATGCGGCCGGGACCGGGTCTCGCTTCGGGGCGCGAGGCTCAGGCGGGGGCCCTCAGAAGTCGCACATTCGACACATACAACGAGCACCGGGCGTCATCATCGCCTCGGTCGCAAGGGTGCGGCTGCTCGTCGTGGTCATGGGAACGAGTAAACCAGACGGGCGTGCGGACGGAGGACTTCTGTCCGTATAGCGGACAGAGTGTGTCCAGGGGTGGACACCCGCGGGACCGGCCGCCCGGTGCTGACAAGGGGCGCGCGGGCGCGTGTGTGGCCAACGCCACGCCGGGCGCGGGGGCGGGGGCTGCGGGGAAAGCGTCCGGAAGCGCCCAGTACGCTCCCTCTCATGCTTGACGCCCTGACGGTCGCGGTCGCCGTGGCCGCGCTCGCCCTCGCCGCGTGGTGCGGCTACGCCGCCTACCGCGACCAGCCCACCAAGGACTGGCACTTCATCGGCATGGCCGTGGTGACCGTCCTCGCCCTCGCCCAACTGGTGGTCGGCATCGTGATGCTGGCGCGGGGCGAGAAGCCGGCGGAGGGGAACGTGATCTTCGTGTCGTACCTGATCGGCTCGTTCGCCGCCGTCCCCGCCGCGGGGTTCATGTCGCTCGCGGAGCGGACCAAGTGGGGGTCGATCACGGTGGCGGCGGGCGCGGTCGTGCTCGCCGTGCTGGAAGTACGGCTGTACGACATCTGGAGTGGCTGAGATGAGCGCGGAGACCGCCCCCGGGCGCAAGAGGCTCGTGAAGGGGCCCGGGCTGCTGCTCGTGTGGCTGTACGGGGTGATGTCGGTGGGGGCCGTGTCGCGGTCGGCCTACCAGATCGCGACGGAGTTCGACCGGGCGCCGCTGGCGTACACGCTGTCCGCGGTGGCGGCCGTGGTGTACGCGTTCATCACGTACACGCTGGTACGGGGCGGGGAGACGGCGCGGAAGGTCGCGCTCGGGTGCTGTGCGGTGGAGCTGGCGGGGGTGCTGGTGGTCGGGACGTGGACGCTGGTGTCGCCGGGGTCGTTCCCGGACGCGACCGTGTGGTCGAAGTTCGGGCTGGGTTACCTGCTGATTCCGGTGATCCTGCCGGTGACCGGGTTGTGGTGGTTGCGGACGCGCCGGGCCGCGCAGGGGGTGCGCGGCGCGGGCCCGGGAGCTTCGCCCCCGGGCCTCTGAGAAGAGGTCAGGCGCTGGTGGCGTAGTCCTCGGCTTCCTTCTCCAGCGTGATCAGGGTCAGCTTCGGGGTGGACTGCTCCTTCGAGACCGTCGCGTAGCCCCTGCTGCGGTAGAGGCGGAGGTTGGTCTCGTTGCGGTGTCCGGTGAAGAGGCGGAAGCGCTTCGCGTCCAGGGAGGCGGCGAGGTGCGTCTCCACCGCGGTGAGCAGGCGGCCGCCCAGGCCGTGGCGGCGCATGCGCGGGTGCACGATGAGCTTTCCGATGTGCGCCGTGCCGTTCTCGTCGACCGTCGCCCGGACCGAGCCGACCACCTCGTCGCCCAGGCGGGCCACCAGCGCGTGACCCCGGCCGAGTTCGGCCGTCAGGTCCGCCAGGGACTGGGTGAGGGGTTCGATCGTGTAGTCGTCGTACAGCTCAGCCTCGCTCTGGTAGCAGAGGTACTGGAGTTTGAGGATCTGCTCGGCGTCCCGTTCGTCCGCCACCGCAGAGATGATCACGCTCGTGCCCATGTGCTGCCTCCTGCTCGCCCGCTCCACCGGCCGGTTCTACGGCTCCATTCCCCTGCGCGCAGGGGGCGCAACCTCCGCCGCGAGCATTCTGCGCAGGCATCCCAGGCAACGGGAACGCATCGGCCCCAAACTCCCTTGTGACATTCCCAACTCCCCTGCGATTTCCCGGTAGGTGGGGTCTGCGGGCGACAGCAGGAGGGAGAGCAGCGGACGGCAGCGGGCCGGCAGGCGGCGGACCGCCGCCCGCAGCGCGCGGCGGCGTTCGGCGGCGAGTGCCTCCGGTTCGGGACCCGCGTCGTACGCCGTCGCGGGTTCGGCGGCGTACGGGGCCTCCCGCCTGACCCGGCGGCGGGCGAGCCGGGCCTCCGCGCGGACCGCGCCGCGCAGCAGGCCCGCGGGCTGGGGCGGCAGGGCCGTGCCGGGGTGCTCCAGCAGCCGAACCCAGACGGCCTGTTCGAGGTCGGCGGCGTCGACCCCGGCGCCCGGCGCCTCCGCCGCGGCCTCGGCGGCGAGGAGGGGGGTCAGCGCCTGCACCTCGTGTGGCTGTAGATCCATGCCCGGCGGGACGCGGCCCGGAGCCGGCGCGGTTGCCGGTCCGGGCGCGACTCACCCGTACGGGTAACGGGTCGACGACGGAGGGGGCGGGCTAGGGACGGTGGTCGGCCGCCGCGAGGAGGGCCGTGTCCGGGTGGTCCGAGAAGATGCCGTCGATGCCGGTGGCGAAGTAGGTGCGCAGCGCCTTGAAGACGTCGCCGTGGGCGGCCGGGTCGGCGCCCCTGCGGAAGTCGGCGGGCAGGAAGGCGTTCTCGTTGCGGGCCGTGTACGGGTGCAGGACCAGGCCCCTGGCGTGGGCGTCGCGGACCAGGGTGGTCGGCTTGCCGAGCTTGCCGGCGGCGTCGCGCGGAATGACCAGGTCGAGGGTGGGGCCGATGCCCTGGGCGTACGAGGAGATCCACTTCAGGCCCTGGGGGGTGACCAGGTCCGCCACCGTGCGCGGGTCGCCGGACCGCACGAAGTCCCAGGGGCGGTCGCCGGCCGCGCCCAGCAGGACGACGCGGGGGGCGGCGACCAGCTTCGCCATGCGCTGCATGCTGCCGGGCTCGAAGGACTGCAGGAAGGTCGGGGAGTTCGCCTGGTGGCGGCCGTACCTGCGCAGGAGGCGGGCGAGGGGCTCCTCGAGGCCCAGGCCGAGGTCCCGGAAGTAGGTGGGGTGCTTGGTCTCCACGTGCAGCCACACCGGGCGGTCGCGCCTGCGGCCCTCCTTCTCGGCCCAGCGCAGCACCTCCTCGAAGGTGGGTATCGTCCAGCGGCCGTCGTAGACCGTGTTGCGCTGGCGGACGGCCGGGATGCGCTCCTTGGCCCGCAGGGTCTTCAGCTCGGCGAGGGTGAAGTCCTCGGTGAACCAGCCGGTGAGCTTCACGCCGTCGACCGACTTGGTCGTGCGGCGGGCGGCGAACTCGGGGCGGTCGGCGACGTCGGTGGTGCCGGTGATGTCGTTCTCGTGGCGGCAGACCAGGTGGCCGTCCTTGGTGGGGACGAGGTCCTGCTCGATCACGTGCGCACCCATGTCCAGGGCGAGCTGGTAGGAGCCGAGGGTGTGCTCGGGGCGGTAGCCGCTGGCTCCGCGGTGGGCGACGACGGTGGGCGACGGCAGCCGCCGGTAGGCGGGTGTGCCGTGGCCGTCGCCGCGTCTCACGGATTCCGCGGCCTGTGCCGTGCCGGAGATCCCGAGGGCGGCGCCGGACGCGCCGAGGACCGCCGCACCGAGCAGTGTCCGCCGCCCCGGGCCGAATTCCGCACCTTGTGTCATGAAAGCTCCTCGGTGTCCTGTCGATCTTCAGATGGGCCGGCGCGTTCTTGACCCGCGCTTGACCGGCCCGTGCCCCGATGGGGGCCCGATCGTAGACGCGTACGCATGACGGAGGGGAGACACTGGACGGAACGCACCGCAAACACAGGTCAACACTGTGTATCCGATCGGTGAACCCGATGTGCGATCAGCGGTGACCCGCGAGTATCGTCCTCACCTGCGCCGTCCCGCGTAAACCTGATTCCGTTCGCCGGAATCCACGACTTCGGAGGAACCGTTGTCCCGTCTCGGGCTCATCAAGGCAGTGCTCGGACCGATCTTGCGTCTGATGTTCCGCCCCCAGGTGGAGGGCGCTGAGAACATCCCGGGGACGGGTCCGGTGATCCTCGCCGGCAATCACCTCACGTTCATCGACTCGATGATCATGCCGATCTGCCTGGAGCGTCAGGTCCACTACATCGGCAAGGACGAGTACGTCACGGGCAAGGGCCTCAAGGGCCGTCTGATGGCGTGGTTCTTCACGAGCTGCGGCATGATCCCGGTCGACCGGGACGGCGGGCGCGGCGGCGTCGCGGCGCTGATGACCGGCCGCCGGGTGCTGGAGGAGGGCAAGATGTTCTCGATCTACCCCGAGGGCACCCGCTCCCCCGACGGCCGCCTCTACCGGGGCCGCACCGGCATCGCGCGTCTGACCCTGATGACGGGCGCGCCGGTCGTCCCGTTCGCGATGATCGGCACCGACAAGATCCAGCCCGGCGGCGCGGGCCTGCCCCGGCCGGGCAAGGTGACGGTGCGCTTCGGCAAGCCGATGGAGTTCTCGCGCTACGAGGGCATGGACCGCGACCGCTACGTGCTGCGCGCGGTGACCGACTCGGTGATGTCGGAGGTCATGCAGCTCTCGGGCCAGGAGTACGTGGACATGTACGCCACGAAGGCCAAGGCCGCCTGACCGCGGCCGGTTCGCCACGGGAGAGGGCCCGCCGGATGTTTCCGGCGGGCCCTCTCCCGTGGGCGTGTCTCGCGTGTACGTCAGTGCTCGACGCCCTCTTCGAGCTTCTGGCCGCGCAGCATGAACCAGGCGGCGCAGGCCGTCGCGAACAGCACCAGCGCACCGACCAGGGCGGCGGTCTGGAAGCCGTCGGTGAAGGAGTCCCGGGCGGACGCCAGGAGGACGGCGGCCTGGTCCTGGGGCAGCACGGCGGAGGACTCCACGGCCCCGCCCAGCGAGTCGTGCGCGGCCGCCGACACGTCGGCGGGCACCCCGTCCGGCACCGGGAAGCCCCGGTAGATGCCGGTGACGATGGAACCGAGCAGGGCGATGCCGAGGGCGGCGCCGAGCTCGTAGGCGGTCTCGGAGACGGCGGAGGCGGCGCCCGCCTGCTCCTTGGGGACGCTGGAGAGGATCACGTCGGCGGTGACGGTGAAGGCGAGGCCGGCACCGAGGCCGCCGAGGAACAGCGCGCAGCCGAGCGCCACGACGCCGGTGTCGGCGGTGAGCAGGGTGCAGGCGGCGAGCGCGAGCCCGACGGCGGTGAGCCCGCCCGACACCGCGAGGCGCACCGAGGTGCGCCGGGCCAGGAACCCGGCGGCCAGACCCGCGCCCACGGCGCCCACCGCGGCCGGGAGTTCGATGAGCCCGGCCTGCAACGGGGAGCGCTCCTGGACCAGTTGCAGGAACTGGGAGAGGAAGAAGACCAGCCCGGAGAGGCCGAGGATGGTCAGCAGGTCGGCGAGGACGGCGCCGGAGAAGCCGCGGTGCTGGAAGAGGCGCATGTCCAGCAGCGGGGACGGGAGGGTGCGCTGACGGCGTACGAACCAGTGGAGCGCGCCGATTCCGACGACCGCGGCGACCGCGATGTCCCAGCGGAAGCCGTGCACGGCCGCTTCCTTGACGGCGTATACGACGACGACCATGCCGACCAGCGAGAGCAGCACGCTGAGCAGGTCCCAGGGGCCGGGCGAGGGGTCCTTGGACTCGGGCAGCAGCTTGATGCCGACGACGACCAGGACGGCCATGACGGGGAGGTTGATGAGGAAGACCGAGCCCCACCAGAAGTTCTCCAGGAGGAACCCGCCGACGACGGGCCCCACCGCGGCGCCCGCGGAGGCCGCCGCACCCCAGATGCCGACGGCGAGGCTGCGTTCCTTGGGGTCGTGGAAGATGTTGCGGATCAGCGCGAGGGTGGACGGCATGAGGGTCGCACCGGCGACGCCGAGCAGGGCGCGGGCGACGATCATCATCTCGGGGCTGGTGGCGTACGCGTTGAGCACGGACACCGCGCCGAACGCGACGGCACCGGTGAGCAGGAGCTTCTTGCGTCCGATCCGGTCGCCGAGGCTGCCCATCGACACGAGCAGGCCCGCGATGACGAACGAGTAGACGTCACCGATCCACAGCAGTTGCGTCCCGGAGGGCTTGAGGTCCTCGCTCAGGAACGGCGTCGCGAGGCCGAGGACGGTGGCGTCGACGGCCACCAGCAGTACGGCGAACACGAGGACGGCCAGCGCGAGCCAGCGGCCCGGCCCGGCCGCGCCCGCGGACTTCGGCGCTCCCGCGTTCCGCTGTTCGGTGCTTGTCATTTCTCCACGCTCCGTCGTACACCGCCGAGCAGCAACTCGACGATCATGTGCTGGTAGTCGTTGCCGGCGGTCCGGCCGTCCTGGATGGACCAGGCGGCCGAGGTGACGAGCCCGTACAGGGCGTCGGTGAGCCACGCCGGGCCGAGGTCGATGCGGAACTCACCGCTTTCCTGGCCGCGCCGGAAGAGGGCGGCGATGCGGGCGTCGACGCGGTCCCAGCCCTCGTTCTGCTGGTCCTCGAAGAGCTGGTTCTCGGTGATCAGGAAGGCGAACAGCCCGGCGGCGGACTCGGATTCGGCGATGAGGCGGCGCAGCGCCTCGGTCGCGGTGTCCTCGTCGAGCCGGGCGGCGTCGAGCGCGGCGTCCAGCTCGCGCAGCCCGAGCTCTTCGAGGGCCTTGATGAGGGCGTCCCGCCCGGCGAAGTGCCGGTGCAGGGTGGCCCGTCCGATGCCGGCGGCCCTGGCGACCTCGTCCATGGTCGCGGTGGCTTTGCGGGTGAGGAGGGCGGCGGCGGAGCGGAGGACACGGTCGCGGTCGACTGTCATGAGACAAGAATAGCCCGGGTGAGACGTAAACGTCTCAAGCATGCGACTGCCCCGGGTCCGGAGGGCGGTGGGGACCGCTTCCGGGCCCGGGGCGGGGCGAGGGAGACCTGTCCGTGCGGGCGGTCAGGCCTGGGCGCGGACCTCGGCTCCGTACGCCTTGACCTCCTCCGGCGCCAGGTACGACTTCGTCCGCTCGAAGTCCTGCAGCGTCTTCGGCTTGTTGTCCTGGAACCCGGTACGGACGAAGTCGTCGCCCGCCACCGCGTTGAGCCCCCAGTTGACGAGCACGCGCGCCCGCGCGGTGAGCGTGGGGAGGGCCATCACGTGGTAGCCGCGCGCCACCACCTGCGCGGGCAGCCCGTGCAGTTCGACGCCCAGCGGCTTGGAGACCGCGTCGGCGCCGCCCAGGTCCACCACCAGGCCCAGGTCCTTGTGGATGTACGGCTTCAGGGGCGCGCCGGTCATGCTCGCGACGATGTTGTCGGCCAGCACCTTGCCCTGCCGCTGCGCGTGCTGGGCGGTCGGCGGGCAGATCGCGTCGCCGCCCTTGGCCACGTCCGGCACCGCCGCCACGTCGCCGGCCGCGTACAGACCGTCGTAACCCGGCACCTTCAACTGGTCGGAGGAGATGATCCGGCCCCGGACCGTCTCCGCGCCGAGCGTGGTGACCAGCGGGGACGCGGCGACGCCCGCCGTCCAGATGAGCGTGCGCGAGGGGAGGGAGCGGCCGTCCGTCAGCTTGACGCAGGTGTCGTCGACCGAGGCCACCGACGTGCCCAGCGAGAACTCGATGCCGCGTTCGCGCAGCATCGCCATCGCCTTGACGCCGAGCCGTTCGCCCAGTTCGGGCAGCAGCCGCGGGGCCACGTCGACCAGGTGCCAGCGGACCAGGGAGGGGTCCAGCCGGGAGTAGCGCTTGAGCGCGTTGGTGGTCAGGCGCTGCAGGCAGGCGGCCGTCTCCACGCCCGCGTAACCGCCGCCGACCACCACGAACTGCAGGCGCGCCCGGCGCTCCTCCTCGTCCACGGCCGCCGCCGCGAGGTCGAGCTGCTCGATGACGTGGTCGCGGATGTACGCGCCCTGCCCGAGCGTCTTGACGCCCAGCGCGTGGTCGGTGAGGCCCGGGATGTCGAAGGTGCGGGTCGTGGACCCGGCGGCGATGACCAGGTGGTCGTACGGCTTGGCGGTGATCTCGCCCGTCGTCTTGCGGACGATGCACACCTTCGCCTCGGCGTCGATGCCGATGGCCACGCCCGGCACGATCTTCGTGCGGCGCAGGCGGCGGCGCAGCGAGACCGCGACGGACTGGGGGGTCAGCACCCCGGCGGCCACATGAGGGAGCAGGGGGAGGTAGAGCTGGTAGTCCTGGGGGGAGATCAGGATCAGTTCGGCGTCGCGCGGGGAGAGCTTGCGTTCCAGGCGGTGCAGGCACTCGACTCCTACGAATCCTGCGCCGACCACCACAATCCTCGGTCGCGTCATCGTGTCCACTGCTCCTTCGCTCCGGCGGGAATCGCGGAAATCGTCTCCAGCATCGGCGTTCTTGCGCCTGCCCGCTCGTTGGCGGGGGATTCGCGAAGCATCCGGGGGAGATCGTCCGGAACTCCGCCCGGCCCCGTGCGCCCGCCGTGAACACTTTGACAAAACATACAGACCTCCGCATAGTTATGCCTACCGACGTCGGGGGCCGCGGCCCGGAGCGACCTCGTCCGACGGTCACTCGTTACGCCCACGACGTGTTTCCTCCCCGTGCCTCCGCGCGGGGAGGGGACCGCCCATCGAGACCTCTTGAGGAGTTCCAGCTGTGAGCAGCAACACCGGTGAAGGCCGGCTCTGGGGCGGCCGGTTCGCCGACGGTCCGGCCGAGGCCCTGGCCAAGCTGTCCGCGTCCGTCCACTTCGACTGGGTGCTCGCGCCGTACGACATCGCCGGGTCCCGCGCCCACGCCCGCGTCCTCGCCAGGGCCGGACTGCTCACCGCCGACGAGCTGACCCGCATGCTGGCCGGACTCGACCTGCTCGAGGCGGACGTCGCCTCGGGCGACTTCACCGGCACCATCGCCGACGAGGACGTCCACTCGGCGCTGGAGCGGGGTCTCATCGAGCGCCTCGGCGCCGACCTCGGCGGCAAGCTCCGGGCCGGCCGCTCCCGCAACGACCAGGTCGCCACCCTGTTCCGGATGTACCTGCGCGACCACGCCCGGATCATCGGCGGCCTGCTCGCCGAACTCCAGGACGCGCTGGTCGGGCTGGCCGAGGCGCACCCGGACGTGGCGATGCCGGGCCGCACCCACCTCCAGCACGCCCAGCCCGTGCTCTTCGCCCACCACGTCCTCGCGCACGTGCAGTCGCTGTCCCGGGACGCCGAGCGCCTGCGGCAGTGGGACACCCGTACCGCCGTGTCCCCGTACGGCTCGGGGGCCCTGGCGGGCTCCTCGCTGGGCCTGGACCCCGAGGCGGTCGCCGCCGACCTCGGTTTCGAGCGCGGGTCGGCCGGCAACTCCATCGACGGAACAGCCTCCCGGGACTTCGTCGCCGAGTTCGCGTTCATCACCGCGATGATCGGCGTGAACCTCTCCCGGATCGCCGAGGAGATCATCATCTGGAACACGAAGGAGTTCTCCTTCGTCACCCTCCACGACGCCTTCTCCACCGGCTCCTCGATCATGCCGCAGAAGAAGAACCCCGACATCGCCGAGCTGGCCCGGGGGAAGTCGGGCCGCCTCATCGGCAACCTGACCGGCCTGATGGCCACGCTCAAGGCCCTGCCCCTCGCGTACAACCGGGACCTCCAGGAGGACAAGGAGCCGGTCTTCGACTCCTGCGAGACGCTCGAAGTCCTGCTGCCCGCCTTCACCGGCATGATGGCCACCCTCACCGTCCACCGCGAGCGGATGGAGGAGCTGGCCCCGGCGGGCTTCTCGCTCGCCACGGACATCGCGGAGTGGCTGGTCAAGCAGGGGGTGCCGTTCCGGGTGGCACACGAGGTGGCGGGCGGGTGCGTGCAGGTGTGCGAGGCGGAGGGCATCGAGCTCGACCAGCTCACGGACGAGCAGTTCGCCAAGATCTCCGAGCACTTGACGCCCGAGGTGCGCACGGTGCTGAACGTCCCGGGCGCCCTGGCCTCCCGCAGCGGGCGCGGCGGCACGGCCCCGTCGGCGGTCGCCGTCCAGCTCGCCGAGGTGAAGGCGGACCTGGCGACCCAGCACGCGTGGGCCGAGGCCAAGAAGTAGCACCCGCCACGCACGGACGGAGGGGCCCGGACGCACCGCGTCCGGGCCCCTCCGTCCGTGCCGCGCCCGACGCGTCGCGCGGTGGCGCGGCCGTCCCGGCCGACGGCCGGCGACCGCCCGTCCACCTGGTGAAACACTGCGTCCCGCACAGTGCTTGAGCCGAAGAATGGACCCCATGGGAAAGTCATACGACGACATATCTGGGCGGCTGCGCGCCTTCATCGAGGCGCAGCCGGTCTTCTTCACCGCCACCGCGCCCCTCGCGGGCGACGGGACCATCAACCTCTCCCCCAAGGGCCTCAAGGGTTCCTGGGCGGTGCTCGACGAACACACCGTCGCCTACCTGGACTTCGCGGGGTCCAACGCCGAGACCGTGGCGCACCTGCGGGAGAACGGGCGGATCACCCTCATGTGGTGCGCCTTCGAGGGACCGCCGAACATCGTGCGCGTGCACGGGCGCGGCGAGCCGGTCTTCCGGGACGATGCCCGCTTCCCGGAGCTGCTGGAACGGTTCGGCGGGTACGACGTCACGCGGAACGGGCTGCGGGCCGTCGTCGTCGTCACGGCCGAGAAGGTCCGGGACACCTGCGGCTACGCCGTCCCGTTCATGTCGTACGACGAGGACCGCACGCTCCACACCTCACGGTTCGCACGGGAGGACGACGCGTCGCTGTCGGCGTACTTCGAGGGGAAGGACGACATCGCGACCAGCATCGACGGGCTTCCCGGAGTGCCGTTGCCGCTTCCGCCGCTGAAGGCTCCGTAACGTCGGGGGATGATCCTCACGCGCGTCGCCGGCTGTGCCGTCCTGGTGTCCTGTCTGCTCGGGCCCGGCGCCCCCGAGGCCCCGCTGCCCGAGCGGATGGCCGACACCGGCGGCGGGCGGCAGCTCGTCACCGCCGTCGCCGACGACCCGCGCGCCACCACCGGGACCGTCACCTGGTGGGAGCGGCGGGGCGCCCGGTGGGTCGAGGCGGGGAGCGCTCCGGCGCGGTTCGGGGCGAAGGGGCTCACCGAGGGCGCCACGCGCGTGCAGGGCACGAACACGACGCCGACCGGGCTGTACGCGCTGCCGTACGGCTTCGGGACCGAGGCCGCGCCGAGGGGGACCGACGTCGCGTACCGGCGGGTCGGGCCGGACTCCTGGTGGTGCCAGGACAACCTCTCCCGGTCGTACAACCGGTGGGTGGAGGGACTGCCGAAGGACTGCCGGGCGGGCGAGTCCGAGAAGCTGGACGCGTACGGGGCGCAGTACGCGCACGCCCTCGTGGTCGCGTTCAACTACGACCGGCCCGTGCGCGGGCGCGGCGCGGGCGTCTTCCTGCACGTTGACGGGGCCGGGGCGACGGCCGGTTGTGTGTCCGTGCCCAAGGAGGCCATGCGGCGGATCCTGCGCTGGGCCGATCCGGGACGCGGGCCGCACATCGCCATCGGGACGACGGGCGGGCGGACGGCGATCACCCGCTACTGACGCGTACGTGTAGCGACCACATATCGAGACGGTGTTGCGCGGGCGGGCCCCGCGGGCGTTGCATCGCGCCGTGCGCACCGATTCCGAGACACCCGCTGTGAACAGCCAGGACGACGCGGACCGGACGGCCAGACGGGCCGTCACCGTCTTCCCGGTCCTGGTCCTCGCCGCCGGCGCGCTGGGGCTGCTGGCCCCGGGCGCCTTCGCCGACGGGAGGGCCGCCGTGCCGTACCTGCTGGGCGTCGTCATGTTCTGCATGGGGCTGACGATGACGCCGGTGGACTTCCAGGGGGTCGCGCAGCGGCCGTGGGCGGTGCTGCTCGGGCTGGTCGCGCACTACGTGATCATGCCGGGACTGGGCTGGCTCATCGCCCACGCGCTGAGCCTGCCGCCGCAGCTCGCCGCCGGCGTCGTCCTGGTGGGCTGCGCGCCGAGCGGGACCGCGTCGAACGTGGTGACGTACCTGGCCCGTGGGGACGTGGCGCTGTCGGTGTCCGTCGCGACCGTGTCCACCATGCTGGCCCCGCTGGTCACGCCGCCGCTGACGCTGCTGCTGGCCGGGGAGTACCTGTCGGTCGACGCGGGCGCGATGGTCGGGGACATCCTGAAGACCGTGCTGCTGCCGGTGGTGGCGGGGCTCGTCGTGCGGCTGGCGGCCGGGCGGCGTCTGGACCGGGCGCTCGGTGCGCTGCCGTGGCTGTCGGCCGGGACGATCGCGGTCATCGTGGCCGTGGTGGTGGCGGGCAGTGCCGCCGCGATCAGGTCGGCGGCGCTGCTCGTCCTCGTCGCCGTGGTGCTGCACAACGGGCTGGGGCTGGCCCTCGGTTACGGGGCCGGGAAACTCGGCGGGCTCGGGAAGCCGGCGAGCCGGGCGATGGCCTTCGAGGTCGGCATGCAGAACTCCGGGCTCGCCGCCTCCCTGGCCACCGCCCACTTCAGCCCGCTGGCCGCGCTGCCCGCGGCGGTCTTCTCGGTGTGGCACAACGTGTCGGGCGCGCTGGTGGCCGCCTGGATGTCGTACCGCAGCAGGAAGAGCGGGGAGTGACTAGCGCTCCTTCTGCGCGAGGCGCAGCAGGTGGTCGGCGAGGGCCTGGCCGCCCGCCGGGTCGCGGCTGATCAGCATCAGCGTGTCGTCGCCCGCGATCGTGCCGAGGATGGCGCGCAGTTCCGCCTGGTCGATCGCCGAGGCCAGGAACTGGGCGGCGCCCGGCGGGGTGCGCAGGACGACCAGGTTGGCCGAGGCCTCCGCCGAGATGAGCAGCTCCGCGGAGAGGCGGCGCATCCGCTCCTCCTTGGCGGACTCCCCCAGCGGCGCCTGCGGGGTGCGGAAGCCGCCCTCGCTGGGCACCGCGTAGATCAGCTCGCCGCCGGTGTTGCGGATCTTCACCGCGCCCAGCTCGTCCAGGTCGCGGCTGAGCGTCGCCTGGGTGACGCTCAGCCCGTCGTCGCTGAGGAGCTTGGCGAGCTGGCTCTGCGAGCGCACCGGCTGCCGGTTGAGGATGTCCACGATCCGGCGGTGGCGGGCGGTCCGGGTCTGGGGGACGGCGGGGCCGCCGTTGCCGCCGTGGTCGTTGTCCCGCGCCTGCGCCTCGGTCATCTGCGTCATTCTCCGGATCGTCGGTCCCCGTGTGCCGTGTCGAGAACACCGGGGAGTGCTTGGAGGAACGCGTCCAGGATGTCGTCGCCGATGGTCAGGGCGGGCATGAGCCGTACGACATCCGGGGCGGGCGCGTTCACCAGGAAACCGGCGTCCTGAGCCGCCTGCGCCACCTGGGGGGCGCGGGACTCCGACAAGACGATACCCAGGAGCAGGCCCGCCCCCCTGACGTGGGACACCAGCGGGTGTCCGAGTGACTGGATTCCGTTGCGCAGCTTCTCGCCCTTGCGCTTGGCCGCGTCGAGGAGCCCGTCGGCGGCGAGCGTGTCCAGGACGGCGAGTCCGGCGGCGCAGGCGATCGGGTTGCCGCCGAAGGTGGAGCCGTGGTGGCCGGGCCGCAGGAGGTCGGCGGAGGCTCCGTACGCGATCGTGGCTCCCAGCGGAAGGCCGCCGCCCAGGGCCTTGGCGAGGGTCACGATGTCGGGGTCGACGCCTTCCTCGGCCTGGTGGGCGAGGAAGTGGCCGGTGCGGCCCGTTCCGGTCTGGACCTCGTCCAGGACCAGCAGGGTGCCGGTGGCCCGGGTGATCTCGCGGGCGGCCCGCAGGTAGCCGGGCGGGGGCACGACGACGCCGAGTTCGCCCTGGATGGGCTCGACGACCAGCAGCGCGGTGTCCTCTGTGACGGCCTCGCGCAGGGCCGCCACGTCTCCGTACGGTACGTGGGTGACCTCGCCGGGGAGCGGGAGGAACGGCGTCCGCTTGCCCTCCTGGCCGGTGAGGGCGAGCGCGCCCATGGTGCGGCCGTGGAAGCCGCCGGTCGTGGCGACCACGTGGGTGCGGCCGGTGAGCCGGCCGATCTTGAAGGCGGCCTCGTTGGCCTCGGCGCCCGAGTTGCTGAAGTAGACCTTGCCGGGGCGCCCCGAGAGCTCGATGAGGCGTTCGGCGAGCGCGACGGGGGGTTCGGCGACGTAGAGGTTGGAGACGTGGCCCAGGGCGGCGACCTGCCGGGAGACGGCCTCGACGACCGCCGGGTGGGCGTGGCCGAGGGCGTTGACCGCGATACCGCCGACGAAATCGGCGTACTCCTTGCCGTCGGCGTCCCGGAGGGTGGAGCCCGCACCGTGCACGAGGGCCAGCTCCGGGGTGCCGTAGTTGTCGGTGAGGGCGTGCCGCCACCGCCCGGTGAGGTCGGCGTTGCTCATGATTCCCCCTGGGTGAGCTGCTCGTCGGGCACGACCATCGTGCCGATTCCTTCATCCGTGAAGATCTCCAGCAGGATCGAGTGCTGGACCCGCCCGTCGATCACGCGGGCGGTGTTCACGCCGTTGCGCACGGCGTGCAGGCAGCCCTGCATCTTGGGCACCATGCCGCTGGCCAGCTCGGGGAGGAGCTTCTCCAGTTCGGTGGCGGTGAGGCGGCTGATGACGTCGTCGCTGTGGGGCCAGTCCTCGTAGAGGCCCTCGACGTCGGTCAGGACCATCAGCGTTTCGGCGTCCAGCGCCGCAGCGAGTGCCGCAGCCGCCGTATCAGCATTGACGTTGTAGACACGTCCCCCCTCGGAGGCGTCCTGGGAGCGGGCGATCGAGGAGACGACCGGGATGCGGCCGTCCGCCAGGAGTGCCTCGACGGCACCCGTGTCGATCGCGGTGATCTCGCCGACCCGGCCGATGTCGACGGCCACGCCGTCGATCTGCGGGAAGTGCTGGGTGGCGGTGATGGTGTGCGCGTCCTCGCCGGTGATGCCGACGGCGAGGGGGCCGTGCTGGTTGAGCAGGCCGACCAGCTCGCGCTGGACCTGGCCCGCCAGGACCATCCGTACGACGTCCATGGCCTCGGGGCTGGTGACCCGCAGGCCCGCCTTGAACTCGCTGACGATGCCCGCCGCGTCCAGTTGCCTGCTGATCTGCGGGCCGCCGCCGTGCACGACGACGGGCTTCAGGCCCGCGTGGTGCAGGAAGACGACGTCCTGGGCGAAGGCCGCCTTCAGGTCCTCGTCGACCATGGCGTTGCCGCCGAATTTGATGACGACGGTCTTGCCCCGGTGGCGGGTGAGCCAGGGCAGGGCCTCGATGAGGATCTGCGCCTTGGGGAGGGCGGTGTGCTTGCGGGCCGTGGTCTTCTGGGGGCCGCTCATGAGGAGTACGCGCTGTTCTCGTGGACGTAGTCGGCGGTGAGGTCGTTCGCCCAGATCACGGCGGACTCGGAGCCCTCGGCGAGATCGGCGGTGATCTTGATCTCCCGGTAGCGCATGTCGACCAGGTCGCGGTCGTCGCCGACGGAGCCCTTCTTGCAGACCCAGACGCCGTTGATGGCGACGTTGAGCTCGTTCGGGTCGAAGGCGGCCTTCGTGGTGCCGATGGCGGACAGCACCCGGCCCCAGTTGGGGTCCTCGCCGTGCAGGGCGCACTTGAGGAGGTTGTTGCGGGCGATGGAGCGGCCGACCTCGACGGCGTCGTCCTCGGTCGCCGCGTTGATCACCTCGATGCGGATGTCCTTGCTGGCCCCTTCGGCGTCGCCGATGAGCTGGCGGGCGAGGTCGTCGCAGACGGTGCGCACGGCTGCCGCGAACTCGGCCTGGCCGGGGGCCACCTCGGACGCGCCCGAGGCGAGCAGCAGCACGGTGTCGTTGGTGGACATGCAGCCGTCGGAGTCGACCCGGTCGAAGGTCTGCCGGGTGGCGTCGCGCAGCGCCGCGTCGAGCACGGGGGCTTCGAGGTCGGCGTCGGTGGTGAGGACGACCAGCATGGTGGCCAGTCCCGGGGCGAGCATGCCCGCGCCCTTGGCCATGCCGCCGACCGTCCAGCCCGCCTCGCTGGTGTGCACGGACGTCTTGTGCACGGTGTCGGTGGTCTTGATGGCGATGGCGGCCTTCTCGCCGCCGTGGACGGAGAGCTCGGCGGCGGCCTTGTCGATGCCGGGGAGCAGCTTGTCCATGGGCAGGAGCACGCCGATCAGCCCGGTCGACGCGACGGCGACCTCGCCCGCGCCGACGCCCAGCACGTCGGCGGCCTTCTCGGCGGTGGCGTGGGTGTCCTGGAAGCCCCGGGGGCCGGTACAGGCGTTGGCGCCGCCGGAGTTGAGGACGACGGCCGCGATCTCACCGCCCTTGACGACCTGCTCGGACCACAGGACCGGGGCGGCCTTGACGCGGTTGGAGGTGAAGACGCCCGCGGCGGCCCGGCGCGGTCCGGTGTTGACCACGAGGGCCAGGTCCGGGTTGCCGTTCGCCTTGATCCCGGCGGCGATGCCCGCCGCCGTGAATCCCTGTGCTGCCGTGACGCTCACTGCATCTCCTTGTTCGCTTCTCCGCCCGCGCAGCGCAGCGGCGCGGGATTCGTGATCGGGTGCGGCCCGGTGGCTGCGCGTGTGACGCTCACCGCATCTCCTCGTTCGCTTCTCCGCCCACGCAGCGCAGCGGCGCGGGTTTCCTGATCGGGTGCGGCCGGACGGCTGCACGTGCGGCGCTCACCGGATCTCCTCGTTCGCTTCTCCGCCCACGCAGCACAGCGGCGCGGGATTCCTGATCGAGTGCGGCCCGGCGGCTGCGCGTGCGACGCTCACGGTGCCACCCCGATCGGGGAAAGGCCGGTGGACTCGTCGAGCCCGAGGGCGATGTTCATGCTCTGCACCGCGCCGCCGGCGGTGCCCTTGGCCAGGTTGTCGATGGCGCTGACGACGACGATCCGGTGGGCCGCCTCGTCGTACGCGACCTGGATCTGTGCGGCGTTGGAGCCGTACACGGAGGCGGTGGCCGGCCACTGCCCCTCGGGAAGGAGCCGGACGAACGGCTCGTCGGCGTACGCCTTCTCATAGGCGGCGCGCACGTCCGCGTACGTCACCCCGGGCCGGGCCTTCGCGCTGCTGGTGGCGAGGATGCCGCGCGGCATCGGGGCCAGCGTCGGCGTGAAGGAGACGGTGACCCGCTCCCCCGCGGCCGCGCTCAGGTTCTGGATCATCTCGGGGGTGTGCCGGTGGCCGCCGCCCACGCCGTACGGGGACATGGAGCCCATGACCTCGGACCCGAGCAGGTGCGGCTTCGCGGCCTTGCCGGCGCCCGAGGTGCCGGACGCGGCGACGATCACCGCCTCGGGCTCGGCGAGTCCGGCGGCGTACGCCGGCACGAGGGCCAGCGAGACGGCCGTCGGGTAGCAACCGGGCACCGCGATGCGCTTGGACCCCTTCAGCGCGGCACGGGCGCCCGGCAGTTCGGGCAGGCCGTAGGGCCAGGTGCCGGCGTGCGGGGAGCCGTAGAACTTCTCCCAGTCGGCGGCGTCGGCGAGCCGGAAGTCGGCCCCCATGTCGACGACGAGGACCTCGTCGCCGAGCTGCTCGGCCACCGCGGCCGACTGGCCGTGCGGCAGTGCGAGGAAGACGACGTCATGCCCGGACAGCACCTCAGCGGTGGTCGGCTCCAGGACGCGGTCCGCCAGCGGCGCGAGGTGCGGCTGGACGCTGCCGAGCGTCTGACCTGCGTTGGAGTGGCCCGTGAGGGCTCCGATCTCCACCTCGGGGTGCACGAGGAGGAAACGCAGCAGTTCCCCGCCCGCGTATCCGCTCGCACCCGCCACTGCCGCCCTGACCACCATCGGACCCTCCTTGTCGATGGCATGACTATACGTATGAGCGCAGGTTTATGCAAAGCTCGTTTTTCGCCAGGGAGGTCGGGCCGCCCCCTCTCACTCGTCGGGCAGGAGGAGCCAGATCTCGGAGAGGGCGAGGCCGTGGTCGTGGGTGGTCGCGCCGCACGGGCAGCGCAGGGAGGTCAGGCGCCAGTCGCTGGTCACAGTCCACGGGCCGTCCGTGTCGCCGCAGGCCGGGCAGGCGAAGGTACGGGCCGTCCACACGTCCGGGGCAGGCCTGCCGTAGTGGCGGAAACGGCCCGGGTGATGGGCTTGCCAGGGGGCGGTCGCGGGTGGGCGCGGGGTGCTGGTGGGCGGGTGCGGCGCGACCAGTTCGGTGAACAGGGCGCTCAGCGCGGGGAGCAGGGCCTCGCCCGCCGCCGTGGGCGGGGCGGCGGACAGCTCCCCGTATCTCGGTGCCGCGGCGGCGGCCGGTGGTTTCGGGGCGGCGTGCCACGGCAGGAGGGCTCGGGCGACGGCTGCCAGGAGGGCGGTGACGGGCGGGTCGACCGCGTGGGCGTCGAGGTGGTGGAGGGTGGCGCGCAGGACGCGCTGAAGCCGCCGGTCGCGGTCGGTGACGATCGTGCGTACGGATGCTGCCCGCCGGGACGGGAGCGGAGCGGTGAGGCGGGTCAGGACGGCTGCCGCCGCGTGGGCGTCGGCGGCGGAGGGGCACCAGGCCCCGGTGGCCAGGAGGCGGCGGACGCGGGCGGACTCGCGGGTCAGGGCGCGGGTGGGCAGGGGGCTGGGGGGTGTGAGGGGGTGCGGCTCGGGCACGGCGGGGTGCGGCTCGGGCTCAGGTGTCATGGCCGTCCTCCGTCGGCTGCCTGCCGCCCGTCGTGGGGCGCTGTCAGACCCAAGTGTCACACTGCGTCACATGAACCTGGCCGAGCTGACTTTCGAAGACTGGCGGGCCCTCGCCCCGGCCGCCGCCCGGCGTGCCGCCGAGGAGGCCGCACGACGGGTGGGGGGCCGGGTGGTCTCCGTGGAGACCGTCGCGCATCTCGGCGGGGTGCTGCACCGGGCTCGGATCGCGCGTGACGGGCGGGAGTTCGCGCTGATACCCGGCGGGGCGGTGGTACTCGGAGTCGACCTGGGGGCTTGGCGGCCGACGCCCGCGCAGGAGGCGGACTTCGCGGCGAGTGCGGCGCAGGGGCTCGCGCCGGGGCCGGATCTGCGGGCCCATCTCGCGCAGGTGCTCAGCCCCCGGCGCAGGGCGCTGCTCCCGACGGTGCTGATGGCCGTCGAGGCGGAGGAGCTGGACGGGCCTCCCGGGGAGGCGTCGGACGCCCTCGCCGCGCGGGGGCTGCGGCTGCCGAGCGCGGACGAGTGGGAGCACGCGTGCGGGGCGGGCGCGGAGACCCTGTTCCGGTGGGGTGACGCATGCCCGCTCGACTGTGATCCGTACGGGAGCAGGACCGGTCCGCACCGGGAGCCGAACGCCTTCGGGCTGCGCATCGCGTACGACACCTACCACGCGGAGTTGAGCGCTGATCCCGCATCGGTGCACGGCGGGGACGGCGGCGAGTCGGTGTGCGGCGGGTACGGGAACCTGCTCGCCTGGCTGCCGCTGGCCACCGCCCACCGCAATCCGGGAACGGCCCGGTTCGTGTACGGGGAGGAGGGGGAGGACGCCTGGGACGACTTCCGGGTACGGCCCGTGCTCGCCCTGTGAATCCCGGCGGCCTCAGCGCCAGTAACCGGTGAAGGTCACCGCGTCCTTGGGGAAGCCCCGCTCGGTGACCAGGTGGCGGCGGACTCCGGTGGCGAGGTGCCGGCCGCCCGCGGTCCAGGCGTATCCGGGGCCCGGGGGGAAGGCGGCGGCGCGGACGGCCGCGAGAGCCGTGTCGCCGACGGGGGTGCCGGGCGGCCGGGTCAGCCAGTGGAGGGTGGTGCCGGGGCGCGTGGCGACGGGCTGGGCGTCGTCGGCGTCCGGGAGTTCGACGTAGACCTCGGTGGGAACGTCGGACGGGGTCGAGCCGAGGATGCCGAGGATCGCGGGGAGCGCGCTCTCGTCGCCGACGAGCAGATGCCAGGCGGTGCGCTCCGGGGGCAGGAAGGTGATGCCCTCGTCGAAGATGCCGATCTCGTCGCCGGGCGTCGCGTCGCGGGCCCACTGCGAGGCGGGGCCGAGCCTGCCGTCGGCGTCCTCGTGGAGGACGAAGTCGACGTCGAGTTCGGGGCCTTCGCCGTAGCGGCCCTCGGTGCGGTGGTCGCGGACGGTGTAGTTGCGGCCGATGGGGCGGGTGTCCTTGGACATGAGCAGGTACTCCGCGGCCCAGAGCCCGCTGGTGCGCTTCGGGAGGCGGAGCACGCCCTCGGCCGTGGGCAGGAAGACCCGGAACCACTGGTCGTACCCCATGGGCACGAAGCGGTTCAGGGCCTCGCCGCCCAGGGTGACGCGGACGAAGCCCGGGCTGATCCGCTCGCGCGCCACCACGCGCAGGACGAGGAACTCCCGCCGCTCGGGCTTTCGATGCTTGCCGTCCTTGGCCATGCCGTTCACCCCTCAACTAAGTTAGGTGAGGCTAACCTAACACCGGCTCGGGCTGGTGAGTACCGTCGGACGGCACGGTGCCGCGGGGGCGCGCAAGGGTGCTGGAAGGACACCGGGCCGGTCGGTCAACGGGGCTCGGCGGGGGCCGCGTTGACGGAATCGCACCTGTTGCCCCTGGGGCGGGTGAGGTTAGATGGCGGCTGCCGAGGTACCGGGAGAAGTGAGGTCGGCCCGTGGATGTGGGTTACGTCGTGCTGGCGTGTCGCGTGCTCGTCGCGATGGTGTTCGTGGCCTCCGCGGCAAGCAAGCTGCTCTCGGCCGCCTCGTTCCGGTCGTTCGTGACGGCGACGCGGGACATGGCGGTGCCCGGCGTGCTCGCCCCCGCCGTCGCGGTGTGCGTGGTGGCGGGAGAACTCGGCGCGGCGGCGCTGCTGGTGCTGTGGCCGGGCGGAACGGCCGGTTTCGTCGTGGCGGGAGTGCTGCTCGTGGCGTTCACGGCGGGGATCGCGGGCGTGCTCCTGCGGGGCAAGGACCAGTCCTGCAACTGCTTCGGGTCCACCACCGCGCCGATCGGGCCCCGGCACGTGGTGCGCAACGCGGCGTTGCTGGCGGTGGTGGCGGCCGGGCTGCTCTGCCAGGCCCCCTGGGAGGGCGGAACGCACTGGGCGGGCGTGGTGGCGGCCTCCGTCGCCGGGGTGGTCGGGGCGGCGCTGGTGCTGTCGACGGACAGTCTGGCGGAGCTCTCCACGAAGGGGTCCGCCGGGGCCACCGGGGACACGGGGACCCCCGGACCGCCGAGGGCGGCCGGAACCGGGGCGGACGGCCGCCGCTGACGGACGCACCGCGCGAGCGCCGGGCGCGCGGGGGCAGGGATTGACGGGCCGCCTCGGTTGCAGGGCCCGGTCCTCGCCCGTACGGGACACCCCGCCGCCGAGGCGGTACGGCGCAGGGGACGACGGCCCCGGCCCGGCTCGTACGGCCCGCGCCGACGCGGGTGACGGCGGTCCGTACGCCGGGCGGCGCGGCCCCGCCCATCCGGGACTCGCCTCTCCCGGCTCCGCCCCGCAACCGCTCCGACGCGGCCCCGACACGGAACCGCCCCGGCCGGTGAAGTACCGGCCGGGGCAGTCCTGTTGACGTGGCGTCAGAGGATCAGGCGAGGGTCGCCAGCGCCTCGTTCAGCGTCTTCGACGGGCGCATGACGGCCGAGGCCTTCTTCGCGTCCGGCTGGTAGTAGCCGCCGATGTCGACCGGCGAGCCCTGCACGGCGATCAGCTCGGAGACGATGGTCTCCTCCTGCTCGGCCAGCTTCGCGGCCAGCGAGCCGAACGCCTCGGCGAGCGCGGCGTCGTCGGTCTGCTTCGCCAGCTCCTGGGCCCAGTACAGGGCCAGGTAGAAGTGGCTGCCGCGGTTGTCGATGCCGCCCAGCTTGCGGCTCGGGGACTTGTCCTCGTTGAGGAAGGTGCCCGTGGCGCGGTCCAGGGTGTCGGCGAGCACCTGGGCGCGCGCGTTGCCCGTGGTGGTGGCGAGGTGCTCGAAGGAGACGGCCAGCGCCAGGAACTCGCCGAGGGAGTCCCAGCGGAGGTAGTTCTCCTTGACGAGCTGCTGGACGTGCTTGGGGGCGGAGCCGCCGGCGCCCGTCTCGAAGAGGCCGCCGCCGTTCATCAGCGGGACCACGGAGAGCATCTTGGCGCTGGTGCCCAGCTCCAGGATCGGGAAGAGGTCCGTCAGGTAGTCGCGGAGGACGTTGCCGGTCACCGAGATGGTGTCCTCGCCGCGGCGGATGCGCTCCAGGGAGTACGCGATGGCCTTGACCGGCGACATGATCTCGATGGTGAGACCGTCGGTGTCGTGGTCGCCGAGGTACTTCTTGACCTTGGTGATGAGCTGCGCGTCGTGGGCGCGCTCCTCGTCCAGCCAGAACACGGCCGGGACGCCGGTGGCGCGGGCGCGGGTGACGGCCAGCTTGACCCAGTCCTGGATCGGGAGGTCCTTGGTCTGGCACATGCGGAAGATGTCGCCGGCGCCGACGGCCTGCTCCAGGACCGCGTTCCCGGCGGCGTCGACGACGCGGACCGTGCCCGAGGTCTGGATCTCGAAGGTCTTGTCGTGGGAGCCGTACTCCTCGGCCTTCTGCGCCATCAGGCCGACGTTCGGGACGGAGCCCATGGTGGCCGGGTCGTAGGCGCCGTGGGCGCGGCAGTCGTCGATGACGACCTGGTAGATGCCCGCGTACGAGGAGTCCGGGAGGACCGCGAGGGTGTCGGCCTCGTTGCCGTCCGGGCCCCACATGTGGCCGGAGGTGCGGATCATCGCGGGCATCGAGGCGTCGACGATGACGTCGGACGGCACGTGCAGGTTGGAGATGCCCTTGTCGGAGTCGACCATGGCCAGCTCGGGGCCCTCGGCGAGCTCGGCGTCGAAGGACGCCTTGATCTCGGCGCCCTGCGGGTGCGACTCCAGGCCCTTGTAGATGCCGCCGAGGCCGTCGTTCGGGGTCAGGCCCGCGGTGGCCAGGACGTCGCCGTACTGGGCGAAGGTCTTGGGGAAGAAGGCGCGAACCACGTGGCCGAAGATGATCGGGTCGGAGACCTTCATCATCGTGGCCTTGAGGTGCACGGAGAACAGGACGCCCTCGGACTTGGCGCGGGCGAGCTGCGCGGTGAAGAACTCGCGCAGGGCGGCGACGCGCATCACCGAGGCGTCGACGACCTCACCGGCGAGGACGGGGACGGACTCGCGCAGGACGGTGGTGCTGCCGTCGTCGCCGGCCAGCTCGATGCGGAGGGAGCCCGCGTCGGCGATCACGGCGGACTTCTCGGTGGAGCGGAAGTCGTCGGCGCCCATGGTGGCGACGTTGGTCTTGGACTCCGGGGTCCACTTGCCCATGCGGTGGGGGTGGGCCTTGGCGTAGTTCTTGACCGAGGCGGGGGCGCGGCGGTCGGAGTTGCCCTCGCGCAGGACCGGGTTGACGGCGGAGCCCTTGACCTTGTCGTACCGGGCGCGGACGTCCTTGTCCTCGTCGGACTTCGGGTCGTCCGGGTAGTCCGGAAGCGCGTAGCCCTGCGCCTGGAGCTCGGCGATCGCGGCCTTGAGCTGCGGGATCGAGGCCGAGATGTTGGGCAGCTTGATGATGTTGGCGCCGGGCGTCTTGGCCAGCTCGCCGAGCTCGGCGAGGGCGTCGTCGATCCGCTGCTCCTCCTTCAGGCGCTCGGGGAAGCTCGCGATGATGCGACCCGCGAGGGAGATGTCACGGCTCTCGACCGTGACACCGGCCGTGGAGGCGTAGGCCTCCACGACGGGCAGGAACGAATACGTCGCGAGGGCCGGGGCCTCGTCGGTGTGCGTATAGATGATGGTCGAGTCAGTCACCGGGTACTCCGCTCCACGTCTGCAACATTGCTTGACGTCAAGATATCTCGTGAGCGGGGATGGGGGTGACGTGGGGGCGGGCGGGACGGGCCCGCCCCGGGTGACCTGGGCGGGCCCTTCCCGGTGACCTGGGCAGGGCCGTCCCGGTGACCTGGGCGGTGCCGTCCCGGGTGCCCCCGCCGCGGCCCGCGCGGGGCCGGGCCGCTCGTCTCAGGCTCCCGGCAGCCGGTCCAGGAAGCCCTTCACGGAGGACACCCGGCCGTCCGCCGCGACCGTGGCCACGTCGAAGCCCGCGACGGGCGCGGAGCCGTCCGCCGGGGAGACCAGCTCCCAGGTGAACCGGACGATGTCGTGGTGCCCGTCGGGCTCGCCCACGAGCCGGAACTCGAAGCCGGGGAACTGGGCGTGCGCCCCGGCGATCATCTCCGTCACCTCCGCGTGCCCGCGCACGTCGGCGACCGGGTCGGTGTAGGCGGCGTCCTCGGTGAAGGCGGCCGCGACGGCCTTGGCGAGGTCGTCGGGCCCGGTGGTGGCGTTCCAGGCGGCGAAGTAGCTCTGCAGGGCGGTGCGGAAGTCGGCGCTCATGACGGTCTCCTCTGGGTCCCGCGAACGGGCGTCTGCCGTACGGACGCCTGCCGTACGGGGATGTGCCGCACGGACGTGTGCCGTGCGGATACCTGCCGTACGGGCGTCCGCCGTACGGATTCGGGTGCGCCGCCGGTGTGTTTCCCCCGGCGGCACCCCCACGGTCTCCCCACCGCGGCCGGGCGTCGATTACTCCGCGGGTAAGGGGCCGGTGACCGGCCCCGGTCAGGGCCGTTCGGGGCCGAAGTCCACTTCCCGCCAGGCCTCGCGCGGCGGGCCGTCGGCGGTGGCCGCGCCCCAGGTCCGTACGGGACCGCCCTCCCCGGCTTCGTACGGCTGCCAGCCCGGGTTCCCGGTCGCCGCGAACTCGGCCCAGGCGCGCACGAGGGCGGCGGACAGCTCGTCGTCCCCGGCCAGGGGCGGCCCGCCGATGAGGAACTCCAGCGCGGGATCGTGGTGGTTGCCGAAGGCGAAGGGGACGTCCGCGCAGTGCCAGGCCCGCACGAGGGGCGTTCCGTCGGCTGCGGTGCGCCGCCGGGCGAAGCGGGACAGGTAGGCGCGGCCCCCGGCGCGGACGTGGGCGTCGGCGACGCGGTGGCTGTACTCGGCGAAGGCCCGGTCGCCCAGGAGCGCGAGGTGGACGTCGGGGACGGACGCGCCGGGCATCCGGTCCCGGTAGGCGGCGGGCAGGGCGGCGGGAAGTCCGAAGTCGGCGCAGAAGCGGGCGAGTTCGGCCTCCGTCTCCACCGGGGCGGTGCTGCCGACGGCGTCGAAGAGCCGGCTCTCCTCGGTGGTGTGGCAGACCAGCAGGTCCACTCCGGCGAGCCGGGCGGCGGCGTGCGCCGCGAGAGGGTCGGCGGGCAGGTCCGTGCCGTCGGCGACCGGACCGTACAGAACGGGGTCGTAGCGCCTGCGCCCGATTCCCGCGTCCTGCCGCCAGGCCGCCGCCACCCGGTCGGACGCGGCCACCAGCGCCGCCGGGGACGCCCCGAGCAGGCCGTCGGCGGTGGGCACGACACCGGCCTGCGCCGCCACCGTGCGGGTGACCTCCTCGGCCAACTCGCCCGAGAAGCAGGGCCCGACGGGGCTGTGCGCGATGACCCGGCCGAACAGCCCGCGCGCCTCCTCGCGCAGCAGCAGGCTCACCGCGGAGGTGGCCCCGGCGGACTGGCCGGCGACGGTGACGCGCCCGGGGTCGCCGCCGAGGGCCGCGATGTTCGCGGCGACCCAGCGCAGCGCGGCGACCTGGTCGAGCAGTCCCCGGTTCGCGGGGAACTCCGCCCCGCCGCCCGGGACGTGCCCGAACCCCTCGAAGCCCAGGCGGTAGTTGAGGGTGACGACCACCAGACCGGCCCGGGCCAGGACCGTGCCGTCGAAGTCGGGCTGGGCGCTGGAGCCGAAGGTGTACGCGCCGCCGTGCAGCCAGACGAGGACCGGCAGTCCCGAACCGCCCCGCGGGGACCAGACGTTGAGGGTGAGGACGTCCTCGTCCCCGGGCGACCAGGAGGGCGCGCCGGGCAGTTCGGCCGACTGCGGGGCGACGGGCCCGTGGGCGGTGCAGTCGCGCACGCCGTCCCAGGGCACGGGCGGCTGCGGGGCCCGGAAGCGGTTCGGCCCGAACGGCGGTGCGGCGTAGGGGATTCCGAGGTGGCGGAGGACGCCGGGGACGGCCTCGGCGCCCCGGACGAGCCCCTCCCGTACGCGGATCGGAGCAGGAAGGGGCTGGGCGGACTGCCGCATGCGCAGAGGGCTCCCGACGGGAAGGGTGGGCGGAGGGGGTCACGGTAACGGGCGGGCGCGCCGCGATCACGGGATTTTCCGGCCCGCCGGGAGCGGGAGGGGCGGGTCACCGCCTCCCGGTGCGGCCTTCAGGCCCGCACCCGCTGGGTGACCGCGATGCACACCAGCACCGCCACCGCCGCGACCGGCGCCGCCACCGGCAGCACCTCGCCCAGCAGCAGCACCGACCACACCAGCGTCAGCAGCGGCTGTGCCAACTGGAGTTGGCTGGCGCGGGCGACGCCGATCTCGCCCATCCCCCGGTACCAGACCACCAGGCCCAGGAACTGCGAGCCGACCGCCACCCACAGCAGTCCGGCCACCGCCTTCCCCGTCAGGTGCACCGGTTCCACGGCCAGGGCGACCGCCGCGGCCGGCGCCGCCACCGGCAGGCACATCACCAGCGCCCACCCGATGACCTGCCAGCCCGGCATCACCCGGGCCAGCCGTCCGCCCTCGGTGTATCCGGCCGCGCACACCAGCAGCGCCCCGAAGAGGTAGAGGTCCGCGCCGGACAGGGCGCCCCCGCTCTGCTGCACGGTGAAGGCGATCACGACGGCCGCCCCGGCCAGTGCCGCCGCCCAGAAGGCCCGGGAGGGCCGGTGGCCGGTGCGTACGGCCGAGAGGACGGCGGTGGTCAGCGGCAGCAGGCCGACCACCACGGCCGCGTGGGCGGTGGTCGAGCTCTGGAGGGCCAGGGTGGTCAGCATCGGGAAGCCGAGGACGACGCCGACGCCGACGACGGCCAGACCGCCCCAGTGCCGCCGCCCGGGCACGGGGACCCGCAGGGCGAGCAGCGCGCCGCCCGCGACGAGGGCGGCCAGGACGCTCCGTACGGACACCAGCGTCCACGGCCCGAAGCCGTCGAGGCCCCAGGCGGTGGCGGGAAAGGTGAGCGAGAAGGCGACCACCCCGAACGCGGCGAACACGGTCCCCCGGCGGGCCCGCACGGCGTCCGGGGCCTGGGCGCGCGGCGCGGCGACGGGAGTCCCCGGCGAGCTCTCCGGGTGCTTCGGTGAGCCATCAACTGCTATCGCGTTGTGGGCAGTAGCGCTATTGTGTGCGTTCATGCACGAGCGTAGCAGCGTCTCCGAACTGGCATCAGCCCTCCGGGCGGATCTCCACCGCTACTCCCCCGGTGGAAAGCTGCCGTCCAGTCGGGCCCTCGTCGAGCAGTACCGGGTCAGTCCCGTCACCGTCTCCCGGGCGCTCGCCCGGCTCGCCGCCGAGGGGCTCGTGGAGACGCGGCCCGGCGCCGGGGCGTTCCGGTGCGCGGACCGGCGCACGCAGGCGCGTGCGGCCGGTGACACCTCCTGGCAGGAGGTCGCGCTCAGCGCCGAGGGGGCCACCGACCAGGTGCCGCGCGCGGTCGACGCGACGGGCGTGCTGGTCACCCTGTCCGCGCCCGCCACCGGGGTGGTCGAGTTCAACGGCGGTTATCTGCACGCCTCCCTCCAGCCGGAGCAGGCCATGGCCGCCGCCCTCGGCCGGGCCGGACGGCGGCCGGGGGCCTGGGGCAGGCCGCCCGTGGAGGGCATCGACGAGCTGCGCGCCTGGTTCGCGCGGGGCATCGGCGGGGCGATCACCGCCGCCGACGTACTGATCGCCGCGGGCGGCCAGAGCGCGCTGACCACGACGCTGCGCGCCCTCGCGCCGCCCGGCTCGGCCGTGCTGGTCGAGTCGCCGACGTACCCCGGCCTGCTCGCCGTCGCACGGGCGGCGGGACTGCGGCCGGTGCCGGTGCCGGTGGACGCGGACGGGGTGCGTCCCGACCTGCTGGAGGCCGCCTTCCGGGCGACCGGGGCCCGGGTCTTCATCTGCCAGCCCCTCTTCCAGAACCCGACCGGCGCGGTGCTCTCGGCCGCGCGCCGCCCGGAGGTCCTGCGCATCACGCGGGCGGCGGGGGCCTTCCTGGTCGAGGACGACTTCGTGCGGCGCCTGGTGCACTCGGACGCGGGGCCGCTGCCCCGGCCGCTGGCGGCGGACGACCAGGAGGGCGTCGTCGTGCACGTCTGCTCGCTCACCAAGGCCACCTCCCCCAGCTTCCGGGTGTGCGCGCTGGCGGCGCGCGGGCCGGTCCTGGAGCGGCTGCGCGCCATCCAGGTGGTGGAGAACTTCTTCGTGCCGCGTCCCCTCCAGGAGGCGGCGGTCGAGCTGGTCGGCTCCCCCGCCTGGCCGCGCCACCTGCGCACGGTCTCGGCGGAGCTGCGCGAGCGCCGGGACGCCCTGGTCTCCGCCCTGCGCCTGCGCCTCCCGGAACTGGCCCTCCCCCACGTGCCCTCGGGCGGCTACCACCTGTGGCTGCGCCTGCCGGACGGCGTGGACGAGCCGGCCGTGGTCTCCGCCGCCCTGCGCGCGGGCGTGGCGGTCGCGCCGGGCCGCCCCTACTTCAGCGCGGAGCCGCCGGCGGCGCACCTCAGGCTGAGCTTCGCGGCGGTAGCGAGCACCGCGGAACTCGGGGAGGGCGTGCGGAGACTGCGTACGGCCTGCGACGCGATCGGCTGAGGCGTCCCGCGCCGCGGAGAGGCTCCCCGGATCAGTAGTGGTCCGCCACCACCCGGCGCATCGCCCCGATCCGGTCCTCGGCCACCTCCCGCCCGGAGAAGAAGACGTGCCCCCGGACCTCCGGGTGGGACCGGGCCAGCGTCAGGTGCCGCGACAGCTCGGCCGGGTCCTGCCACGCGGCGGGCTGCGCCGGGTCCCCCGCCTTGTACAGCGCCTCCCCGACGTAGAGGTCGACCCCCGTCCCCCGCACCGCCCGCGCCCACCACCCCACCAGCTCCGCGTAGTCCGCCGCCGCGAACCCGACATGCCAGTACAACTGCGGGCAGATGTAGTCGAGCCATCCTTCCCGCACCCACTTCCGGGTGTCCGCGTACAGGTCGTCGTACGTGCCCACGCCCGCCCTGGTCCGTGACCCCTCGGGGTCCTTGTCGGCGTTGCGCCACACCCCGAAGGGGCTGACCCCGAAGCGCACCCCGGGCCGCACCCGCCGGATCCGCTCCCCCATTTCCCGTACGAGCGCGTCCGTCGTGTGCCGCCGCCAGTCCCCCACCGTGGCGAAGCCGCTCCCGTACCGCGCGAAGGCGTCCGCGTCGTCGAAGACCTCGCCGGCCACCGGGTACGGGTAGAAGTAGTCGTCGAAGTGCACGGCGTCCACCGGGTACCGGCGCACCGCGTCGAGCATCGCGTCCTGCACGAAGCGGCGGACCTCCGGGAGCCCGGGGTGGTAGTACAGCTTGCCGCCGTAGCGGATCACCCACTCCGGGTGCACCCGTGCCGGATGGGACGCGACGAGACGCCCGGGGTCTGTGTGATTCGCCACCCGGTACGGGTTGAACCAGGCGTGCAGTTCCAGCCCCCTGCGGTGGGCCTCCTCGACCGCCGTGCCCAGCGGGTCCCATCCGGGGTCCCCGCCCTGCCTCCCGGTGAGGCACTCCGCCCAGGGCTCGTACGGCGACGGCCACAGCGCGTCGGCGGTCGGCCGTACCTGGAGCACCACCGCGCCGAGCTTTCTGCGTACCGCGGTGTCCAGGTGAACCAGCAGCTCAGCGCGTTGTTGATCAGCGGTGAGGCCCTTGCGGGACGGCCAGTCCCGGTTGGCGACCGAGGCCAGCCACATGCCCCGCATCTCCCGCTCGCGGCGCGGCGCCGGACGCCCCGCCGCGCTCTGTGTCAGGGACAGCGCGCCGAGCGCGCCGACCGCCGCGGCCACAAGCCGCCTTCGTGCGACATGTCCCACCAAACAACACCTCACCGCTCCGGTACGGACCCACTGTCCGGCACAGCATGCCCGCCCTCCCGGCCGGAACGCGTCAGGCGCGGAGTAACGTCGGGGGTTCACGGCGGGCCCCCGGCGACACCGGCAGGGCCCCCGTCACCCAGAGCGTGACCGTAGAGCGAAAGGCACGATGTGACCGACATCGAACGCGTCGGAGTGGTGGGCTGCGGCCAGATGGGCGCCGGCATCGCGGAGGTGTGCGCCCGCAGCGGCCTTGAGGTCAAGGTCGCCGAGACCACGGGCGAGGCCCTGGAGATCGGCCGTACGCGCCTCTACAACTCCCTCTCGAAGGCCGCCGAGCGCGGCAAGATCTCCGAGGAGGAGCGCGACGCGGCGCTGGCGCGCCTGAGCTTCACCACCGACCTCGGCGAGTTCGCCGACCGCGACCTCGTGATCGAGGCCGTCGTGGAGAACGAGCAGGTCAAGACGGAGATCTTCCAGGTCCTGGACCAGGTGGTGACCCGCCCGGACGCGATCCTGGCGTCCAACACCTCCTCCATCCCGCTGGTGAAGCTGGCCGTCGCCACCTCCCGCCCGGACGCCGTCATCGGCATCCACTTCTTCAACCCGGCACCCGTGCAGAAGCTCGTCGAGCTGATCCCGGCGCTCACCACGTCCGAGGGCACGATCAGCCGGGCGCACGCCATGGTGGAGAAGATCCTCGGCAAGCACGCCATCCGCGCCCAGGACCGCTCCGGCTTCGTGGTGAACGCGCTGCTGATCCCGTACCTGCTCTCGGCCATCCGGATGTTCGAGTCCGGCATCGCGTCCCGCGAGGACATCGACAACGGCATGGAGCTGGGCTGCGCCCACCCGATGGGCCCGCTGAAGCTGGCGGACCTGATCGGGCTGGACACGGTCGCCTCGGTGGCGGACTCGATGTACGCCGAGTTCAAGGAGCCGCTGTACGCCGCCCCGCCGCTGCTCCAGCGGATGGTGGACGCGGGCCGGCTCGGCCGCAAGACGGGCTCGGGCTTCTACCCGTACGGCTAGGCACGCAGCGTCACCCCGCCACGTCAGCGCCCCCCGCACTCCTGATTCGCACGGAGTGTGCGGGGGCGCGCGCGGTGTGCGGGGTGCGCTCGCATATGCCCCGAACACACGCTCCCGCCCTGCGCGCAAAGGGAGTTGACTCACCGTCACACCATTCGAGTCGACTCTCCCGTGAAGGAGCGGTACATCGTGGCCACCGAACCCGAGCAGAGCGTGGTCGTGGACGAACTCGCGGAGGTGCGCCGCCGCCTCGACGTGGGACTGGCCCACATCGAGGGACGGCTCGCCGTGCAGACGCTGCGTGACGACCAGAACGACAAGGACCTCGCCGATCTGGTCGCCCGCGTCAACGCCCTGGAGCACACCCGCTGGCCGCTGCCCTCGGTGGCGGCGCTCACCGCACTCGGCGCGCTCGCCGTCACCCTGTGGCAGGCCATCGGGCGCTAGGCGCCGTACGTATCGGCCCGACCGTGCGCACTGCCTGTCCGACCGTACGTACCGCCTGCCCGGCCGTACGTACTACCTGTTGGAGCCGGAGGCCAACTCCCCCTGGCCCAGCCGGAGGTGATACAGCATCAGCAGCCCGGCCGCCATGTTGGCGGCCGGGACCTCACCCCGGGCGATCATGTCCGGGATGAGCCTCAGCGGTATCCACTCGCGGCGCGAGGACTCGAAGTCGTCCTCGGGGTAGCCGGTGTACGTGGCGCCCTCCGCCCAGTACAGGTGGTGCCGGGCGTCGGTGAGGCCGTTGGACGGTTCGACGGTGAGCAGGTGGCGCAGCGGCCCCGGCCGCCACCCCGTCTCCTCCTCCATCTCGCGGGCCGCGGCCGCCTCGACGTCCTCCCCGTCCTCGACGACGCCCGCGGCCAGTTCCCAGCCCCAGCTGTCGGTGATGAAGCGGTGGCGCCAGAGCATCAGCACCTCGTTCGCCTCGTTGACGGCCGTCGCGACGGCCACCGCGCGCAGGCGGATGAGGAAGTGGTCCAGATGACGGCCGTTGGGGAGTTCGACGTCCGCGAGATTCACCCGGAACCACGGGTTCTCATACACAGTTTGTTCGTTTAGGTTCGTCCACTGCACAGTTCTGCCACCTTCCGGCACGTAGATGCACGTAGATGGCAACATCGCAGTAGCGCAGCGCTGGGGGAACCAGCACTCGACGGACCTTCGCAGCGGCCCTACAGGGGAATGCGCAACGCCCCGTCGATCATTTCGGCCGCCTCGTCGGCCTCGGCGCAGCCGCTGGCCGCCAGATGTTCACGCACGGCCCGCAGCCGGTCTCTCAAACGCTGGGACTCCATGCCCCGCGCCTGCTCGGCCATCTCGACCGCGGTGGCCACCGCCCGGTCGGCCTCGCCCTGCCGCAGCTCGACATGGGTGAGGATCGCGAGCCGGTGCACCCGGCCGCGGTCGTGTGCGCGGGTGTCGACCGCCGCCGCCGCGTGCTCCCGCGCGGTGCTGAGGTCCCCCATGCTGAGCAGCGCCTCCGCCACCTGCACATTGACCAGACCCGGCTGGACGTACCCGGTCTCGTCCGGCTCGCGGCCGGGACGGATGCGGTCGGCGGCCTTCTCGGCCCGCCGGATGCAGGCGAGCGCGCTCGTCCCGTCCCCGAGGTGGGCGTAGGACTTGGCCTGCATCGCGTAGAGGTCGGCGGCCAGCGCCGGGGTGATCTCACGCCCGGCGGCCCGCAGCGCGGCCTCGGCGAAGGCGACCGCCTGACGGTACTCCCGCATGAACAGCGACTGGTTGACGAGCAGCGCGATGACGTACGCGCCGAGCCCCCGGTCGCAGCTCGCCTTGGCGAGCCGCAGGGCCTGGTGGAAGTACCGCTGGGCGAGCCCCTGAGCGTCCGAGTCGTACGCGCAGATGCCCGCGATCGCCACCAGCCCGCCGGTGGCGCGGTGCAGTTGGCGGCCCGTCGTGTCGTTGTAGCCGCCGCGCAGCAGGGGCGCGGTCTCGGAGTTGAGGAAGCCGACGATGCGGGTGCGGGTGGCGATGCCGCCGGCCTTGCGGTACATCTGCTCGTAGTGCGCCCGGGCGGCCTTGAGGGTCTCGATGTCCGCGAGGTTCACATGCGTCTGCCCGGACCGGGACACGTCGGAGTCCTCGGGCGGGTTCTCCCACTCCCAGACCGGCATCACGGCCGGGGTGCCGGTGACGGCGGGCGCGCCGAGGACGTGCGGGCGCTGCTGTTCGTCGGAGCGCCACAGGGCGGTGGCGCGCTCCACGAACCCCGAGAGGGTCGAGTGCGAGCCGCTGTCCGGCGGCGTCGCGTCGCCCCGCACGCCGCCGAGGCCGATGTCGTCGAGCGCGACCTGGCGGCGCAGGCGGGTGCTGAGCACCTCGCAGATCAGGTCGGGGGCCTGGCCGCGCGGCCGCTGCCCCTTGAGCCACCGGCGCACCGCCGTGTGGTCGTAGCGGAGCGCCAACCCCCGTTTCTTCCCCGCCTGGTTGACATGGGCGGCGAGACCCGCCTGGGAGATCCCCGCTTCGTCGAGCAGGGCGTCGAGGAGTGCATTGGGCTGCATGGGAGCGCCTCCGGATGACGTCAGTCGTGCATCAGCGTAGTACCGGGGCGTTCACACGGGGGGTGAACGGAATACCCGCATCCGCCCCCTTCACCCACTCCCGCCCCACCCCGTGAACTCGGTTGACTGAACTGCCTCGCAAGAGGCGGCCGGGCCGTCGGCTCCCCCCCTCCATCAGTGCGGCGGCCCGTTCCCCACCCCCGCCCGCCCCGCCCGGCCGACCTGCACCTCCGCGGCGGGGCGGGCGGCGGCGTCACGAGGCCGGAACGACCGCGTCCGCCGTTCGTGCCGCTGTGCGCACATCGCCCGCAGAGCTCACCCCATGGGTGAGGGGCACACCCGTGTTCCGGATGTGCCCCTCGACAACCCCTTCGACGGGGTTTCCCCGTCAGGGTGTTACGCCCCGCGCAGCACGGCTCCCGTGTGCTCGGCCGCGAGCGCCACCGCCGCGTCACGGGCGGCCGAGGCCTCCTCGACGGTCAGCGTGCGATCGGCGGCCCGGAAGCGCAGCGCGTACGCCAGGGACTTGCTTCCCTCGCCGAGCTGCTCGCCGGTGTAGACGTCGAACAGGCGGATGTCCTCGAGGAGTTCACCCGCGCCCTCGCGCAGCCACCGCTCGACCTCGACGTTCGGCACGGCGGCGTCGACGACCAGGGCGACGTCCTGGGTGGCGACCGGGAAGGTGGAGATCCGGGGCGCGACCAGCACGCCCTGTCCCGCCTTCTCCAGCACGTCCAGGTCCAGCTCCATCGCGCAGGTGCGCTCGGGCAGGTTCATCGCCTTGATGACACGCGGGTGCAGCTCACCCGCGTACCCGATGACCTGCTCCTCGCCGTCGACGACGACCGACAGCGCGGCGCAGCGGCCCGGGTGCCAGGGGGCGTTCGCCGCGGCGGCGACGACCAGGTCGGCGCCGGCCTCGCGGGCCAGCACACGGCCGGCCTCGACCGCGTCGGCCCAGGTCGCCGGGCGGCCCCTGCCCCACCAGCCGGCCTGCTCGCGGGCGCCCGCGAGGACGACGGCGGCGTGCCGGGGCTGGGCGGGCAGCGAGGCGTTGAGCTGCGCGATCTCCTCGTCGGTGGGACGGCGGTCGACGGGCGGCCGGACGGCCTTCGTCTCCTCGCCGGTGGGCCGGAAGACCAGCCCGGTCTCGAAGAGCGCCAGATCGTGCGACCCGCGTCCGTCGTTGCGGCGCAGCGCGCCGAGCAGGCCCGGCAGCAGCGTCGTACGGAGCGCGGGCTCCGTGTCGGCGAGCGGGTTGACCAGCGTGACGGTGGTGCGGCGCGCGTCGTCGGCGGCCAGTTGGAGCTGGTCGAAGACGGCGTCCCCGACGAAGGGGTAGCTCAGCGCCTCGACGTAACCGGCGCCCGCGAGCGCGCGGCCGACGCGGCGGTGCAGGCGCTGGCGCTCGGTGAGGCCGCGGCCGGACGGCGGGGTCGGCAGCGTGGAGGGCAGGTTCTCGTAGCCCTCCAGACGGATGACCTCTTCGGCCAGGTCGTTGGGGAAGGCCAGGTCGGGCCGCCAGGACGGCACGGTCACGACGAGTTCGTCGGTGCCGTAGACGTCGCAGCCGACCTCCTGGAGGCGGCGCACGACGGTCTCGCGGCCGTAGGCCACGCCCGCGACCCGGTCCGGGTGGTCCGCTCGCATGGCGATGGAGCGGGGCGCGGAGGGCGCGATGACCTCGGTGACCCCGGCCTCGGCGGTGCCGCCCGCGAGCAGCACGAGCAGGTCGACGCAGCGCTGGGCGGCGGCCGGTCCGGCCTCCGGGTCCACCCCGCGCTCGTAGCGCTTGGAGGCCTCGGAGGTCAGCTTGTGGCGGCGCGAGGCACGCGCGATGGTCAGCGCGTCGAAGTGCGCCGCCTCGACGACGATCTCGGTCGTCCCCCTGGCCTCACCGGTCTCGGCGTCGATCTCGACGTCGGCGACCTCGGTGTTGGCCCCGCCCATGACGCCGGCCAGGCCGATCGGCCCGCGGTCGTCGGTGATGACGAGGTCCTCGGCGTCCAGGACGCGCTGGGTCCCGTCGAGCGTCGTGAACTTCTCGCCCTGCTCGGCGCGGCGGACGCCGATGGCGCCCTGGATGCGGGAGCGGTCGTACGTGTGCAGGGGCTGGCCCAGCTCCAGCATCACGTAGTTGGCGATGTCCACGGCGAGCGAGAGCGGGCGCATGCCCGCCTTCTGGAGGCGGCGCTGCAGCCAGATCGGCGAGCGGGCCTCCGGGTCGAGCCCGGTGACGGTGCGCGCGGTGAAGCGGTCGCAGCCCTGCGGGTCGCTGATCTTCACCGGGTAGCCGTACGAGTTCGGCGCGGGGACGTCGAGCAGCGCCGGGTCGCGCAGCGGCAGCCCGTACGCGGTGGCGGTCTCGCGGGCGATGCCGCGCATCGACAGGGCGTAGCCCCGGTCGGGGGTGACCGCGATGTCGAGCACCTCGTCCACGAGCTCCAGCAGCTCGATGGCGTCGGTGCCCGGCTCGTACTCCGGCGGCAGCACGATGATGCCGCCGCTGCCGTCGTCGCCCATGCCCAGCTCGTCGCCGGAGCAGATCATGCCGTGCGAGGTCTTGCCGTACGTCTTGCGCGCGGCGATCGCGAAGTCGCCGGGCAGCACGGCGCCCGGGAGGACCACGACGACCTTGTCGCCGACGGCGAAGTTGCGTGCGCCGCAGACGATCTCCTGCGGCTCGCCGGTGCCGTTGGCGGAGCCGACGTCCACCGTGCAGAAGCGGATCGGCTTCTTGAAGCCCTCCAGCTCCTCGACGGTCAGGACCTGGCCGACGACCAGCGGGCCCTTGATGCCGCCGCCGGTCTGCTCGACCGTCTCGACCTCAAGTCCTGCGGACACCAGCTTGGCCTGCACGTCACGGCCGGTCTCGGTGGCGGGGAGGTCGACGTACTCCCGCAGCCAGGAAAGCGGGACCCGCATCAGATCTCCATCCCGAAGGGCCGAGTGAAACGCACGTCACCCTCGACCATGTCTCGCATGTCTTCCACGTTGTGCCGGAACATCAGCATCCGCTCGATGCCGAAGCCGAAGGCGAACCCGCTGTACTTCTCCGGGTCGACGCCGCAGGCCACCAGGACCTTCGGGTTGACCATGCCGCAGCCGCCCAGCTCGATCCAGCCCTCGCTGCCGCAGGTGCGGCAGGGCCGGTCCGGGTTGCCGACGGACTCGCCGCGGCAGACGTAGCAGACCATGTCCATCTCGGCGGACGGCTCGGTGAAGGGGAAGTAGTTGGGGCGCAGCCGGGTCTTCATGCCCTCGCCGAAGAGCGCCTGGACCATGTGGTCCAGGGTGCCCTTGAGGTCCGCCATCGTCAGGCCCTCGTCGACGGCCAGCAGCTCGATCTGGTGGAAGACCGGGGTGTGCGTGGCGTCGAGCTCGTCGGTGCGGTAGACGCGACCGGGGCACACCACGTACACCGGCGGCTCGCGGCGCTCCAGGAGCGCGCGGGCCTGCACCGGGGAGGTGTGGGTGCGCAGCACGACACCGGACTCGTCGTTCTTCGCGCCGTCCTCGCCCTGCACGAAGAAGGTGTCCTGCATCTGCCGCGCCGGGTGGTCCGGCACGAAGTTCAGGGCGTCGAAGTTGAACCACTCGGCCTCGACCTCGGGGCCCTCGGCGACCTCGTAGCCCATCGCCACGAAGACGTCGGCGACGCGCTCCATGAAGGTGGTCAGCGGGTGCCGGGCGCCGGCCGGGGTGCGGTCGTGGGGCAGCGTGACGTCCACCGCCTCCTCGACCAGCACGCGCTCGTCGCGCTCAGCCTCCAGGACCGCGAGGCGGGCGGCCAGGGCCTTGTTCACCGCGCCGCGCGCCATGCCGACGCGCTTGCCCGCCTCGGCCTTGGCCTGGGGCGGGAGCGCGCCGATCTCGCGGTTGGCCAGCGACAGCGGCGAGGTGGGCCCGGTGTGCGCGGTCTTGGCGTGCGTCAGCGCGTCGAGGTCGGCGGCGGCCTCGAAGGCGGCGAGCGCCTCGTCGCGCATGCGCTCGATCTCTTCGGGTTTCAGCGCCTCGACCTCGACAGGGTCGTACGACTTATTGGGTGCGGACATCTCTTCCCGTACTTCCGATGGCTGGTGGGCGGCCCCGCTCGACACGTGTGAGGACGCAAAGGTGCCAAAAGTCGAGTCTAAAGGGCCGTGGGACGCGAAGAAGCCCGTGGGGCGCTCAGGCCAGGTGGGCCGGAGCCCCGACGGGCAGGACAAATCGGAACTCGGCGCCGCCGCCGGGCCCGCGGCCGACCGTGATCGTGCCGCCGTGCGCCGAGACGATGCCCTTGACGATGTAGAGGCCCAGGCCGGTGCCGCCGCGCTTGCTGCCCCGCCAGAAGCGGGTGAAGACGCGGCTCAGCGACTCCTCGGGAATTCCCGGTCCCTCGTCGCTGACGGTCACGGCCGTTCCCTTCTCGTCGTCCTTGGCGGTGGCGGGCGCCACCTCAATGGTGACCATTCCGTCGCCGTGGCGCACCGCGTTTTCCAGCAGGTTGCCGAGCACCTGGTCGATCTTGTCGGGGTCGGCCCACAGGTCGGGCAGCGGGTGGGCGATCCGTACGAGAAAGCGGTCGGCACTCTGACCTGCGGAGACAAGGGAGTGGACATGCCGGGCGACGGCGGCGGCGACGTCGACGGGCTGCCTGCGCAGCTCCAGCCGTCCGGTGTCGATCCGGGCGATGTCGAGCAGCTCGGCGATCAGGCGGGCGATGCGGTCGGCGTCGTTGTCGACGGTCTCCAGCATCATCAGCTTCTGGTCGTCGGTGAAGCGCTCCCACTTCTTCAGCAGGGTCCTGGTGAAGCCCTTCACCGAGGTCAGCGGCGAACGCAGTTCGTGGGCGACGGTCGCGATCAGCTCGGCGTGGCTGCGCTCGGTGCGCCGCCGCGCCTCGGTCCCGCGCAGCGACACCACGACCCGCCGCACCGGCCCTCGCGGATGCTCCCGTACGTACCGCGCCGACACCAGCACTTCGCGCCCGTCCGGCAGCAGCAGGTTCCGCTCGGGCTGTCCGACGCGGATGGCGAGCCCGTCGTACGGATCGGTGAGCGTCCACCAGCGACGCCCCTTGAGGTCTTCGAGCGGGAGCACGTCGACGAGCGGGCGCCCGAGCGCGCGGCGGGCCGGGACGGCGGTGATCCGGGCGGCGGCCGCGTTGAAGCAGACGACCCGGCCGGTCTCGTCGGCGACGACGAGACCGTCGGGGAGGTCGTCCGCGCCGATCCCGGACGCGCCCAACTCCCTTACCGCGGCGGTCTGTTCCGTGATCTCCGCGACCATTCCCGTACCCCCACTTCCCGAGTGGCGCAGCAGGGCCCCCGAGCCCGTCACCCTACTCCGGCCGAAAGCTCCTCAGGCAGTGGTGCGTACCCGCTGTGCCCGCGCGGATGCGTACAGGCACACGGCGGCGGCCGTGGCGAGGTTCAGGCTCTCGGCCCTGCCGTGGATCGGGACGCGGACGACGGCGTCGGCGAGCGCCCGGGTCTCCTCGGGCAGGCCCCAGGCCTCGTTGCCGAAGACCCAGGCGGTGGGGACGCCCATGGTGCCGGCGTCCAGCTCGTCGTCGAGGTCGTTGTCGCCCGCGCCGTCGGCGGCCAGGATGCGTACGCCCGCCGCCTGGAGCTCGGCGACGGCCTGCTCGACGGGGACCCCGACGGCCACCGGCAGGTGGAAGTGGGAGCCGACCGAGGCGCGCACGGACTTGGGGTTGTAGAGGTCCACGGAGGCGTCGGTGAGGACCACCGCGTCCGCGCCCGCCGCGTCCGCGCAGCGCAGCACCGTGCCGGCGTTCCCGGGGTCGCGGACGTGCGCGAGGACGGCCACCAGCTTGGGCCGTGCGGCGAGGATGTCCTCGAACGGCGAGTCCAGGAAGTGGCAGACGCCGACGATGCCCTGCGGGGTGATGGTCTGCGAGATCTCGGCGAGGACCTCGTCCCCGGCCAGGTGCACCCGGGCCCCGGCGGCGTGCGCGGCGTCCACGATGTCGGCGTACCGCTCCGCGGTCTCCACGGTCGCGAACAGCTCGATCAGCGTCGGCGTCCCGTCCGGACCCCGGTGTCCGACGGCCTCGCGCACGGCCTGCGGCCCCTCGGCGATGAACCGGCGCTCCTTGCCCCGGAAGCTGCGCTTGGCCAGCCGCTTGGCGGCGGCGACACGGGGGGAACGCGGGGAGATCAGCTCGGGGGTGCCCATGGGTGTGCGGCTCACTTCCATGACGTGCGTACGAGGGGGGCGACTGCGTCTTCCCGGGGACGGCCCCCGGGCCCCCGGCCGGGAGACGAGCCGGGAAACAACCGGACCCGCAGGCGCTTGGTGCGCCTGCGGGTCCGGCTTCGAGCCAAGAAGGGCTTCTGCCTGTCCGGGGAGGACTAGGCGGCGGCCTTCGGGGCGTTGACGTCGCTCGGAAGCGCCTTCTGGGCGACCTCGACGAGCGCGGCGAACGCGTTGCTGTCGTTGACGGCCAGCTCGGCGAGGATCTTGCGGTCCACCTCGATGTTGGCGGCCTTCAGACCCTGGATGAGGCGGTTGTACGTCATGCCGTTCTCGCGGGCAGCGGCGTTGATGCGCTGGATCCACAGCTGACGGAAGTCGCCCTTGCGCTTCTTGCGGTCGTTGTAGTTGTAGACCAGGGAGTGGGTGACCTGCTCCTTGGCCTTGCGGTACAGGCGCGAACGCTGGCCGCGGTAACCCTTGGCGGCTTCGAGGATTGCCCGGCGCTTCTTGTGGGCGTTTACTGCGCGCTTGACGCGTGCCACTTTTGACTCCTTGTAGCGGGGCCGTGGGGGAGTTCACACGACCCGAAAACGAATTGGTCCCGGTCTCGTTCCAGTGCTCCGGCGGGTGGGCCGGGAGCAGTGGAATTACTTGCCGAGAAGCTTCTTGATCTTCGCGGCGTCGCCCGGGGCCATCTCGGCGGTGCCGGTGAGGCGGCGCGTCACGCGGGACGACTTGTGCTCAAGCAGGTGGCGCTTGCCGGCGCGCTCGCGGAGCACCTTGCCGGAGCCGGTGATCTTGAAGCGCTTCTTGGAACCGCTGTGCGTCTTGTTCTTCGGCATAGCGCCGTATCTCCTCGTCAGTGCCGCTCCCCCCGGCCCCCGGTGCGGGCACCGGTACTCAACGGAAGCGTCAGATCTTTGGTTGGGGGTTTCCGGTCCGGGACCCGGGGGCCGCCTGGGTGGCGGCCCCGAGGATCACGCCTCGGAAGGTGCCTCGGCCGGAGCCTCGGCGACGACCTCGGCTGCCGCCGGCTCGTCGTCCTGGGCAACGCCCTGACGCTCCGCCTTGCGGGCGGCCTGGGCCTCGCGGGCCTCGGCCATCGCCTCGGTCTTCTTCTTGTGCGGGCCAAGAACCATGATCATGTTCCGGCCGTCCTGCTTCGGATTGGACTCGATGAAGCCCAGGTCCTCCACGTCGGAGGCGAGTCGCTGAAGCAGCCGGAAGCCAAGCTCGGGACGGGACTGCTCACGACCACGGAACATGATCGTGATCTTGACCTTGTCACCCTGCTTGAGGAACCGGACGACGTGACCCTTCTTGGTGTCGTAGTCGTGCGGGTCGATCTTCGGGCGGAGCTTCATTTCCTTGATGACCGTGTGCGCCTGGTTCTTGCGCGCCTCACGGGCCTTCATGGCCGACTCGTACTTGAACTTCCCGTAGTCCATGAGCTTGCACACGGGCGGACGGGCGTTCGCCGCGACCTCGACCAGGTCGAGGTCGTACTCCTGCGCCAGTTCCAGGGCCTTCGCGAGCGGGACGATGCCCACCTGCTCGCCGCTGGGTCCGACAAGTCGCACCTCGGGAACGCGAATCCGGTCGTTGATGCGGGGCTCGGCGCTGATGGATCCTCCTCAGTAGCACCACACGACTGTCTGGCAGACAGCCGCGAGACGTCTTATGTCTTCGGACCAACCGCGCGGGAACGCAAAAAATGCCCCGGACGGGACACAGGCAGGGCTCCTGGATGTACCGGAGCACCGCCGCGTCTGAAACCGCGGGGCGCGCACATCGGACAGTTCCATCGTCCGTACGGAACGATGGTGACCGTCTTCTGACCGGTGACCCACCGTCCCGGGGGACGGTCAGGTGGGAGAAACGGAGCCTCCACTTGTGGGCCGGGCACAGATGTGTCCGGCCGGTCGCTCGACCAGCCTACCAGGGGGAGGCGGAACGGGCGAACCGGTCCGGTGTGCGAAGCCGGGCCGGCCGGGACCTATCGTTGACGGCATGAGCGACGCGACCAGCAGCACCGGCACCACCACCGAAGGCCAGAACCCCGGCTTCGACGACCTCACCCGCGACATCGCGGACGTGCCCGCCGTCGAGGTGATCACCACGGTGGCCGTGCACCTGATGAGCGCCGCCGCCGTGAACCTCGGACTCGCCGAGGGCGGCGAGGACCAGAAGGACCTGGACGAAGCCCGCAAGCTGATCCAGGCGCTGGCCGGCCTGATCACGGCCAGCGCCACGGAGATCAGCTCGTTCCACGCGGCCCCGCTGCGGGACGGCCTGAAGTCCCTGCAGCTCGCCTTCCGCGAGGCCTCGGTCGTACCGGACGAGCCGGGTCAGGGCCCGGGCGAGAAGTACACCGGACCGGTCTACGGCTGAGCCGGGCCGGTCGCGGGACCGGTGACCGCCCGGGGAGTCGTTCAGCGTGCGAGGAGCGGCTCCCCGGGCGGCGTGCTGCCGGGGGGCAGCAGGGCCAGGTCCAGTCCTCGTACGAGACGGGCGCGCAGGACGTCGTCCTGCGCGAGGGCGTTCGCGATGCGGCGCGCGACCTCGGCGGGGGCGGCGTCGGGAGCCAGTGCCAGCGCGAGGGTGCCGTCGGCCTCACCGGGGCCGAGGTGGGCGCGGAGCACGGCGGGCTCGGCGGCGACCAGGGCGCGGACCGCTTCGACCACGGCCGGGTCGTCCAGGGGGCGGGTACTGGTGCGCCCCTCGGCGAGGGCGCGCAGCGCGGGCCCGGTGAGCTGGAAGGGGACGGGGCCCGCGAGGTCGAGGACGACGGTGTCGGCCTGTTCGTGGGCGGCGGCCTGGAGGGCCTGGTGCAGCGGGACGGCGACGGGGCGGGCGGCGGGGTCCCACAGGGCGAGGGCCTCGGTGGAGGTGAACGCCGGGAGGGCCTTGCGCTCGCCCGCGCGGAGGGTGGGCACGGCCATGTCGCTGGTCTTCTCGCGCTTGAGCCCGGTCTCGGGGTCGGTCTCGACCTCGCCGAGGACGGCGACGACGGGGACCAGGAGCCGGGCGCCGGGGAGGGCCTCGATGACGCGCTGATGGGCCCGCGCGTCCTGCGGGCCCGCCGCCCAGGCGGCGAGGGCGGAGGCGAGGGCGGGGTGGGCGGTGCCGTCGTCGTCGGAGAAGCCGGGGTCCGGGATGTTCTTGAGCTGCACGGGGTCGAGGGTAGTCGGTGGGCGCGGGGCGCTCGGGCGCGGGCCGCTCGGGCGCGGGCCGCTCGGGCGCGGTGCGGGGTGGATTGTCGGGGGGCGGCGCCGGGGGGCTTTTCCGTGCGGGTGCGTCGTGGCTGGTCGCGCAGTTCCCCGCGCCCCTGCATGCCTGCCCTTCGGGCGGTGTGGCGGCCGGGGACGCGGCCCGTCGGAATGCCTGCCCTTCGGGCGGCGTGACGGCCGGGGGCGCGGCCCGTCGGAATGCCTGCCCTTCGGGCGGCGTGACGGCCAGGGGCGCGGCCCGTCGGAATGCCTGTCTGCGGGCGGTACGTCGGCCGGGATGCCCGCCGGGTCAGCGGCGGCGGGAGGTGTGCCAGAGGGTGGCGGCCGTGGCGAGGAGCAGCAGGCCGGCGCCGCCCGCGGCCAGGGACCAGGTCTCCGGGCCCGTCGGGGCCGGGGCGGGGGCCGTCGGGCCGGGACCGAAGTAGGGGGCCGAGTGGCCCGCCGCCGTGGAGTGGACGGGGGTGCGGCCACGGGTCGCCGCCGCGATCGCCGCCGCCGGGTCCACCATGCCGTGTCCCCGGGAGTCGTCCCGGCCGCCGGAGGGGGCGTCGCGGGCCGTGCGGGCCAGGAGGCGCTTGATCTCGGCCGGGGGGAGGTCCGGGTGGGCGGCGCGGACCAGTGCCACCGCCCCCGACACGAAGGCGGACGCGGCGCTGGTCCCCCAGCCCTCGTAGTAGCTGCGGTCGGGGTCCGCGATCACGACGTCGACGCCGGGCGCGGCCACCGTCGCGTACCACCGGCGGGTGGAGAAGGAGGCGTGCGTGCCCGCCGCGTTCACGGCCGTCACCGCGATGACGCCCGGGTAGGCCGCCGGGTAGGAGATGTGGTCGCCCTTCTCGCCGCCGTTCCCCGCGGAGGCGACGACCACCGCGCCCTTGCGCAGCGCGTACTGGACGGCGGCGTCCTCCTCCGCCTCGGGGTGCGCGGACTCGCTGTCGTCGCCCAGGGAGAGGTTGATGACGTCGGCGCCCTGGTCGACGGCCCACCGGATGCCCTCGGCGAGGGCGTTGCCCCGGGACTCGCGGGCCTTGTCCCGGGAGGGGTCCGTGCCTTCGAGGATGACCCGTACCGGAAGCACCTTCGCCTCCGGGGCCACGCCCAGCACCCCTTCGCCCCGGGCGGGACCGTGCCCGTGGCCCGCGATGATGGACGCCATCGCGGTGCCGTGCCGGGCCCAGGAGCGGTCGCCGCTCTTCGCGCCGAAGCCGACCAGGTCACGGCCGGGCAGGACGTTGCCGGTCAGGTCGGGGTGCTGGTCGTCGACGCCGGTGTCCAGGACGGCGACCGTCACGCCCGCCCCCTTGGTGGTGCGCCACGCCTCCTGCGTGTGCATGGCCGCCAGGCCCCACTGCTTGTCGCGGACGGTGTCGGCGCGGGCGGGAGCGGCGGACAGCGCGACCAGCAGGGCGGCGGCGGCGCCCGCGAGAGCGGGGCGGCGGTTCATCCTGGCGTCTCCGTGGGCTTCTGGACGGTCGTGCGCAGGCCGCGTTCGACCCGGTCGGCGATGCCCTTGGCCTCGTGGCCGAGGCCGGACTGGGCGGGGGCGCTCGTCGCGCCGTCGGCGGTGGCGCGGGGGGCGGGCTGGGGGTCGGTGACGGCGCGTCCGTCGGCGAAGCCGGACACCGCGTACACCACGACGGGCGCGTCCCCGAGCACGCGGACCGTCCAGCTCGCCCGCTGCGCGTCGCCGAACCCGGCGGCGACGGTCTTCGGCACCGGGAAGGCGCGCGGCATCAGGTCGGCGCGCTCGGCCAGCTTCTCGCGGACGAACCGGGTGCGCAGGGCGTTCGTCGCGGCCCGGTCGCCCTGGGTGAAGACCAGGCCGACGGTGGTGACGCTGCTGGCGGTGGCGTCGGTGTAGGTGGCCCGCAGCAGCCGGGCGCAGCCGACCGGCCCCAGTGCCGTGAGCAGGAGCGGGTCGAGGGCGTCCGCGCAGGGCCCGTCGGGGGCGACGGCGACCCGGGTCCAGGCCCGGTCCGCGCCGCCGGGGCCCGCGCCCCGGCCCTTGAGGGTGCGGGGGAAGAGGGTGTCGACGGGGGTGCTGTGCCAGGCGGTGCGGGCGTCCTGGAAGCGGCTCTCGGGGGTGACGGCCGCGGGGGTGTCGACGGCGAGCAGGCTCCCGGCGGCGGCACCGCCGAGGAGCCCGGCGCCGAGGACCGCGCAGACGGCGGTCGCCGCGATACGGGCGGGACTTCGGCTGCCGGGGGGCCGCGGCCGGGCAGTGCGCCCGGCGGGACTCTCCTCGTCCTCGCGCGCCCAGTGCTGGGGCGGGGCGAAGACCGGGGGCGCGGCCCCGTCCGTCCAAGGCGTCGGATCGGCCTGCCCGGCCCCGCGCGGGGCCGGCGCACGGCCCCCGGTCTCTCCGGCCGCGGCCGGTGCGGGCTCCCGGCCCACGGCGGGCGCGGTCGCCCGGGCGTCGCCCGCGGGCCCCGGCCGGCCCCCGGGGCGCCGGGGGTCCGCCGAGGGGGCGGGGTCCGCGATCGTGCCGGCGGGTGCGAGGGCCCCCGGGCCGGACGGCGCCGGGTGCGGGGGCGCCGCGGGAGCCGCGCCGGTGGACCCGCTCCCGGAAGCACCGGGCCCGGCCCAGGAGCTGGACGGCGTCACGGGCGCGGCCGGGGGCGCACCGGCGGGCCGGGCGGACGGAGCGGGCGCGGGGCGGGGAGGGGCCGCGGGGGGTGGGGCGGAGGGGCGGGGAGGGATGCGGGGGCGGTGTGGTTCGGTGGTCATCCGGCCCCCAGGTCCGTCTCTTGTGGTGCTCCCGGCACGTACCCCGCCGCACTCCCGGCACCCGGGGCCTCCAGCGGAATTCCGTCACTCTACGGGCTGGCCGCGCCCGGGCGGGAACCGGTGCGCGGCGTGGGACGGATCTGACCGGAACGTCCCTCCGGGATCCGCCGGCCGGTGCCGGTGCCGCCCTTCCGGGGCCGACCTCCGAACAGGCCCTACCGGTCGGTAATCCTCTCTGGCAAGCTGCGCCCATGACTCTCCGTGCTGCTCACGCCCAGGCCCCCCGGGCTGCCGACCGTGCCCGCTACGACCGTGCGACCGCGCATCTGGACGGCCCCCTCGCCGTGGTCGACCTGGAGGCGTTCGACGACAACGCGGCCGACCTGGTGCGCCGGGCCGGCGGCAAGCCCGTCCGGGTGGCGAGCAAGTCGGTGCGGTGCCGGGCGCTGCTGGAGCGGGTGCTGGCGCGGGACGGCTTCGCGGGCGTGATGTCGTACACGCTCGCGGAATCCCTGTGGCTGGCCCGGTCCGGCTTCGCGGACGTCCTGCTGGCCTATCCGTCGCCGGACCGCGCGGGCTACGCCGAGCTGGCCTCGGACCCGAAGCTGGCGGCCGCGGTGACCGTGATGGTGGACGACGTCGCGCAGTTGGAGCTCATCGACCGGGCGCGGGACGGCGGGACGCAGGAGATCCGGGTCTGTCTGGAGATGGACACCTCGCTGCGGATGCTCGGCGGGCGGCTGCGGATCGGCGCCCTGCGCTCGCCGCTGCGCGAGCCGGAGCAACTGGCCGAGCTGGCCCGTTCGGTCGACCGCAGGCCGGGTTTCCGGCTCGTCGGGATCATGGCGTACGAGGGACACGTGGCCGGTGTCGGCGACCTGGTGCCCGGGCGGCCGGTGCGCTCGCGGGTGGTGCGGGCGATGCAGGGTGCGGCGCGCAAGGAGCTGGCGGTGCGGCGGGCGGCCGTGGTGCGGGCCGTGCGCGGTGTCGTACCGGATCTGGAGTTCGTGAACGGCGGCGGGACCGGGAGCGTGGAGAGCACGGTCGCGGAGGACGCGGTGACGGAGGTGGCGGCCGGGTCGGGTCTGTACGTGCCGCGGCTGTTCGACCACTACCGGGCCTTCGACGGGCGTCCGGCGGCGCTGTTCGCGATGCCGGTCGTCCGCCGTCCGGGCGTGGGCGTGGTGACGGTGCTCGGCGGCGGCTACCCGGCGTCGGGCGTCGCCGGGCCGGACCGCTCCCCCGTGCCCTACCTGCCGGAGGGCCTGCGCTATGACGCGCAGGAGGGCGCGGGAGAGGTGCAGACGCCGCTGCTGGGGGCGGCGGCGGACGACCTGCTGATCGGCGACAAGGTGTGGTTCCGGCACGCCAAGGCGGGCGAACTGTGCGAGCGGTTCGCCCAGTTGCAGCTCATCGAGGGCGACCGGGTGACGGGCGCCGCGCCGACGTACCGGGGTGAGGGGCACACCTTCCTGTAGGGGTCAGCCGGCGTTGCGGATGCCCTGGGTGATCTTGTCCATGCCGTCCAGGGGCGGCCCGTCGGGGCCCGCGTCGAAGGCGAACCGCACGAGGACGATCGAGGCGGGGCCCATGTTGCTGGGGAAGGCCAGGGACTGGACGTACCCGCCGGGGCCCTTGCCCGTGACGACCTTCCAGCGGACCAGGTGGCCCTGCTTGCCGGCGACGGTGACGGTCTCGGCCTTGACCTCCTGGTGGGAGGTGATGCCGCCGTGCTTCTGGCGGTCCAGGACGTCCTTGCCGTAGGCGAGTTCGGCGGCCTTGGCGATGTCGGCCTTGGCCACGGCCTCGGGGGTGGTCTGGCCGGCCGGGGCGGTGCGGGAGCTGACCGTGCCGTGGTGGCAGTAGCCGCCCTCGGCGGGGCAGTCGTACGTCTCCTCGGTCTGCATGGACGCGGCCTCGCGGTCGCCGCCGAACTCGGGGATCTCCCAGCCGTCGGGGACCGGCAGCGTGATGCCGTTGAGCTGGTCGGCGAGGACGGCCGCGCCCGCCGAGGGGCCGGGGGTGACGGGCGGCGGGGTGGGGGCGCCGCTGCCGCCGGGCACGGGCTGCGTGGTGGCGGCGGCCGGGGGCGGCTCGGGGTCGTCCTCGCCGCCGAGGACGACGACACCGGTGACGATGGCCGCGACCAGGACGGCCCCGGCGGTGATCACGGCGATCAGGCCGCCCTTGCCCAGCCCCCCGCCGCCTGCGCCGGGAGGGGACGACGGCGGCGCCGGGGCGCCGGCCTGGGGCTGGGCGGGCGGAAACCCGTACCCCTGCGGCGGCTGCTGCGGGTAGCCGTACTGAGGAGTCTGCGGGGCCTGCGGCGGCCGGCCGGGGGCCCGGGTGTGCGCGCTCCAGGCGGTGCCGTCCCACCAGCGCTCCTGGGTGGGAGCGCTGGGGTCCGGGTACCAGCCGGGCGGGGTCGTCATGCTCATGCGGCACACCTTAGACGGCGTGCGGCACGCGTCCAGGTCCGGAGCGGACGCCTAGAGCGGAGTGACGTACGCGCCGGAGATCCCGCCGTCGACCAGGAAGTCGGTCGCGTTGACGAAGGAGGCGTCGTCGCTGGCGAGGAAGGCGACGGCCGCCGCGATCTCCTTCGCCTCGGCGAACCGGCCGAGCGGGATGTGCACCAGGCGGCGGGCGGCGCGCTCGGGGTCGGAGGCGAACAGCTCCTGGAGCAGCGGGGTGTTGACGGGCCCCGGGCACAGCGCGTTGACCCGGATGCCCTCCCGGGCGAACTGCACGCCCAGTTCGCGCGACATGGCGAGGACGCCGCCCTTGGAGGCGGTGTACGAGATCTGGGAGGTGGCCGCCCCCATGACGGCGACGAACGACGCGGTGTTGATGATCGAGCCGCGCTTCTGCCGCCGCATGTACGGCAGGGCCGCCTTGCAGCACAGGTAGACGGAGGTGAGGTTGACGTCCTGGACGCGCTTCCATGCCTCCAGCCCGGTGGTGAGGATGGAGTCGTCGTCGGGCGGGCTGATCCCCGCGTTGTTGAAGGCGATGTCGACGCTGCCGTACGTGTCGTACGCGGCCTTGAACAGGGCGTCGACCTGCTCGGCGTCGGTGACGTCGACGCGGACGAAGGTCCCGCCGACGACTTCGGCGGCGGCCTTGCCCGCGGTCTCGTCGATGTCGCCGCAGACGACGTTCGCCCCCTCGGAGGCGAGACGCCGGGCGGCGGCGAGGCCGATGCCGCTGCCGGCGCCGGTGATGACGGCGGTGCGGCCGACGAGGCGCCGGCAGACGGCCTCGGCGCTCGCGGCGTTCTCGGCGCTCTCGATGTGCTCGGTGCTCATGCTGGTCAGGCCTCCGTGCTGATGAAGACGTTCTTGGTCTCGGTGAACGCGGTCAGGGCGTCGGGTCCGAGCTCGCGCCCGAGACCCGACTGGCGGTAGCCGCCGAAGGGCGTCCAGTAGCGGACGCTGCTGTGGGAGTTGACGGACAGGTTGCCCGCCCGCACGGCCTGCGAGACGCGCAGCGCGCGCCCCACGTCGCGGGTCCAGATCGACCCGGACAGCCCGTACTCGGTGGCGTTGGCGAGACGGACGGCGTCCGCCTCGTCCTCGAAGGGGAGGACGACGGCGACGGGCCCGAAGATCTCCTCGACGGCGGCGGGATGGTCGGGGTCCAGCCCGGTGAGCACGGTGGGCGGGAACCAGAACCCGGGCCCTTCGGGGGCCGTGCCCCGGATGCCGGGCGCGTCCTCGTCGACGTACGTCCGTACGCGATCGAGCTGGGCCTGCGAGATCAGCGGCCCCATCTGGGTCTTCTCGTCGTACGGGTCCCCCACGACGACCGCCTCGACGAGCGGGGCGAGCAGCTCCAGGAACCGGTCGTGGACGCTGCGCTGGACGAGGATGCGGGTGCGGGCGCAGCAGTCCTGCCCGGAGTTGTCGAGGAACGACATGGGGGTGGCGGCCACGGCGGCCGCCAGGTCGGCGTCGGCGAAGACGATGTTGGGGCTCTTGCCGCCGAGTTCCAGGGTCACGCGCTTCACGCGGTCGGCGCACGCGGCCATGATCTGCTTGCCGACGCGGGTGGAGCCGGTGAAGACGATCTTGGCCACGCCGGGGTGCTCGACCAGGGCGTTGCCCACCACCGGGCCCTCGCCGGGCAGGACCTGGAAGAGGTGCTCGGGGAGGCCGGACTCCAGGGCGAGTTCGGCGAGGCGCAGGGCGGTGAGGGGGGTGGTCTCGGCGGGCTTGAGGATCACCGCGTTGCCGGCGGCGAGGGCGGGGGCGGTGGCCCAGGCGGCGATCGGCATGGGGAAGTTCCACGGGGCGATCACGCCGATCACGCCGAGGGGTTCGTGAATCGTGATGTCGAGGCCGCCGGGGGCGGGGATCTGGCGGCCGTTGAGGCGTTCGGCGCCGCCGGCGGAGTAGGTGAGGAGATCGCGGACGTTGCCCGCTTCCCAGCGGGCGTTGCCGAGGGTGTGGCCGGCTTCGTCGACCTCCAGCCGGGCGAGTTCTTCGACGTGGTCGTCGACGAGGGCGGCGAAGCGGTGGAGGTGGCGGGCGCGGGTGGCGGGCGCGGCGGCGGCCCAGGCCCGCTGGGCACGGGTGGCACGGGCGACGGCGGTGTCGACGTCGGCGGGGGTGGCGGCGGGGACGGTGGTGAGGAGGTCGCCGGTGGCGGGGTTGAGGATGTCCACGGGGGTCCTTGTCGGGTGGGCTGGCTTCCGGGTTACGGGGGACGTGTCCCGTGCCCCTTTCAGGGGCGCGGGGAACTGCGCGAGCAACCACGACGCTCCTGCACGGAACCGTGCACGGCTGCGCGGCGAGCGCTTCAGGTGGAGGGGCGGGTCCGGGGCCTCTCCTGCCCGAGCCGGGCAGGGCTGAGGCGTCCGGTGCCGGGGCTGGGGTCGCGGCCTCGGCGGAGGAGCTTGCCCGGCACAGGCGCTCGGGCAGGGGGCGGTACCCGGGTGGGCCGGGAGCGGGAGGGGCCGCCCCCTTGCCCGCCCTCCCCCAAGCTCTCGGCTTCGCTCGAGCAGGGGGTACCCCCCTCGCCCCCTTGGGGCGGCCCCGTCGCCCAAGGGGGCTTGGGACGAAGTCCAAGGGATGGGGGTGGTAGGGCGACTGCGAAAGCCCAAGGAGGCTGGGGGGAAGGGGAACAAGGGGACGGAGGTGGAGGAGGTAAGGGTGAAGGGAGGAAGGGGCGAGAGGGTGAGGGGAGGAAGGGTGGGGATTACATGCGTTCGAAGGAGCGGCGGAGTTCCCAGTCCGTCACCGCCGCGTCGAACGCCCCCACCTCCACCCTCGCCATGTTCCCGTAATGCGCCACCACCTCCTCCCCGAATGCCTCCCGCGCGATGGGACTGGCCTCCCAGAGCTCCGCCGCCTCCCGCAGGGTGCTGGGCACACGCTCGTACGCGGCCGTGTACGCGTTCCCCCCGCACGCCTCCGGCAGCTCCAGCTTGTGCTCGACTCCGTGCAGCCCCGCCGCGATCATCCCCGCCACCGCCAGGTACGGGTTGACGTCCCCGCCCGGCAGCCGGTTCTCGAACCGCATCGACGCCCCGTGCCCGACGACCCGCAGCGAACACGTCCGGTTGTCGAGGCCCCAGGCGACGGCGGTCGGCGCGAAGGAACCCGGCTGGAAACGCTTGTAGGAGTTGATGTTGGGGGCGTACAGCAGCGAGAAGTCCCGCAGCGCCGCCAACTGTCCCGCGAGGAAGTGCCGCATCAGCGGCGACATGCCCTCGGGCCCCTCCCCCGCCATCGCGCTGCGGCCCTCCGCGTCCCGCAGCGAGAGGTGGATGTGGCAGGAGTTGCCCTCCCGTTCGTTGTACTTCGCCATGAAGGTGAGGGAGACGCCCTCCTGCGCGGCGATCTCCTTCGCCCCGTTCTTGTAGACGGCGTGCTGGTCGCAGGTCCTCAGCACCTCGTCGTACTTGAACGCGATCTCGTGCTGCCCGGGGTTGCACTCGCCCTTGGCCGACTCCACGACGAGCCCTGCCGCCGCCATCTCGTTGCGGATGCGCCGCAGCAGCGGCTCGACCCGGCCGGTCCCCAGGATGGAGTAGTCGACGTTGTACTGATTGACCGGCGTGAGGTCCCGGTAGCCGGAGTCCCAGCCCTCTTCGTACGTGTCCTTGAAGACGATGAATTCGAGTTCGGTGCCCGCGTGCGCGGTGTAGCCCAGTTCGGCCAGCCGTTCCATCTGCCGGCGCAGGATCTGTCGGGGCGCGGCGACGACGGGTGAGCCGTCCTGCCAGGTCAGGTCGGCCATCAGCATGGCGGTGCCGGCGTTCCAGGGCACCCGGCGCAGTGTGCCGAGGTCGGGGCGCATCCCGAAGTCGCCGTAGCCGCTCTCCCAGGAGGACATGGCGTAGCCGTCGACGGTGTTGAGGTCGACGTCGACGGCGAGGAGGTAGTTGCAGCCCTCCGCGCCGTTCTCCAGGACCTCGTCGAGGAAGAAGGGGGCGGCGAACCGCTTGCCCGTCAGCCGGCCCTGCATGTCGGGGAAGGCCAGGACGACGGTGTCGATCTCTCCGTCCGCCACCAGGGCGCGCAGCTCGTCGAGCGGGAGCGGGGGTGTGCGGTCTGCCACGGGAAGTTCCTCCTTGGGTCAGCCGGAAGCCACCGGGAGCCCTAAGGTATGACCCAAGACCATTGATTGGGAAGGGGGTTCGGGCGCGTGTCGGACGAGGGGGCGCGGGATCGGGAGCGGGACCGGCTGACGGCCGTGCTCCGGCCCGTCCGGGCGGGCAACGGCTTCGAGGAGGCGCTGGAGCAGGTACTCCAGGTGCTGCGGCTGGGTCTGGTGCCGGCAGGTGAACGGCTGCCTTCCGAACGGGAGTTGGCCGACCGGCTGGGCATCAGCCGGGTCACCCTGCGCGAGGTGCTCAAGGTCCTCCAGGAGCAGGGCCTGGTGGAGAGCAGGCGCGGCCGCTACGGCGGCACGTTCGTGCGCCGCCGCCCGGAGACCCCGGGCGAGGCGGAACTGCGGCGCCGGGTCGGCGAGTCGGACGTGGAGGACGCGCTGCGCTTCCGGGAGGTGCTGGAGGTCGGGGCCGCCGGGCTCTGCGCCGCACGCGGACTGCACGGGCCGGAGGCCGACCGGCTGCGCGACGCGCTGGCCGCCACGCACGACGCCCCGCTCGCGGAGTACCGCAGGCGGGACACCCTGCTGCACCTGACCCTCGCCGAGCTGTCGGGGTCGCCGCGGCTGGCCGCGCAGTACGCGGCGGTGCGCGCCGAGGTGAACGAACTCCTGGACTGCATACCGCTGCTGGTGCGGAACCTGGAGCACTCCCAGTCCCAGCACACGGCCCTCGTGGACGCCGTGCTGGCCGGGGACGCGCACGCGGCGCGCGCGGCGATGCGGGAACACTGCTCGGGCACGGCGGCCCTGCTGCGCGGCTTCCTGACCTGAGCCGTGGACGCAACTCCCGTGCCGCTGCGGGAGCTTGCCCACCGCAGACGCGGTCCGCCGGTCGTCACCGGGGGGTTGCCAACCGCCCACGCGGCCGCAATGGTGTGGAACCACACCTTTGCCAGGCGACGGCGGGAGCGGCCCATGGCCACGGACGGACCAACGGCACACGAGGCAACGGCGGCACCCGGGGCGCCGCCGGCGGGCGGGACGACGCCCCCGCCCCCCTCCTCCCACGACTCCGACTACCTCAAACGGCGCGCCCTGCGCCGCGGCAGCGCGGGCTGGCTGCTGCTCACCGGACTCGGCGTCGCGTACGTCGTCTCCGGGGACTTCTCCGGCTGGAACGTGGGCCTGTCCAAGGGCGGCTTCGGCGGGCTCGCGATCGCCACGCTCCTGATGGGCGTGATGTACGCCTGTCTGGTCTTCGCCCTCGCGGAGCTCTCCGCGATCCTGCCGACCGCGGGCGGCGGTTACGGCTTCGCCCGGCGGGCGCTGGGCACCTGGGGCGGTTTCCTCACCGGCACGGCGATCCTCATCGAGTACATCCTCGCGCCCGCCGCGATCTCGATCTTCATCGGCGACTACGTGGAGTCGCTCGACCTCTTCGGCCTGACCTCGGGCTGGCCGGTATACCTGGCCTGCTTCGTCCTGTTCATCGGCATCCATCTGTGGGGCGTCGGCGAGGCGCTGCGCTTCAGCCTGGTGGTCACGGCGATCGCGGTGGCCGCGCTGCTGATCTTCGCGGTGGGCGCGTTCACGGAGTTCAGCGCGGACGGCCTCAACGACATCCCGGTCGACGAGGGCGCGCTGGGGGCGAACTCCTGGCTGCCGTTCGGACTGCTCGGCATCTGGTCCGCCTTCCCCTTCGGCATGTGGTTCTTCCTGGGCGTGGAGGGGGTGCCGCTGGCGGCCGAGGAGGCGAAGGACCCGGTGCGCTCGATGCCGAGGGCCCTCTCCATCGCGATGGGCGTCCTCGTCCTGCTCGCCATGCTGACGTTCTTCGCCGCGACCGGCGCCCGCGGCGCGGCGGCGGTGCAGGACGCGGGCAATCCGCTGGTGGTGGCGCTCCAGGGCGACGGGGCGGCCACCGGTCTGAGCCGCTTCGTGAACTACGCGGGCCTCGCCGGACTCGTCGCCTCCTTCTTCTCCCTCATCTACGCGGGCTCCCGGCAGCTCTTCGCGCTCTCCCGGGCGGGCTACCTGCCCCGCTTCCTCTCCCTCACCAGCCGCCGCAAGGCCCCCTACCTGGGGCTGCTCATCCCGGGCGCGATCGGCTTCGCGCTCGCCGCCTCGACCGGCAACGGCGCGCGCATGCTCAACATCGCCGTCTTCGGCGCGACCATCTCGTACGCGCTGATGGCCCTCTCGCACGTGGTGCTGCGCCGCCGCGAGCCCGAACTCCCGCGCCCCTACCGCACGCCCGGCGGAGTCGCGACCTCGGGCACGGCCCTCGTGCTGGCACTGTTCGCGCTGGTCGCGACGTTCCTGGTGGACGTCACCGCGGCCGTCATCGCCCTGGTCGTGTATGTCGTCGCGCTCGGCTACTTCGCCCTCTACTCTCGGCACCGTCTCGTGGCGTCGGCGCCGGAGGAGGAATTCGCGGCACTCGCCGCGGCCGAGGCCGAACTCGAACGTCCGTGACCCCGCCGCCTCACCCACCCCCGCCTCTGGAGGAACCACCGGTGTCCCGCAAGCCCCTCGTCGGCGTCAGCACGTATCTGGAGCAGTCCGTGGCCTGGGGGGTGTGGAACCTGCCCGCGGCAATGGTCCCGGCGGGGTACCCACGGCTGGTGCGGGCGGCGGGCGGCCATGCGGCACTGCTGCCGCCGGACGATCCCGAGGAGGCGGCGGAGGTGGTGGCCCGGCTGGACGCCGTGGTGATCGCGGGCGGGCCCGACGTGGATCCCGTACGGTACGGGGCCGAACGCGACCCGCGCACCGGGCCGCCCGCACCGGAGCGGGACGCGTGGGAACTCGCCCTGATCCGGGCGGCGTTGGAGTCCGGGACGCCGCTGCTCGGGATCTGCCGGGGCATGCAACTGCTGAACGTGGCGCTGGGCGGGACGCTCGTGCAGCACGTGGAGGGGCACAGCGAGACGGTGGGGGTCTTCGGGGAGCACCCGGTGAAGCCGGTGCCGGGAACGCTGTACGCCTCCGTGGTGCCGGACGTCGACGTGGTGCCCGCCTACCACCACCAGGCGGTGGACCGCCTCGGCACGGGCCTGCGGGTGTCGGCGTACGCCGAGGACGGGACGGTCGAGGCGGTCGAGCTTCCGGGGGCGGGGTGGGTGCTGGGTGTGCAGTGGCATCCGGAGATGGGCCAGGACCTGCGCCTGATGCACTCCCTCCTGACGGCGGCCACCCCCCTCTCCCCCCTCCCCCAACCAAGCCTCTCCTGACGCCCCCCTCACAGGGGCGCGGGGAACTGCGCGACCAGCCACGACGGAGCCGCACGCAACCGTTCCCCTTGGCCGCGCGGCGAGCGCTTCAGGGAAAGGGGCGGGTCCGGGGCCTCTTCTGCGTGAGCAGAACGGGGCTGAGGCGTCCGGTGCCGGGGCTGAGCTCACGGCCCTGGCGGAGGAGCGTGCCCGGCACAGGCGCTCACGCAACGGGGCGGCACCCGGGTGGGCCGGGAGCGGAAGGGGCCGCCCCCTTGCCCGCCCGTTCCGCCCCCTTGGGGCGGCCCCGTCGCCCAAGGGGGCGGGGGGAGCGGGAAGGGGGGTCCCGTCGCCCAAGGGGGCGGGGGAAGTGAGAAGGGCGGCCCCGTCGCCCAAGGGGACGAGGGAAGCGGGAGGGGGAGAGGTACCCGCTGGGCCAGGGGGTTGCTCGGCGCGGGGTCGGATCGCGGCGAGACCCACCCGGCAGACCCCCGCCCGAACGGGCTCACTCCCCCAGCCTGCGCCGCAGCCACGCCACCGCCACCGCTCCCTGCACCCCCTGGAAGGGGCGAAGCGTGGGCAGCCCCGGTGGGGCCGGCAGCAGGGAGTGGTGGACGAAGTAGCCCGCGAGGGCGGCCAGCACGCAGGTGACACCGTCCGGATCCGCACCCGCCGCGGACGGATGCGCGGCGAAGATCTCCTCCGGGTCACCCCCGCCCTGCGCGGCCACGCTCGGCAGCATCACCAGCAGCTCGAACCACGCCACGGCGCGCACCGCATGCGGCCAGTCCACGAAGACGGCGCCGCCGTCCGGGGTGAGCAGGATGTTGTCGGCGCGCAGATCGGCGTGGCACAGGGTGTCGCCGTGGGCGAACTCGGCCCACCGGGAGGAGAGTTCGACGAGCCGGGGGAGGTTGGCCGCCGCCCACGGGTCGAGCCCGTCCCACTCCCCCGACTCCAGCCGCTGCCGCCAGCCCCGGAAGGTCTGGGCGTCGGCCTCCTCGGTACGGGGCGCGTCGTACGGGGCGGGCGTGAGAGCCGCGCTCAGGCCGGCGAGGGCGGCCAGCACGCGGTCGAGTTCGTCGCGCCGCCAGGGGATGCGGGGCTGGACGCCCTCGACGTCCTCCAGGACGAGGACGACCCAGGTGCCGTCGTCGTACGAACCGAGCAGGCGCGGGGCGGGGACGCCGGGCGGCAGGGCCGCGGTGTTGCGGGCCTCGCGGCGGTGGAGCGCCGGGGAGTGGGGGTTGGCGTCGGCGCTGACCGCCTTGACGAAGGCGCGGGTGCCGTCGGCGAGGGTGAGGCGGGCGGCGACGCCCGGGGAGAAACCACCGGCCTGGGTGCGCGCCCCGACGACGGGCGAGCCGAGGATGTCGTGCTCGACGCGGGCCCGGACGGCGGCCGGGACGGCGTGCCAGTCCAGGCGGACGCCGGTCGCGGGCGGGGCGGTGAACTGCGGGGGCGGTGTCTCCATGGCTCATGTTCGGGCCCCGTCCGCACCCCGGGCAAGGCATTTCCCGGGGTGCGCCGGACGCCGCACGCCCACCCGGGCGGCGGGGCCAGGAGCGGCGGGGGCGCGTCGCATCGACCACAGTGGAGCACAGTGGAGACATCGCCCCACCGAAGGAGCCCGCATGCACTGTCTGGTGACCGGAGCCAGCGGTTACATCGGCGGCCGGCTCGTCCCCGAGCTCCTCGCCGCCGGCCACCGTGTCCGCTGCCTCGCCCGCACCCCCGCCAAACTGCGCGACTTCCCCTGGTCGGACCAGGTCGAGGTGGTCCAGGGCGACGTCACCGACCCCGAGTCGACGGGGCGGGCGATGGAGGGCACGGACGTGGCGTACTACCTCGTGCACGCCCTGAGCACCGGCAGCCGTTTCGAGGAGACCGACCGCCGGGCCGCCCGGGTCTTCGGCGCGGAGGCGAAGCGGGCCGGGGTCGGCCGGATCGTCTACCTCGGCGGGCTGACCCCTTCCGGCGTGCCGGAGCGGGAGCTCTCCCCGCACCTGCGCTCGCGCGCCGAGGTCGGCCGCATCCTGCTGGACTCCGGCGTGCCGACGGCCGTCCTGCGCGCCGCGGTGATCATCGGCTCGGGCTCGGCCTCGTTCGAGATGCTGCGGTACCTGACCGAGCGGCTGCCGCTCATGGTGACGCCGAGCTGGGTCCGTACCCGCATCCAGCCCATCGCCGTGCGGGACGTCCTGCGCTTCCTGGTCGGCTGCGCGGAGCTGCCCGCCGACGTCAGCCGCACCTTCGACGTCGGCGGCCCCGACATCCTCACGTACCGCGACATGATGCAGCGCTACGCCCGGGTGGCGGGTCTCCCGAAGCGGCTGATCCTGCCCGTTCCGCTCCTCACCCCTCGTCTGTCCAGCCACTGGGTCGGGCTGATCACGCCCGTTCCCGCCGCTCTCGCGCGCCCGCTCTCGGAGTCCTTGCGGTACGAGGTGGTGTGCTCGGAGCACGACATCGAGACGTACGTCGCGACTCCGCCGGACGCCCCCGTCGGCTTCGAGCGGGCCGTGGAACTGGCCCTGCGCCGGGTCCAGGACGCCAACGTCACCACCCGGTGGTCGTCCGCCTCGGTGCCGGGCGCCCCGAGCGACCCGCTGCCCACCGACCCCGACTGGGCGGGCGGCAGCCTCTACACGGACGTCCGGGAGGCGGTGGTGGACGCGTCACCCGAACGGCTGTGGCGGGTGGTGGAGGGCATCGGCGGTGAGAACGGCTGGTACTCGTTCCCGCTGGCCTGGGCGGTACGGGGCTGGATGGACCGGCTGGTCGGCGGGGTGGGCCTGCGCCGCGGGCGCCGGGACAAGGCGCGGCTGCGGGTCGGGGACTCGCTGGACTTCTGGCGCGTCGAGGAGATCGAGCCGGGGGCGCTGCTGCGGCTGCGGGCGGAGATGAGGGTGCCGGGGCTGGCGTGGCTGGAGCTGGGGGTCCGTCAGGACGAGAAGGGGCGCACGGTGTACCACCAGCGGGCGGTGTTCTATCCGCACGGGCTGCTGGGGCACGCGTACTGGTGGAGTGTGGCGCCGTTCCACGGGGTGGTGTTCGGGGGGATGGTGCGCAACATCGCGGCCGCGGCGGGGCACTAGGGCGTGGGGCGTTCGGGTGGGGCCGGTGGGATGCGGGCTCGGTGGTCGGCGTCCGGTGCCGGGGCTCGGGGTTCCGTGCGGGTGCGTGGTGGCTGGTCGCGCGGTTCCCCGCATCCCTGGGGGCATGTTCCGTAACCGGGGGCGAGCGATGCGGCCCATTCGGCGGTCCGGCGGTGGAGGACGCGCGGGCGCGGTCCGGGCAGGGGCGAGGGCCGGGCAAGCAGCGAGGGGCGCGGGCCCCGGCCGCGGTGGAACCCACCGCGACGGTGCCCGCGCCCCTCCCCGCAACAGCTCAGAAGCCCCGGCCCAGGCTCAGAAACGAGTGCCGGCCAGCATCTTGGTCAGGGGGCCCCTGCTCTGCTGCTCCACCCTGCGGCCCATCGCGAAGGACATCGCGCCGATGGCGACCACTCCCGCGCCCGCCCCGGCGACGATCGCCTTGCGGTTCTGGATGAGGGTCCACGCGGTGGTGGCCGACGAGACGACCTTGCCCGAGGCGGACTCCAGGGCCTGCTTCCCGGCCTGGACCCCCTTGAGGCCGGCCGAGGTCGCCGTCTGGGCGGCGGCGGACGCCTTGGACGCGACGTCCGTCGTGGCGTCCTTCGTGGCGTCCTTCGCCGTGCCCGTGGCCTCCTTGGCCTGGTCGGTGGCGCTCGCCGCGGTCTTCTTCGCCGTGGCGGCAGTGGACTTGGCGTTGGCGTTCTGTGCAGTCATGGCCATCGGGTAACCGCTAGTGAGCGCCGTAAACGGCGTCTCCCCTCCGCGTCAGCGCCAGCAGATCACGCCCCGGCCCGGCCGGTCCCGGCCCCGTGGGCCACACCGCCCGCAGGTCCCGGGCGAGGGCCACCCCCGCCACCTCCACCCGCACCAGCCTCCGCGTCCCCACCTCCTCCCCCACCGCCAGCTCGCTCAGCACGCCGGCCCCCGCCCCGCTCACCGCGGCGGCCTTGACCGCCGTGGTCGAGGACAGCTCCAGCAGCGGCGCCGACAGCCCGCCGTACGACGCGAGCGCCGCGTCCAGCACCTGCCGGGTCCCCGACCCCTCCTCCCGCAGGATCAGTGGCGTCGCCGCCAGCTCCCCGGCGGTCACCGCCCGCCCGGCCCGCGCCCACGGGTGCCCCGGCGCCACCACCACGATCAGCCGGTCCCGCGCGACCACCACCCCGTCCAGCCCCTCCGGCACCGCCAGCCCCTCCACGAACCCGAGGTCCGCCTCCCCCGCCAGCAGCCGCCGGGCCACCGCGGCCGAGTTCCCGGCCAGCAGCGACACCGCCGTCCCCGGCCGCTCCGCCTGCAACGCCACCAGCCACCCCGGCAGCAGGTACTCCGCGATGGTCATGCTCGCCGCCACCCGCAGCCGCGAATCCCGCCGCCCGCGCAGCGCCCGCGCCCCCGCGTCGAAGGCCTCCGCCGCCTCCACGATCCGTCCCGCCCAGTCCGTCACCAGCGCCCCGGCGGCCGTCAGCCGCGACCCGCGCGGGGAGCGCTCGACCAGGGTCACCCCGAGCTGCCGTTCCATCGACCGGATCCGCCCGCTCGCGGCGGGCTGGGTGATGCCCAGTTCCTTGGCGGCCCGCCCCAGACTCCCCAGCCGGGCCACGGCGAGCAACAGCTCCAGCGCGCCCAGCTCCGGCACCCGGTGGGACAGCGGTATCCACGGCTCCTGGCTCATAACCCCAGCTTATGCCGCCATCGCGAACCGCCCTCTACCAGGGACGATCCGAGCGGCCGACCATGAGGTCCATGGTCACCACCGCACGCGCTCCGGCCCCCCTCACTCGCCACCTCGGCCCCAACTGGTACGCCTCCGTGATGGGCACCGCGATCCTGGCCACCGCCGGACACTCCCTCCCGGCCCCCTTCACCCCGCCCCGCGCGCTGCTCTGCGCGGCCTGGGCCCTGTCCGCCGTCGCCCTCCTGGTCCTCCTGGCCGCCAGGTCGCTGCACTGGCGCCACCACCGCGACCAGGCCCGCGCGCACCTCCTGGACGCGTCGGTCGCCCCCTTCTACGGCTGCTTCGCGATGGGCGTGCTGGCCGTGGGCGGCGCGACCGCGGCCGCCGGGCAGGACGTGATCGGCGAGCCCGCGGCCCTCGCCGTCGCCTGGGTGCTGTGGAGCGCCGGCACGGTCCTGTCCCTGCTGGCCGCGCTGGTCGTTCCGTACCTCATGGTCGTGCGGCACCGGATCGACGGGCCGTCCAGCGCCTCGCCCGTGTGGCTGCTGCCCATGGTGGCGCCGATGGTGGCGGCGGCGCTGGGCCCCCAGCTCATACCGCACCTGCCCGAGGGGCAGGCCAGGGCCACGATGCTGCTCGCCTGCTACGCGATGTTCGGGCTGAGCCTGCTCGCCACCCTGCTCCTGCTGCCGATGATCTTCGCCCGGCTGCTGCTGCACGGTCCGCCGCCGTCGGCCCTGACCCCCACCCTCTTCCTGGTCCTGGGGCCGCTCGGCCAGTCGACCACCGCCGTCAACCAGCTCGCGGACGTCGCGGACGGCGCGATCGGGCCCGCGTACGCGCACGGCTTCCAGGCGTTCGCGGTGGTCTACGGGGTGCCGGTGCTGGGCTTCGCCCTGCTGTGGCTGGCCCTCGCCGCGGCGCTGGTCGTCCGGGCCGCCCGCGCCGGGATGGGCTTCGCGATGACCTGGTGGGGCTTCACCTTCCCGGTCGGCACCTGCGTCACCGGCGCGGCGGGCCTCGCCCGGCACACCGGCCTGGACGCGCTGGGCGGGCTGGCCGCCGCCCTGTTCGCCCTGCTCGTGGCGGCCTGGTCCGTGACCGCTTTCCGTACGGTACGGGGCCTGCTCAGCGGTGTGCTGCTCGCAGCGCCCCGCCCAGCAGCGTAGGGGCCTGGGCGAGCGAGGGGCCGTACCAGGTGAGCATCCGCCCGTCGACGAGCGCGGCGGGAACGCCCGGGAACGCCTCGGGTCCGTCGTCGGCGGTGAAGCGGTAGGGCTCGTCGGGCAGGACCGCCAGCTCGGCGCCGCACGCGGCCAGTTGCGCCGCGTCCACGCGCGGGTACCGCTCCGCGTGCCCGGCGTACACGTTCCGCACGCCGAGCCGGCGCAGGAGGTCACCCGCGAAGGTGTCCCGGCCGAGGACCATCCAGGGCTTGCGCCAGACCGGCACGACGGCCAGGCGCGGCGGCACAGCGGGCAGGTCCGACCACGCCGTGCGCGCCGCCGCCAGCCAGGGCGGGCGCCCGTCCGTGCCGCAGGCGCGCAGCACCCGCGCCAGCTCGGCGAACGCCTGCTCCAGGGTGCGCACTTCGGTGACCAGGACGTTCAGGCCCGCCTGCCGCAGGGCGGCGAGGTCGGGTGCGCGGTTCTCCTCCTCGTTGGCGACGACCAGGTCGGGGCGCAGCGCGAGGATCGCGGGCAGGTCGGGGTTCTTGGTGCCCCGGACGCGGACGACGCCGGGCCCGAGCTCGGCGGGGTGGGTGCACCAGTCGGTCGCGCCGACCAGGACGCCGGGCGCGGTGACCGCGACCGCCTCGGTCAGCGACGGGACGAGGGAGACGACCCGCACCGCGTCTCACCGCCTCGATTCGTCGGCGGCGTCGATGTGCTCGGCCACCGCCACCACCAGGATCCTGGTGTCAGGACCGGTGGCCCGCCACCGGTGCCGCACTCCCCCGGAGAGGTGCAGCGCGTCGCCGCGCGAGAGCCGGTAGGCGCGGCCCTCCGCCTCGACCTCGACGGCGCCCTCCGCGACGTACATCAGCTCGTCGTTGCGGTGCTGGTACTCCTGTCCCGCGTCCTGCATGCCGGTGAACTCCAGCGCGTGCAACTGGTGGTGGCCGCGCACCAGGGGACGCACCCCAGAGCCGGGTTCGAGTCCCGGGTCGTCCTCGGCGCGCACCAGGCCGACCGAGAGCGCCGAGTCGGCGGCGGCGAGCAGTTGCTGGGCGGTGGTCTCCAGGGCGTCGGCGACCCGCTGGAGGGAACGCGGGCTGGGGCGGGCCCGCTCGTTCTCGATCTGGCTGAGGAAGGGCACCGAGAGGCCGCTGCGCTCGGCCACCACGGCGAGGGTGAGCGCCAGGGCGCGGCGCCGCCTCCGGACGGCGGTGCCGACCCGGAGGATTTCCTTGTCGTCCTTCTTGTCGTCCTTCGTGTACCGCTCGTGTTCCCCGGTCGTCGACACGGCTCGTCTCCCTTCCCCAACTCGTTCTTTCCACCGACGCACAGCAGACTACGCAGCTTCACGCCCCGGTTTCGTACACATGTCACACCTGGGCGGCACAACCGCGGGGGCCGCCGGTCCACTCGGGGCCCGGCGGCCGGGGCGTGCCGAGGCCGGGCAGGGGGCGGGCCGCCGGCCGGGCGCGGACCACGGCCGGAAGCGGGCAGGGGCGGGCGAGGTGTGCTCGCTGTCATTCGCACGACCGCAAAGTCTAAGCAAAGAACGCAGGTGGGAGGCGTCGGCCCGGGTCCTTGCGCCGCGCCACGCACGAACGCCGGGCCCCGCCGTTCGTGACGAACGGCGGGGCCCGGCGTGGGGTTCGCGGGGGTCAGCCGGTGACCGGGGCCATCTTCTCCGCGATGCCCGGGTTCTCCTTCATCCAGGCCTCCACGGCCTCCGGCTCGTGGCCCGTGCCGCGCTTCTGGATCTCGTCCTCCAGGCCGGCGAGCTGCTTCTCGCTCAGCTTGAAGTCCTTGAACCACTTGGTGAGCTGCGGGTAGTTCCTGCCGAAGTCCTTGTTGCCGATGACGTGCAGGCGGTCGCCCTCGCCGAAGGCCTTCCTGGAGTCCTTGAGCTTGGTCAGGTCGTACGCGTTGTACGCCCAGTGGGGCGTCCACAGCAGGACCGCGACCGGCTCCTTCTTGGCGTAGGCGCGCTTCAGCTCCGCGAGCATGCCCGGCGTGGAGCTGTCGACGACCTGGTACTCCTTGTCCAGACCGTACTGCGGCAGGACGTTCTCCTTGAGGTTCTTCATCGTGGCGGTGCCCGCCTCGATGCCGACGATCCGGCCCTTGAACCGATCCGCCTTGCCCTTGAGGTCCTCCAGGGTCTTGACGTCCTTGACGTAGGAGGGGACGGCGACCTCGATGGAGGTGGGTCCGTACCAGGAGCCGACGTCGGTCAGCTTGTCCTGGTACTTGTCCCAGTAGTTCTTCTGTGTGTACGGCAGCCAGCCGTCGAGCTGGACGTCGACGTCACCGGCGGCGAGGGCCGCGTACATCGGGCCGACCTCGAACTGCTTGAGGTTGATCTTGTAGCCGCGCTGCTCCAGGACGTTCTTCCACAGGTACGTGGCGGCGATGTCCTCCTCCCAGGGGAACCAGCCCATCTCGACCGCGCGGGTCCGCTCGTCCTTGCCGTCGGCGTTCTTGGCGGCCCCGGCGACCGGGGCGAGCTCGTCGACCATGCCCGGGTTGTCCTTCAGCCAGGTGCGGACGGCGTCCTGCTCCTTGCCCTTGCCGGACTTCTGGATCTGCGCCTCAAGGCTGGTGAGCTGCTTCTCGTCCAGCTTGAAGTCCTTGATCCACTTGGCGACCTCGGGGTTCTCCTTCGAGAAGCCCTTGGCGGCCAGCGTGTGGACGCCGTCGCCCTTGCCCCAGGCGCCCTTGGTGTCCTTGAGCTTCTTGAGCTCGAAGTCGTTGTACGCCCAGTGCGGCGACCAGAGCGGGACGACGATCGGCTCCTTCTTGGCGTACGCGCGCTTCAGCTCCGCGAGCATGCCGGGCGTCGAGCCCTCGATGAGCTTGTACTCCTTGTCGAGGCCGTACGCGGGCAGGACCTTGTCCTTGAGCAGGCCCATCTCGCCGGCGCTCGGCTCGATGCCGACGATCTTGCCGCCGAACCTGTCGGCCCTGCCCTTGAGGTCCTCCAGGGTGTTGACGTCCTCCAGGTACGCCGGGACGGTCAGCTCCAGGGAGGTCGGGCTGTACCAGGCGCCCATGTCCTCCAGCTTGTCCTGGTACTTGTCCCAGTACTGGGCGTGCGTGGTGGGCAGCCAGGCGTCGGTGTTCAGGTCGATCTGCCCCGTGGACTGGCCGGTGTAGAGCGCGCCCGCCTCGTACTGCTTGGCGTCGACGGTGAAGCCGCGCCGCTCCAGGATCTCCTTCCAGAGGAAGGTGGAGGCGATGCCCTCGTCCCACGGGATGTACCCCATGGAGATCTTCTTGCCCTTGCCGATCTGCGACGGGTCGGCGGCCGTGTCGGCCTTCTTCCCGCCGAACAGGCTCATGCCGCCCGCGACGAGCGCGAGGACGACGACGCCCGCGATCGCCACCACGGGCTGCGGACGGTACGACCAGACCTTGGCGGCGCCGGTCGTCATGGCGCGCGCCTTGGCCAGGGCGCGGCGGCCCAGCGGGGAGACGGCGGTGCCGAGCGCGCTGGTCATGCGGTCCAGGTACATCGCCAGGATGACGATGGAGATGCCCGCCTCGAAACCGAGGCCGATGTCGACGTTGCCGATCGCGCGGTAGACCGCGCCGCCGAGGCCGCCGGCGCCGACCATGCCCGCGATGACGACCATGGAGAGGCAGAGCATGATCTTCTGGTTGATGCCCGCCATGATGGTGGGCAGGGCCAGCGGGAGCTGGACGCGCCGGAGGATGTTGCCCGGCTTGGTGCCGAACGCCTGCGCCGCCTCGACCAGTTCGGCGTCGACCTGCCGGATGCCCAGCTCGGTCATGCGCACGCCCGGGGGCAGCGAGAAGATGATCGTGGCGATGATGCCGGGGACCGGGCCGACGCCGAAGAAGAGGACGCCGGGGATCAGGTAGACCATGGCGGGCATGGTCTGCATGAAGTCCATGACGGGCCGCACCACGGCGCTGACCTTGTCGGAGCGCGCCGCCCAGATGCCCAGCGGGATCGAGATGACCATCGTGACGACGGTCGCGACGAGGACCAGCGAGAGGGTCGACATGGCGTCGTCCCACAGCTCGATGGAGTCGATCAGCGCGAAGCCCGCGAAGGAGGCCACGCCGGCGGTCAGGCCGCGCAGCCAGAAGGCGACGACGGCGAGGATGCCCGCCATGAGCAGCGCGTTCGGGGCGCCGAGGACGGCGTAGATGCCCTCCTGCATGCCGCCGATGACGGTGGAGACGAAGTCGAAGAGCCAGTTGACGTTGGCCATGAGCCAGTCGACGGCGGAGTCGACCCACTGGCCGAGCGGGAGCCTAGGCACCGGCGGACACCTTCTTCACGTTCTCGGTGCCCTCGTTCGCCTGGTCTGCGTCGTTCGCCTGGTCTACGTCGTTCGCCGTCGCGGCCTGCGCGTCCGGTACGGGCGCGGGCACGGCGGGCTCCATCGGCTCGCCCAGTACGGCCAGCAGCCGCGCGCGCGGGACGACGCCGATCAGGGAGCCCTTCGCGTCGGTCACGGCGACGGGCACACCGCTCGTCGAGCACGGCGTGAACAGCTCGATGATCGGGGTGTCCGCGCCGACCTTCGCCGGGGCGGCGTCGAGCACGTCCTCGGGGGTGCGCAGCTCCCGGCCCGCGTCGTCCAGGCCGCCGATCGCGGTGTGCGGCTCGGCCATGACGGCGCCGGCCGTCAGCACGCGGGAACGGTCCACGTCCTGGGTGAAGGAGGCGACGTACTCGTTGGCGGGAGTGACGAGGATGTCCTCGGCGGTGCCGAGCTGGACGATACGGCCGTCCCGCATCACGGCGATGCTGTCGCCGAGGCGCATGGCCTCGTTGAGGTCGTGGGTGATGAAGACGATGGTCTTCTTCAGGGTCTTCTGGAGTTCGAGCAGTTGGTCCTGCATGTCGCGGCGGATCAACGGGTCGAGCGCCGAGAAGGACTCGTCCATCAGCAGGACGTCGGCGTCGGTGGCGAGCGCCCGGGCCAGGCCCACACGCTGCTGCATGCCGCCGGACAGCTCGTCGGGCCAGGACTTCTCCCAGCCCTTGAGGCCGGCCATCTCCAGGGCCTCGTGGGCGCGCTCCTCGCGCTCGGCGCGCGGGACGCCCTGCACTTCGAGGCCGTAGGCGGCGTTCTCCAGCACACTGCGGTGCGGGAAGAGGGCGAAGTGCTGGAAGACCATCGAGATCTTCTTGGCCCGCACGTCGCGCAGGTCCTTCGGCGACAGGGCGGTCACGTCCTGTCCGTCGAACAGGACGCGGCCCGAGGTCGGTTCCAGCAGCCCGTTGAGCATGCGCAGCAGGGTGGACTTTCCGGAGCCGGAGAGGCCCATCACGACGAAGATCTGGCCGGGCTCGACGCTGAACGAGGCGTCGATCACCGCGGCGGTCGTTCCGTCGGCGCGCAGTTCCTCACGGTCCGCACCGCCCTGGAGCTTGCGGACCGCCTCGCCGGGTCGTCTGCCGAACACCTTGTACAGGTTCTCGGCCTGGAGCCTGGACACATACACCTCACGGGTTGGACGAAGACGACCCGTCACCCCCGTGGACAGGTCGTGGAGCGGTGCGGAGTCGGCCCGCTGCGCCCGCCCGGAAGCCCGCCCCACAAGATGCAATTGACATCAAGAAGTTGAACTTCGGACGAGGTCCGCTCCGAGTGCGCTGCTTCCCAAGTCGGGATCAACCAAACGAAAAGTGACCCAGTTCACTTCAAAGATGACGTTCGGCCCGGTTTTGTCCTCTTTTTCACCGGGCAGGGCGTGACCTCTTCCACCGGGCAAGGGGCGCCCCCAGCTCGCCCGGTCGCTGTCGGTGCCGTACGGCATCATCAGGAAGGTGACCCGACGCCTGATGCTCCTCGACACCGCCTCCCTCTACTACCGGGCCTACTTCGGAGTCCCGGACTCGGTCCGCGCCCCCGACGGCACCCCCGTCAACGCGGTGCGGGGCCTGCTCGACTTCATCGCCCGCCTGGTGCAGGACCACCGGCCCGACGACCTGGTGGCCTGCTGGGACAACGACTGGCGCCCGCAGTGGCGGGTCGACCTCATCCCCTCCTACAAGGCGCACCGCGTCGCCGAGGAGATCGAGGGCGCCCCCGACGCCGAGGAGACCCCGGACACCCTCACGCCGCAGGTCCCGGTGATCGAGGAGGTGCTCGCCGCGCTCGGCATCGCCCGGGTCGGGGTCGACGGGTACGAGGCGGACGACGTGATCGGCACCCTGACCGCCCGCGCGACCGGCCCGGTCGACGTCGTCACCGGCGACCGCGACCTCTTCCAGCTCGTCGACGACGCGCGCGGGCGCCGCATCCTCTATCCGATCAAGGGCGTCGGCACCCTCCAGGTCACCGACGAGTCCTGGCTGCGCGAGCGGTACGGGGTGGACGGCCCGGGGTACGTGGACCTGGCCCTGCTGCGCGGCGACCCGAGCGACGGCCTGCCGGGCGTGCCGGGCATCGGCGAGAAGACCGCCGCCAAGCTGCTCGACGCGTACGGGGACCTGGCCGGGATCATGGCCGCCGTCGACGACCCCGCCGCGAAGCTGACGCCGTCCCAGCGCGCGAAGCTGGACGCGGCCCGGCCCTACCTCGCGGTCGCCCCGAAGGTCGTGCGGGTCGCGAACGACGTCCCGGTGCCGCGGTTCGACGCGGCCCTGCCGCACGCGCCGCGCGATCCGGCGGCACTGGAGGCGCTGGCCGGGAAGTGGGGCTTGGGCGGATCTTTGCAGCGACTGCTCTCGGTGCTCCAGGGGTGAGCTGTTAGCTTAGGTATACCTAAGTACCTGAGTCGCAGTTTGGGGAGAGCACCGTGGCAGAACGACCGGCACGCAAGGCACCGCGAGCCCACGAGGCCAAGGTGGTGCGCACCGAGCGGATCACCCCGCACATGGTGCGCGTCGTCCTGGGCGGCGAGGCTCTCGCGGGCCTGGCCGCCGACGAGTTCACCGACGCCTACGTCAAGGTGCTCTTCCCGGTGCCCGGGGTGACCTACCCGGAGCCCTTCGACATGGCCCGCATCCGCGAGGAGTTCCCCGCGGAGCAGTGGCCGGCGAACCGGACGTACACGATCCGTAGCTGGGACGCGGCGGCGCGCGAGCTGGCCATCGACTTCGTGGTGCACGGCGACGCGGGTCTGGCCGGTCCGTGGGCGGCCCGCGCCCGGGTCGGCGAGACGGTCCGCTTCCTGGGTCCGGGCGGCGGGTACGCCCCGGACCCGGCCGCCGACTGGCACCTGCTCGTCGGTGACGAGAGCGCGCTGCCCGCGATCGCGGCGGCCCTGGAGCGGATGCCCGAGGGCGCCCGGGTGCACGCCTTCGTGGAGGTGGCGGACGCCGCCGAGGAGCAGAAGATCGAGTCCCCGGCGGGCGTCGAGGTGACGTGGCTGCACCGGGGCTCCGCGCCGGTCGGCGAACAACTGGTCGCGGCGGTACGGGACCTGGAGTTCCCCGCCGGTGACGTCCACGCGTTCGTGCACGGCGAGGCCGGCTTCGTGAAGGACCTGCGGCGGCTGCTGCGGGTCGAGCGCCAGATCCCGCGCGAGCGGCTGTCCGTCTCGGGCTACTGGCGGCTCGGCCAGGACGACGACGCGTGGCGCGCGGTCAAGCGCGAGTGGAACGAGCAGGTGGAGCGCGAGCAGGAGCAGGCTTCGGCCTGAGTCACGGCGCACGTCAGGGGCCGGTCCCGCGAAGGACCGGCCCCTGACGCGTGCCCGGCTCGGTGCGGGCCCTGCAGAGGACCGGCCCTGACGCCGTGCGTGGCTCAGTGCCGGTCCCGCGAAGGACCGGCCCCTGGCACATGTCCGGCTCGGTGCGGGATGCTCCCGGTGCAGTCCCGCAGCCAGTCCGGGCAGAACACGCCGGTGCCGCCCGAGCGGATGTCGTTCTGGCGGATGCTCTGGACGTCGCTGATCAGGTGGCTGCCGGTGGTCGGACCGACCTGGCCGTCGGCGCTGATCCGCTCCGCCTTCCGGTGGCGGACCACGGCCGCACGGGTGGCCGGGCCGAAGTCGGAGTCCACCGCGACGTTCGGGTTCTGGACGATGTTCACCCCGCGCTGCACGCAGGCGACCTCGTACCCCTCGTATCCCTGCTTGATGACGTCCGCCGCGCTCGCCGGGGCGGTCATCGCGGTGAGGGCCGGGCCCACTCCGCCGAGGAGGGCGGCGAGCCGGGCGGCACGGGTGCGGATCGGATTCATGGCGTTCCCCCTGCTGGTCACGGAACGGAACTTCCTCGCCGGGCCCCGGAGCCGCGCCCCTTCGGGCAGCTCCTGCGGCCGGTCAGAAAGCTGACGGAGACCCCTCGGGGGCACATACGCCGACGGTTGCAGACCTCCGGTGAACCTTGGGCGTACCTTCGCGGTGGACCCCGGCCGTATCCCCCCGCGCCCCGTGCCTACTCCTCGTCCCCGCGCCGCCCCCTGCCGTAGACGCGGCCCGCCTCCTCCGCCTGGGCGATGCGCCGCAGCGAGCCGAACACCGCGTCGCCCAGCATCATCCCGATCACCACGCCCTCCAGCACGTCGTCCCGCGCCCCCAGCCCCCGCACGTACGACAGGTCCGCCTCCGCCACCCGCTCCGCCGCCTGCGCGTACGCGTCCAGCGTCACCGCGAACTCCTCGTGGCCCAGCCGTTCCGCCTCGGTGAGCGTGCGGGCCAGGGCCTCGCCGTCGGGGTGGCCGGCCGGGACGTGCCAGCCCCGGCGTTCGCCCAGGGCGGCCACCTCGGCGCGGGCCCGCGCCGAGGGTTCGCCGCTGCCGGCCGGGCGCGGCGCCGCCACCGTGCCGGCCACCTCGCCCATCAGCTCGAACACCGGCTGCGAGGTGTCGTCCACCACCGCGAGGATCTCCGCGATCCGGGCCAGCGACAGGCCGCCCACGCCCAGCATCGAACGGATCAGGCGCAGCCGCCGCTCGTGCCCGTCCCCGTACGTCGCCTGGTTCGGGCTGGTCAGCTCCCCCGCCGGGAGCAGCCCTTCGCGGACGTAGAACTTGATGGTCGGGACCGGCACTCCGGTCCTGCGGCTCAACTCACCTATGCGCACTGCCTGTTCACCTTTCGGTCCGAGGAGGGGCCTTGCCAACTCGCGGGCCCGGACGGATAGTTCAACTATCCGATAGTGGCCAGTGCCACTATCCGTTCTCCGTTGGGAGTCTCCCATGCCCGCAGCCTGGCGTGCCTGGCACCGTCCTCTGGTGGTCTTCTCGGCCCTGATGATCGCCTCCACCGTATTGACCGGCATCGGGCTGGTGGCCGACGACCGCACGGTCGCGGGCTCGCCGGTCTGGTTCAAGCCGTTCAAGTTCTCCGTGTCGTTCGCCGCGTACGGGCTGTCCCTGGCCTGGATGCTGTCGCTGCTGCCGAAGGGGCGGGCGGGCACGGCCGGTCGGCGGGCCGGGACCGTCGTCGCCGCGGCGAGCGCCGGCGAGATGGTGCTGATCCTGGGCCAGGCCGCCCGGGGCAGGCGCAGCCACTTCAATCTCGAAACCGCCTTCGACTCGGCCGTGTTCGCCGCGATGGGCCTGACCATCGTGGTGCTGTGGGTGGGCAGCCTGGTAGCAGCCGCCCTGCTGCTGCGCACCAGGATCCTGGAGCGCGCCACCTCGCTCGCCGTGAAGGCCGGCGCCGTGCTCGCCCTCGTCGGGACCGGACTCGGCTTCCTGATGACGCGGCCCACCCCCGCCCAGCGCGAGGCCGGGATCACCGACACGGTCGGGGCGCACGGGGTGGGGGTCGCCGACGGCGGTCCGGCCATGCCGGTGACCGGCTGGGCCACCACCGGCGGCGACCTGCGCATACCGCACTTCGTGGGCATGCACTCGCTGCAACTCCTGCCGCTGCTGGCCCTGTTGCTCCTGGCCCTGGCCCCGCGCTTCACCCGGTTCGCCGACCCCCTCGTCCGGCTGCGGCTGACCGCCGTCGCCTGCGCCTCGTACGCCGCACTCCTCGGCCTGGTCACCTGGCAGGCCCTGCGCGGGCAGGCCCTCGTCCGGCCCGACGCCATGACGCTCGTCGCCGCGGCGGCCCTGGCGGTGGCGACCGCGGCGGGTGTCCTGCTCGCCCTGCGCCCCGGGCCCGCCCGCCGCGGCCGGTCCGGCCGGTCCGACAGGGAGCTCGCGGCCTGAGCGGCTTCCGCACGGTCCGGGCGGCGCACACGGCCCGCGCGGCACGGGACCGGACGGGTGACGTGCGTACCGCCCGGCACCGGTTGCGACCGCGCGGGCGCGGCGCGGGGGCACGCGCGTAACACCCCCGGCCGACGACACCAATCCGCAGGTCCCACACCTCCGAATATCCGGTGGGACCGTGGGGAGTCGACCGCCCGCCCCAGCACCAGCGAAGGAAACCCGCGTGAAAGAAGCCGTCCACCTCCAAGGGGCGCCCGCGCCCGGGCCCGACGGCCTCCAGGAGCTCATCGGCCGGGTGGCCAGGGGCGACCAGGAGGCCTTCGGCCGGATGTACGACCTGGTCAGCGGGCCGGTACTGGGGCTGGTCCGCAGCGTCCTGCGCGACCCGGCGCAGTCCGAGGAGGTCGCCCAGGAGGTGCTGGTCGAGGTGTGGCGCACCGCCGCCCGCTACCAGCCGGCCCGGGGCAGCGGCATGACCTGGGTGTTGACCCTCGCGCACCGCAGGGCCGTGGACCGGGTGCGTTCCGCGCAGGCCTCCGCCGACCGCGAGCAGCGGGCCGCGCTGCTGGACCGCACCCCCGCGTACGACGAGGTCACCGAGCAGGTGGAGGCCCGTCTGGAGCGCGAGCAGGTGCGCCGCTGTCTGCGCACCCTCACCGAGCTGCAACGCCAGTCGGTGACCCTCGCGTACTACCGCGGCCTCGCCTACCGCGAGGTCGCCGAACTCCTCGGCATCCCGCTGGGGACGGTAAAGACCCGTATGCGCGACGGACTGATCCGGCTGCGCGACTGCCTGGGGGTGGGCGCATGAGCACCGCCGAACTGCACACGCTGACCGGGGCGTACGCGCTGCACGCGCTCCCCGACGACGAGCGTCTCTCCTTCGAACGCCACCTCGTCGACTGCCCCTCCTGCGCCCAGGAGGTGACCGAACTGGCCGCCACCGCCGCCCGGCTGGGCCGTGCGATGACCGAGAACCCGCCGGTCCGGATGAAGAAGGAAGTGCTGCGGCGGATCACCACCGAACGCCAGGAAGGCCCTCTGACGGTACGTCAGGGCCGCGTCCGGGGCCGGTACGGGCGGGCCGCGACCCGCTTCGCCCTCGCCGCGTGCCTGGCCGCCGCGGCCACGTTCGGCGGGATCGCCGCCTGGCAGCACCAGGTGGCCGAGGACGCCCAGCAGCAGGCGCAGACCGCGCAGCGGCAGACGGAGGCGCTGGCCGCGGTGCTCGCCGCGCCGGACGCCAGAACGACCACCGGCAGAGTGGGCGACGGGGCCTCGGCGACGGTGGTCGTCTCGCGCAGCCGCGACCGGGCCGCGTTCGTGGCCTCCGGCATGCCGACTCCGCCGCCCGGCAAGACCTACCAGCTCTGGTTCAACGACGCCGGAACGATGCGCTCCGCCGGTCTGCTGGACCCGGCGGCCACCACCGGCGCCGTCCTGCTCGACGGCCCCGTCGGCAAGGCCTCCGGCATGGGCATCACCGTCGAGCCGTCCGGCGGCTCGCCCGCACCCACCTCCGACCCCGTCGCCCTCATGGAGTTCCCGGCATGACCCGCACGACCCGCACGGCCCGTACGGCCCGCACGTCCAGCCCCGCCTCCCCGCGCATCGCCGTCGCCCTGTTCACCTCCGACCTGCGCGTCCACGACCAGCCCGTGCTGCGGTCCGCGCTGCACGGGGCGGACGAGGTGGTTCCACTGTTCGTCCTGGACGACGGGGTGCGGCGCGCCGGCTTCACCGCGCCGAACCGGCGGGCCTTCCTCGCCGACTGCCTGGCCGGCCTGGACGCCGCCCTGCGCGAGCGCGGGGGGCGGCTGGTGCTCCGTACCGGGGAGGTCGTCGACGAGGTCGCCCGCCTGGTGACCGAGACGGGCGCGACCGCCGTGCACGTGGCGGGCGGCGTCAGCGGCTACGCACAGCGCCGCGAGGAGCGGCTGCGCAAGGCGCTCGCCGCGCAGGGCTGCGAGCTGACCGTCCACGACGCGGTGATCACCGTCGTCCCGCCGGGCGCGGAGGTCCCCTCGGGCGCCGGACGCGACCACTTCGCCGTCTTCACCCCGTATCTGCGCAGGTGGGAGGCGGTGAAGCTGCGTACGGTGCTGGGTGCGCCGAGGGCGGTGCGGGTGCCGGAGTGGGTGGCGGGCGATCCGCTGCCGTCGCGGGACGCGGTGGCGGACACCTCGCCGGGGCTGGCCCGCGGCGGCGAGAAGGCGGCCCGCAAACGCCTCTCCGCCTGGCTGGCCGACGGCGTTTCCGGCTACGAGGACCGCCACGACGACCTGCCGGGCGACGCGACCTCCCGTCTCTCGCCCTTCCTCCACTTCGGCGCGCTCTCCCCGCTGGAGGCGGTGCACCGGGCGCGGCGGAAGGCGGACGCGGGTGCGGAGGCGTTCGTACGGCAGCTCGCCTGGCGGGACTTCCACCACCAGGTCCTCGCCGCGCGCCCGGCCGTCGCGCGGGCCGACTACCGCGACCGGCACGACCGCTGGCGCACGGACACCCGGGAGATCGAGGCCTGGAAGGCCGGCCGGACCGGCTTTCCGGTGGTGGACGCGGCGATGCGGCAGCTCGCGCACGAGGGCTGGATGCACAACCGGGGCCGGCTGCTGGTGGCCAGCTTCCTCACCAAGACGCTGTACGTGGACTGGCGGATCGGCGCCCGCCACTTCCTGTCGCTGCTCGTCGACGGCGACCTGGCGAACAACCAGCTCAACTGGCAGTGGGCGGCGGGCACCGGCACCGACACCCGCCCCAACCGTATCCTGAACCCGCTCGCCCAGGCCAAGCGCTTCGACCCGCACGGCGACTACGTCCGCCGGTGGGTTCCGGAACTGGCCTCCCTGCCGGGCTCCGCCGTCCACCAGCCCTGGCACCTGGCGGGCCCGGACCGCGCCCGCCTGGACTATCCGGACCCGATCGTCGACCTCTCGGAGGCCCGCGCCCGGTTCCTGTCCTCCCGCCCCTGAGGGCCCCGCTCCACCGGGGGCGGGACCCGGCCGGCAGGAGGGCGGCCCCTCCCGCCCCCGACCGGACCTCTCCGGGCCTCACCCCTGCCCCGCCGCGTCCCCCCGCATCGCCGGGCACCGCCCGCCCCCCACCTCCCGCACCTCGAAGTGCCACGGCTCATTCGCGTAGATCTGGCACAGCCCGTACCGCGCCCCCTCCCTGATCAGCCACTCGTCCGCCCGCGCCGGACCGATGTCGATCGCCTGCCCCCGCACGTGCCGCGACCCGTCCGGCGTCTCCACGAACTTCCGCGCCTCCGCCACGCTCCCGTACTTCCGCACCGCCTCGTCGAGCAGCCGCTGCTGGTACCCCCTGCTGCGCCAGCCCGACGTCACGAAGAGGTCCACCCCGTCCTGCTCGGCGTCCTTCGCCGCCGACTGCACCGCCGCCAGCAGCACCGGGTCCAGGCGGCGCAGCGCCGAGTGCCCGGTGTCGAACGGGGTGAGCTGACGGGCCACGGGTATGGACCCGTCGCCCGCGTCGGCCGCCCCGTCGCCGTTCGGCCCCACGGAGCCGGGCACGCGCGGCGGGGCCGCCACCGCCCCCCGCCCCTCCTCGCGCACCCCGGTGCCGCCGTCGGACGTCGCCGACAGGGCCACCACCCCGCTCACGCCCAGGGCCGCCGCGAGGGCCAGTGCCCCGGCCGCCGTCCAGCCCGCCCGTCCCCGATCCGTCTCGCGCATGCCGTCCTCCGTCGAGCCGTCGTCGTAGGGCTCCAGTGCAGTCGTCGCGGTGTCGCTGGGGCGTCTCGGATTCCCGATACGTTTTCGACAGGCCCCGCGTCGTTCAATGGACCGGAGTGCGCCGACCGAGGAGAGGCCGCAGATGCGGGTGCTGATTGTCGAGGACGAGCCGTACCTGGCGGAGGCGGTGCAGGCGGGGCTGCGCCTGGAGGCCATCGCCTCCGACATCGCGGGCGACGGCGACACGGCCCTGGAGCGCCTCGACGTGCACACGTACGACGTGGTCGTCCTGGACCGCGACATCCCCGGCACGCACGGCGACGAGGTGTGCCGCACGATCGTGGCGCGCGAGCTCGGCTGCCGGGTGCTGATGCTGACGGCGGCGGCCCACCTGGACGAGAAGGTCACCGGGTTCGAGCTGGGCGCGGACGACTACCTCACCAAGCCCTTCGACCTGAAGGAACTGGTCGTACGGCTGCGCTCGCTGGCCCGCCGCCCCAAGGCGAGCACACCGCCGGTGCTGGAGACCGGGGACCTGCGGCTCGACCCGTTCCGCCGGGAGGTGTTCCGGGCCGGGCGCTACATCTCGCTCACCCGCAAGCAGTTCGCGGTGCTGGAGGTGCTGATGGCCGCCCGGGGCGGGGTGGTCAGCGCGGAGGTGCTGCTGGAGAAGGCGTGGGACGAGAACGCCGACCCGTTCACCAACGCGGTGCGCATCACCATCTCGACCCTGCGCAAGCGCCTCGGCCCCCCGTGGGCGATCCACACGGTGCCGGGCGTCGGCTACCGGGTCGGCGAGGGACCGGACCCCACCGCCTGACCGCCCCCGCACCGGTGACGGCGGCGCCGGTCCCGCACGCGTCGACCGGGCGACGAACCCCGGTTCATTCGGAGCCGCGAACCCGCTGGATTGGTCCGTCCCCCCGAAAGGAGGAAGAGAATCTTCTGACCAATCCGCCCGCCCCCGCAGCCCCGAATGGGTTGCGTGAGCGGAAAAACACGCACCATCGCAAGCGCGGCCGGCGGCCTGGTCGCCGCCTTCGCGTCGCTGTGCGCCGCCGAACTGGCGGCTGCGGCGGTACGGCCCGAGGCCGGACCCGTGACGGCGGTCGGCGGGGCGGTCGTGGACCGCACCCCCTCCGCGGTGAAGGACTTCGCGGTCCGCACCTTCGGCACGGCCGACAAGCTGGTCCTCCAGCTGGGCATCCTGGTGCTGCTGGCGGTGTTCGCACTGGCCGTCGGGCTCCTGTCGGCCCGCCACCGGCGCACCGCGGCCCTGCTGGTCTTCGCCTTCGGCGCGCTCGGCGCGTGGGCGGCGGTGTCCCGGCCGGAAGGCCGCCCGCTGGACGCGCTGCCGTCGCTGCTGGGCGGACTGGCGGGCGCGGGCGTACTCCTGCTGCTCACCTCACAGCTCGGCGCGGCGCGGGGACCGGGGGCGGACGTCGCGTCCGCGCCCGACGCGCTCGCCGTACAGCCGGGCACGCGTCCGTCTCCCGCGGCTGGGGAGCAGGACGCGGAGCCCCGGACCGGGCCGGACGCCGACCCGGGGAACGTGGGCTCCCCGCCCTCGGCCCCGGCCCGGCCCGAGGCGGCCGGGAGCCCGTCGGAGGAAAACCTCCCGGCCGCCGCCCGGCTCCCCGCGCGGAACACTGCGGGTCCCGCGCGGAAGCCGGGGCAGGGCGCCGACGGACCCGAGGGGGAGCCGGCACCCAGCACCCCGACGCCCGCCCCGGCCCGCCCCGATGCCGCGCAACCGCACAACATGCACCCGCACGGGACCCCCACGCCCCGCGCCGGCACCGCGGACACGGACGGCGCGCCCCCGGCTTCCCCCGACTTCTCCGCGACCGAAGCGGAGGGCCTCCGGGCGGCCGCCCTGCGTCCCTTCAACCGGCGTGGCTTCGTCCTCACCGCGTCCACCGCCGTCGCGGTGTCGGCCGGTGCCGGTCTCCTCGGCCGCCGGCTGAACTCCGGCCGCCAGGCCGACGCCGCCGCGGCCCGCTCCCGCATCGCGCTGCCCGCCCCCGCCGACCGGGCCCGTCCCGTCCCGGCCGGAGCCGAGCTCCGCGTCCCGGGCCTGGGCCCGCTGACCACCCCCAACCGTGACTTCTACCGCGTCGACACCGCGCTGGTGGTCCCGCGCCCCGACCCCGACCGGTGGCGTCTCACCCTCCACGGCCTCGGCGTCGCCAAGCCGCTGACGTACACCTACGAAGACCTGCTGCGCCGCCCCCTCGTCGAACGCGACATCACCCTGACCTGCGTCTCCAACCAGGTCGGCGGCCCCTACGTGGGCAACGCCCGCTGGCTCGGGGTGCGGCTGGCCGACCTCCTGCGCGAGGCCGGGGTGCGGCCGCCCTCCGACGGCGGACCGGCCGACCAGCTCGTCGCCCGCTCGGTCGACGGCATGACGCTCGGCTCCCCCGTCGAGACGGTGATGGACGGCCGCGACGCCCTCCTCGCCGTCGGCATGAACGGCGAGCCGCTGCCCTTCGACCACGGCTTCCCCGTGCGGATGCTGGTGCCCGGCCTGTACGGATACGTATCGGCCTGCAAGTGGCTCCGCGACCTCGAACTCACCACCTTCGACACGTTCGACCCGTACTGGGTGCGCCGCGACTGGGCCCGCGAGGCGCCGATCAAGACGCAGTCGCGGATCGACACCCCGCGCCCGTTCGCCTCGCCGAAGGCGGGCCGGATCATGGTCGCCGGAGTGGCGTGGGCCCAGCACCGGGGCATCGCCCGGGTGGAGGTGCGGGTCGACGGCGGCCCCTGGCAGGACGCCTCACTGGCCGCCGAGACCAGCCGCGACACCTGGCGGCAGTGGAGCTGGCCGTGGCAGGCGGCTCCCGGAAGCCACTCCCTCGAAGTCCGCGCGACGGACCGCGAGGGCGACACCCAGACGGAGCGCCGCGTCGGGACGGTCCCCGACGGCGCGACCGGCCTGCACTCGGTGGTGGTCTCCGTGACCTGACACCGCCACCACCGCACCGACCACCTTTCACACCCCCCTTTGCAAGCACCCTTCAAGGAGAACGTCATGAGCAGCATCCGCACCACCATCGCCCGTCGCGCCGCCCTCGCCGTGTCGGCGGCGGCGATCCTCCCGCTCGCCCTGACCGGCTGCTCGGACGGCGGCAAGTCCGCCGACGCCACCGGTTCCAAGGCGACGCCCACCAAGGAGGCCAGCATGGACTCCACCCCGTCCGACGCGGCGCCGATGAGCGGCCCGTTCGGCCCGGGCTGTGCCGGGGTCCCCAAGGAGGGCAAGGGCAGCTTCGACGGCATGGCCAAGGACCCGGTCGCGACCGCCGCGTCGAACAACCCGGCCCTGTCCACCCTGGTCACCGCCGTGAAGAAGGCCGGCCTGGTCGACACCCTCAACAACGCCGAGAACATCACGGTGTTCGCGCCGACCAACGACGCCTTCGCCAAGCTCCCCAAGGCCGACCTGGACGCCGTCCTCGCCGACAAGGCCAAGCTCACCAGCATCCTCACCTACCACGTGGTCGGCCAGAAGCTGACCCCGAAGCAGCTGGAGTCGGGCACCTACCCGACCCTCCAGAAGTCCACCCTGACCACGGCCGGCTCCGGCGAGTCGTACAAGGTCAACGACGCGTCCTCCGTGGTCTGCGGCAACGTGCCCACGGCCAACGCGACCGTCTACATCGTCGACACCGTCCTGATGCCGAAGGCCTGACCTACAGCCGGTACGTCCGCCCCGCGGACGACGCACGGGACGCGCCCTTCGAGCACCGGCTCGGAGGGCGCGTCCCGTGCGCGGGAGGGAGCAGGGCGGGGGACGCCCGTCGCGTCGCCTCCCGGCCCCCATACCCTTGCTCCCACCATGACCCGCAGATCCCGCCCCCGCACCACACCCCCCTCGCCCCTCCCCCAGCACCTGGGCATCGACCCCGTCCACCTGAAGCTCCCGCCCGCCGCCGGCGACGCCGACGCCCGGAGCGGTCTCCAGGGCGCCGCCCCGTCCACCGTCCGCGCCCACCTCCTCACCCGCCTCGCCGCTGCGGGCCCCGGCACCGTCGACCGCATGTTCGCCGACGGCGCGTTCGTCACCGCCGACGGCACTCCGCTCCCCCCGGACGCCCCCTACGTCCCCGGCCTCCACCTGTGGTTCCACCGCGAACTCGCCCCGGAAACCCCGGTCCCGTATCCGGTCGACGTGCTCCACCAGGACGCCCGCATCCTGGTCGCCGACAAGCCGCACTTCCTCGCCACCACCCCCCGCGGCAGCCACATCGCCCAGACCGCCCTGGCCCGGCTCCGCCACGACCTGGGCCTGCCCGCCCTCAGCCCGGCGCACCGCCTGGACCGGCTCACCGCCGGCCTGGTCCTCTTCGTGGTCGACCCGGCCGCCCGGGGCGCGTACCAGAACCTCTTCCGCGACCGCCGGGTCCGCAAGCGGTACGAGGCGCTGGCGGCGTACGAACCGGCCGTCGGCCTGCCCCGCACCCTCCGCAGCCGCATCGAGAAGACCCCCGGCGTCGTCGCCGCCCGCGAGGTCCCCGGCGAGCCCAACAGCGAGAGCCACATCGAGCTCGTCGAGCACCGGGCCCGCCTCGCCCGCTACCGCCTCACCCCCCACACCGGCCGCACGCACCAGCTCCGCGTCCACATGAACGCCCTGGGCCTGCCGATCCTCGGCGACCCCTACTTCCCCGCCCTCACCGACCCCGCCCCGGACGACTTCAGCAAGCCGCTGCAACTCCTCGCCCGCACCCTGGAGTTCACCGACCCGATCACGGGCGCCCGGCACCGCTTCGAGTCCCGGCGCACCCTCCAGGCGTGGACCGACCCCGAGGGTTGGGCCGCCGGCCCGCGGCAGCCCGCCCCCTGACGGACGAAGGGCCCCGGTCAGAAACTTCCCGACCGGGACCCACGCACCGCACGCTGCGGGCACTGTCCGAAGGCGTCAGCCCACGGAGCTGTACGCCACCACGCCCCGCAGCACCGCTTCCACCGCCTTGCGGGCGTTCTTCGCCACCGTGCTGCCCCCGCTGGAAGCGGGCGCGGCGGCCGCGACCTGGCCGAGCACGTCGATCACCTGCTTGCACCAGCGCACGAAGTCACCGGCCGGCATCTCCGCCTCGCGCAGCACTTCGTCGAGGCCCTTGCCGGAGGCCCACAGGTACACCGCCCAGGCGAACCCGAGGTCGGGCTCGCGCTGGCCGACGCCCTCGGTCTGGTTGATCCGGTGGTCCTCCTCCAGGGCGTCGAGCCGCCCCCAGATGCGGACCATCTCGCCGAGCGCCTCCTTGGCCGCCCCGGCCGGCACCTTCGGCGCCACCGCGTCGTCCGCCTGCCGCGCCTCGTACACCAACGCCGAGACGCACGCCGCCAGTTCAGCGGGGTTCAGGCCCTCCCAGACCCCGTCCCGCAGACACTCCGACGCGAGCAGGTCCAGCTCCCCGTACAGGCGGGCCAGTCGCTTGCCGTGCTCCGTCGCCTCGTCACCGCGCAGGTAGTCCAGTTCGGTGAGCAGCGCGTAGATGCGGTCGAAGGTGCGGGCGATGGTGTTCGTCCGGCCCTCGATGCGCTGTTCCAACTGCCGGGTGTCCCGCTGGAGGCGGTAGTACCGCTCCGCCCACCGGGCGTGGTCCTCGCGCTCGTCGCACCCGTGGCACGGGTGGGCGCGCAGCGCGGTCCGCAGCCGGGCGATCTCCCGGTCGTCGGCCGCCGCCGCCCGCCCCCTGCGGTGCCGCTCGGGCGTGATGTGCCCGGCCTTGGTGCGGAGCTGGGACGCCAGGTCCCGGCGCGACTGCGGGGAGCGCGGGTTGAAGGACTTCGGGATGCGCATCCGCTCCAGGGCCTCCACCGGCACCGGGAAGTCGATCTCCGCCAGCCGCTTGACCTGCCGCTCGGCGGTGAGCACCAGCGGGCGCGGCCCGTCGTGGTGCTCCAGGCCCCGCCGGTGGCCGTTCGTGCGTCCCGCCGGGACCCCCGGGTCCAGGACCAGCGCGAGGCCCGCGAACTTCCCCGTCGGCACGTGGATGATGTCGCCGACCTTCAGCTTCTCCAGCGAGTCGGCCGCCGCCACCCGCCGCTGGGCCGCGCCCTGCTTGGCCAGTTCCGTCTCGCGGTCCTTGAGGTCGCGCCGCATCGCCGCGTACTCCTGGAAGTCCCCGAGGTGGCAGGTCATGCCCTGCTCGTAACCCTCCAGGCCCTCCTCGTTGCGCCGCACCTGCTTGGCGATGCCGACGACCGACTTGTCCGCCTGGAACTGCGCGAACGACGTCTCCAGCAGCTCCCGCGACCGGTGCCGGCCGAACTGCTGGACCAGGTTGACCGCCATGTTGTACGACGGTTTGAAGCTGGAGCGCAGCGGATACGTGCGCGTGCCGGCGAGTCCCGCCAGGGCCTGCGGGTCCATGCCGCGCTGCCACAGCACCGCCGCGTGCCCCTCGACGTCGATGCCCCGCCGCCCGGCCCGGCCGGTGAGCTGCGTGTACTCGCCGGGGGTGATGTCGGCGTGCTGCTCGCCGTTCCACTTGACCAGCTTCTCCAGCACCACGGACCTGGCGGGCATGTTGATGCCGAGGGCCAGGGTCTCCGTCGCGAAGACCGCCTTCACCAGACCCCGTACGAACAGCTCCTCGACGACTTCCTTGAAGGTCGGCAGCATGCCCGCGTGGTGGGCCGCGATGCCCCGCTCCAGGGCCTCCAGCCACTCGTAGTACCCCAGTACGTGCAGGTCCTCGCCGGGAATGGACGCCGTGCGCTCCTCGACGATCTCGCGGACCTGCTGCCGGGCGTCCTCGTCGTTGAGCCGCAGTCCCGCGTACAGGCACTGCTGGACGGCGGCCTCGCAGCCGGCCCGGCTGAAGATGAACGTGATCGCGGGCAGCAGCCCGGCGGAGTCCAGGCGTTCGATGACCTCGGCGCGGCCCGGTGTCCAGATCCGCGTGCGCTGGCGGCGCTCGCGCTCCCGGTCGGCCTCGCGGACCGTCTTGCCCTTGCGGCGGTCGCGCGGGTTGTACGTCCTCTGGTTCTCCATGCGGGCCATGCGCAGCAGGTCGGGGTTGACCTCGCGGCGGCCGCCGCGCCCGTCGTCGGACTCCTCGAAGAGGTCGTACATCCGGCGCCCGGCCAGCACGTGCTGCCACAGCGGCACGGGCCGGTGCTCGGAGACGATGACGGCGGTGTCGCCGCGCACGGTGTCCAGCCAGTCGCCGAACTCCTCCGCGTTGGACACGGTCGCCGACAGCGACACGAGCGTCACCGACTCGGGGAGGTGGATGATCACCTCCTCCCACACGGCCCCGCGGAAGCGGTCGCTGAGGTAGTGCACCTCGTCCATGACCACGTAGGCCAGGCCCAGCAGCGACTGGGAGCCCGCGTAGAGCATGTTGCGCAGCACCTCGGTGGTCATGACCACCACGGGCGCGTCCGAGTTGACGCTGTTGTCACCGGTCAGCAGTCCGACCTTGTCGGCGCCGTAGCGCTTCACGAGGTCCTGGTACTTCTGGTTGGACAGCGCCTTGATGGGCGTGGTGTAGAAGCACTTGCCGCCCTGCGTGAGGGCGAGGTGCACGGCGAACTCGCCGACGATCGTCTTGCCCGAGCCGGTGGGCGCCGCGACCAGCACTCCCTTGCCCGCCTCCAGCGCCTCGCAGGCCTCGATCTGGAAGGGGTCCAGGTCGAAGTCGTACATGGCGCGGAAGGGGTGGAGCGCGGTGGCCTCCTCGGCGGCGCGGATCCGGGAGGCGGCGTATCGCTCGGCTGGTGAGAGGTCCTCTGTCATCTTGTCTTCGAGCCTACCCGTCACCTGTGACAGTCAGCCCGATCTTTAATGACCGACGGACACGGCCGCCCCGCCCCGGGCGTCGGCGGCGTCGCCGTCCGGGACACGTGGGCCCGGGGGCCGGCGCCCGGCACGAAGAGGCCCCCCGGACGTCGTCCGGGGGGCCATGTGCGATCAGGTGATGTCGTCGTAGCCGTTGAGCTGCCGTGGCCCCTTGGCCCCCGCCTGCTCCGGCAGCATCCGGGAGGCGGCGACCGGTTCGACCTCGTGGTCCAGGGGTTCGGGCGTGAGGTCCAGGTGCGAGGCCTCGTCGTCGTCCAGACCCGCGTCGGGATCGCGGCGGGCCCGCCGCTTGTCGTTGAGCAGCGAGAAGATCACCGCGACGAAGTAGAGGACGGCGATCGGTCCGGCCAGGGCCAGCATGCCGACGGGGTCGGTCGTGGGTGTGATCACCGCGCCGAAGACGAAGACGCCCATGATGACGAAGCGCCACCACTTGAGCATGGTCCTGCCGGTGAGGACACCGGTCATGTTGAGCATGATCAGAATCAGTGGCAGCTCGAAGGAGACACCGAAGACGAGCACCATGCGCAGCGTGAAGTCGAGGACGTCGCCGAGCGAGAGAATGTTCGCCGACCCGGCGGGGGTGAAGCTGATGAGCACCTTCACGCTGACCGGGAGGATCAGGTACGCCAGGTAGGCGCCGCCCGCGAAGAGCGGCACGGCGGCACCGACGAAGGCGTAGGTGTACTTCTTCTCGTTCCGGTGCAGGCCCGGCGCGACGAACGCCCACAGCTGGTACAGCCAGATGGGACTGGACGCCACGAGCCCGACGGTCAGGCTGACCTGGATCGTCACGCTGATCGGCGCCATCAGCGAGTTGAAGGCGACGATGGCGCAGTTGCCGCCGCTGCTCGTCGCGCCCGGCGGGCAGGCGGGCACCGGCTTCGTGATGAACTCGAGCACCTTCTGGCTGAAGACGAGCGCCACGATGGTTGCCACCAGAATGGCACCCACGCCCTTGGCGAGCCGGTTGCGGAGCTCGCGCAGGTGCTCCACGAGGGGCATCCGGCCCTCGGGATCCTTCTCCGTCTTACGGGCAGACTTGAGCAACCCACGTCCTCATCTCGTGCGGCGGCAGGTCACCACGTGCGGCGCCTGCGGCAGACCTGGGTCAGCGCTGGGTGTCGGTCGGCTCGGCCACGGGACGCGAGCTGGTCACGTCGCCCGGAGCGGCCTTGATCGTCCGGGGGGCCTCGACCACCGGGCCCTGCGGCTCCGCAGCGGGCTCGGGCGCGTCGTCCTTCTTCATCGCCTTGGCCTCGCTCTTGAGGATACGAGCGGACTTGCCCAGCGAACGCGCCATGTCCGGAAGCTTCTTGGCGCCGAAGAGCAGGAGGAGGACCACAATGATCAGTACGATTTCGGGGGCACCGAGGTTCATGTTGCTTCCTTCTTCACCGAGGCGACAGGGGGTCTGGCACTCGACCGGCCGGACGCTTGTCCGGTCGCCGCGCTGTCAGCGATCGTAACCCGCAGGGGTAAACTCCGAGCAATCCCTGTGCGTCGCCCTGGTTGCGGCCCGTCGCCTCGTTCGGGGCCGCATTTCGAGCGTACCGCCCATGCCACCACGAGCGGCAGCCACCCGACGTGCCCGCCACGAGACGTCGCGGTCCGCACCCGGGCCTTCCGGGCCTACCGCAGGGCGTCCCCCGTGCGCGCCAGCCCCTCCGCCGACCGCTCCAGGTCCTCCGCCGCCACCGTGATCCGCTGCGAGGACTCGGCGACCTGCCGCCCCAGACGACGGACTTCGACGAAGACCCGGACCGCCAGCACGCCGAGCACGGCGAGTCCGAGGAAACCGAGGGCGATGGCGAGCATGGGCCAGAACATGGAAGGAGCCTAAGGGGTCGCACGCGGTCGCAACGCCGCGCGGAGGCGGCGCGGCCGGGACGTCAGAGCGCCGAGTGGAGGCGCAGCGTCCGCACCCCGCCCCGGGTGAGGAGTTCCACGATCCGCTCCCCGGCCGGCTTGCGGACCGCGTTCCCGCACTCCGGGCAGGTGAAGGAGTAGAAGGTGGTGCGGCGGCTGCCGCCGATCGCCAGCCGCAGCCCGTCGGCGTCCAGCTCGAAGCGGGCCCGGCAGTCCGGGCAGGCCGCCTTGAAGAGGACCGCCTCCGGTGCGGCGGCCGCTGGATAAGGACCAGACATCACTGACATGTCCCAGCTCTCCTTGGTGGTTCCGTCACACCGGGCGGGCCCGCCCCCACGCGCCCGCCCGCACCCGTCCCGCCCCCGCGCTCCCCGGTGCCGCTACGCGGGCCCGCCCGGCTGCGCCTCGTACGCCGCCAGCGCCTCCCGCGCCGCCTCCCGGGCGCTCACCGCGAGACCCGCCGGCGACACGATCCGCCCGTCTCGGCCCAGCCGCAGCGCCAGCCGGCGCAGGGACGCCGGGTCGGGGGTGCGCAGCGTGACCCGCAGGCCGCCGTCGGGCAGCTCCTCGGCGCTGTCGTGCGGGTAGTACTCGGCGACCCAGCGTCCGCCCGGCCCGACCTCCACCACGACCTCCGGGTCCTCCGCCGCGGGCTGCACCAGCCCCTCCGACAGGTCCCGCAGCTCGATCCGGGGCGGCGCTGACGGCTCGTCGAGCAGCTTGATCTCCGCGACCCGGTCGAGGCGGAAGGTGCGCCGCGCCTCCGACAGGCGGCACCACGCCTCCATGTACGTGTGGCCCACCGCGAACAGGCGGATCGGGTCCACCTCGCGCTCGGTCAGCTCGTCCCGGGCGGGCGAGTAGTAGCGCAGCCACAGCCGGCGCCGCTCCGAGATCGCCCGGTCGACGTCCGCGAAGACCCCGCCCTCCGACTCGAACGTCACCGAGAGCCGGGAGCTCGCCCCCGCCGCCTCACCGGCCGCCGCCTCCAGCTTCGCCGTCGCCCGCAGCAGCGCCTGCCGGTCGCCCTCGCGCAGCCCCGGCAGCGTGGAGACCGCGCGCGCCGCCACCAGCAGCGCCGTCGCCTCGTCGGCGGCCAGCCGCAGCGGCTCCGCCACGTCGTCGGGGTTGTGCCACCAGATGCGCTCGCCGTCGGTGTCGATGTCGAGCAGGTCACCGCCCCGGAAACTGGTCCCGCACATCGGCAGCACGTCCAGGTCCGAGATCAGCTCGTCCTGGGTGATCCCGAAGGCCCGCGCCACGTCCTCGATGTACGCGCCGGGCCGCTCCCGCAGATACGTCACCAGCGACAGCATCCGCCGCGTCTGGTCAATGGCATTCGTCGCCATGAAGAAAGCTCCCGCCCCTCAGCCCTTGGCCACGGCGCGCAGCCGGTCCACGACATCCGCCCGCAGGTCCGCGGGCTCCAGCACCACCACGTCGGGCCCGAACTCCACCAGCCACGCGTCCAGGCCGTGCCCGTACGGAATCGCCAGCTCGTCCCAGCCGTCGCCCAGCTCCCGCGCCGCGGTGGCCCGCTCGCGCAGCGGATACCCGGCCCCCGCCCGCAGCTTGATCAGCGCGCTGCGGGTCGCGGTCTCCCCCGCCCAGCTCTCCACCGTCTCCCGCACCGTCACCACGTCCGGCACCTCCGCGGTGAACCGCCCCGTCCTGGACCGCACCTTCCCGGTGATCCGCGACAGCCGGAACACCCGCTCCGCACCCCGGTCGCGGTCCCAGCCCGCCAGATACCAGTGGCCCCGCCAGCACTCCAGCGTCCACGGCTCCACCTGCCGCGGCTCCGGCCGCGCCGCCGTCGCCTTGCGGTAGTCGAAGACCACGGGCCGCCGGTCCCGGCAGGCCAGCATCAACGGCTCGAACGCCGCCTCGTGCACCGGAATCCTCGGCTCCAGCGCACTGGGCGGCTGGGCGGCGTACGGGTCCTCCGCCTCCGGCATCCCCGCCGCGCGCAGCTTCTGCAGCGCGCCCGAGGCCGCGCCCGCGAGCCGGGCCTGCTGCCACACCTTCGCGGCGAGCCCCAGCGCGGCGGCCTCCTCGGCGTCCAGCTGGATCGCGGGCAGCCGGTTGCTGTCCCGGCGGGCCAGGTACCCGGCGTCGCCGTCCAGGTTCTCCACCGTCTCGATGACCAGGCCGAGCTCGCGCAGATCGTCCTTGTCGCGCTCGAACATCCGGTTGAAGGACTCCTCGTTGCCCGCCTCCAGATAGGCCTCGATGGACTCCTTCAGCTCACGCTTGCTGAGCGGGCGCCGCGTCCCCAGCAGGCACAGCGCCAGGTTCATCAAACGCTCGGCCTTGGCAATCGCCATCGACGCCCTCTCTCCCCAGATGCGCGCCACCAACCGTCCGGGCGCTACGACCGTCGACCGTACCGCCCCGGGGTGTCGCCGCGAAAGCCGAGGGCCCCTCCGGCAGGCCCCCGCCCGCCCCCGGACCCCGGGGAAGACCCAGAGGGCCCGAGAGGGCGCCGAGACCCCGGGAGGACGCCGAGGGCCCCCGCCGGGGAGGCGGGGGCCCTCGCACCACACACGGCGGCGGCGTACACACGCTGCGATCAGACGGACACCAGGTCGCAGACGAAGATCAGCGTCTCGCCCGGGGCGATCACACCGCCGCCCGCGCCGCGGTCGCCGTAGGCCAGGTTCGCCGGGATCGTCAGCCGGCGGCGGCCGCCGACCTTCATGCCCTGCACGCCCTGGTCCCAGCCCTTGATGACCTGACCGGCGCCGAGCTGGAACTCCAGCGGGGTGCCGCGGTTCCACGAGGCGTCGAACTCCTCGCCGGTGGAGAACGCCACGCCCACGTAGTGGACCTTGACGTAGGCACCGGCCTTCGCCTCGGGACCGTCGCCCTCCCAGATGTCGACGATCTCCAGGTCCGTGGGAACGGGGCCCTCGGGGAAGTCGATCTCGGGCTTCTCGATGCTCACAGGTCTGCTCCTACTTCGTACATGTCGGACAACGGGACAGTCTTACATTGCCGCGAGGATGTCCACCACGAAGACCAGCGTGGAATTGGCCGGCAGGGCCTCGCCACGGGCCTGGTCCTTGTACGCCTGCGCCGCCGGAACGATCAGCATGACCCGGCTGCCGACCTTCTTGCCGACCAGACCCTTGTCCCAGCCCTCGATGACCTGACCGGCGCCGATGGCCGTGTTGAACGGCTCGCCCCGCTTCCAACTCGAGTCGAACAGCTCCGCCTTCGGCTTGCCCTTGTTCAGCTCCCAGGCCGCACCGCTGTAGTGCATGTACACGGTCTGGCCGTTCTTCACCTCGGGGCCGTCGCCCTCGATCAGCGTCTCCGAGACCAGCTTCTTCGGCGGGTCGTTCTTCGGAATCGTGATCGTGGCCGGCTCCGGCTTGTCCGCGACGATCTTCGGCTGGTCGGCGGCGGTGTCCTTCTGCTTGCCCTCGGCCATCTTCGGCATGACCTTCTGCAGGTCCAGCACGAAGACCAGGTTGTCCGTGGGGCCGACACCCATCTGCGGCTGCCCCTGCGCACCGAACGCGGCGGCCGGCGGCGCCACCACCAGCAGCCGGCTGCCCAGCTTCTTGCCCAGCACCGCCTGCGAGAACGCCGGAATCACCGTCGGCGAACCCGCCGAGATGATCTGCGGCGGAGCGGCCTTCTCGCCGTACGAGCCGCCCAGCGCCTTGCCGCCCTTCCAGATCTTCGCCTCGTACCCGGTGATCACCTGGTCGCCCTTCTTGACCTCCGCGCCGTCACCCTCCTTCAGGGTGTTCACCACGAACTTGCCGCTCGGGTCGCCCTTGGGGATCGTCACCTCGGGCTGCTTGCCCACCTCGCCCTTCACCGTGGGCATCGGGTCCGCCGACTCCACCGGCTTCGGCGCCTCCGGCTGCTTCGCCGGCTTGTCCGGACTCGCCGAGGAACTCTTCCCGTCCGTCGGCTCCTTCGACTCACCGCCCCCGCACGCGGTCAGAGCCAGGGCCGGAACGATCAGAAAGGCTGCAAGTCGGCGTCGCACAAGTGTCCTCGGGGGTTGGGGGGACTGATGGCCAGTGGCCGCCACTCTACGGCCCGCCCCGCCCCGTGCGGCGGAGGGCGTGCGAGGGGGCCCCACGGACACACCGCCCACGGGGCCCCACGAGTGACGCGCACTGAGCCGCATGCCACCGGAAATCCGGCGGCCCGCCCGCGACCGTCCGGCCGCGCCCGCTCACATGCCCGCGATCAGCTTCTCCACCCGGTCGTCCACCGACCGGAAGGGGTCCTTGCACAACACCGTCCGCTGCGCCTGGTCGTTCAGCTTCAGATGCACCCAGTCGACCGTGAAGTCCCGGCGCTGCTCCTGCGCCCGCCGGATGAAGTCGCCCCGAAGGCGCGCCCGCGTCGTCTGCGGCGGCACCGACTTGCCCTCGAAGATCTTCAGGTCGTTGCAGACCCGCGCCGCCTGCCCCTTCTTCTCCAGCAGGTAGTACAGCCCGCGACGCCGGTGGATGTCGTGGTACGCGAGGTCTATCTGCGCGACCCTGGGATGCGACATCGTCATGTTGTGCTTCGCCCGGTACCGCTCGATCAGCTTGTACTTCATGACCCAGTCGATCTCGGTGCCGATCCGGTCCAGGTCCTCCGCCTCGATGGCGTCCAGCGCCCGGCCCCACAGCTCCAGCACCTTCGCCACGTTGCCCTCGCGGATCTCGCGACGGTCGACGAAGTCCACGGCCTTCTCGTAGTACTCGCGCTGCACCTCCAGCGCCGACGCCTCCCGGCCGCTGGCCAGCCGCACCTTCCGCTGGCCCGTGATGTCGTGCGACACCTCGCGGATCGCCCGGATCGGGTTCTCCAGCGTCAGGTCCCGCATCACCGTGCCCGCCTCGATCATGCGCAGCACCAGGTCCGTCGCGCCGACCTTCAGCAGCATCGTCGTCTCGGACATGTTCGAGTCGCCCACGATGACGTGCAGCCGCCGGTAGCGCTCCGCGTCCGCGTGCGGCTCGTCACGCGTGTTGATGATCGGCCTCGAACGCGTCGTCGCGGAGCTGACGCCCTCCCAGATGTGCTCGGCACGCTGGCTGACGCAGTACACCGCGCCCCGGGGCGTCTGGAGCACCTTGCCCGCTCCGCAGATCAACTGACGCGTCACCAGGAACGGAATGAGAATGTCCGCGAGCCGGGAGAACTCACCGTGCCGCGCCACCAGGTAATTCTCGTGGCAGCCGTAGGAGTTCCCGGCGGAATCGGTGTTGTTCTTGAACAGATAGACGTCGCCCGCGATTCCCTCCTCGTGCAGGCGTCGTTCGGCGTCGACGAGCAGGCCTTCGAGAATGCGCTCCCCGGCCTTGTCGTGGGTGACCAGCTCGGTCAGGTTGTCGCACTCGGGTGTCGCGTATTCCGGATGCGATCCCACGTCGAGGTACAGGCGGGCGCCGTTCCGCAGGAAGACGTTGCTGCTGCGGCCCCATGACACAACACGGCGGAAGAGGTAGCGCGCCACTTCGTCAGGAGACAGTCGGCGCTGTCCCCTGAACGTGCACGTGACGCCGTACTCGTTCTCCAGCCCGAAAATGCGGCGGTCCATGTCTGAACATTACGCCTGATGGCCCGAGCTGAAACCGGGTTCGACCTCACCGATTCGATCATTTTCGGAAGCCCCCGCCATGTTTACGGCGCCCTCCCCGACCTGAGGAACCGTCAGCACCCGGCGCGTCGCCACCAGAACCAGCAGCGCCAGCACCCCGCCGACCGCCGCCACCCCGAAACTCGCCGCCGTACCCCCCAGCTCCACCGCGGGCCCCGCCGCACCCGTCCCCACCGCCGACCCCACACCGAACGTCGTCACCAGCCACGAGAACGCCTCCGTCACCGTCCCCCGCGGCGCATGCCGGTCCACCACGATGAACGCACACGCCAACGCCGGCGCCAGAAACACCCCCGCCACACCCGCCAGCACCGTCATCGCCACCACTCCCGGCGTCAGCAGCAACGGCAGATACCCCACCGCCAGCAACGCCACGATCACCAGCAGGCGCGGCTCCGGAGCCCCCGCCCACCGCCGGGCCCCGTACCCGAGACCTCCCACCAGCGCACCCAGCCCCAGCGCCGCCATCAGCACCCCGTACACCCACGGCTTCCCGTGGTCGTCCCCGTACGCCACCCCCGCCACCGTGATCGAACCCAGCGCCACCCCGACGAAGAAGAACGACCCCAGCAACGCCAGCAGCCCCGGCGAACGCAGCGCCCCCAGCCAGTGCGCCTCGCGCGGCGCCGAACGCCACACCCGCGAAGGCTCCGACACCACCACCGACAACGCGCCCAGCACGCCGATCCCGTTGATCACCAGCAGCGCCGCCGCCGGCGACCACAGCGAGACCAGCACCGTCACCAGCAGCGGACCCACCGTGAACATGACCTCCTGGGCCACCGCGTCCATCGCGTACGCCCGGTGCACCTTGTCCCCGTCGCCCAGCACGCTCGGCCACAGCGCCCGCAGCCCGCCCTCCAGCGGCGGCGTGAACAGGCCCGCCACCACGACGGCCAGGTACGCGAGCACCGGGTGCCCGATCCCGGACAGGCACAGCAGCAGCATCCCCAGCGCCGACAGGAACGCCGCCGGCAACTGCACCCTCGGCTGCCCCTTCAGGTCCACCGCCCGGCCCAGCAGCGGCTGCCCGACCGCGTTGGAGACCCCGTACACCGCGGCCAGGGCGCCGCCCAGCGTGTACGAACCGCCCTCCGCACGCGTGAACAGCATGATGGCGATCGGCGCCGTCGCGTTCGGCAGCCGCCCCACCAGCGTCCCGGCCAACAGGCGCGCCGCATGGCGCGTCCTGAGCAGCTCGCCGTATCCCGCGGCCATCCGTCCCGCCCTTCTTCCCCCGGAACCGCCCGCCGGGCGAAGGGGTTTTACGTATAACTACCGCCGTCATACGTACCATGAGCCCAACCCCGCGGTCCACCCCGCACCCCCAGCGCCCACCCCCACGGAGAACCCGGTGCCCACCCCCGCACACCCCGCCCGCACCGCCCCCACCAGCAGGGACGTCGCCCGGGCCGCCGGAGTCTCCCAGGCCACCGTCTCCCTCGTCCTCGGCGACAAGTGGCAGGGCCGCGTCTCCCCCCGCACCGCCGCCCTCGTCCGCGGCGCCGCGGACGACCTCGGCTACCGCCCCAACCAGGCCGCCCGCAGCCTCCGCCTCGGCAACACCCGCACCGCCCTCCTCGTCGTCCCCGCCCTCACCAACGAATTCTTCGCCCGCGTCTACACCGGAGCCGCCGCCACCGCCGCCGAACACGGCTTCGGCGTCGTCCTCTACCCCTCCCCCGACGGCACCGGACCCGCCCGCGACCCCTTCGCCTCCGCCCGCACCGCCCTCGACGGCGTCATCGCCTCCTCCATGGCCACCCACGCCCTCGGCGCACTCCGCGGCACCGGACTCCCCCTCGTCATGCTCGACAGCTACCCCACCGACACCCACGACCCGGCGGACACCACCGACCCGGACGCCGACGACACAGACGCCACCGCCACGCACGCCACCGGCCGCCACGCCGCCGCCCACGTCAACCTCGCCGTCGCCGACGGCATGCACCAGGTCGCCCACCACCTCCTCGGCCTCGGCCACCGCCGCTTCCTCCACCTCGCCTCCGCCGTCGACACCTGGACCTTCCACGTCCGCGCCCGCGCCCTCGCCGAGACCCTCCCGCCCGGCACCACGACCCTGCGCACCGTCCACTCCGCCCTCGACGTGCACAGCGCCCGCACCGCCCTCGAAAACGCCCTCACCACCGGCACCGACCGCCCCACCGCCGTCATCTGCGACGACGACGTCCTCGCCGCCGGCGCCTGCAAGGCCCTGCGCCGCCTCGGCCTGCGCGTCCCCGACGACATCTCCGTCACCGGCTTCGACGACCTCGCCCTCGCCACCGCCGTCGAACCCGAACTCACCACCGTCCGCCTCCCCGCCGAACAGGTCGGCAGAAGCGGCATGGCCGCCCTCCTCGCCGTCCTCGAAGGACACACCCCCGACAACACCGAGCTCCCCGTCGAACTCGTCACCCGCGGCTCCACGGCAGCACCGGCCAAGCCCTGACACACCAGTGGCCCCGGACCGCATCCACGCAGTCCGGGGCCACCCGCAGAACTCTCGGCGCTACTCCTCCTCGGTGTCCGAAGGCACCTCGGTCGGCGCCGACGCATCACCGTCGGCATCCAGCAGACGCGACAACTGCCGCCCCACGATCCGCTTGAACTTCCGCTGCTGCGGCCGCGTACGGTCCAGCACCGCCACTTCCAGCCGCTCCGCCGGAATCTCCCGCTCCGTACCGTTGGTGTCCCGCGACAACGCCTGCACGGCCAGCTTCAACGCCTCCGCCAGACTCATGTCGTCACGGTGCCGCTGATCCAGGAAACCGCTGATCTGCTCCGCGTTGCCGCCCACCGCGACCGAACCGTGCTCGTCCACGATCGACCCGTCGTGCGGCAGCCGGTAGATCTGGTCGCCCTCCCGCTCGGTGCCGACCTCGGCGACCACCAGTTCCACCTCGTACGGCTTCTCCGCACTGCTGGAGAAAATCGAACCGAGCGTCTGGGCGTACACGTTCGCCAGACCCCGCGCCGTCACGTCGTCACGGTCATACGTGTACCCACGCATGTCCGCATACCGGACGCCACCGATCCGCAGATTCTCGTACTCGTTGTACTTACCGGCGGCCGCGAAGCCGATCCGGTCATAGATCTCGCTGAACTTGTGCAGCGCACGGGACGGGTTCTCGCCGACGAAGACAATGCCGTCGGCGAACTGCAGCACAACCAGGCTGCGTCCACGGGCGATGCCCTTCCGGGCGTATTCCGCCCGGTCGGCCATGGCCTGCTGGGGTGAGACATAGAACGGCGTCGACACCGGCTATCCGTCCCTTTCTGTCAGAGGCGAAAACATGAAAGAAGCTCGGGAAAATCAGAGGAGCGCGGCACGCGGGCCGTCGGGCTGCTCCAGACGCTTCTCCAGAATCGCCCGCGCCAGTTCGGCGGACTCGTCGTCCGACAACCGGCGGAAACCGTCCTCCGTGATGACGGTCACAATCGGATAGATGCGCCGCGCCACATCGGGCCCACCGGTCGCCGAATCGTCGTCCGCCGCGTCGTAGAGCGCCTGGATGACCAGCGTGGTCGTCTCCTGCTCCGACAGGTCCTTCCGGTACAGCTTCTTCATCGAACCGCGCGCGAACACGGAACCCGAACCGGTCGCCGCGTAACCGGCGGCCTCCTCGGAACGGCCGCCCGTGACGTCGTACGAGAAGATGCGGCCCTTCTCCCGGTCCAGGTCGTACCCCGCGAACAGCGGCACGACGGCCAGCCCCTGCATCGCCATTCCGAGATTCGACCGGATCATCGTCGACAGGCGGTTCGCCTTGCCCTCGAGCGAGAGCTGCGCGCCCTCGACCTTCTCGAAGTGCTCCAGCTCCAGCTGGAAGAGCTTCACCATCTCCACCGCGAGCCCCGCCGTGCCCGCGATCCCGACCGCCGAGTACTCGTCGGCCGGGAAGACCTTCTCGATGTCGCGCTGGGCGATCATGTTCCCCATGGTCGCGCGGCGGTCGCCGGCGAGGACGACCCCGCCGGGGAAGGCCGCGGCCACGATGGTCGTCCCGTGCGGCGCTTCGACGACGCCCTGCACGGGCGGCAGCACCCGGTTGCCGGGGAGCAGCTCGGGCGAGTGCTCGCCGAGGAAGTCCATGAACGAGGACGACCCGGGCGTCAGGAAGGCAGCTGGTAGACGCCCGGTGCTACGAGTGTTGGCTTCCACGCGTTTCCCTCCAGGTATGCGATGGCCCGGTTGAAGGTGTCGGGATCGTCTCCCAACTGGCCGAGGGCCGCATTGCAGTTGAAGCACAGTACGCCTCGGACCCTACCCGTCTCGTGGCAGTGATCCACATGCACGGCGGGGGCCTTCAGGCAGATCGTGCAGACCCCCTGCTGCGAGGCGACCATTTCGTCGCGCTGGGCTTCGGTGATGCCGTAAGCGCGCTTGAGGTGATGCGCTCGACTCTCCTCCGCCCGACACGGTTTGCAACGTGTGGCCAACCCATCTGATGCCGATGCGTTTTTGTGCCATTCACTATGCGGCTTGACTTGCCCGCAAGCTCGACAGTACTTATGCCCCTCAGGCGTTTGCACCCTCGGCCGCACATTCTTGCCCCGAGCAATTTGACGCTCTTGGTAATACGCGGCCCAGCATTCACGGCAGTATGCTTGAAGGCCGTCGCGGGATGCCTTGTTCCGCGCAAAAGCATCCCGCGACAAAAGACGCTGACAGCGTGAGCATTTCTTGACCGGAAGGGAATCGGACATTTACGCCTATTCTCCACCCTTCTGAACAAATCCACGCACGAACTCCTCGGCGTTTTCCTCGAGCACATCATCGATTTCGTCGAGGACGGAGTCCACGTCATCCGAAAGCTTTTCCTGGCGTTCCTTGAGGTCTTCCGACCCCTGCGCCTCCGCAGTCTGCTCCTCGGTCTCCTCGGTGGAACGCGTCGCCTTCTGCTGTCCGCCGCCGGTGTCCTTGGTCGCCATCTCTACCTCACCCCGCTCGGTTAGATGTTTTTCCTGCGGGCCGTTTGTCCGACCCCTGATCCGACCCTATAACCCGGGTCCGACATTCGCCTCGCACTTGTGTGATTCCCACCTGGGCCGCATTTCAGCCGCCCGAGAGCACCCGGACCAGATCCTCCGCTGACCGGCACCGGTCGAGCAGCTCCTTGACGTGGTTCCTGGTGCCCCGCAGCGGTTCCAGGGTCGGGACGCGCTGGAGGGAGTCGCGGCCCGGGAGGTCGAAGATGACCGAGTCCCAGGAGGCCGCCGCGACGTCGTCCGCGTACTGCTCCAGGCAGCGGCCGCGGAAGTAGGCCCTGGTGTCCTCCGGGGGCTTCGTCTCGGCCCGCTCCACCGCGCTCTCGTCCAGGAGCCGCTTCATCCTGCCCCGGGCCGCCAGGCGGTTGTAGAGGCCCTTGTCGGGGCGTACGTCCGCGTACTGGAGGTCGACCAGGTGGAGCCTGGGTGCGTCCCAGTCGAGGTTGTCGCGCCGGCGGTAGCCCTCCAGGAGTTCCCGTTTGGCGATCCAGTCCAGTTCCCCGGACAGGCTCATCGGGTCGTTCTCCAGGCGGTTGAGCACGTCCTCCCACCGGGTGAGGACGTCCTTGGTCTGGTCGTCGGCGTCCGCCCCGAACCGCTCCTCCACGTACTTCCTGGCCAGCTCGTAGTACTCCATCTGGAGCTGTACGGCGGTCAGTGACCGGCCGCTGCGCAGCGTGACCAGTTGCTGGAGGCCGGGGTCGTGGGAGACCTGGTGGAGGGTGCGGACGGGCTGGTCGACGGCGAGGTCGACGTTGATGAAGTCGTCCTCGATCATGGAGAGGACGAGTGCCGTCGTGCCGAGCTTCAGGTACGTCGAGATCTCGGAGAGGTTGGCGTCTCCGATGATGACGTGGAGGCGGCGGTACTTCTCGGCGTCGGAGTGGGGTTCGTCACGGGTGTTGATGATGGGGCGCTTGAGGGTGGTCTCCAGGCCGACTTCCACCTCGAAGTAGTCGGCGCGCTGGCTGATCTGGAAGCCGTGTTCGTTGCCGTCCTGGCCGATGCCGACGCGTCCCGCGCCGGTGATGACCTGGCGGCTGACGAAGAACGGGGTGAGGTGGCGCACGATGTCCGAGAAGGGGGTCTCCCGCTTCATCAGGTAGTTCTCGTGCGTGCCGTAGGAGGCGCCCTTGTTGTCGGTGTTGTTCTTGTAGAGCAGGATCGGCTGGGCGCCGGGGAGTTGAGCGGCGCGGTCGGCGGCTTCGGCCATGATGCGTTCGCCGGCCTTGTCCCAGAGGACGGCGTCCATCGGGTTGGTGATCTCCGGGGAGCTGTACTCGGGGTGCGCGTGGTCGACGTAGAGCCGGGCGCCGTTGGTGAGGATGACGTTGGCGAGGCCGATGTCCTCGTCGGTGAGCTGGCTGGAGTCGGCTGCTTCGCGGGCGAGGTCGAAGCCTCGGGCGTCGCGCAGGGGGTTCTCTTCTTCGAAGTCCCAGCGGGCGCGGCGGGCCCGGTGCATCGCGGCGGCGTAGGCGTTGACGATCTGGGACGAGGTGAGCATGGCATTGGCGTTGGGGTGGCCGGGGACGGAGATTCCGTATTCCGTCTCGATGCCCATTACTCGACGTACGGTCATGCGGCCCTCCTTGCCCGGCGCCGCCCCTGTTCTGGGGCGGGCTCAAGTACCGCTGGTTCTTTCGGGTGCGTGTGCGGTCCCGTCCCCGCACTGTGCGACCGGCGGTGGCGGTACGGAAGAGCCTAGAACGCCTTTGCGCTGGTGGGGAGAACGATTGCGTGTTTGCTCCGGAATGGCTTCGGGATGGGGGTGAAGCGGTGGAAGCGGTGGGGGGAATGCGTCGGCTGCGGATGCCGGGCGGGGTGTCCGCCGGCATCCGCAGCCGGGTTGCGCCTTACAGGTACTGGCCGGTGTTGGCCACCGTGTCGATGGAGCGTCCGGTGTCCGCGCCCTGTTTTCCGGTGACGAGGGTGCGGATGAAGACGATCCGCTCGCCCTTCTTTCCGGAGATGCGGGCCCAGTCGTCGGGGTTGGTGGTGTTGGGCAGGTCTTCGTTTTCCTTGAACTCGTCCACGCAGGCCTGGATGAGGTGTGCGATCCGCAGGCCCTTCTGGTTGTGGTCGAGGAAGGCCTTGATCGCCATTTTCTTGGCCCGGTCGACGATGTTCTGGATCATCGCGCCGGAGTTGAAGTCCTTGAAGTAGAGGACTTCCTTGTCGCCGTTGGCGTACGTGACTTCGAGGAAGCGGTTCTCCTCGGATTCGGCGTACATCCGCTCGACGACCGTCTGGATCATGCCGTGCACCGCGGCGTCCTTGGAGCCGGTGTGCTCCGAGAGGTCGTCGGCGTGCAGGGGCAGGCTGGCCTTGAGGTACTTGGCGAAGATGTCCTTGGCGGCTTCGGCGTCCGGGCGCTCGATCTTGATCTTGACGTCGAGTCGGCCGGGCCGGAGGATCGCCGGGTCGATCATGTCCTCGCGGTTGGAGGCGCCGATGACGATGACGTTCTCCAGGCCTTCCACGCCGTCGATCTCGGCGAGGAGCTGGGGGACGATGGTGTTCTCCACGTCCGAGCTGACGCCGGATCCGCGGGTGCGGAAGAGGGATTCCATCTCGTCGAAGAAGACGATGACGGGGGTGCCCTCGCTGGCCTTCTCGCGTGCGCGCTGGAAGACGAGCCGGATGTGGCGCTCGGTTTCGCCGACGTACTTGTTGAGGAGTTCGGGGCCCTTGATGTTGAGGAAGTAGGACTTCCCCTGGGGCTGTCCGGTGACCTCGGCGACCTTCTTGGCGAGGGAGTTGGCGACGGCCTTGGCGATGAGCGTCTTGCCGCAGCCGGGCGGGCCGTAGAGCAGGATGCCCTTCGGGGGACGCAGTTCGTGTTCCTTGAAGAGGTCGGGGTAGAGGTAGGGCAGTTCGACCGCGTCGCGGATCAGTTCGATCTGGTCGCCCAGGCCGCCGATCTTCTCGTAGTCGACGTCCGGGACCTCTTCGAGGACCAGGTCCTCGACCTCGCTCTTGGGGATGATCTCGTAGACGTAGCCGGAGCGGGGTTCGAGGAGCAGGGCGTCGCCGGGGCGGATGGTGACGTCCAGCAGGGGCTCGGCGAGCCTGACCACCCGCTCCTCGTCGGTGTGCCCGGTGACCAGGGCGCGTTCGCCGTCCTCGAGGATCTCCTTGAGGGTGACGATGTCCCCGGCGCGCTCGAACTCCATGGCTTCGACCACGTTGAGTGCTTCGTTGAGCATCACTTCCTGGCCGCGTCGGAGCTCGTCGAGCTCGACGCTGGGGCTGACGTTCACCCGGAGCTTGCGCCCGCCGGTGAAGATGTCGGCCGTGCCGTCCTCGTTGGCTTCCAGGAACACTCCGAAGCCGGCCGGCGGCTGTGCGAGCCGGTCCACTTCTTCCTTGAGGGCCACGATCTGGTCGCGGGCCTCGCGGAGTGTGTTGGCGAGCCGCTCGTTCTGGGCGGACACGCCTGCCAGGTTGGTCTGCAGCTCGACGATCCGCTCTTCGAGAATCCTCGTGTGACGCGGAGAGTCGGCGAGCTTGCGTCGCAGGACGGCGATTTCCTGCTCTAGATAGGCAACCTGTCCGGCGGGGTCCTCGGACCCTCGCGCGGGCCGGATGCCGCGGTTGATGTCGTCGTCGTGGGCTGCCACGGTCCTCACCTCCTCCAGGGGGAGCTGGACGCTTCCTGACCCTACCTGGGTGGGTGCTGGTTGAAACCCCTAGATCACAAACCGGATCGCGGAGTGTCTGATCTTCACCCTTGCGTACTCCCTCACAGTGGGGGGATACCCACCCAGCAACATCGGAAAGCGGGCGGTTGTATCTTCGAAGTGTTCAACACCCGTCAGGGCTGGCTTCAATTGGTGCATACCGCGCAGGAAACGGCAGGAGATATGACCGTGCAGGAAGAGGCTCCCACCGCGGACGGCGCCCAGGTCGGCGACCCTCTCGAGGTGTGGATCGATCAGGACCTCTGCACCGGCGACGGGATCTGCGCGCAGTACGCGCCGGAGGTCTTCGAGCTCGACATCGACGGTCTGGCGTATGTGAAGAGCGGTGACGACGAGTTGCTGCAGTCGCCCGGTGCGACGACGCCGGTTCCGCTCACCTTGCTGAACGATGTCGTGGATTCGGCGAAGGAGTGCCCGGGCGACTGCATTCATGTGCGTCGGGTTTCGGACAGGGTCGAGGTGTACGGGCCGGACGCCGAGTAGGCGGGGACCGGTCCTCAGACGCTGCGGGCGTCGGTGGTGGCGGAGCGGAGGAATTTTCCGTTCCGCCACTGCCATGTGGTGCGCTGCCTGGTGTCGGGGCAGCAGCGGGCGACGGCTTCGGAGGAGTAGCCGAGGAGGGTCGCGGTGACGGCGCGCCCGGTGATCGTGAGGCCGGTGGCGTTCTGCTGGTCGGCGGGGTCGAGGAGGGTGGCGACGACGCGGCCGCCGGTTCCGTTTTCCGCTGCGGCTCCGGCATTGCTTCCGGCTCCGGTTCCGGCTCCGGTGAGGACGTAGATGCCCGTGGACGGGGTGCCCATGCCGGTCTCGCAGCGGACGGCGGCGACGGTTTCGGGGGCGTTGTCGCCGTCGAGGTCGCCGGTTGCCCGGTGGACGACGACGGGCTTGCCGGCGCGGCAGCGCAGGGGGTAGGTGGCGGTGGCCGGGTCGGGGGCGGGGCGGGCCGCTGCCGGGGCCTGGGGTGCGTTGCCGGCCGCCGTCTGGGAGGCGGTGGCGGCGGTGGGCTGGAGGAGTCCGGCGAGGGCCACGACGGCTGCGGTGGCGGCTGCGGTGGCGAGCCAGTGCATCGCGCGGGGCCGGGTGTGTGCGAGGTCCGGGAGCGCGGTGTTCGGCACGCGGGGGTCTCCTGTGGGGCTGTGCCGGGAGGGGCGCCGGCGACGGGAGGGGTGCCGGAATCGTGCCACACGGGGCGGGGGGTGGGAATGCCGGGGGTGGGACTTCGTACAGAGAACGGATCGGTGGGGGCGGGCAACGAAAAGACGCCGCCGTCCCATTTCCGTGTCGGTACGGGAACGGGACGGCGGCGCCGGTCTGTTGGGGCGGCTGCGGGTGCGGTGCCTGGGCTCAGCCCTGGGCCTCGCTGGAGCCGCGCTCCTTGTTGGGGCCTTCGTAGTCGTCGCCGTAGGCGCCCTTGGAGGGGCGGCGGCGGCGCATGGGGGGCTCGACGCCGTCGGCGAGGCGCCGGGCGGTGACGAGGAAGCCGGTGTGGCCGATCATGCGGTGGTCCGGGCGGACGGCGAGTCCTTCGACGTGCCAGTTGCGGACCATGGACTCCCAGGGCTGGGGTTCGGCGAAGCAGCCGATCTCGCGGATGGACTCGACGGTCCGGGCGAGCTGGGTGGTGGTGGCGACGTACGCGCAGAGGATGCCGCCGGGGACCAGGGCCTTGGAGACGGCCTCCAGGGTCTCCCAGGGGGCGAGCATGTCGAGGACGACGCGGTCGACCTCGGTGTCGGAGAGGTTGTCCTGGAGGTCGCCGACGGTGAGGGTCCAGGCCGGGTGGGGGCCGCCGAAGTAGCGTTCGACGTTGCCCCGGGCGATGTCCGCGAAGTCCTGGCGGCGCTCGTAGGAGTGCAGCATTCCGTGGTCGCCGATGGCGCGCAGGAGAAAGGCGCTGAGCGCTCCGGAGCCCACTCCCGCCTCGACGACGCGGGCGCCGGCGAAGATGTCGGCGAAGGCCAGGATCTGCCCCGCGTCCTTGGGGTAGACCACGGCGGCGCCGCGGGGCATGGACAGGACGTAGTCGGGGAGCAGGGGGCGCAGCGCCAGGTAGGCGACGTTTCCCGTGGTTCGGACAACACTGCCCTCGGACGCCCCGATCAGCTCGTCGTGCGAGAAGGCACCCTTGTGGGTGTGGAACTGCTTCCCGGCTTCGAGCGTGAACGTGTAGTGGCGGCCCTTGGGGTCAGTGAGCTGGACCTGGTCCCCGACCTTGAAGGGCCCGCGTCGGCGGGCGGCACCGGTCGGTTCGGACATGTGACCAGCCTACCGGCTGCTGGGATGCCTTCTCACCGCGGTGGTCACGGGCGGGGGCGGGCCATGGCCTTGACGAAGGCGCGCTCGACGTCGGCGGTGGAGAGGACCCCGTAGATCTCGCCGGTCTCCTCGATGACGAGGTACTCGGTGGCGGGGGCGGCGCGGAGGCGGTCGAGGAGGGCTTCGCCGGCGAGTTCGGCGGGGATGCGCATGTCGTCGGTGAGGTCGGCGGCGAGGCCGCTGACGGCGACCCAGGGGCGTCGGTGTTCGGGGACGTTGCCGATGGCGGTTTCGCGGACGACGGCGGTGGGGGTGCCGTGTCCGTCGACGACGACGAGGGCGCGGGCGCCTGCTTCGTTGGCGCGGCGGAGTGCTTCGGAGAGGGGGGTGGCGGGTTCGACGGGGACGGCGCGGCGGGTGAGGGTGCGGGCGCGGAGGTCGGGGAGGTGCTGGCGCAGGCGGGCCATGCGGAGGCTGTTTCCGGCGCCGGTCCAGATGATGGCGGCGAGGATCGCGGCGAGGAGTGCGTCGAGGACGGTGTCCATGCCGGTGATGTCCTGGGTCTTGTTGCCCAGGGCGCCGGTGTGGGTGAGGAGGGGGAGGCCGATGAGGACGGCGACGGCGAGGGCGCGGCCGACCCAGGCGGCGGCGACGGTGCCGGTCATGGGGTTGCCGGTGATCTTCCAGACGACGGCGCGGAGCATGCGGCCGCCGTCGAGGGGGAGGCCGGGAAGGAGGTTGAAGGCGGCGACGATGAGGTTGGAGATCATCAGCCCGGCCAGCAGGACGCCGGGGACGGTGCCCGCTTCGACGAGGTCCATGGCCCAGTAGAAGAGTCCGGCGAGGGCGAGGGAGAGGAGGGGTCCGACGAAGGCGAGGACGAATTCGCGGCCCGGGGTCTCGGTCTCCTTCTCGATTTCGGAGACGCCGCCGAAGAACTGGAGCTGGATGCGCCGTACGGGGAGTTTGAAGCGGAGGGCGGCGACGGTGTGGGCGAGTTCGTGGACGAGTACGGAGGCGTAGAAGGCGACGGCGAAGAAGAGGGAGACGAGGTAGCGGGCCGCGCCGAGCTCGGGCAGGACGATGTCGAGCTGGCCGCCGAAGACCCAGGTGATGAGGGCGGCGACGAGGAACCAGCTCGGGGCGACGTAGACGGGCACCCCGAAGGGACGGCCCATGAGAAGACCGCCGCCGGGATTGCTGGACCGCTCGGCGGACGCCGACGGGGCGGGGGCCGCGTCCGTGCTGGTCGGGCCGCCGGGGGTGGGGGCGGGGTCGGGGGTGCGGCTGTCGTCAGGACCGGGGGCGCGGGGGCCGTCGGGGTCAGGGGTGCCGGTGGCGTCGGGGGCGCGGGTGTCGTCGAGGCCGGGCGTATGAGTGCCGCTGGGACCGGAGGCGCGGGGGCCGTCGGGACCAGGGGTGCCGGTGGTGTCGGGGCCGGGGACGCGGGGACCGGGGGTACCGGTGGCGTCGGGGCCGGGGACGCGGCTGCCGTCGGAGCCAGGCGTCCGAGTGCCGCCGGAACCGGAGACGCGAGTGGCCTCGGAGCCGGGGGCACGGCTGCCGTCAGGGCCGGAGGCCCGGGACCCGTCGGGGCCAAAGACGTGGCTGCCGTCGGGACCGGGGGCGCGGCTGCCGTCGGGGCCGGGGGTGCCGGTGGTGTCGGGGCCGGGGACGCGGGTGCCGGTGGGGTCGGAGGCGTGGGTGGCGTCCGGGCCCGGGGGGCGGGTGGCGTCGGGGCGGGTGTCGTCCGCGCCGGTGTGGGGGCGTCCGCTGTCGCCGCTCTCGTCCACGGTGTCCCTTCGTTGGCTGGCGTCTCGTCGGTGGTGCCGGGTGCTGCGCCGTCGGGTAAATCTTTGTTGAAGCCTGTGTCGACCTGGTGCCGTTGTGCGGGGCAATGCCCCGATCATGCAGTGCGACGGGGTCTGCCGTCGATGGTAGGCGGGCGTTGTCAGTGGTGGGTCGTAGGGTCTGAGTCATGAATACGAGTAGCGGTCCTGCGGACGTGGCGAGGCGGCCCGTGTCGTTGTCCCCGTCGCGGGCGAGCGACTTCATGCAGTGTCCGCTGCTGTACCGGTTCCGAGTGATCGACAAGCTGCCGGAGAAGCCGAGTGAGGCTGCTACCCGGGGCACGCTGGTCCATGCCGTCCTGGAGCGCTTGTTCGACGACCCCGCGGTGGAGCGGACGGCGCCGCGGGCACGGGCGATGGTGCCGGGGCAGTGGGACCGGCTGCTGGAGTCGAAGCCCGAGCTGGCCGGGCTGTTCGCGGACGACGCCGAGGGCGGGCGGCTGGCGCGGTGGCTGGGGCAGGCGGAGGACCTGGTCGAGAAGTGGTTCACGCTGGAGGATCCGACGCGTCTGGAGCCGGCCGAGCGGGAGCTCTTCGTGGAGACGGAGCTGGAGTCTGGGCTGCGGCTGCGCGGGGTGATCGACCGGGTGGACGTCGCGCCGACGGGTGAGGTGCGGATCGTCGACTACAAGACGGGGAAGGCGCCGCGTCCGGAGTACGCGGAGGGCGCGCTGTTCCAGATGAAGTTCTACGCGCTGGTGATCTGGCGGTGGAAGCGGATCGTGCCGCGCAGGCTTCAGCTGGTGTACCTGGGCAGTGGAGACGTGCTGACGTACGACCCGAACGAGGCGGATCTGGAGCGGATGGAGCGCAAGCTGCACGCGCTGTGGGAGGCGATCGTGGAGGCGACGGAGACGGGGGAATGGCGGCCGCGGCCGACGAAGCTGTGCGGGTGGTGTGATCACCAGGCGGTGTGTCCGGAGTTCGGGGGCACTCCCCCGGTGTATCCGTTGCCGGTGGTGCCGAGGCAGGCGCTGGCGGAGTAGGGCGACCGGCGCAGGCGCTCGCCGGGAGGGGGGCGGCCGCGCCGCAGGGGACGGCTGCCCGCACGGCAGGCCATCAGGGGCGCGGGGAACTGCGCGACCGGCCACGACGCACCCGCACCGAATGCCCGCCGCCCATGAGGCGCCCGCACAGGACGCCCGCCGAACACGACGCACCCGCACAGGACGCGCACCGGCCACGACGCACCCGCACGTGACATGCGCCACGCACCCGCCCGCGACTCCCCCCTCCCCCCAGCACCCGCGCCCGGACGCACCGATCCGCGCACAGGGCAGAATGGGGCCGGTCTAATGAAGGAGTTCCTGTGGCGATCCGCGTCCTACTGGTCGACGACCAGCCTCTGCTGCGCACCGGTTTCCGGATGATCCTGGAGGCCGAGCAGGATCTTGCGGTCGTCGGCGAGGCCGGTGACGGTTTGCAGGCGCTCGATCAGGTGCGGGCCTTGCAGCCCGATGTGGTGCTGATGGACATCCGGATGCCGCGGATGGACGGGGTGGAGGCGACCCGGCAGATCACCGGGCCGGGCCGGGACGGTCCGGCGAAGGTGCTCGTGCTGACGACGTTCGACCTGGACGAGTACGTGGTGGAGGCCCTCAGGGCGGGAGCCAGCGGCTTCCTGCTGAAGGACGCCCCCGCGCACGAGCTGGTGCAGGCGATCCGGGTGGTGGCGGCCGGTGAGGCGATGCTGGCGCCGAGCATCACGCGCCGTCTGCTGGACAAGTACGCGGACCACCTGCCGTCGGGTGAGGACGAGATGCCGGACACCCTGCACACGCTGACCGACCGTGAGGTGGAGGTCCTGAAGCTGGTGGCGCGCGGGCTGTCGAACGCGGAGATCGCGGCGGACCTGTTCGTGAGCGAGACGACGGTCAAGACGCACGTCGGTCATGTGCTGACGAAGCTGGGGCTGCGCGACCGGGTGCAGGCCGCGGTGTTCGCGTACGAGAGCGGCCTGGTGCGGCCGGGCGCGCAGTAGGAACGGCACGCGCTGCCGCACGAGCACGGCAGGTACTGGCGGTACGGGGGCGGGGGCGGGGGGGGGGGGGTGCGGCCCGCCCCCCCCCCCCGTGCCGCAATGGGACACCTGGTTGGTGAAACCCAGGGGGGGTATAACCGCGGGGGGGGGAGGGGGCACTACACGGCCGG
>NZ_JBIVLB010000007.1:282350-308266 GCF_044751045.1 Streptomyces sp. NPDC088745
GGCGGTGGGGGGGTCCGGGCGGGCCGGGGGGGGGCGGGGCGCGATGTGGGACCGCCCGGGGCGGCCCCGGGGGCCGGGGGGGTGGGGGGGGGGGGGGGGGGGGGGGGGGGGGGGGGGGTCCCCCCCGCCCCCGCTCCCGTGTCCCGGAAGGCATCAGCTCTTGCTGATCTCCCAGAAGCGGAAGACCGTCGAGGTGTCGAGGGTCCACTCCAGGCCGGAGATGTTGGAGCGGGCGACGGCGTACTGCTTGCCCTGCCAGAGCGGGAGCAGCGGGACGTCCTCGGCGACGATGTTCTGGAGGCGGTCGAACGCCTCGGCGGTGGAGCCGCGGTCGGCGGCGGCCGCGGTGCCGGGGAGCAGCTTGTCGGTGATCTCGGTGTTCTCGTAGTTGTTGGAGACGACGTTGCCCTTGCCGAAGAACGGCTGGGTGAAGTTCTCGGGGTCGGGGTAGTCGGGGACCCAGCCCTTGACGTAGACGCCGTACTTCCCGGCGGCGATGTCCTTCTCGTACTGGCCCTGTTCGACCGTCTTGACGTTCGCGTCGAAGAGGCCGCTGCGGTTGAGCTGCTTGGCGAGGGTCTTGAACTCCTCGACCGTCGCGGGGCCGTAGCGGCTGGGGGTGGCCCAGAGGGTGAGCTTGACCTTGGTGGTGATGCCTTCGTCGCGCAGGGCCTGGCGGGCCTTGGCGGGCTGCGGGCGGCCGCCGTACCGGTTGAAGAAGGCGGTGTTGTGGCCGGTGACGCCCGCGGGGACGATCGAGTACAGCGGGGTGGCCGTCGACCGGTAGACGTCGCGGACGAGGGCTTCGCGGTCGATGAGGTGGGCGATGGCGCGGCGGACGCCGGGCTTGCCGGCGACGGGGTCCTTGACGTTGAAGACGAGGTGGTGGACCTCGGCGCTGCTGCCTTCGACGGGGTCCAGGCGCTGGTCGCCGCCGAGGGCCTCGGCCTCGGCGGTGGAGATGTTCTTGGCGGTGAGGCCCCGGTAGGCGAAGTCGATCTCGCCCTTCTTGAGCGACTGTGCGAGGGCGGCCCGGTCGTCGTGGAAGAGCTTGACGGTCATGCCGGTGTTGTTGATCTTCGCGGCGCCGCGGTAGCGGTCGTTGACGGCGAAGACGGCCTTGCTCTTGTCGAAGGTGTCGAGCCGGTAGGGGCCGGAGCCGTCGGCCTTGCCGTCGGTGCGGAGCTTGTCGGCCGGGTAGGTGCGGTGGTCGACGATGGAGCCCGCGCCGGAGGCGATCTTGCTGGGGAAGGTGGCGTCGGGGACCTTGAGGTAGAAGACGACCTTGGTGGCGTCGGGGGTGTCGATGCTCTTGATGCTGGAGAGCATGACGGCCGGACCGGCGGGGTCGTTGATCTTCAGGGTGCGCTCGAAGGAGTGCTTGACGTCCTTGGAGGTGAGCGGGTTGCCGTTGCTGAAGGCGAGTCCTTCGCGCAGGGTGCAGCGGTAGACGGTGTTGCCCTTGTCGAAGGCGCAGTTCTGGGCGGCTTCGGGCTGGGGTTCGGAGCCGCCCTTGGGGAAGGCCATCAGGGACTGGAAGACGTTGTTGAAGAGCAGCCAGGAGCCGGGGTCGTAGCCGGAGGCCGGGTCGGTGGCCTTGATCTCGTCGGACATGCCCATGGTGACGGGCTGTCCGGTGCCGCTGGTGGAGCCGCCGTCGGTGCCGCTGGTGGAGCCGCAACCGGTCAGGAGGCCGGCCGACAGTCCCGCTGTGAGGAGGGCCGTCGGCCAGTTACGTATCTGCACCGCGTGTCTCAGACTTTCGTGGGGGGGGGGTGGTCGTACGGGGAGAGGGCGAGGGGGAAGGGCCGGGGTCAGGCGACGCCGCGGCCGAGTTCCCAGAGCTGGAGGTCGGCGGCGAAGTTGACGGCCCATTCGGTGCCGGTGATGTCGCTGCGGGCGGCGATGTACTGCTTGCCCTGCCAGAGCGGGAGCAGCGGGACGTCCCGGGCGACGATGTCCTGGATCTGCTCGAAGGCCTGGGTGGCAGCTCCGCGGTCCTGCTCGCGGCGGGACTGCGGGATGAGGGTGGAGCGGATCTCGTCGTTGGCGTAGGGGCTGTTGAGGAAGTTCGCCTTGTCGAGGAAGGGGGCGACGTAGTTGTCGGCGTCCGTGAAGTCGGGGAACCAGCCCATGCCGTAGACGGCGTACTTGTTGGCCTTCTGGTCCTCGCTGAAGGTGCTCCAGGGCACGCCCTTGATGTCCACGGCGAAGAGCTTGGAGTCGTTGAGCTGCTTCTGGAGGACCTCGAACTCCTTCTTGGTCGCGGAGCCGTAGTGGTCGGTGGTGTACGTCAGCGTGAGCTTGACGGGGCCGTTGACACGTGCGGCGCGCAGCGTCTCGGCGGCCTTCTTCACGTCGCCTGCCGGGTACTTGTTGAAGAAGGAGTTCTTGTGGCCGGCGATGGTCGTGGGAATGATCGAGTAGAGCGGCTCGGCGGTCTCGCCGTAGACGCTCCGGGCGAGGGCGGTGCGGTCGAGGACGGTGGCCATGGCCTGGCGTACGGCCTTGTTCTTGACGGCCGGGTCCTCGGTGTTGAAGCCGAGGTAGCGGATCTCCAGGCCGGGGAGTTCGACGAGCTTGATGTCCCCGTCCTGCTTGTCGGCGAGGTCCTTGATCTGCTGGGGCGTGATGGTGCGCGACATCATGTCGATCTCGCCGCTCTTGAGGGCCTTCTCCATGGACTCGGAGTCCTTGTAGGAGCGGATCTCGACCTTCTCGTTGTTGAGCTTGACGCCGCCCTGGTAGCGGGGGTTCTTGGTGAAGACGGCCTTGGTGAAGGTGTCGCCGCTGTGGTCGATGCGCACGGTGTACGGTCCGGAGCCGCTGACCTCGAAGCCGGCGCGGACCTTGTCGCGGGCGTACGTCTTGTCGTCGACGATGGCGGCGGCGGGGGTGGCCAGCTTGTAGGGGAAGGTGGCGTCGGGGGTCTTGAGGTGGAAGACCACCTCGTTCTCGCCCTTGGCCTCGACCAGGTCGATGTTGGTGAGGAGGGAGACCGGGCCGTTCTTGTCCTGGATCTTCAGGGAGCGTTCGACGGAGAACTTCACGTCGGCGGCGTTGAGCGCCTGGCCGTCGGAGAAGGTGAGCCCGCTGCGGAGCTTGCAGCGGTAGCTGGTGTTCTTGGTGTCGGTGAAGCCGCAGGACTCGGCGGCCTCGGTGACGGGTTCGCCGCCGCCGCGCGGGACGCGCATGAGGGTCTGGTGGGTCTGGCGCAGGACGTTCCAGGCGCCGACGTCGTAGGCGTGGGCCGGGTCGAAGGGGGCCGGGGCGGTCTTGGTGGCGACGAAGCTGTCCGTGGTGCCCACGACGATGGGCTTGCCCGCGTTCTCGGCAGAGTCCGGACCGCCGCATGCGGCCAGTACGGGGGTGACCAGTACGGCTATTGCCGGCAGCACCAGAGTCTTGCGGTTCATCCTGGAAGTTCTCCCTCGACCGGCACCGTCATGCGGCTTTGTACGAACACTTCGCCTATTTCCGCTTGTTGGGGCGGGCGGCCCGGGCCGGTTGCCGAACCGCGATGATCTGCGGCGAAGTTCTCGCGTCGAGATTAGTGCGGTGCGGGCCCGGGGCCGACCGCTGTGCGGTGCGGGGGCAAGGGGTGCCGGTGGGCGCGGAAGCGGTGAATTTTTCGTACATGGATCAATGAATCCGGACACAAGGGAACGCGAAACGGCCCACCGATGGGGATTCTCCCGTGCCGGGACCCCTGTCGGCGGGTCGTCTGGTGACCAACCTCACCTCATGAATACATTTACGGAGGAGTGAATTCCTCATCCCTGATCTCACTCATGCCGCACGTGCCGTTCCGCTGTGTTTCCGCATTTCCGGCGGGACGCTCCGGATGGCCGGTTCAGTGGCTTGCCGGGAACAGTGTGCGGAGAAATGCAAGATTCACTTCTTCCAGCGAGCCGACGACGACCCGGCCGTCGGCGGGGGCGATCGGCGCGATGGAGGGGACGGCGACGACCCGGCAGCCGGCCGCCTCGGCGGAGGCCACTCCGGTCGCGGTGTCCTCGACGACGGCGCACCGGGCGGGGTCGGCGCCGAGCCGGGCGGCGGCGTGCAGGTAGGGGTCGGGGTGCGGCTTGGTGCGGGCGATCTCGTCGCCCGCGACGGTCAGGGCGAACGCGTCGGCGCCCACCGACTCCAGGACGCGGTCGATGATGCGCCGGTGGGAAGCCGAGACGAGGGCCGTGGGGATGTCGTACGCCCGCAGCTCGGCCAGCAGGGCGGCCGCGCCCGGCATGAGCGCCACGCCGCGCCCGATGCGGGCCTCGAAGCTGTCGTTGAGGGCGACGGTGAGTTCGGGGAGGGTGATGTCGGCACCGGTGGACTCGATGAGGAAGCCGGCGCTGCGGGTCATGGGGCCGCCGACGACGACGCTCCGCCAGGACTCGTCGAGCTGGTGCCCGAGGCCGGCGAAGACCGCCTTCTCGGCGTCCCACCAGAGGTCCTCGGTGTCGACGAGGGTGCCGTCCATGTCCAGGAAGACCGCCTGGAGTGCGGAGTCTTCGGCCGTGGTGGTCGTCGGCGCGGGGACCGTGCTGGTCATTCGGGCACACCTCCTGGAGGGACGAGAAGGCCGGCCGCCCTCCGAGTGGGAGGGGCGACCGGCCTGCACTGGGCCGACCAGTGTACGTCCGGCCCGGTGAACGTGCGTTTCCCTGTTCGGGTGTCCCGGCTTACCGTGCGTTGAAGTACTTCGCCTCGGGGTGGTGGATGACGATGGCGTCGGTGGACTGCTCGGGGTGGAGCTGGAACTCCTCGGAGAGGTGGACGCCGATGCGCTCGGGCTGCAGGAGCTCGGCGATCTTGGCGCGGTCCTCCAGGTCGGGGCAGGCCCCGTAGCCGAGTGAGAAGCGGGCGCCGCGGTACTTCAGGGCGAACATGTCCTGGACGTCCGAGGGGTCCTCGCCGGCGAAGCCGAGCTCGGAGCGGACCCGGGCGTGCCAGTACTCGGCCAGGGCCTCGGCCAGCTGGACGGACAGGCCGTGCAGTTCCAGGTAGTCGCGGTAGGCATTGGCCTCGAAGAGCTTGGCGGTCTCCTCGCCGATGCGGGAGCCGACGGTGACGACCTGGAGGCCGACGACGTCCACCTCACCGCTCTCCTCGGGGCGGAAGAAGTCCGCGAGGCACAGGCGGCGGCCGCGGCGCTGGCGGGGGAAGGAGAAGCGGGTGCGCTCGCTGCCGTCCTCGTTGAGGAGGACGAGGTCGTCGCCCTTGGAGACGCAGGGGAAGTACCCGTAGACGACGGCGGCTTCCAGGAGGCCCTCGGTGTGGAGCTTGTCGAGCCAGCCGCGCAGGTGCGGGCGGCCCTCGCTCTCCACGAGCTCCTCGTACGAGGGACCGCCCTTGCGGGCTTCCTTCAGGCCCCACTGGCCCTTGAAGAGGGCGCCCTCGTCGAGCCAGGAGGCGTACTCCTTGAGCGGGATGCCCTTGATGACGCGGGTGCCCCAGAAGGGCGGCTCGGGGATCGCGTTGTCGGTGGCGGTCTCCGAGCGGACCGGGCCCTCGGGCTGCTCCTCCGCCTCCGGGAGGGGGGTGTCGCGCTTGGGCACGCGGCGCTGCTTGAGTTCGGGGAGGACGGCGCCGGGGACGCCGCGCTTGACGCCGATGAGGGCGTCCATGAGGCGCAGGCCCTCGAAGGCGTCGCGGGCGTAGCGGACCTCGCCCTCGTAGATCTCGTGGAGGTCATGCTCGACGTAGGCGCGGGTGAGGGCGGCGCCGCCCAGGATGACCGGGAAGTCGGCGGCCATCTTGCGCTGGTTGAGCTCCTCCAGGTTCTCCTTCATGATCACCGTGGACTTGACCAGCAGGCCGGACATGCCGATGACGTCGGCCTTGTGCTCCTCGGCGGCCTCCAGGATCGCGGAGACGGGCTGCTTGATGCCGAGGTTGACGACGGTGTAGCCGTTGTTGGAGAGGATGATGTCGACGAGGTTCTTGCCGATGTCGTGGACGTCGCCGCGGACGGTGGCGAGCACGATGGTGCCCTTGCCCTCGTCGTCGGACTTCTCCATGTGGGGTTCCAGGTACGCGACCGCGGTCTTCATGACCTCGGCGGACTGGAGGACGAACGGCAGCTGCATCTGGCCGGAGCCGAAGAGTTCGCCGACCACCTTCATGCCTTCGAGCAGGGTGTTGTTGACGATGTCCAGGGCGGGGGTGTCCTGGAGGGCTTCGTCGAGGTCGGCCTCCAGGCCGTTCTTCTCGCCGTCGATGATGCGGCGCTGGAGGCGCTCGTCGAGCGGCAGCGCCATGAGCTCCTCGGCGCGGCCGGCCTTCATGGACTTCATGTTGACGCCCTCGAACAGCTCCATGAGCTTCTGGAGGGGGTCGTAGCCCTCGGCGCGGCGGTCGTAGACGAGGTCGAGGGCGGCCTTGACCTGCTCCTCCTCCAGCCGGGCGATGGGCAGGATCTTGGAGGCGTGCACGATCGCGGAGTCCAGGCCCGCCTTGACGCACTCGTCGAGGAAGACGGAGTTGAGGACGACGCGGGCGGCGGGGTTGAGGCCGAAGGAGATGTTGGACAGGCCCAGCGTGGTCTGCACGTCGGGGTGGCGTGCCTTGAGTTCGCGGATGGCGCCGATGGTGGCGATGCCGTCGCCGCGGGACTCCTCCTGGCCGGTGCAGATGGTGAAGGTGAGGACGTCGATGAGGATGTCCGACTCGCGCACGCCCCAGTTGGTGGTGAGGTCGGTGATGAGGCGCTCGGCGATGGCGACCTTGTGCTCGACGGTGCGGGCCTGGCCCTCTTCGTCGATGGTGAGGGCGATGAGGGCGGCGCCGTGCTCGACGGCCAGCTTGGTGACCTGCTGGAAGCGGGACTCGGGACCGTCGCCGTCCTCGTAGTTGACGGAGTTGATGACGGCGCGTCCGCCCAGCTTCTCCAGTCCGGCGCGCAGCACGGGCAGTTCGGTGGAGTCCAGGACGATGGGGAGGGTGGAGGCGGTGGCGAAGCGGCCGGCGAGTTCCTTCATGTCGGCGACGCCGTCGCGGCCCACGTAGTCGACGCAGAGGTCGAGCATGTGGGCGCCCTCGCGGATCTGGTCGCGGGCCATCTCCACGCAGTCGTCCCAGCGCCCGTCCAGCATGGCCTCGCGGAACTTCTTCGATCCGTTGGCGTTCGTCCGCTCGCCGATGGCGAGGTACGAGGTGTCCTGGCGGAAGGGCATCGTCTGGTAGAGCGAGGCGGCGCCGGGCTCCGGGCGCGGGTCGCGGACGGCGGGGGTCAGGCCGCGGGCTCGGTCGACGACCTGGCGCAGGTGCTCGGGGGTGGTGCCGCAGCAGCCGCCGATGAGGGAGAGGCCGTAGTCGTTGACGAAGGCTTCCTGGGCGTCGGCGAGGCCCTCGGGGCCGAGCGGGAAGTGGGCGCCGTTCTTGGTGAGTACGGGCAGGCCCGCGTTCGGCATGCACATCAGCGGGGTGCGCGAGTGGCGGGCCAGGTAGCGCAGGTGCTCGCTCATCTCCTCGGGCCCCGTCGAGCAGTTGAGGCCGATGAGGTCGATGCCGAGGGGTTCCAGGGCGGTGAGCGCGGCGCCGATCTCGGAGCCGAGCAGCATGACGCCGGTGGTCTCGAAGGCGAGCGAGCAGATGAGGGGGACCTGGAAGCCGAGGGCGTCCATGGCGCGGCGGGCGCCGACGAGGCTCGACTTGGTCTGGAGGAGGTCCTGGGTGGTCTCGACGATGAGGGCGTCGGCGCCGCCGGCGAGGAGGCCCTCGGCGTTCTGCTGGTAGCCGTCGCGCAGGACGTCGTACGTGGTGTGGCCGAGGGAGGGCAGCTTGGTGCCGGGGCCGATGGAGCCGAGCACCCAGCGCTGGCGGCCGTCGGCGGCGGTGAACTCGTCGGCGACCTCGCGGGCGATGCGGGCGCCGGACTCGGAGAGTTCGACGATGCGGTCGGCGATCTCGTACTCGTTGGCGGCGGAGTGGTTGGCGCCGAAGGTGTTGGTCTCGACGCAGTCGACGCCGACGGCGAAGTACTCCTTGTGCACGTTGCGGACGATGTCCGGGCGCGTCAGGTTGAGGATCTCGTTGCAGCCTTCGAGGTCCTGGAAGTCCTCAAGGGTGGGGTCCTGTGCCTGGAGCATGGTGCCCATCGCTCCGTCGGCGACCACCACCCGCGTGGCGAGTGCCTCGCGGAGGGCTTCTGCGCGGCTGCGGGCGTCAAGCGTCGGGTTCGGCAACGAGGCCATGGTTGAGCTCCCAGGGTTGCGACGGCTGTCGGCTTTGCGCCTGCCCGGCGGCGGGCGCACCGGGTCAGGGTAGCCGGGACGGCCGGGAAAATGCGCGGCTGTCCCGGTCGGCGGACGGGCCCGGGGAGCCGGGGCGCGTCCGGGGGCGGGCCGCGGGTGCGGGTATGAGTGGGTCCGCGGGTGCGTGGGGGGCGCACCGGCTTCCGGGCGACGGGGTACGACGACTCCTGGCGGCGGGGTCCGGCGGCTCCGGCGGCGGGGGCCGTCCGCCGGCGGTGGCGGGACCGGCGTCCCGGTGACAGGGGTCGGTAACGGCCGATACTGTTCGGCATTGACGAACGTCGGCACGTATCAACTGTGGGACCGCCGAATCCCAGTGGAGGTGATCGGGCGATGGCTCGCAATATCCAGTCGCTGGAACGGGCGGCAGCGATGCTGCGCCTTCTGGCGGGCGGTGAGCGACGGCTGGGCCTGACGGAGGTGGCGGCCGCGCTGGGGCTCGCCAAGGGCACCGCGCACGGCATCCTGCGCACCTTGCAGCACGAGGGCTTCGTGGAGCAGGACGCGGCCTCGGGCCGCTACCAGCTCGGGGCGGAGCTGCTGCGGCTCGGCAACAGCTATCTGGACGTGCACGAGCTGCGGGCCCGGGCCCTGGTGTGGACGGACGACCTGGCCCGCTCCAGCGGCGAGAGCGTGTACCTGGGGGTGCTGCACCAGCAGGGCGTGCTGATCGTGCACCACGTCTTCCGGCCCGACGACAGCCGTCAGGTGCTGGAGGTGGGGGCGATGCAGCCGCTGCACAGCACGGCGTTGGGCAAGGTGCTGTCCGCGTACGACCCGGTGGCGCACACCGAGGCCGCGGACAACGACCGGGAGGCGTTCACCGCGCACACCCTGACCTCGGCGGAGGACTTCGAGGCGGTGCTCGACCTCACGCGGGCGCGCGGCTGGGCCGGTGACGTGGAGGAGACCTGGGAGGGCGTGGCGTCGATCGCGGCGCCCATCCACGACCGGCGGCGGATGCCGGTGGGCGCGGTCGGCATCACGGGCGCGGTCGAACGGGTCTGCCCCGGGGGCGAGTTGAAGCCCGAGCTGGTGGCGGCGGTACGGGACTGCGCGCGTGCGGTGTCGCGGGACCTGGGCGCCGGGCGCTTCTGAGCGGAGGGCGGCCGGGTGGCGCGGAGAGCCGCCGGCGTGCGGCGGGCGGGGCGGGCGGCGGGGGAAGCCGGCCCGCGGCGGGCGGGGCGGCACGGAAGGCACCCGGACGCGCCCCGCCGACAGGCCCCCACCTGCCCCACGGGGCGCCCCCGGCCCGCACCGCCCGCAAGCCCCCCACCCGCCCCATGAGGCAGCTCCGGCCCGTGCCACCCCGGGGCCCCCACGCGTCCCACGGGGCAGCCCCGACCCGCACCGCCCGGAGGCCCCCACCCGCCCCACGGGGCAGTCCCGACCCGCACCGCCCATAGGCCCCCACGCGTCCCGCCGGGCGGCCCTGGTCCGTACCGCCGGACGGCCCCGATCCTTCCCCCGGAGGGGCCCCGTCTGGGACGGTCCTCACAGAACCCTTGACGGGCCGGTAACGGGGGTGAAAACTGCCGTTCATCGGTCGGCATTGTCGAACACCTAACGGCATAAGAGTTAGGGTGGGGACAAGCCAGGCACCGACGGGGCCCTCATCGAGGACCTTGAAACCTGGACGAAGGACAAAGGAGTCGCGGGTGTCCAGCCTCGACATCTTCACCGGCGAGACCATCGGTACCGCCGTGCTCATCCTGCTGGGCGGCGGCGTCTGTGCGGCCGTCACGCTCAAGCGCTCGAAGGCGTTCAACGCCGGCTGGCTCGCCATCACCTTCGGGTGGGGCTTCGCGGTGCTGACCGCCGCGTACATCTCCGCCGGTCTCTCGGGTGCGCACCTGAACCCGGCCGTCACGGTCGGCCTCGCGGTCAAGGGCGCCACCCCCTGGAGCGACCTGCCCGTCTACTTCGCCGGTCAGCTGCTCGGTGCGATGATCGGCGCCCTGCTGGTCTGGGCGACGTACGCGGGCCAGTTCCGCGCCCACCTCACCGACCCGGAGATCCTCGCGGCGCAGCCCACCGAGGACGGCATGGTCGACCAGAAGACCGCCCCGAAGGCCGGCCCGGTGCTCGGTGTCTTCTCCACCGGTCCCGAGATCCGGCACGCCGCGCAGAACCTCCTGACCGAGGTCATAGCGACGGTCGTGCTGGTCCTGGCGATCCTCACCCAGTCGATGATCCCGGGCGTGTCCCCCGACGACCCCAAGGGTCCGGGCGTGCTGGGCGCGATGATCACCGCGTTCGTGGTCGTCGGCATCGGCCTCTCGCTGGGCGGTCCCACCGGGTACGCCATCAACCCGGTCCGCGACCTGGGGCCGCGCATCGTGCACGCGCTGCTCCCGCTGCCGAACAAGGGCGGCTCCGACTGGGGGTACGCCTGGGTCCCGGTGGTCGGCCCGCTGCTCGGCGGGGCGATCGCGGGCGGTATCCACCAGCTCGCCTTCGTCTGACCCCGCGCCCGACCCGCCGAGCCGACGAGCCGTACGACACAAGACTTCGAGGAGCACACCGTGACCGACGCACACACCGCAGGGCCCTTCATCGCCGCGATCGACCAGGGCACCACGTCCAGCCGCTGCATCGTCTTCGACAAGGACGGCCGCATCGTCGCGGTCGACCAGAAGGAGCACGAGCAGATCTTCCCGAAGCCGGGCTGGGTGGAGCACGACGCCGCCGAGATCTGGGAGAACGTCCAGGAGGTCGTCGCCGGGGCCGTCGTCAAGGCGGGCATCTCCGCCGCCGACGTCAAGGCGATCGGCATCACCAACCAGCGCGAGACCACGCTGCTCTGGGACAAGAACACCGGTCAGCCCGTCCACAACGCCATCGTCTGGCAGGACACCCGCACCGACGCCCTGTGCAAGGAGCTCGGCCGCAACGTCGGCCAGGACCGCTTCCGCCGCGAGACCGGCCTGCCGCTGGCGTCCTACTTCGCGGGCCCGAAGATCCGCTGGCTGCTGGACAACGTCGAGGGCCTGCGCGAGAAGGCCGAGGCCGGCGACATCCTCTTCGGCACCATGGACTCCTGGGTCATCTGGAACCTCACCGGCGGCGTGAACGGCGGCGTGCACGTCACCGACGTCACCAACGCCTCGCGCACCCTGCTGATGAACCTGCACAAGATGGCGTGGGACGAGAAGATCCTGCACTCCATGGACATCCCGGCCGCCGTCCTCCCGGAGATCAAGTCCTCCGCCGAGGTGTACGGCCACGCCGCGTCCGGCGTCCTCCAGGGCGTGCCGGTCGCCTCCGCGCTCGGCGACCAGCAGGCGGCCCTGTTCGGCCAGACCTGCTTCTCCGAGGGCGAGGCCAAGTCCACGTACGGCACCGGCACGTTCATGCTGATGAACACCGGCGAGGAGCCCGTCAACTCCTACAACGGGCTGCTGACGACCGTCGGGTACCAGATCGGCGAGCAGAAGCCGGTCTACGCGCTGGAGGGTTCCATCGCGGTCACCGGTTCGCTGGTGCAGTGGATGCGCGACCAGATGGGCATGATCAAGACCGCCGCGGAGATCGAGACGCTGGCCTCCAGCGTGGAGGACAACGGCGGCGCGTACTTCGTGCCCGCGTTCTCCGGTCTGTTCGCCCCGTACTGGCGCTCCGACGCCCGCGGCGTGATCGCGGGTCTGACCCGGTACGTCACCCGGGCGCACATCGCGCGCGCCGTGCTGGAGGCGACCGCCTGGCAGACCCGTGAGATCACCGACGCCATGACCAAGGACTCCGGTGTCGAGCTGACGGCGCTGAAGGTCGACGGCGGCATGACCTCCAACAACCTGCTGATGCAGACCCTGTCGGACTTCCTGGACGCCCCGGTCGTCCGTCCGATGGTCGCCGAAACCACGTGTCTGGGCGCGGCGTACGCGGCCGGTCTCGCGGTCGGCTTCTGGTCCTCCACCGACGAGCTGCGCGCCAACTGGCGCCGGGCCGCCGAGTGGACGCCGCGGATGGACGCGGACACCCGGGACCGCGAGTACAAGAGCTGGCTCAAGGCCGTCGAGCGGACCATGGGCTGGCTCGAAGAAGACGAGAACTGACACGACTGCGCAGGTCGGGCGGGTGCGCGGCGGATCGACAGGGATCCGCCGCGGTCCGCGCAACGAGATCTGAAGCAGTGTCTGCGAAGAGGAGCGAGCGACATGACCACCCTGCACAGCGGCCCGACCCACGGGGCGCGACCGGACGACGGCTCCACCGCGAGCCGTGCCGAGACCCGGGAGCGGCTCTCCAAGGCGACGTACGACCTCCTGGTGATCGGCGGCGGCATCCTGGGCATCTCCACCGCCTGGCACGCCGCGCAGTCCGGGCTGCGGGTGGCGCTGGTGGACGCCGGTGACTTCGCCGGGGCCACCTCCTCCGCCTCCTCCAAGCTCCTGCACGGCGGGCTGCGGTACCTCCAGACCGGTGCGGTGAAGCTGGTCGCGGAGAACCACTTCGAGCGGCGTGCGGTCTCGCGCGACGTGGCCCCGCACCTGTCGAACCCGCTGACCTTCTACCTCCCCGTGTACAAGGGCGGCCCGCACGGCGCGGCCAAGCTGGGCGCGGGCGTCTTCGCGTACTCGGCGCTGTCCGCCTTCGGTGACGGCGTCGGGCACGTGATATCGCCGGCGCGCGCCGCCAAGGACGTGCCGGAGCTGCGCACGGACAACCTGAAGGCCGTCGCGGTCTACGGCGACGACCAGATGAACGACTCCCGGATGGCCCTCATGACGGTGCGCGCCGCCGTCGCGTCGGGAGCCACCGTCCTCAACCACGCCGAGGTCACGGGGCTGCGCTTCACGCACGGCCGGGTGACGGGCGCGGAGCTCAGGGACCGCATGGACGGCACCGAGTTCGGCGTCGACGCCCGGCTGGTGCTGAACGCCACGGGCCCGTGGGTGGACCACCTGCGCAAGCTGGAGGACCCCAACTCCGCGCCCTCGATCCGCCTGTCCAAGGGCGCGCACCTGGTGCTCAAGCGCACCTCCCCGTGGAACGCGGCGCTGGCCACCCCCATCGACAAGTACCGGATCACCTTCGCGCTGCCGTGGGAGGACCAGCTCCTGCTGGGCACCACCGACGAGGAGTACGAGGGCGACCCGGCGGACGTGGCCGTCAACGAGCGCGACGTCACCCAGATCCTGGACGAGGCCGCGTTCTCCATCCGCGACCAGCAGTTGTCGCGGGACCTGATCACGTACTCCTTCGCGGGTCTGCGCGTGCTGCCCGGCGGGCCCGGCGACACCTCGAAGGCCAAGCGCGAGACCGTCGTGACCGAGGGCCGCGGCGGGATGCTGTCGGTGGCCGGCGGCAAGTGGACGACCTTCCGCCACATCGGCCGCACCGTGATGAACAAGCTGGCCTCGCTGCCCGGCCACCCGCTGGGCGAGGACATGGAGCCGATCTCCGAGCTGCCGAAGAAGCTGCCGCTGCCGGGCATCGCGAACCCGAACGCGGTCGCGCACCGACTGCTGGTGGACGGTGGGACGCCCGGCCCGCGGATGGCCCCGGAGACCGCCCGGCACCTGGCCACGCACTACGGTTCGCTGTCCTTCGACATCGCGCGCCTGGCCGCCGACGACCCCGCGCTGGCCGAGCGGATCCACCCGGACGCCCCGGAGATCTGGGCGCAGGTGGTGTACGCGCGCGACCACGAGTGGGCGGAGACCGCGGACGACGTGCTGCGCCGCCGGACCACCCTGACGATCCGGGGCCTGGCCACGGACGACGTACGGGAGAAGGTCGAGCGGGTGCTGCGCCGGGAGGCCTAGGCACCGCCGCACGGGCGGGCGGCGCGGGCGGGCTCCTTCGGGGGTCCGCCCGCCGTCGTGTCTCGGGCCCGCGGTGATACCGCCTCCGGGGCCGCGTCCGGCGTGCGAGCATAGGTCGGATGTCTGGCGGTGGGCCGGGCCGGAGCAGGAGGTCGGGCCATGGCCGTCACCGACGAGGCCATCGAGCGTATCAAGGGCATGATCGTTTCGGGTGCGCTGCGTCCCGGCGACCGGCTGCCCAAGGAGAGCGTGCTCGCCGCCGAGCTGGGCCTGTCGCGCAACTCCCTGCGCGAGGCGGTCCGGGCGCTGTCCCTGATCCGGATCCTGGACGTCCGCCAGGGCGACGGCACGTACGTGACCAGCCTCGATCCGCAGCTCCTGCTGGAGGCGGTGAGCTTCGTCGTGGACTTCCACCGCGACGACACGGTGCTGGAGTTCCTGGCCGTGCGCAGAATCCTGGAGCCGGCCGCGACGGCGATGGCGTGCGGGCTGCTCGACGACGCGGCGCTGGACGCCCTGGAGGAGCAGCTCGACGCGCTGGGGGACGCGCCGTCGGTGGAGGAACTGGTCGCCGCCGACCTGGAGTTCCACCGCGCGATCGTACGGGGTGCGGGGAACTCGGTGCTGTGCTCGCTGCTGGACGGGCTGTCCGGGCCGACCACCCGGGCGCGGGTGTGGCGCGGGCTGACCCAGGAGGACGCGATCAGCCGCACCCTGCACGAGCACCGGGCGATCCTGGGGGCGCTGCGGGCCCGGGACGCGGAGGCGGCGCGGTCGTGGGCGACGGTGCACATCGCGAGCGTGGAGCAGTGGCTCAGGTCGACGCTGTAGGGGCCCGGCCCGGGTGCCGCACGGACCGCGCGGACCTCCGGTGCGGCGCGCGACAGAAGCGGAGTGTCTGCTTCCGGCGAGGAAGATCGGACGTCTCCAATCTGGCCGATTTCGATTGATTCGGTGCCCGGAGGGCACGCTTCCCGCATGCGTAAGGTGGGGGGATTCGGACGGGGGAAACGCCGCATGAAGCGTAGGAAGACGGATGAAGGAGGCGCTGGGTGATCGAGCTCGACGGAGTTCCCGAGCTGGTCGACCCGGTCATGGTGGCCGCGTTCGAAGGCTGGAACGACGCAGGTGACGCCGCCTCGGCAGCGGTCGCCCATCTCGACCGGGAGTGGAAGGGCGAGGTGTTCGCGGCGCTCGACGCCGAGGACTACTACGACTTCCAGGTCAACCGGCCGACCGTCTTTCTGGAGAACGGCGTACGCAAGATCACCTGGCCGACGACCCGGCTCTCCGTGGTGCGCACCGGCGGCGACAAACCGCGCGACCTGGTGCTGGTGCGGGGCATCGAGCCGTCCATGCGCTGGCGCTCGTTCTGCAACGAGATCCTGGGCTTCGCGCACGAACTGGGCGTGGAGATGGTAGTGGTCCTGGGCGCGCTGCTCGGCGACACCCCGCACACCCGCCCGGTGCCGGTCAGCGGGGTGACCTCCGACCCGGACCTGGCGCGGACGATGGACCTGGAGGAGACCCGCTACGAAGGTCCCACGGGCATCGTCGGCATCCTCCAGGAGGCGTGCACGCACGCCGGGGTTCCGGCGGTGAGCCTGTGGGCGGCGGTGCCGCACTACGTGTCGCAGCCGCCGAACCCGAAGGCGACGCTGGCCCTGCTGAACCGCCTGGAGGACCTGATCGGGCTGCGCGTCCCGCTCGGCGAGCTGGCCGAGGACGCGCGGGCCTGGCAACTGGGCGTGGACCAGCTCGCGGCCGAGGACAGCGAGGTGGCGGAGTACGTGCAGTCGCTGGAGGAGGCGCGGGACACCGCGGACCTGCCGGAGGCCTCCGGCGAGGCCATCGCCCGCGAGTTCGAGCGGTATCTGCGCCGGCGCGACCCCGGGGCCGGACCGGGCGGCGCCGCCCACGCGACGGAGGGCGGTGAGACGGCGACCGGCGGTGCGGCGTACCTGCGCGACGCCTCCGGCGGCCGCAGCAGGCCGCCGAAGAAGCCCCGCACGGGCACGGACGAGAGCGGTCCGGACGGCGGGGGCGGTGACGACGGCGGCGCGGACGGTTCCTCGGCGGGGCCGGGGCCCGGGGACTCCGGCGGCGGAGAGTGAAGCCGTAGGGCGGCGGGACGGGTGAGGGGCGGCATCCTGGATGCCGCCCCTCACCCGCGTCCGGACACGGCTTCTCGTCACCGGACGCGCTTGCTCGCGCCCGAAGTCCGCTTCCTCGTGCCCGGGCCCGCTTCCGACACGTGTTCCTGGGAACAGGAGAACGCGACCATCCCCTCATATCTCCCCCCCGCCGCACGCGGGCTCCGGCCGGAACGCGCCGGTGGCCGGCCGCGCCCCCGGGCCACGAGAACGCGGGCCGGGGCCCACAGGGGCCCCGACCCGCGTACGTAACCGACGGGAACTACAGCGCGACGCCCAGCAGCGCGTCCACCGCACGGGAGACGACGCCCGGAGCGCCCTCCTCCGTGCCGCCGGCGGAGGTCTGGAGGTCGGCCCAGCGGTCCACCGCCGCGAGGGCCGCCGGGGCGTCGAGGTCGTGCGCGAGGGCCTCCCGCATCTCCTCCACCAGCGCGTCCGCCGACGGGCCGTCCGGGCGCGAGACCGCCGCGCGCCAGCGGCCGAGGCGGGCCACCGCGTCGGCGAGCACCTGGTCGGTCCACTCCCAGTCGGAGCGGTAGTGGCGGGAGAGCAGGGCCAGCCGGATGGCGGCCGGATCGACGCCCTCGCGGCGGAGGGTGGAGACGAAGACCAGGTTGCCGCGCGACTTGGACATCTTCTCGCCGTCCAGGCCGACCATGCCCGCGTGGACGTACGCCTTGGCGAAGGGGTGCTCGCCCGTCAGGGCCTGCGCGTGCGAGGCGCCCATCTCGTGGTGCGGGAAGGCGAGGTCGGAGCCGCCGCCCTGCACGTCGAAGCCCATGCCCAGGTGTTCCAGGGCGATGGCGACGCACTCGATGTGCCAGCCGGGGCGGCCGCGGCCGAGCGAGGCCCCGTCCCAGCTCGGCTCGCCGTCGCGGGCGGCCATCCACAGCATCGGGTCCAGCGGGTTCTTCTTGCCCGGGCGGTCCGGGTCGCCGCCGCGTTCGGCGGACAGCAGCCGCATGGCCTCGGCGTCGAGCCCGGAGACCTCGCCGAAGTGCGGGTCGGCGGCGACGGAGAAGTAGACGTCGCCCTCGAGTTCGTAGGCGGCGCCCGCGTCCCGGAGGCGTTCCACGAGCGGCACGATGCCCGGGATCGCCTCGACCGCGCCCACGTACTGCTGCGGCGGCAGCATGCGCAGGGCCGTCATGTCCTCGCGGAAGAGGGCGGTCTCGCGCTCGGCGAGACCGGTCCAGTCGACGCCGTCGCGGATCGCGCGCTCCAGCAGGGGGTCGTCGACGTCCGTCACGTTCTGGACGTAGTGGACCTGCCTCTTGGTGTCGAGCCACACGCGCTGTACGAGGTCGAACGCGTTGTAGGTCGCCGCGTGCCCGAGGTGGGTCGCGTCGTACGGCGTGATGCCGCACACGTAGATACGGGCGACGGGACCGGGGTCGAGGGTGATCAACCCGTTGGTCGCGGTGTCGTGGATCTGGAGGTCGCGGCCCTTGCCGGGCAGGGCGGGGACCTCAGAAGCGGGCCAGGCATGCATGTCACGAGCGTAACCGGACGCATGTTCCGGTTACGAGCCGGATCGGGATCTTGACCGATTACGCCGTCTTGTGCCCTCCCGCGCCCGTGCGGCAGGCGCTCACACCGGCGGCCACGGGATCGCGGGCCACTGGCCGCTCGGGGCGGGGTGCACGCCGGACGTGCGCAGGGCGGCGACCCGTTCCCGCAGTGCGGCGAGTTCCGCCGGTGTGATCAGTTCGGCCATCCGGGTGGCCAGCGGGGTGCCGTCGGCGAGCCGCGCGGACAGTTCCTCCAGTACGTCCAGGGCTTCCGGCGTCAGGGGTTCGCCCGCCCAGCCCCACAGGAGCGTGCGCAGCTTGTCCTCGACGTGGAAGGAGACGCCGTGGTCGATGCCGTAGAGGCGGCCGTCGCCCGAGGGCAGCAGGTGGCCGCCCTTGCGGTCGCCGTTGTTGATCACCGCGTCCAGGACCGCGAGGCGGCGCAGGCGGGCGTCGTCGGCGTGCACGAGCAGGGCCGTGCGGCCCTCCTCGACCTCGGCCAGGACCACCGGTTTCCAGCCGTCCGCCGCCTCCTCGTCCTCGACGAGGGCCAGCAGCGCGCCGCCCGCCTCCGGGTCGCCCTCGATCCACAGCTGGCACATGCCCTCGCCGTACGGGCCGTCGCGCAGCACGGTCGGCGGGATCAGGCCCCACCCGGTCGCCTCGGAGATCTCGTACGCGGCGACCTCCCGGCGGGCCAGGTTGCCGTCGGGGAAGTCCCACAGGGGCTGCTCGCCGGCGACCGGCTTGTAGACGCAGGTGGCCGTCTCGCCCTCGGAGGCGATCTCGCAGTACAGGACCGCGTTGGAGGCCTCGCGGACCTGGCCGAGCACCCTGAGGCCGCCCTTGGCCAGCAGCGTCACGGGGTCCGTCACAGGGCCCGCCGGTATCCGTTCTGGCGCGGGCATACGTGTCCCTCCGGGTCGAGCGGCAGGCTGCACAGCGGGCACGGCGGGCGGCCCGCGTTCACGACGTCCAGGGCGCGCTTGGCGAAGGCGCGGGCCTGGGCGCCGCTGAGGCGCACGCGCAGCATGGGCGGCCCGTTCTCCTCGTCCTGGAGCATGCGCTCCTCGGCCTCGGCGAGGTCCTCGTCGGTGTCGACGTCGAGCTCGACGAGGGCCTGCGCCTCGACGATCATGCGCTGGTCGTCGCCGTCCCAGGCGAGCGCCATGGTGCCGACCCGGAACTCCTCCTCGACGGGGGCGTCCAGGGGGGCGGTGTCGTGCACGTCGGCGGGGGCGACGGCGGGGACGGGGGCGTTGCCGCCGGTGCGGCGCACGACCTCGTCCAGGAGCTCGTCGATGCGTTCGGCCAGCGCCTCGACCTGGGCCTTCTCCAGGGAGACGCTGGTGACACGGCCGGCCGCCGAGGCCTGGAGGAAGAAGGTACGGCGGCCAGGCAGCCCGACCGTACCGGCCACGAAACGCTCCGGCGGGTCGTAGAGGAACACCTGACGGGACACGTCCTGATCTCCATCGGTTCGAGGGGCTGGGGGTGCAGCGGCGTAAATGGTTTACGGCGCGACCACCCTACTGCGCGCGGAGATCACGGTGCTCCCGCTCCGCCCCCCACGGCTGCGTCGTCTCCGCTGCGGGCGCCCGCGTCGCCCGGGGCCGGTGCGAGTCCTGAGAGGTCGCCGGTGTCGCCCAGGCGTACGAGGAAGGGCCGCAGCCTCGTGTAACGGATCACCGTCAGGGAACACGGATCGACGTGAATGCGCTGGAAGAGGTCGAGATGCAGGCCGAGCGCGTCCGCGACGAGGGACTTGATGATGTCGCCGTGCGAGCACATCACGTACAGGGCGTCGGGGCCGTGCTCGGCCTCGATGCGCGCGTTCCAGTCGCGTACGGCGTCCACGGCGCGGGCCTGCATGGCGCGCATCGACTCGCCGCCGGGGAACGCGGCGGCCGACGCGTGCCGCTGCACCACGTCCATGAGGGGGTGGTCGGTGAGTTCGCCGAGCTTGCGCCCCGACCAGTCGCCGTAGTCGCACTCGTTGATGCGCTCCTCGGTGTGCAGGGGCAGCTCGGGGCGGGCGGCGAGGAGCGGGCGCAGGGTCTCGTCGCAGCGTTGCAGCGGGCTGGTGACGGCCGCCGCCAGCGGCAGGGCGGCGAGCCGTCCGGGCAGCGCCGCGGCCTGTTCGGCGCCGCGTTCGTCGAGGGCGACCCCGGGGGTGCGCCCGGCGAGGAGCCCGGCGGTGTTGGCGGTGGAACGTCCGTGCCGTACGAGGATCAGCGTGGCCATGCCCCTCAGCCTAGGCCGACGACCGCTTCCGGGTGCGTGGGACCCCGTATGCAAGGAGAATGCACGCCGTGATCGTCGATTGCGCCATTTACCGCGAGGGCCGCAGGACCGAGGGCCCCACCGACTTCTCCGAGGCGCTCGAGGAGGCGCGCTCCTCCCAGGACCGGTTCCTGTGGATCGGGCTGCACGAGCCGACGGAGAAGGAGTTCGACATGGTCACCTCCGAGTTCGGGCTGCATCCGCTGGCCGTGGAGGACTCCCTGTCGGCGCACCAGCGGCCGAAGCTGGAGGTGTACGAGGACTCCCTGTTCGCCGTGCTCAAGCCGGTGCTCTACGAGCCGGAGAGCGACGCGGTGAGCACGGACGAGCTGATGGTCTTCGTCGGTGACTCCTTCGTGGTGACCGTGCGGCACGGGGCGAGCACCCCGTTGAAGGACGTGCGCAAGCGCCTGGAGGCCAATCCGGAGCTGCTGGCGCACGGTCCGACGTCGGTGCTGTACGCGATCAGCGACGTGGTCGTGGACCACTACCTGCTGGTCGCGGCGGAGCTCCAGACGGACCTGGAGGAGCTGGAGGCGGAGGTCTTCCAGCCGCAGAGCGGCCAGGCGAAGGGCACGGCGGGGCGCATCTACACCTTCAAGCGGCAGGTGCTGGAGTTCCGGCGGGCGACGGGGCCGCTGGCGCAGCCGATGCTGCGGCTCACCAGCCCCGGGCTGCCGTTCGTGCACGAGCACGCGCAACCCTTCTTCCGCGATGTCAGCGACCACCTGACCCGGGTGAACGAGCAGGTGGAGGGCCTGGACCGGTTGCTGTCGGACATCCTGTCGGCGCATCTGGCGCAGATGGGGGTGCGGCAGAACGACGACATGCGCAAGATCTCGGCGTGGGCGGCGATGGCGGCCGTGCCGACGATGGTGGCGGGCGTCTACGGCATGAACTTCGAGCACATGCCGGAGCTGAAGTGGGCGTGGGGCTACTACGCGGTGCTGATCGTGATGGTGGTTGCCGAGCTGGGTCTGTACCGGCTGTTCAAGCGGCGCGGCTGGCTGTGAGGGCCGTGGGGCGGCGGGAGCGGCGGGCGCTCCCCCGCGTCGCCCGTGTGCGGGGGCGGGCGATCCCGCCGAATCCCCCCGCGGGGCGTAACCGAGCGGCCGTCGGCGCGTTGTGCTCCGTGACGGCCGTGGCGGGGAAGACCCCCGAGCCCCCACCACGGCCGCGGACTTCTCAACTCCCTTGTGCACCAGGCCCGTTCAGTTCCTCACGGACTAGGCCAGTCCGGCGCGCTCCAGCGCCTCGGTGCCCGCCCGCAGTGCGGTGATCCGCTCCTCCAGCGTGAACCCGGCGGGCGCCAGCGTCAGCGTGGTGACTCCGGCGGCGGCGTACGCCTGCATCCGCTCGGCGATCCGCTCGACCGGGCCGAGCAGGGTGGTCTGGTCGATGAGCCGGTGCGGCACGGCGGCGGCCGCGCCGTCCTTGTCGCCGCCCAGGTACTTGTCCTGGATCTCGGCGGCCTCCTTCTCGTATCCCATGCGCCGGGCGAGGCTGTTGTAGAAGTTCTGCTTGCGGCTGCCCATGCCGCCGACGTAGAGCGCGGTGTACGGGCGGAACATGTCGGCCAGCGCGTTCACGTCGTCGCCGACGGCGAGCGGCAGGGTGGGGCAGACGTCGAAGCCGTCCATCGTCTTCCCGGCCTTCTCGCGGCCCGCGCGCAGCGGGGCGATCGCGGTCTCCTCGAGGTGCTCGGCGGAGGGGAAGATCAGCAGGGCGCCGTCGGCGATCTCGCCGGTCTGCTCCAGGTTCTTGGGGCCGATGGCGGCGATGTAGAGCGGGATGGTCTCGCGCTCGGGGTGCACGGTCAGCTTGATGGGCTTGCCGGGACCGTCGGGCAGCGGCAGGGTCCAGTGCTGTCCCTCGTACGTCAGGCGCTCGCGGGACATGGCCCGGCGGACGATCTCGACGTACTCGCGGGTGCGGGCGAGCGGCTTGTCGAACTTCACGCCGTACCAGCCCTCGGAGACCTGCGGCCCCGACACGCCGAGACCGAGCCGGAAGCGGCCGCCGGAGAGCGAGTCGAGGGTGGCGGCGGTCATCGCGGTCATGGCGGGCTGGCGGGCCGGGATCTGCATGATCGCGGAGCCGATGTCGATGCGCTCGGTCCGGGCGGCGACCCAGGAGAGCACGGTGGGGGCGTCCGAGCCGTAGGCCTCGGCGGCCCAGCAGACCGCGTAGCCGAGGCGGTCGGCCTCCTTGGCGACGGCGAGGTTGTCGCCGTCCATGCCCGCTCCCCAGTAGCCGAGGTTGATCCCGAGCTGCATGCGTCGCTCCCTTACTCGCCGGTAACGTTGTGGTGGGGCGGACTCTAGCGCGCCGGCGGGCGATACGTCAGTGCGGGTCGTCCGCCGGGCCTCGCGGCGCATCGTTCGGCGAGTCGTCCCCAGGGACTCGCGCCACGCCGTCGGCGGGTTGTCCACAGGCCTCCTTCGAGCGGGCGGGGGGACCAGTAATCTCGCGGCCATGGAGCAGAGGCACCTCGGCCGCACGGGCCTGCGCGTATCGAGAATCGGGCTGGGCACCCTCACCTGGGGCCGGGACACCGACGAGCACGACGCCGCCGGTCTGTTGAAGGCCTTCTGGGACGCGGGCGGCACGCTCGTCGACACCGCCGACGTGTACGGGGACGGCGACGCCGAGTACGTGGTCGGGCGGCTCCTGGAACGTCTGGTTCCGCGCCGGGACCTGGTGATCGCGACCAAGGCGGGCAGCGTGCTCGACCCGGACCGCCGTTTCGACTGCTCGCGCGGGCACCTGCTGGCCGCCCTGGACGCCTCGCTGGAGCGGCTGGGAACCGACCACGTGGACATCTGGCAGGTCCACGCCTTCGACCCCGGCACCCCGCTCGACGAGACGCTCCAGGCCCTGGACCTCGCGGTTTCCAGCGGCCGCGCGCGCTACGCGGGGGTGTCCAACTTCTGCGGCTGGCAGTTGGCGAAGGCGGGCACCTGGCAGTTGGCGGCTCCCGGGACACGGACCCGGCTGGCCAGCACGCAGATGGAGTACTCCCTGCTCCAGCGGGGCGTGGAGCGCGAGGTGCTGCCCGCCGCGATGGACCTCGGGATCGGGCTGCTGCCCTCCTCGCCGCTCGGCCGGGGCGTGCTGACCGGCAAGTACCGGCACGGGCTGCCGCCCGGCTCGCGCGGGGCCTGCGACCACCTCTCGGGGTTCGTCGCCCCCTACCTCGACGACGCGGCGGACCGGATCGTCGACGCCGTCGCCATCGCCGCCGACGGGCTGGCCACGACCTCGCTCCAGGTGGCGCTGGCCTGGGTCAGGGACCGGCCCGGGGTGGTCGCGCCGATCATCGGGCCGCGCAACGCGCAGCAGCTCGCGGCGGCGTTGTCAGTGGAGGCGCTTAGTCTTCCTGACGAGATCTGCCGAGCGCTGGACGACGTGTCCGCGCCCGTGCACCGCTATCCCGACCAGGACTGGAGCACGCTGTGACCGCGCACCCCCGGGGGGAGACCCCCGTCCCCCCGGCCGACCCCGCCGCCGACCCGGCGGCCGGGACACCGGACGACGACACAGCCGCCACGACACCGGCCGCACGGGCCGAGGAGCACGAGGAGCACGAGGACACCGGGCCGGTGGAGCAGACGGACACGGCGGACGACCGTCCCGAGACGGAGGACGCCGCGGACGACGCGTCGGCCGACGCACGGGCAGACGCCGCGAGCGACGCGCAGGCCGACACCACGAACGACGCGCAGGCCGACACCGGGGACGCCCCGGCCGCGCCGCAGCTCTCCGAGGCCGAGGCCGAACTGGCCGCGCAGCGCGAGCTCCGGGCGAAGATCGAGCAGCGCAAGGCGGAGAAGGCCGCCATCTCCGCCGGGGCCAAGCTCAGCGGCACGGCGGCCGACCTGATGGCCGCCGTCAAGGCGGTGGAGAGCGGCGCCAGGCCGGCCACCGCGTTCGTGCCGGAGCCCACGCCCGCGCCCGCGCCGCCGCGTGCCGTTTCCGCTCCGGTCGCCGCCCCCGCCCCGGCCGCCCCCTCGGCCGTGCCGTCGCAGGCCGCCGCCGCGCCGGAGACGGTCGCGGACGTGACGGAGGTCCTGACCGCGGGCGGTGCCCCCGAGGCGCTCGCGGGCGAGGTCGCCCGGGCGCTCGGCGAGCAGGCCGCGCAGGTGCTGCGCGCCGATCCCTGGCAGTTGCTGTCGGTGCCCGGGACGACGCCCGAGCAGGCCGACGGGTTCGCCCGGGCGCTGCTCGGCGCGGAGTGCGGTCCCGCCGACGGGCGCCGGGCCGCCGCGCTGGTGGGCTGGCTGCTGGAGCGGGCCGCGCTCAAGGGGCACACGGCGGTCACGGCGGAGCAGGTGTGCAAGGCCCTCGCCGGGTTCTCGGTGCCGGACCCCGAGGAGGCGGTGGCGCACGCGCTCGCCGAGGGCGTCGCGCTCGCCCTCCAGGACGGGACCGCGGAGGAACTGGAGGCGGAGCACGACGAGGACTCCCCCGAACCGGCGGAGGAGCCGGCGGAGCCCGCCCCGGCCCTGCTCGGCCTCGACCGGTACGCGATGGCCGAGGAGAGCCTCGCCGACGGCCTGGCCCGTCTGGTGAACTCCCCCGTGGAGGACGCCGGGGAGTGGGAGCAGGTGCCGGGCTCCGCCGGTGACCTGGTGCGCGCGGTGGCCGGCCACGGCCTGGTCGCCCACACCGGCGGCGAGGCGTCCCGCGCCGAGGCCGCCGCCCTGCTGAGCGCCGCCCACCGGCTGGGTCTGCGGGCCTACGCCGCCACGCACAGCCGCGACGGCCGCGACCGGGTGGCCGCCGCGCTGCACGCCCGCGAGGCGGACGGGGGCGCGGACACCGCCTGGGCGGTCACCCTCGCCGGTCTGCTGTCCGGCGCGGAGGGGCCGGGCCGGGACGCCGACGGGGCGCTCGACCTGGACCTGCTGGTGGTGTTCGACGCGCCCCAGCTCGACGTGGAGACCGGCGCGGTGCTCGTCGAGGCACTGCCCGACGGGGCCCGTCTGGTCCTCAGCGGCGACCCGAACGTACTGCCGTCGGCCGGTGCCGGGCAGGTCTTCGCGGACGTGCTGAGCGCCCGCGCCTGCCCGCAGGTGGCCTCCCGCACGCCCGACCCGGGCCCGATCGGCGAGCTGGTCTCCGGCATCGGCATCGGTGAGCTGAACCAGGTGGCGGCCCCCGGCAAGGAGATCGTGATCGTGCCGGTGCGCGACGCGGGCGAGGCCGTGCACCGCACGGTGCAGCTCGTCGCGGACTCGGTGCCGCGCGCCTTCGGGATCGAGGCCGGGCACACCCAGGTCATCACCCCGGGCCACGGCGGCTCGGCCGGAACGCGGGCGCTGAACGCGGCGCTCAAGCAGCGTCTCAACCCCGGTCCCGGCCGCTTCGGCGGCTTCGACGCGGGCGACCGGATCGCGTACGTCCCCCTCCCGGGCCGCACGGTGCCGGGCGTCGTGCAGGGCGCGGACGCGGACGGGCTGCACCTGGACTGCGCCGGGGAGCCCGTGGTCGTGCCGAAGGAGCGGGTGGAGGCGTCCGTACGGCACGCGTGGGCGCTGACCGCGCACCAGGCGGCCGGGATGCGCTGGCCTGCGGTGGTCGTGGTGCTGCCGGGCGACGCGGCGCAGGCGCTGACCAGGCCGTGGGTGTACACGGCGTTCGGGCGCGGCGAGCGGCATCTGTCGGTGGTGCACGGGGTGGACGCGGCGCTGCCGCGCGCCGTCGCGGAGGCGGTGCCGCAGCCGCGCACGACCCGCCTGGCGGAGCTGCTGCGCCCGGCTCCGGCCGAGGAGACGGCGTAACGGGGACGGTGTCACGGCGACGGCGTCACGGGCACGGCCGCGGGGGGGGGGGGGGGGGGGGGGGGCCCCCCCCCCCGCGGGGGGCCCCCCCCCCCCCCCGGCCCCCCGCCCCCCCCCCGAGCGGGGGCTAGCCCAGGAGGACGAGGGGGCGCAACCCCCC
>NZ_JBIVLB010000007.1:308276-445097 GCF_044751045.1 Streptomyces sp. NPDC088745
GCCGGCGCGCCCCCGGCGCGGCGGGGGGGGGCGGGGCGGGGGGGGGGGGCGGGGGGGGCGGCGGGGGCCCGGGGGGGGGGGGGGGGCGGCGGGGCCCCCCCCCCCCCCGCGGCCGTGCCGCAACGGGCTCAGACCTCTTCGAAGTCGTCCATCTCGTCGTCGTCGAAGACCGAGCTGACGTCGAAGCGGCACACGACGTCGCGCTGGTCGGCACTGTCGAAGGGGGCGTTCAGCCACTCCCCCGGTTCGGGCAGTTCCTCCACGGCGGCCACCCACAGGGTGGAGTCGCCCTCCTCCAGGCCGAACTCCTTGTGCCGGGAGGCGATCTCGTCGGGTTCGTACTCGCCGAAGAGGACCCCGAGCGCGGCCTGCGCGCTGCTGCCGACGGCTCCGGCGGAGGCGGGCAGCCCGTTGGCGGTGACGTCGGGGTCGAGGTCGGCGAGCCGCTGGGCCTGGGCGAGCAGGCGCTGCGGCTGGGCGACGGAGTAGTCGCGGCGGATCAGCACGCTGAACGCGTCGACCGGGCCCTTGTGCGTGGGCACGGCGTCCTCGGGGCTGGGGATCTCGAAGGGGGTGACCTCGTCGTAGCGCTCGTAGAGCAGCTCGTCGTAGTCCTCCGCGGCTGCGGCCAGTTCGTTGAAGGCGTCGTAGACGGCGGGATCGTCGTCTCCGGAACGGCGCTCGACCGCCTCAAGGTGGCGGTCCAGCGCGGTTTTCACCGCCTCGGCGGCGGCGCGTACCTCGGCAGCGGTGGGCTGAGCGGCATCAGACATAGTGCAGACGCTATCCGTAGACGACCTCTGCCCGCACAATAGATGCGATGCCGGAATACGAATTTGTCGACGTGTACGTTCCGCGCGGGGTGTCCCGCACGGAAGCGACCCGTCTGCTGACCGACCATGCCGAGTACGGACACTGGGAGCTGGACCGTCTGAGCCTGCACCGCGACGGCAGTCGTCGGGTGCGGCTGCGCAGGCGGATCATCCGTCAACTGCGCGCCACGTGGTGAGCGTCACCGCGTGAGTCACCGGGTGCCCGGCGCGTACGCCGGGCAGCGGGGAACCCCGTCCCGGGCGTCTTCGGCGTGCACGCGCTTCCCGCGCGTTCGCCGGCGGAACGGGCCCCTGGACCTCGGGTCCCGTTCCGGCGTCGTACAGCCGCGGGGTCACGCCCGGGAGCGTGCCCTGCGGTAGAGCATCGTGCCCGCGACGAGCAGGCCCGCACCCGCCGGGATCACCGTGCCGAGCGCGTCGGAGGCACCGGTCTGCGCCAGCGCCTCGGAGGCCACCGGCTGCGCGACGTGCTGGGGCACGGGCGCGTTCGGGACGGTCCGGACGGGCGGCGGGGTGTGCGGCCGGCCCGGGGTGTGCGGCTGGCCGGGGGTGACCGGAGTGGGCGGCACGACCGGGGTGGGGGGCGTGACCGGCGGCTTCTCCGGGGTGACGGGCGTGGACTCGTTGGCGCAGTCGTTCCCGAACACCGGGTTCAGGAGCCCGATGACGCTGACTCCGTTGCCGCACGCGTTGACCGGGACGTGCACCGGCACCTTGACGTTGTTCCCGGAGCCGACGCCGGGGGAATTGCTCGTGTCGCCGTCGGCGGTCGCACCGCCGCCGGTCCGCGTGCCGGGCTTGCCGGGCGTGCCGGGCTTGCCGGACCTGTCGGGGCCGGAACGGCCGGGCTTGCCGGGCGCGGCCGGACGGGACGCGTTGGCGCAGGCGTTGCCGAACGCGGGGTTGAGGACACCCACCACGCTGACGGCGTTGCCGCACGCGTTGACCGGGACGTGCACCGGGACCTGCACCGAGTTTCCGGACAGCACGCCCGGGGAGTTCGACGCGTTCCCCTCCGCACCCGAGTCGGCGTGCGCGGAACCGCCGCTCAGAGCGAGCACGCCACCGGCGGCCGCCATGGTGATCAGACCTTTTTTGGTGACCTGACGCATTGGATCATTTCCTTGCCTCTGCCTACCGAAGAGCCCGCGGGCGTGCTTGCCCGCGGGCCGAAAGCCCAAGCGGCCCCGGAGTGCATGGCGCGCACTCCGGGGCCGCCCGGGAAATTCAAACCCTCAGGGGGTCCTGAAGCTCAACTTCAGTGGTTGACGCAGGTGTTGCCGAAGGTGGGGTTCAGCAGACCGATCACGGAGACCGTGTTGCCGCAGGCGTTCACGGGGATGTGAATCGGAGCCTGGACGACATTGCCCGAGAGGACACCGGGGGACTGCAGCGCAGCACCCTGGGCACCCGAGTCGGCGACAGCCATGCCCGCACCCGCGAGAACGAGGCCACCCGTAGCAGCCGCAGCAGCGACGACCTTCTTGATCATTGTTCCTCCTAGTTGAAAGGTGCGATCCCAGCCGCGGACCGCACCACCTGTAACGAAGAGAAACCGGCGGGGCTACGACCCGAGGAGCCCATTCACTCTTTTCATTCACCTCGTACACGTGGGCGAATAGTTGGGAGACCAGTTGGGCGATGCCGTTCAGCAGTGGTCGATGAACCGGTCCAGGACGCGGGCGCCGAACCGTAGCCCCTCGACCGGGACCCGCTCGTCGACGCCGTGGAACATGCCCGCGAAGTCCAGCTCCGGGGGCAGCTGGAGCGGCGCGAAGCCGAAACAGCGGATGCCGAGGTCGTCGAAGTGCTTGGCGTCGGTGCCGCCGGAGAGCATGTACGGAATGGCGCGGGCGATCGGGTCCTCGGCGCGCAGCGCGACCTGCATCGCGTCCACGAGCTTGCCGTCGAAGTCCGTCTCCAGGGCCTTGTCGCGGTGCGAGCGCTCCTCGTCGATCCTCACGCGGGGGCCCAGGATGCGGGCGAGGTCGGCGTGGAACTCCTCCTCGTACCCCGGCAGGAAGCGGCCGTCGACGTGGGCACTGGCCTGTCCCGGGATGACGTTCACCTTGTACCCGGCGTCGAGCATCGTCGGCGCGGCCGAGTTGCGCAGGGTGGCGCCGACCATCTTGGCGATGCCGCCGAGCTTGGCGAGGGTCTCGTCCATGTTCTCGGGGTCGAGCTCGGTGCCGAGGGCGTCGGAGAGCTCGTCCAGGAAGGACCGTACGGTCTTGGTCACCCTGACCGGCCACTCGTAGCGGCCGAGGCGCCCCACCGCCTCGCAGAGCTCGGTGATGGCGTTGTCCTTGTTGGTCATGGAGCCGTGGCCGGCGGTGCCGTCCACGGTGAGCCGCATCCAGTTCATGCCCTTCTGGGCGGTCTCCACGAGGTACAGGCGCAGGTTCTCGTTCACCGTGAAGGAGAAGCCGCCGACCTCGCCGATGGCCTCGGTCACCCCCTCGAAGAGGTCCGGGTGGTTGTCGACGAGGTGCCGGGCCCCGTAGGTGCCGCCGGCCTCCTCGTCGGCGAGGAAGGCCAGCACGATGTCCCGCGGGGGCTTGCGGCCGCTGCGCAGCCTGTCCCGTACGACCGCGAGGGTCATCGCGTCCATGTCCTTCATGTCGACCGCGCCGCGCCCCCACACGCAGCCGTCGGCGATCTCGCCGGAGAACGGGTCGTGCGTCCAGTCCGCCGCGTTCGCCGGCACGACGTCGGTGTGGCCGTGGATGAGGAGCGCGGGCCGGGACGGGTCCTCGCCCTCGATGCGGGCGACGGTGGAGGCCCGCCCCTGGTGCGACTCGAGGATCTGGGGGTCGAGGCCCACCTCGGCGAGCTTCTCCGCCACGTATTCGGCGGCCTTGCGCTCGCCGGGCCCCGAGTGGTCGCCGTAGTTGCTGGTGTCGATGCGGATGAGATCCCGGCAGAGGTCGACGACCTCGTCCTCGCCGGTCACCTTCCGGGTCGTGTTCGACTCGCTCACGCTGCTTCCTCCCACTGCGTTGCTGGTGGTCCCCCTCATCCTCCCGCCCCGGGCCCGCGCGCCCAAGGGGGGTCCTCTCCCGCAATGCGGCGTTCATGCAGGTGGGAGGGGTCGCGAGGGGTGGTGATCGAGCACCCGAAACCCCTGGTATTGTTTTCCACGTCGGAACGGGACAGCGCAGAACGGCCCCGAACGGCAGACACCTTGTCCGGGTGGCGGAATGGCAGACGCGCTAGCTTGAGGTGCTAGTGCCCTTTATCGGGCGTGGGGGTTCAAGTCCCCCCTCGGACACCAGCGAAGGACCCCAGAGAGATCTGGGGTCCTTTTGCGTTGCCGTGGCGCGGAGGGCGCCGGGGGCACGACGGGGGCCGGCCGGGGTGGGCGGGTCCCCGTCGTGGGGTGCGGGCGTCAGTGGCCGCGGGCGATCCAGTCGGCGAGTTGCGGGGCTTCCGCGCCGATGGTGGTGGGGTCGCCGTGGCCGGTGCGGACGGCGGTCTCCCCGGGGAGGGTGAGGAGGCGGTCGCGGATCGAGTCGATGATGGTCGGGAAGTGGGAGAAGGAGCGGCCGGTGGCTCCCGGGCCGCCCTGGAAGAGCGTGTCGCCGGTGAAGACCGTGGCCAGGGGCTCGGAGTAGAGGCAGACCGCGCCCGGGGCGTGGCCGGGGGTGTGCAGGACCGTGAGGGGGGCGCCCGCGACGGTGAGTTCCTGGCCGTCGGTGAGAAAGCCGTCCGGGGCGCGGTCGGGGTGGGTCTGCTTCCAGAGCGGGAGGTCGTCCTCGTGGAGGAGGATCGGCGCTCCGGTGGCCTCGGCGAGGGCCGGGGCGGCGTCGATGTGGTCGTTGTGCGCGTGGGTGCAGACGATGGCGCGCAGGGCGCGGCCGCCGAGGGCGGCGCGGATGGCGTCCGCGTCGTGGGCGGCGTCGATGACGATCGCCTCGGTGTCGTCGCCGACGATCCAGACGTTGTTGTCGACGTCCCAGGTGCCGCCGTCCAGGGAGAAGGTGCCCGAGGTGGTGAGGTGGTCGATGCGCACGGTCATCAGAAGGTCACCACCGAGCGCAGGACGTCGCCCTCGTGCATGCGCGCGAAGGCCTTCTCCACGTCGCCGAGGCCGATGGTCTCGGTGACGAACGCGGCCAGGTCGATGCGGCCCTGCTGGTGCAGGTCGATCAGCATCGGGAAGTCGCGGGAGGGCAGGCAGTCGCCGTACCAGGAGGACTTGAGCGCGCCGCCGCGGCCGAAGACGTCCAGGAGGGGCAGTTCGAGGGTCATCTCGGGGGTGGGGACGCCGACCAGGACGACCGTGCCGGCGAGGTCGCGGGCGTAGAACGCCTGCTTGTACGTCTCGGGGCGGCCGACCGCTTCGATGACGACGTCGGCGCCGTTGCCGCCGGTCAGCTCGCGGACGGCCTCGACCGGGTCGGCGGAGGTCGAGTTGACCGTGTGGGTGGCGCCCATGGACTTCGCGGTGGCGAGCTTGCGGTCGTCGATGTCGACGGCGATGATCTTCGCCGCGCCGGCGAGGCGGGCGCCGACGATCGCGGCGTCGCCCACTCCCCCGCAGCCGATGACGGCGACCGAGTCGCCGCGGCCGACCTGGCCGGTGTTGATCGCGGCGCCGATGCCCGCCATGACGCCGCAGCCCAGGAGGCCCGCGACGGCCGGGGAGACCGAGGGGTCGACCTTGGTGCACTGGCCGGCGGCGACGAGGGTCTTCTCGGCGAAGGCGCCGATGCCCAGCGCCGGGGACAGCTCGGTGCCGTCGAGCAGGGTCATCCGCTGCTTCGCGTTGTGGGTGGCGAAGCAGTACTGGGGGCGGCCGCGCAGACAGGCCCGGCACTGGCCGCAGACCGCGCGCCAGTTGAGGACGACGAAGTCGCCGGGGGCGACGTCGGTGACGTCCGGGCCGACGGACTCGACGACGCCCGCCGCCTCGTGGCCGAGGAGGAAGGGGAAGTCGTCGTTGATGCCGCCCTGCTTGTAGTGGAGGTCCGTGTGGCAGACGCCACAGGCCTGGATCCGCACCACGGCCTCGCCGGGGCCGGGGTCGGGGACGACGATCGTCTCGACGCGCACCGGCTCGTTCCTGCCGGGGGCGATCACGCCGCGCACCTGCTGTGGCATCTGGGGTCCTTTCTGACCTCTGGGCTGCTGACCTCGTAATACGTCCGACGATACGCGGATCGGCCGCCTCCCCGGGGAGAGACGGCCGACTGCGGGGCGAGGGGTGGGGGTCAGGGCTTCCCGGACAGCGGCACGGACTCCTCGGTGCGCTGTGCCGCGATCGCCGTGACCCGGCGGCGTACGACGAACCAGCCGCCGACCAGGGCCGCCGCGATGACCGGCAGGCAGTACACGGTCTTGCGGCCGTCCCCGCCGCCGTACCACATCAGGAACAGGACGCAGGCGAGGAAGACCAGCGTGACGATCTGGGTGTACGGCGCCCAGGGCAGCTTGTACGAGGGGCGCTCGACCAGGCCCTCCTTCGAGCGGCGGTAGAACAGCAGCGAGCAGATCATGATCATCGCCCAGGTGCCGAGGATGCCGATCGAGGCGAAGTTCAGGACGATCTCGAAGGCGTTCTTGGGGACGAAGAAGTTCAGCGCGACGCCCATGACGCCGAAGCCCGCGGTGAGCAGGATGCCGCCGTAGGGGACCTGGCCCTTGTTCATCCGGCCGGTGAACTTCGGGGCCGAGCCCGCCAGGGACATCGAGCGCAGGATGCGGCCGGTGGAGTACAGGCCGGAGTTCAGGCTGGAGAGGGCGGCGGTGAGGACGACGAGGTTCATGATCCCCGCCGCGCCCGGCACGCCGATCTTGTCCATGACGGTGACGAAGGGGCTCTGCTTGTCGCTGTAGGCCGTGTACGGCAGCAGCAGGGCGAGCAGGGCGACCGAGCCGACGTAGAAGATGCCGACGCGCCACATGATGGAGTTGATCGCCTTGGGGAGCACCTTGTGCGGCTCCTCGGTCTCGCCCGCGGCGACGCCGCACAGCTCCACCGAGGCGTACGCGAAGACGACGCCCTGGATGACGATCAGCATCGGCAGGACGCCCATCGGGAAGACGCCGCCGCCGTCGGAGATGGTGGAGAAGCCCGGGGTGTGGCCGTCGACCGGGGTCTGGGTGACCACCAGGTAGATGCCGATCAGCATGAAGACCACGAGGGCGGCGACCTTGACGATCGCGAACCAGAACTCCATCTCGCCGAAGTACTTCACCGAGATGAGGTTGGCGGTCAGCACGATGGACAGGGCGATCAGGGCGAGGATCCACTGCGGGATGTCGCTGAACATCGCCCAGAAGTGCGCGTAGGTCGCGGCGGCGGTGATGTCGGCGACGGCGGTGGTCGACCAGTTCAGGAAGTACATCCAGCCGGCTGTGTACGCCCCCTTCTCGCCCATGAACTCGCGGGCGTAGGAGACGAACGCGCCGGAGGACGGCCGGTAGAGGACCAGCTCGCCGAGGGCGCGGACGACGAAGAACGCGAAGACGCCGCAGACGGCGTAGGCGATGGCCAGGGAGGGGCCCGCGCCCGCCATGCGGCCGCCGGCGCCCAGGAACAGGCCGGTGCCGATGGCGCCGCCGATGGCGATCATGTTGATGTGCCGGGACTTGAGGTCCTTGCTGTAACCCTCGTCACCCGGGTCGACGTGGCGTGACGTCGAGGGAGGGGACGGCGGGGCGGTGTCGACTGCCGCAGTGCGGGTGCGGTCACTCATGTATCGCTTCGCCTTCGTGTGGGGGATGTGCGGTACCGGGGCGCACGATCGAATGCAGTGCGGACTCGACGCGTTCGAGGTGGGCGGCCATGGCGTGCACGGCTGCCCCCTCGGACCCCTCGACGATCGCTTCGACCAGGGCCCGGTGCTCGGCGTCCGACTGGCGTCGTCGGTCTCCGAGTTGGTTGAGGAAGCTGGACTGCCGCGCCAGGGCGTCCCGTATCTCTTCGATGACCTTCTGGAAGACGGGGTTGCCCGAGGCTCCGGCGACGGTGAGGTGGAACAGGGAGTCCAGCGCCACCCAGGCGGTGGGGTCGGTCTCGCGCTCCATGCTCTCGACCAGCCTCAGCAGCTGGTCGATGTCGTCCCGGGTGCGGCGCGAAGCAGCGTACCCCGCCACGGGGATCTCCACATGTCGGCGTACTTCCAGCAGGTCACGGGCCGAGTACGAGCCGAAGACCGGGTTCGGCCCGGACGAGCGGACGTAGGTGCCCTTGCCCGCGCGGGAGACCGTCAGGCCGAGGGCCTGGAGGGTGCGCAGGGCCTCGCGGACGACGGAGCGGCTGACGTCGTGGCGCCGGCCGATCTCCGCCTCCGTGGGGAGTTTGTCGCCCACGGCCAGTTCGCCGGACTCGATGGCGGCGCGCAACTGCGCCAGGACGACGTCGGTGGCGCTGACGCGTCGGGGCACAAGCCCTTGCAGGGGGTCGCCGTCGGCAGCGGCGCCGCCCGCGGGGACTCCGCCGGGGGTTGTCCGGCTGTCTGACAAGACCATGCGGAGAATGCTCGGACCTTGTTACTGGTGCGTCAAGAGTGAACAGACAGGAAGAGGCTCGCTGATGAATTTCTCACACGCGGTAGTGGTCATGGGGGTGGCGGGTACAGGGAAGACCACAATCGGGACATTACTGGCGGAAAGGATGGGCGTCGCGTACGCGGAGGGTGATGACTTCCATCCGGCGGCGAACGTCTCGAAGATGGCCGCCGGGGTGCCCCTGGCGGACGCGGACCGCCTCCCCTGGCTCGACCGGGTGGGGGCCTGGGCCCGGGAACGGGGCGCGGCGGGCGGTGTGGTGACCTGTTCGGCGTTGAAGCGGGCGTACCGGGACCGGCTGCGGGGGGCGGCGCCGGGAGTGGCGTTCGTCCATCTGGAGGGGTCGCGGGAGCTGATCGGGGCGCGGATGCGGGAGCGCAGGGGGCACTTCATGCCGGTGGCGCTGCTGGATTCGCAGTTCGCGGCGCTGGAGGGGCTCGGGCGCGACGAGTACGGGGTGACGGTGGGCGTGGAGGGGACGCCGGAGGAGGTCGTGGAGCGGGCGGTGAAGGCGCTGCGGGAGTTGTAGGGGGGCCGCCGGTGGGCGGGAGGGGCGCCGGTGGGCGGGAGGGGCGCCGGTGGGCGGGGGGCTGCCGGGCCCCGTGGGCTCAGGGGTCCCAGTGCGGGTGTTCGTCCTCGGCCCAGGATCGGTCGACCGTGCCGGTGCGCATGCCGGTGCGGGCTTCGGGGTGGGTCAGGGCCATCCACAGGTGCCCGGCGATCACGACGCCCGCGGCGAGGGCGAGCCAGTCGTGGACGAAGGTGGCCCCGGTGCGCCAGCTCAGCGGCGCCAGGCCGGTGAACCACATCAGCAGCCCGGTGCCGAGCATCACCAGCCCCGCGCCCGCGATCCAGCCCGCGTACAGCTTCTGGCCCGCGTTGAACTTGCCCGCCGGCCGGTGGCCGCGGCGTCCGCGCACCGCGCGCAACCACTCCCTGTCGTACGCGGTGAAGCGCGCCAGCAGCGCGAGGTCGGCCCGGAACGCGCGCGAGGCCAGGCCCAGCAGGTAGGGGGCCGGGAGCAGCAGGCCGGTCCAGATGTGGACGGTGACCACCAGGTGGCGGCGGCCCACCAGTTCCGCGAGGGAGGGGAGGTAGAGGCAGGCGGCGGTGGCGACGCACAGCAGGGCCAGGGTGGCGGTCGCGCGGTGGACGAGGCGTTCGGCACGGGTGAAGCGCCGTACGCGGGCGTGGGGTTCAGACGGTCGGGGTGTCGGTGCGTCCGTTGGACCTGCCGACCCAGGCGTCGACGTCATAGCCCAGCTCCTCCCAGTAGCCGGGCAGCACCCGGTCGGTGACGTTGATGCCGGAGAGCCACTTCGCCGACTTGTAGAAGTACATGGGGGCGACGTAGAGGCGGACCGGGCCGCCGTGGCTGTGCGGGAGGTCCCTGTCCTGCATCTTCAGGGCCACCAGTACGTCGTCGCGGCGGACCTGGTCCAGGGTGAGGCTCTCGCTGTACGTGCCGTCGAAGCACAGGAAGCGCAGGGCCCGGCCGGCCGGTTTGACTCCGGCGAGGTCCAGGAGGTGGGAGAGGCGTACGCCTTCGAAGGGGGTGTCGGGGACCCGCCAGCCGGTGACGCACTGGACGTCGCGGACGACGCGGGTCTGCGGCAGGGCGCGGAGCTGGGCCAGCGTGTAGGCGGCCGGGCGGTCCACCAGGCCGCCGATGTCGAGGCGGTAGGTGGCGGGGGTCTTCTTCGGGACGGAGTCGGCGACCGAGTAGTAGCGGAAGCCGCTGCTGTTCGGGAGGAGGCCGGTGATGCCGGTGGGGTCCTTGCCCGCCGCCGCGCCGAGGAAGGAGTCGACGCCCTCCTGGACGTACGGGGCAGCCGCCACCCCCGCCGCGCCGAGGCCCAGCATGCCGAGGACGAGGCGGCGGCCGACGGGCGCGCCGCGGGACGGCTCGGGCGCGGGCGGGGGCGACGCGGGCTCGGCGGGCGGTCCGGGTGCGGGCCGTGGCAACGGGGCGGGCCGGTCCGGTGGTGGGGGGGTCACCCCTCGATTCGAGCACTCGCGGGTCCCGGGCGCAAAGGTTCGCGCGCGGACGTCAGACTTTCGTCATGACGGGCGGACGCGGCGGGGGCGGCGGTGTGCGGGCCGCCGCCCCCGCCCCGGTGGGCTCAGCGGCCCGTGGTCCCCGGGGCCGTGCCGGCGGCCTTGTCGAGCTGGAAGGCCTCGTTGCCCAGTCCGATGCGGGCGTGCACCTCGGGCTTCCTGGCCTTGAGGACGGCTCCGTAGGCGAGGCCGCCGAGCGCGGTGACGCCGATGACGGCGGGCAGGATCCAGGTCAGCGCGGAGCCGGACTCGGCGCCGACCAGCTTGGCGAAGTCCTTGACCGTGTAGGCCGCGATGCCGAGCAGGGCGGTTCCGGCGAGGCCGGAGCACAGGAGCCGCCACTTCTGGGCCGCGCCCGCCCCGCGTCGTACGAAGAAGGCGATCACGGCGAACGAGGCGACCGCCATGAGGAGGATCACGCCGAGGGCGCCCACGTTGCCCATCCAGGTGAACAGGTGGAGGACGGGGGTGGTGGGGTCGTCGATCGGCTTGTCGTCGGTGAGCGCGAAGGCCAGCACCACGATCAGGGAGATCACGGACTGGAGGACGGAGCCGGTGGCGGGGGCGCCGCTGGTCTTGCTGGTACGGCCGAAGGCGGCCGGGAGGAGGCCTTCGCGGCCCATCGCGAAGGAGTAGCGGGCTACGACGTTGTGGAAGCTGAGCAGCGCGGCGAACATGCCGGTGACGAAGAGGATGTGCAGGACGTCGGTGAAGGTGGTGCCGAGGCGTTCCTGGACCAGGGTGAAGAGCATGCCCGGCCCCTGGTCGGTGGCCAGCTTCGAGACCTTGTCGGGTCCGGCGGCGACGCTGACGGCCCAGGAGCTGAGGGCCAGGAAGATCGCCGAGTAGGCGACGCCGAGGAACATCACCCGGGAGACGATGACGTGCGGGCGCTGGGTCTCCTCGGCGTACACCGGGGCCTGCTCGAAGCCGACGAACGCGGCGATGGAGAAGCAGAGCGCGGTGCCGAGCGCGACGCCGGGGCCGGTGAGGGTGGACGGGTCGAAGGCCGCGAAGGACAGGCCGGTGGCCTTGGCGGGCTCGGCCACGGCGGCGATGTCGAAGACGACGACGAGCAGGCACTCGATGAGCAGGAGCACGCCGAGGACCTTGGCGTTGAGGTCGATCTTCAGCCAGCCGAGGAAGCCGATGAGGAGGACGCAGACCACGGCGAAGACCCACCAGGAGACCTTGAGGCCGAGGTAGGTGGCGAAGATGCCGGAGAGCTCGAAGCCGAGGATGCCGAAGATGCCGACCTGCATCGCGCTGTACGCGACGAGGGCGACCAGGGAGGCTCCGGCGCCGGCGGTGGCGCCGAGGCCGCGGGCTATGTAGGCGTAGAACGCGCCGGCGTTGTGGACGTGGCGGCTCATCTCGGCGTACCCGACGCTGAAGAGCAGGAGTACCGCGCCGAGGATCAGGAAGAGCAGCGGCTGGCCGACCACGCCCATCACGCCGAAGATCGTGGGCATGACACCGGCGACGACCATGAGGGGCGCGCTGGCGGCGAGGACGGACAGCAGGAGGCCGAGGGTGCCGAGGCGGCCGGCGCGCAGGGCGCCCTCCTCGCCCTTGTAGGTGTTGATTCCGGCGTCGCCGCTGGCGGTCTCTCGGGTCGTGCGGGTGGGTGAACTGCCCGTGGCCATCGCGGGGTCTTCCCTTCGGGGTAGGCGGGTGGAGGGGGTGCGGTGGTGCTGGACGTGCGTCTGGTGGGTCAGGCGTCTCCGAGTACGACGCCGCGCGCGGCGCGGAAGGCCTGGTAGGGGTCCCGGTCGGGGTAGGACCACGGGGCGGCCGTACGGTGCGGGCCGATCCGGTGGAACAGGGCGGCGGCCTCGGCGTGGCGGCCCTCGCAGAACTTCGCGTGGGCCAGGTAGTTGAGGTCGACGCGGGAGCGGGGGTGGTCCTCGCGCTCCCACTCCAGCCACCAGTCGAAGGCCGCCTTCATGGCCTGCCGGGCGCGGCGGCCCGACCAGTGCCCCGACAGCTCCGGCTCCGCCGGGATCTGCCCGGCGACGGCGAGCGCGCGGTAGCGCTCGGCGTGCGCGATCACGGGCAGCACGGCCAGCGGGGAGTCGGCGGGGGCCTGTTCGGCGGCCCAGGCGGCGAAGTCGTACACCTCGTGGAGGGGGTCCTGCCCTATGTCGGGGCGGCGCTCGGCGAGGCGGGCGATGATCAGGTGGTGGGCGTGGTGGTGGTCGGGGTGGCGCAGTCTGACCTGGTCGTAGAGCTGGGTGACCTCGTCCTCGGTGCCGAGGTGGCGGGCGAGGAGGAGCTGGGCGAGCCAGGGCGTGGGGTCTTCGGGGACCAGCCCGGCGGCCTTGCGGCAGGACTGCCGGGCGCGGTCGGGGCAGCCCTTGCCGAGCAGGGCGGCCTGGGTTTCGGCACAGGCCAGCAGGGCTGCGGCGTCGGCGCTCTCGGGCTCGGCGATGAGCCAGTCCTTCGCCCAGGCCAGGGTGCCCTTGGGGGCGGCGAGGACGAGGAGGCGGTGGCCGCGGCGGTCCCAGTCGTCGCCGGTACGGGCGAGGAGGGAGCGCACCCGGGTCCATCTGCCCTGACCCAACTGCTCGCGCGCTTCGATGAGTTCGGTGTCGTCGAGGGCAGGGTCGGGCGGCTGTTCGCCGCGACGGCGGCGGAGAAGGGGCGGAGGAGGGGCCATCCGCGGGGTACCTCCACGACGCGCGACAAGTGAGCCTTTGATCACGCACAGCAAAGCGGTAGGGGTTGCTCCGCGTCAAGCCGGATCATGTCGGGTCGATGTCGAACTGGCGGCGACGGCAGGGCGGTTGGGGTGACGGTCGGTGACATCGGGCCAGGCCCGGGGCTCGTCGCACGGTCGCCGTGGCTAGTCTGGGCGCATGGACGACCATCAGAATTCCGCCGGTGCCGCCGGCGTCCGCGCGCCGCTCCCGCCGTACCTGCTGGCCATGCCGGGGCCGCTGCGGGACCAGTTGGTGGCGGCGGTGCTCGCGGGCCGGAAGGTGTCGACGACGGGCCTGCTGTGCGAGTTCGAGGCGGAGGACGAGGAACTGCCGCCGGTGGGCGAGCGCTCGGCACTGATCGACTCGGCGGGGCGGGAGGTGGCGGTGCTGGAGATCACGGAGGTGCGGGTGCTGAGGCTGGGCGACGTGGACCTCCAGCACGCGCTGGACGAGGGTGAGGGGCACACGTCGGTGGCCGAGTGGCGGGCGGGGCACGAGGCGTTCTGGCACGGCGAGGAGATGCGGGAGGCCCTGGGGGACCCGGACTTCGTCGTGGACGACGACACGATGGTGGTGGCGGAGAGGTTCCGGGTGGTGGAGGTGCTGGGCGGCTAGGGAGCGGGCGGGCCCGGACGGGACGGGACCGGCCGCCCCCGGCGCCGAGGGGCGGGCACGCCCCCAGGGTTACACGACCTCGCGGGCCGCCGCCCGTCCCGCCGCCCGCCCGGAGAAGATGCAGCCGCCGAGGAACGTGCCCTCCAGCGAGCGGTAGCCGTGGACGCCGCCGCCGCCGAACCCCGCCGCCTCGCCCGCCGCGTACACGCCGGGCAGCGGAGTGCCGTCCGGGGTCAGGACGCGGGAGGAGAGGTCGGTCTCCAGGCCGCCGAGGGACTTGCGGGTCAGGATGTGCAGACGTACCGCGATCAGCGGGCCCGCCTTCGGGTCCAGGACGCGGTGCGGGGCGGCCGTGCGGATGAGCTTATCGCCGAGGTACTTGCGCGCCCCGTGGATCGCCGTGACCTGGAGGTCCTTGGTGAAGGGGTTGGCCATCTCGCGGTCGCGGGCGACGAGTTGGCGGCGCAGGTCGGCCTCGTCGATGAGGGGTTCCTTGGTGAGGGCGTTCATGCCGCGCACCAGGGAGGCGAGGTCCTTCTCGACGACGAAGTCGGCGCCGTGGTCCATGAACGCCTTGACCGGGGCGGGGACGGCGGCCCTGGCCCGGTCGAGGACGCCGCGCACGGACTTGCCCGTCAGGTCGGGGTTCTGCTCGGAGCCGGAGAGGGCGAACTCCTTGCCGATGATCTTCTGGTCGAGCACGAACCAGGTGTAGTCGTAGCCGGTCTTCATGATGTGGTCGAGCGTGCCGAGCGTGTCGAAGCCCGGGAAGAGGGGGACGGGCAGCCGCTTGCCGCGCGCGTCCAGCCACAGGGAGGAGGGGCCCGGCAGGATGCGGATGCCGTGCTTGGCCCAGATCGGGTTCCAGTTCTGGATGCCCTCGGTGTAGTGCCACATCCGGTCGCGGTTGATGTGGCTGGCCCCGGCTGCCTCCGTGATGCCGAGCATCAGGCCGTCGACGTGCGCGGGAACGCCGGAGAGCAGGTGCTCGGGCGGGGCGCCCAGGCGCTCGGGCCACTGGGCGCGGACCAGGTCGTGGTTGCCGCCGATGCCGCCGGAGGTGACGATCACCGCCTGGGCGCGCAGCGAGAAGTCACCGGTGACGGTGCGGGAGCTGGCCGTGCCGCGCTCGGCGGAGGACGCCTCCAGGACCTCCCCGGTGACGGTGTCGACCGCTCCCCCGGTACGGGCCAGGCCCGTCACCCGGTGCCGGAAGCGGAAGGTCACGAGCCCCCGGGCGACGCCCTCGCGGACCTTGCGCTCGAAGGGGGCGACGAGACCGGGGCCGGTGCCCCAGGTGATGTGGAAGCGGGGCACGGAGTTGCCGTGGCCGTTCGCGTCGTAGCCGCCGCGCTCCGCCCAGCCGACCACCGGGAAGAAGCGGACGCCCTGCTGGTGCAGCCAGGAGCGCTTCTCCCCCGCCGCGAAGTCGACGTACGCCTCGGCCCACTTGCGGGGCCAGGCGTCCTCCGCGCGGTCGAAGCCCGCGGTGCCCAGCCAGTCCTGGAGGGCGAGGTCGCGGCTGTCCTTGACGCGCATCCGGCGCTGCTCGGGCGAGTCGACGAGGAAGAGACCGCCGAAGGACCAGTGCGCCTGGCCGCCGATGGACTGCTCGGGCTCCTGGTCCAGGAGGATCACCGTGCGGCCGGCGTCCACCAGTTCGGCGGTGGCGACGAGACCGGCGAGGCCCGCGCCGATGACGATGACGTCCGCGTCGTAACCGGCGCGGTGCGGGTCGCCCGGGCGGCCCGGGCCACCGGCGTCGCCCGCACGGCCGGCACCGCCCGCCTCGCCCGAGCCGCCCGTGACGTCCTGGCCGGTGGCGTCGTTCCCCTTGGCATCCATGGCCCGATCTTCGGTACGCGACAGTAACTAGTCAACCGTTCGGCCGTACGCTTCCTGGCCGCGGGCACGGCGCTGCCGAACCGGCGTCCGGCGATGCCGGGCGGGGCGGCCGAGGCGATGGGCACGGCAGCCGCCCAGAAGGTGTCGGCCGGCCGCCGAGCGGACGGCCGGCCCGCGCCCGCTTCCCCTCCGCGCCGCACCCGCACCCTCGGCCGGCCCGTTTGATGCCGGACATTGATCGATTGATGTCCGGCATTGCCATTTAATAATGGCCAGTATTACAGTGGTCGCATGGCAAGGACATCAGGACCCGAGACCCGCGAGAAGCTCGTCCGCGCGGCAGAGGAGGTCTTCGCCGCGCAGGGCGTGGACGGCGCGCAACTGCGGGACGTGGTGCAGCGGGCCGGGCAGGCGAACCCGTCGGCCGTGCAGTACCACTTCGGCTCGCGCGCCGGGCTCCTGGACGCCGTCATGGCCGGCCGGCAGGCGCGCACCGAGCAGGTGCTCGCGCCGCTGCTGGCGCAGGTTCCCGAAGCCGCTCCCGTACGGGACCTGCTGACCGCGCTCGTCGCGGCGGAGGCCTCCGAGCTGGCCGACCCGCGCGGGCTGCGCTGTCTGCGGATCTCGGCGCAGCTCAGTCACGAGAGCGGGGTGCGCACCAGGACCCCGCACCCGACGCTGGCGGGCACCGCGTACTGGCGGCTGATCGAACGGATCGAGGCCGCGCTCGTACGCGACGGGCTGCCCGAGCCGCTGCGGCTGGAGCGCCTGGACCTGGCCCTCACGCTCGTCGGAGCGGCCCTCGCCGACCGGGCCCGCCAACTGCTGACCGACCGGAAGCCGCTGACCTCGGTGAACGTGTTCCTCGCCGACCTCGTGGAGACGACGACGGCCCTGCTCCGGGCGCCCCACACCCACGTACCGGAACACTCCTGAACCGCACACTCGTGAGAGAAGAACACACCATGGGCAACAACGACCTCACCGGCAAGACCGTCGTCATCACCGGCGGCGCCCGGGGCCTGGGCGCGGCGGCCGCCCGGCAGGCCGTCGCCGCGGGCGCGAACGTCGTGATCACCGACGTGCTCGACGAGGAGGGCGCGGCGACCGCTGCCGAGCTGGGCGAGCGGGCCCGGTTCCAGCACCACGACGTGACGAGCGAGGAGGACTGGGCGCGGGTGGCGGCGTACGCGGTCGCCGAGTTCGGCGGCATCGACGGCCTGGTGAACAACGCGGGGATATCCACCGGCCAGTTCCTCGCGGACGAGTCGGTCGAGCACTTCCGCAAGGTCCTCGACATCAACCTGACCGGTGTCTTCATCGGCATGAAGGCCGTCATCCCGGCGATGCGGGACAGCGGCGGCGGCTCGATCGTCAACATCTCCTCCGCGGCCGGCCTGATGGGCCTGGCGCTGACCGCCGGGTACGGCGCGTCCAAGTGGGGTGTGCGCGGCCTGACGAAGATCGGCGCCGTGGAGCTGGGCACCCAGAGGATCCGTGTGAACTCGGTGCACCCGGGCATGACGTACACCCCGATGACGGCCTCCGTCGGCATCCGGCAGGGCGAGGGCAACTACCCGAACACGCCGATGGGCCGGGTGGGTGAGGCGGACGAGATCGCGGGCGCGGTCGTCTTCCTGCTGTCGGACGCGGCGTCCTACGTCACGGGCGCGGAGCTGGCGGTGGACGGCGGCTGGACGACCGGTCCGACCGTGAAGTACGTCATGGGTCAGTGATCCACTGCTTGTTGTTGGATGGGGTCCATGAACCCCAGTGAAGAGATCCTGGACGTCGTCGACGAACGCGACGAGGTCGTCGGGCAGGCCCCGCGCGGTGAGGTGTACGCGCGGGGCCTGCGCCATCGCTGCACCTTCGTCCGGGTGCGGGACGCCGACGGCCGGATCTTCGTGCACCGCAGGACGGCCACGAAGCTGGTCTATCCGTCGCTGTACGACATGTTCGTGGGCGGTGTGGTGGGCGCGGGCGAGTCCTACGACGCGGCGGCGCTGCGCGAGGCGCAGGAGGAGCTCGGGGTGTCCGGGCTCGCGCAGCCCGTGCCGCTGACGAAGTTCCTGTACGAGGGCGCCGACGGGCAGAGCTGGTGGAGCGCCGTGTACGACGTGCGGTGCGAGCTGCCGGTGGAGCCGCAGGCCGAGGAGGTCGCCTGGTACGCCTTCCTGACGGAGGAGGAGCTGGCCCGGCGGACCGGCGGGGGCGCCGACGGCTGGGAGTGGGTGCCGGACGGGCTGGCCGCGTACGAACTCCTCGCGCGCCGGTGAGCGGGCCTCGGGGCGGTCCGAAGGACGGGCTGAGGGACGGGTTGCGGCTGTGGGTGGCGCCGCGGCGGGTGCAGGAGGAGGGCGAGACGCCCGACTACCGGTTCTCGCTGGCCAATGAGCGGACCTTCCTGGCCTGGGTACGGACGGCGCTGGCGCTGGTGGGGGCCGGGTTCGCGGTGGACCAGTTCCTGCCGGACCTGCGGTGGGGGGTGCGGGTCGGGCTCGCCCTCGCCCTGCTGGGGGCGGGGGCGCTGTGCGCGCTGCGGGCGGTGAACCACTGGGTGCGGTGCGAGCGGGCGATGCGGCGGGGCGAGGACCTGCCGGTGACGCGCTTCCCGACGGTGCTGAGCCTGCTGGTGGGGGTGGTCGCGGTGGCGATGGTGGTGGTCGTGGTGTTCGGGTGGGCGGGGTGAGCGCGTCGTCGCCGGGCGGGGCAGCGCGGGATCCGGGGCTCCAGCCGGAGCGGACACGGCTGGCGTGGCGGCGGACGACGCTGTCGGCGACGGTGGTGGCGGTGCTGGCGGCGAAGCAGGCGGTGCGGGACGGGGCGACGGGGGCGGGGCTGCTCGGGGCGGCGCTGAGCGCGTTGGTCTGGATCGGGTTCCTGGTGGTCGCGCAGGGGCGGATGCGGGAGTTGGGGGAGGCGCGGCCGGTGGGGCTGGGGGTGGGGCGGGCGTGGGCGGTGGTGGGGTGCGGGGTGGCGCTGGCGGGGTTCGGGGTGGCGGTGGTGTGGTGAGCGTCGAGGGCGGGGCCGGGGCGGCGCGTGCGCCGGGGCGGGGTGCGGCGCGCAGCCGGGGCGGTGGCGCGCGGCCGGTGAGGGCGAGGCGGGGGCGGGGGCGCGCGGCCGGTGAGGGCGAGGCGGGGGCGGGGGTAGACGGCATACCGACTGGTCGGCATCATGGGCGGGACCGATCGCCGCACGCGCTGGAGGTACCTCCCATGAGCACCGTTCCCCCCGGCCCCCCGGGCCTCGACCCAGTGCGGCTGCGTGCGTACCTGGACCGGGAGCGGCCCGGGCTGGCCGGTGGCCCGTTGACCGCGCGGCTGATCGAGGGAGGGCGCTCCAACCTGACGTACGACGTCACGGACGGGCGGGCCCGCTGGGTGGTGCGCCGGCCGCCGCTCGGCCACGTACTGGCGACGGCGCACGACATGAAGCGCGAGTTCCGGGTGATCAGCGGGCTCCATCCGACGCGTGTGCCCGTACCGGCGCCGGTGCTGCTGTGCGAGGACGAGGAGGTGCTCGGGGCGCCGTTCTACGTGATGGAGTTCGTGGCGGGCACGCCGTTCCGGACCGCGGAAGAGCTGGCGTCCCTGGGCCCCGCGCGGACGCACGCCGCCGTGCTCCGTCTGGTGGACACCCTGGTGGAGCTGCACGCCGTGGACCCCGGTGCGGTCGGGCTCGGTGACTTCGGCCGGCCCGAGGGCTTCCTCGACCGGCAACTGCGGCGCTGGGAGAAGCAGTTGGACGCCTCCCGCAACCGCGACCTGCCCGGCATCGACGAACTGCACGCCGCGCTCGGGCGCGAGCTGCCCGACTCCCCCGCACCCACCGTCGTGCACGGCGACTACCGGCTCGACAACGTCCTCATCGGCGGTCCCGACGACGAGATCCGGGCGGTCCTCGACTGGGAGATGTCCACACTGGGCGACCCGTTGACGGATCTGGGACTGCTGGTGATGTACGGGACGGAGCTGGGCATTCCCGGCTCCCCCGTCTCCACCACCGCCTCGGCGGCCGGGCACCCGACGACCGACGAGATCGTCGCGCGCTACGCGGCCGCGTCCGGCCGGGACGTGTCGGCGGTGCACTGGTACACGGCGTTCGCCTGGTTCAAGCTCGCGGTGATCCTCGAAGGCATCCACTGCCGCTACACGCTCGGGCAGACGGTCGGCGCCGGTTTCGACCGGATCGGCGAACTCGTCCCCGTCTTCATCCAGCACGGCCTGTCGACCCTGCGGAAGGGCTGAGGAATTCATGGACTTCGCGTACGACGCACGGACCGAGGAGCTGCGCGGCAGGCTGCTCGCCTTCATGGACGAGCACGTGTACCCGGCGGAGGCGGTGGCCCACGAACAGCGGGCGCGGCTCGACTCGCCCTGGGACACCCCCGCGGTGGTGGCGGAGCTGAAGGCCGAGGCGCGGCGGCAGGGGCTCTGGAACCTCTTCCTGCCGGACGCGCGGTACGGGGCCGGGCTGAGCAATCTCCAGTACGCGCCGCTCGCCGAGATCACCGGCCGCTCGCCGCAGTTGGCGCCGACGGCCCTGAACTGCGCGGCGCCCGACACGGGGAACATGGAGCTGCTGGCGCAGTTCGCCACCGAACGGCAGAAGAAGCAGTGGCTGGAGCCGCTGCTGGCCGGGGAGATCCGGTCGGCCTTCGCGATGACGGAGCCCGAGGTGGCGTCGTCGGACGCGACGAACATCGAGACGCGGATCGAGCGGGACGGGGACGAGTACGTCGTCACCGGGCGCAAGTGGTACATCTCCGGGGCGATGAACCCCGACTGCGCGGTCTTCGTCGTGATGGGCAAGACCGACCCGGACGGCGCCGACGTACGCCGTCAGCAGTCGATGGTCCTGGTGCCGCGCGACGCCCCGGGCGTCGAGGTCCGCCGGGCGATGCAGGTGTACGGGTACGAGGACCACTCCCACGGGGGTCATGCGGAGGTCGTCTTCGACGGCGTACGGGTGCCCGCCGCGAACCTGGTCGGCGAGGAGGGCGGCGGCTTCGCGATCGCGCAGGCGCGGCTGGGCCCGGGGCGCATCCACCACTGCATGCGCCTGATCGGCATGGCCGAGCGGGCCGTCGAGCTGATGTGCCGCCGGGCGGTGGCCCGTTCCGCCTTCGGCAAGCCGTTGGCACAGCAGGGCGTCGTGCAGAACTGGATCGCGGACGCGCGGGTGAGCGTCGAGCAACTGCGGCTGCTGGTGCTGAAGACCGCCTGGCTGATGGACACGGTCGGCAACCGGGGCGCGCACACCGAGATCCAGGCGATCAAGATCGCGACGCCGCGTGCGGTGCTCCGGATCATCGACGACGCGGTGCAGCTGTACGGGGCCGGGGGCGTCAGCCAGGACTTCCCGCTGGCGGAGCTGTGGGCGGCGGCGCGGACCCTGCGGCTGGCGGACGGGCCGGACGAGGTCCACCAGAGGTCGCTGGCGCGGCGGGAGCTGAAGAAGTACCTGTAGGGCTCCGCGCCGGGGGCCGCCGAGCGGGGTTCCTCGGCCGGTCCCCGGCCGACCGGGGCCCGCCGGGGTTCCTTGGCCCGGGTCGCGTGCGAGGACCTGTGGCGCGGCGGCAGGGTCGGGCGGCCCCTGCGGGGCGGGACTGAGATCCCGGCCACAGGGGCCGCTTTTCGTCGGTTTGAGCCCGAATCGACCGGTAAATTCGATGGCTCATTCCTCGTTCGGCCTCGCATCTGAAGCCTTCCGCGAGGTCGTCCACGCGAAGGTTCCGTCCCATGTCTCATGCCCCCGCGGCTCCCGCCGTCCCCGTGACCACCCCCGCCGCCCCCGCGGCCGTCACGGTCGCCAACCCCGGTCCGCTCGGGCTGGCCGCGTTCGCGCTGACCACGTTCGTGCTCAGCGTGTTCAACTCGGGCCTGGTCTCGAACACCGCCCTGAGCGCGGTGGTACTGCCGCTGGCGCTGTTCTACGGCGGGCTGGCGCAGTTCGCGGCCGGGCTGTTCGAGTTCCGGCGCGGGAACACCTTCGGGGCGACGGCGTTCGTGTCGTACGGGGCCTTCTGGATGGCGTTCGCCGGTTACGTGAAGTTCGTCGTGCCGGGGCTGCCGAAGGAGGACGCGCACCTGGCGACGGGACTGTTCCTGATCGCGTGGTTCGTCTTCACGCTGTACATGACGGTGGCGGCGCTGAAGCTGGACCTCGCGCACCGGGCCGTCTTCGTCACCCTGACCCTGACCTTCCTGTTCCTGGCGCTCGGGGACCTGGCGCAGAACGTGACGCTGGGGCACGTCGGCGGCTGGCTGGGCCTGGTGTGCGCGGTGTGCGCCTGGTACACGTCGTTCGCGACGGTCACGAACGAGACCTGGGGCCGGAAGGTCCTCCCGCTCGGCTGACGCCGCGCCCCCTCAGGGGCGCAGGGCCCGCAGCAGGAGGTCCGCCAGGTGGTCGGCGACCTGCTGGGGGGTCAGCGGGCCGTCGGGGCGGTACCACGTGGAGAGGTGGTGCACGGAGCCGAAGTGGTAGTCCACCACCAGGTCGGCGGGGGTGGCGGTGGAGAAGACGCCGGTGTGCTGCCCCTCCTCCACCAGGGCCCGGAAGCGTTCGTGGTAGCGGCGGCGTTCGGCGCGGACCTGCTTGTTCTTCTCCGGGCTCAGGTGGTGCATCGAGCGGAAGAAGATCGAGGCGTCGTCGAGGTTCTCGATGGTGGTGACCACGACGTCCGCCGCCGCCTCGCGCAGCCGCTGCTCGACGGGGGCGTCCGCGTCGGCGAAGGCGTCCAGGCGTTCCTGCTGGAGGCGCAGGACGCGGCCGTAGACCTCGTGCAGCAGGTCGTCCTTGGAGCCGAAGTAGTGGTAGAGGGCGCCCTTGGTGACGCCCGCCGCCTCCACGATCTCCTGGACCGAGGTCCGGTCGTATCCGCGCTCCGCGAAGAGCCGGGTGGCGGCGGCCAGCAGCCGCTGCGGAACGGGAGTGCCGCCGGGTTCGGTCGTTCTGGCCATGTGCCGCTACCTGCCTTGCCTGTGCGCGTGAGAAGTCTCGTGCTGTCGCGTACGGGACGTCCTGTGCTGTCTGGTACGGGGCGCCCCGTGCTGTCTCGTACTCGTGCTCGTACTCGTGCGTGGAACGCTGTTCCCGTCGGACGATCTTCCCACTCGCCGTCCTGGGCGGTTCCGGCAGGCCGACCGCCTCGCGCGGGCAGGTGGACGCGCGGCGGCGCCGGTCACCGTCCCGACCCTTCCCACTTCTGCTGGAGCTGGTTCATCCCGGCGAGCCAGCGGTCGGTGTCGCCCGCCCGGGCCCGGTAGTAGTCGGCCACCTCGGGGTGCGGCAGGATCAGGAAGCGGTCGGCCGCGATGCCCTCGAAGAGCGCGTCCGCGACGTCCTCCGGCTCGATGGCGGTGGGCGCGAGCACCAGGTCGCCCGCCGATCCGGCGGAGGCCAGCAGGTCGGTCCGCACGCCCTGCGGGCAGATCGCGTGGACCGCGACGCCCTGGTGACGGTACGTGAGCGACAGCCACTCCGCGAAGGCGAGCGCCCCGTGCTTGCTGACGCTGTACGGCGCCGCGCCGATCATGGTGAGCAGCCCGGCGGCCGAGACCGTCGACACGAACCGGCCGCTCCCCCGCTCCACCCACTCGGGGATCAGCGCGCGGGCCGCGCGCACGTGCGCCATCACGTTGACGTCCCAGGCCAGCTCCCACAGGTCCTCGGCGAACGGGTCGCCGCCGCAGCCGACGCCGGCGTTGGCGCAGTAGACGTCGATCCTCCCGCCCAGGGCCTCGCGGGCCTCCTCGACGATCCCCGACGCGTCCCCGGGGACGGCGAGCGCGCCGATCTCCGCGGCGACCGCCCGCGCCTTGTCCGCGTCCAGGTCGTTGACCACGACCCGGGCTCCCTCGGCCGTGAACCGCCGGGCCAGGGCGGCTCCGATGCCGCCTCCCGCTCCGGTGACCACGACCGTCGCGCCCTGTACCGCATCCATCCGGGACCTGCCTCTCGATGCCGACGTCCCCAGCAGACTAACCAGTCGGTATGGAGGGGGAAAGGGGTGCACGCGGGAGATCCGGAGCGCGCTGCGTTCCGCGGGGCCTCCGGAGGGACTAGCGTGCGCGGACGTGCCGCGGGGCACAGCGGTGCGCGGGACATTCGGGGTGACGCCCGGTGCGAGGCCGGGCGTCCGGGCGCGGAGGTGGCACGGATGAGCTTGTCCAGACGAGGTCTGCTGGCGGCGGGCGGCGGCACGGCGGGGGTGCTCGCGGCGGGCGGTCCGGCGCGGGCGGCGGCGCGGGCGGGCGGCGGGCCCCGGGTGCGGACCGGTTTCGTCCGGCTGGCGGCCGACGGGTACCGGCTGCTGCGTGGCCGCAAGGTCGGCATCGTCACCAACCCCACCGGGGTCACCGCCGACGTGCGGCACGTCGTCGACGTGATGCACGCGGACGCGGCGGTGGACCTGACCGCCGTGTTCGGCCCCGAGCACGGCTTCCGGGGCACCGCGCAGGCGGGCGGCTCGGAGGGGCGTCACGACGACCCGGCGACGGGACTGCCGGTGTACGACACGTATCTGAAGAGCGGGCAGCCGCTGGCCGACGTCTTCACGGCGTCCGGCGTGGACACGGTCGTCTTCGACATCCAGGACGCGGGGGCGCGCTTCTACACGTACATCTGGACGCTGTACGACTGCATGGCGGCCGCCGCGCTCGCCGGCAAGCGTTTCGTGGTGCTGGACCGGCCGAACCCCGTGTCGGGGCGGGCGGCGCTCGGGCCGGTGCTGGACCGGGCGTTCGCGACCTTCGTCGGGCGGGAGCCGATCGCGCAGGCGCACGGCATGACGGTGGCGGAGCTGGCGCTGCTGTTCAACGCGGAGTTCCTGGCGGAGCCGGTGCCGCTGGAGGTGGTGCGGATGTCGGGGTGGCGGCGGGGCGACTTCTTCGACGCGACGGGGCTGCCGTGGGTGCCGCCGAGCCCCAACATGCCGACGGCGGACACCGCGTTGGTGTACTCCGGCACCTGCCTCTTCGAGGGGACGAACCTGTCGGAGGGGCGGGGCACGGCCCGCCCGTTCGAGCTGCTGGGCGCGGAGGGCGTGGACCGGAGCTGGGCGCGGGCGGCGAACGCGGAGCGGCTGCCCGGGGTGCGGTTCCGGGAGGCGTACTTCACGCCGACGTTCTCGAAGTTCCAGGGCAGGACCGTCGGCGGTGTCCAGCTCCACGTCCACGACCGGCGGTCCTTCGACCCGGTGCGCACCGGCATCGCCCTGCTGGTGACGGCGAAGCGGAGCTGGCGCGGCTTCGCCTGGCGTCCGGACAACTGGATCGACAAGCTCACCGGCAGCACCCGGGTGCGGACCATGATCGACGCGGGGGCGGGGACGGCCGAGGTGGTGGCGGCCTGGCAGACGGACCTGGCGGCGTTCCGCGCGGTCCGGCGGGAGCATCTGCTGTACCGGTGACGGCGGTGCGCGCGAGGGCCGCGCCGGTGACCGCACCGGCGACCGAGGGAGCCGAGGGAGGTGAGAGCCCCTCAGTTTCCGCCGCTCTTCACTCGTTCGAGTGAGGCGTTCGAGCAAGGAGGCGTGGACCTTGCGTGACGGAGGAGTGGACAGAGAAGGGAGAGATCCGTGCGAACCGGGATCAATTGATCCCTGATGGGGCTCATCGGATTTTCAATGGAGCCGAAACGGGCACCCGTACGTCCATTCATCGACGCCGAAGTACCAGCGACGGAGGTGGCAGTGCGATGGCCGGTTTTCGGAGTCTCGCGAGACAGGTCCGTGATCCGAGGTGTGATCTTGCGTTGCGGCGCTATTCGCTGCGCAAGTGTCTGGAGCGGTTCGCCCCGTACGGGCACCGGGCGACCTGGGACCACCTGTGCTCCCGGCACGGGTTCGGTCCCGAGGACAGGGCGCCCGATCCGGCGCGGCTGGTGGCCGCGCTGGAGGAACTGGAGGAGGCGCGGGCCGTCTGGCTCGCGTACGAGGTGGAGTTCGCCGAGCGCCGCAAGCGCGAGAAGCACGACGGGCTGCGGCGGCCGGGCTCCTTCGACGACTGGCACCGGCGGACCTGGGGCGGGTTCGGTGTCGCGTGGTGCGACGATCCGGCGGCCCATCCGGCGGCCTCCCTGGCGGAGGTGCTGCGCGGGTTGATCTCCGCCCTGGAGTCGGAGCCGGGGGAGCACTGTCCGGTGTGCGCGTCGAGCCGGATCGTGTGGCGGCAGGACCTGGTCCACGAGCCGTGGTTCGGACCGGTCTGCACGGGATGCGGAATCCTGGTCCCGCAGCCCGTCCTGACGCCCGAGGCGCTGTCCCGGGCGAAGCGGGCGCGGCGCAGGGAACTGGCGTCCGTGGCGTGAGCACGCGGGGCGCGGCGCAGGCACCGCCCGGGGCGCCGCGCCCCCCGTGTCCGCGGCGGGAAGCACCGGGCGTCCGCGGCCGGCGGGGTCCCCCGGGTTCGTGACAGGGAGCCCGGTGTGGACGCGGGTCCCCCGTGTTCGTGACAGGGCGGTCCGTGGGGGTTTCCGCGCGGCGACAGGGCGAATGCTCTGAGCATGGCTGAATGTCAGTGGCGGGTGTCACCATCGAATGCATGGTCGAACCCTTGATTCAGGTCTGTGTGAACGGTCAGCGCGGTCCCGGCGACGGTGCCGCCGTTCCCGTGTCGCCGGACGCCATGGCCCGGTCCGCCGCCGCCGCGGTGGCCGCCGGGGCCTGTGAGGTGCACGTGCACCCCAAGACACCGTGCGGCGACGACACGCTGTCGCCCCGCTTCCTGGCGAGCACGCTGACGGCGATACGGGACGCGGTGGACGTCCCCGTGGGCGTGACGACCGGCGCCTGGACGGAGCCCGAGCCGCGGCGCCGGGTCGAGCGCATCGCGTCCTGGACGGTGCTGCCCGACCACGCCTCGGTGAACTGGCACGAGCCGGGCGCGGAGGAGGTCGCCGAGGCGCTGCTCGCGCGCGGGGTGGCGGTGGAGTCCGGGCTGTGGTCCGGCACCGACGGCGTGGACCGCTTCCTGGACTCCCCGCTGGCGAAGCGGTCGTTGCGGGTGCTGGTGGAGGTGACCGACCCCGATCCGCTCACCGCCGAGGACTCCGCGCTCCAGTTCCTGGCCGACCTCTCGCGGCGGGGCGCGGTCGGCGACCGGGGCGAGGTGCGCGGAGCGCCGATGCTGCTGCACGGGGAGGACGGCGGGGCCTGGCCGGTGCTCGCCCTCGCCAGACGCCTGGGTCTCGCCACCCGCATCGGGCTGGAGGACACGCTGCTGCTCCCGGACGGACGGCACGCGGAGTCCAACGCCCAACTGGTGAGCGCCGCCCGCAGCATCCGGTGGCCGGGCAAGGACTGCTGACGCGCGTCCGGGCGGCCGGGCCCGGCGGAGGGCGGCGCGGCGGGCTCAGCCCCGCTTCTTCTCCCCCATCAGGCGCGAGCCGGAGATCTGTTCGCCGATGACGTCGTCCGGGTTGGACAGCACGCAGGTCTCCAGCGACAGGCAGCCGCAGCCGATGCAGTCGGTGAGGTGGTCGCGCAGCCTGCCCAACTGCTGGATGCGGGCGTCGAGTTCGGCGCGCCAGTTCTCCGAGAGGCGGGCCCAGTCCTCGCGGGTGGGGGTGCGCTCCTCCGGAAGTCCGGCCAGCGCGTCGCGGATGGTGGCCAGCGGGATGCCGACCCGCTGGGCGGCGCGCACGAAGGCGACCCGGCGCAACGCGTCGCGCGTGTACCGGCGTTGGTTGCCGGAGGTGCGGCGGCTGCTGATCAGGCCCTTGGCCTCGTAGAAGTGCAGGGCGGACACGGCGGCGCCGCTGCGCGCGGACAACTGGCCGACCGTGAGCTCGTGGATCTTCACTGGAATCTGCGGCACCCGGTGAACCCTAATGGACGTCCGTTGACAGGGACGTGGGGGTCCGATCATGCTGAGCAAACGCTTGATCAAACGCGTGGGCAGCGAGGGAGCAGGGATGACCGAGCCGAGGATCTTCACGTCCGCCGAGGAGCTGCGCGCCGGGGTCGGCGAGCAGTTGGGGCACAGCGAGTGGCTGGAGATCGACCAGAAGCGGATCGACCTGTTCGCCGACGCGACGGGCGACCACCAGTGGATTCACGTGGACCCCGAGCGCGCGGCCGGGGGGCCGTTCGGGAAGACCATCGCGCACGGTTATCTGACGCTGTCGCTGCTGCCGCTGTTCGTGCCGCAGGTGCTGCGGGTCGAGGGCATGAAGATGGGCATCAACTACGGCACCGGCAAGGTCCGTTTCCCGTCGCCGGTGCCGGTGGGCTCGCGGCTGCGCGCCACGGCGGTGCTGACCGACGTGTCCGAGGCGGGCGGCGGGGTGCAGGTGACGGCGAAGGTGACGGTGGAGATCGAGGGCGGCGCGAAGCCGGCGTGCGTGGCCGAGTCGATCTCGCGCTACTACTTCTGAGCCCGGCCCACGCGCTGCCGGGCCCGGCCCGCGCACTCCGGGTCGTCCTCGCACCGCTGGGGCGCCCGCCCACGCGCTGCCGGGCCGCCCCACGAGCCCGCGGGCGCTTCCGGGCCCCGCCTACGAGCCCGCGGCCACCATCCGCAGCACGAGGTCGGCGTAGAGCGCGCCGACCTCGTCGGGGGTGCGCCGCCCCTCGGCGTTGAACCAGCGGGCGACGTCGATGCACAGCGACAGCACGGCGAGCGTGGTGCCCGGCACGTCGGGGACGTCGAACTCCCCCGCCTTCACCCCGTCGTTGATGATGCGCCGCACCGCCGCGTCGCTGCGGCGGCGCAGTTCCACGATCTCCGCGCGGTGCTCCTCGCCGAGGGCTTCCAGTTCGTACTGCACGACGCGGGCGGTGGTGTGGTGCGCGGCATGCCACCGCACGAAGGTCACGACGGCGTCCGCGAGCCGTTCGGCCGCGCTGCCGTCGCCGTCGGCGGCGGTCTCCAGGATGCGCAGGGCCCTGTCGTGGCCGATGCGGCTGATCCGGTGGAGCAGCTCTTCCTTGGTCTTGTAGTGGATGTAGAGCGCGGCCGGGCTCATGCCCGCGCGGCCCGCGATGTCACGGGTGGTGGTGGCGTGGTAGCCGCGCTCGGCGAAGGCCCCGACGGCGGCGACGAGCAGCCTCCTGGCGGCCTCCGGGGCGACCTCTCCCCAGGCGGCCGCCTCGCCGGTCCCGCCCTCGGCGGCGCCCTCCGCGTCCTGCGCCGTGCTCATCGCGCACCCCTCTCCCGTCCGTACAGCAGGACGCACACCATACCGCGCAGCACTGAGCAAGCGCTTAGCGCGGCGGGTCCGAGGGTGTCTCAGAGCTTCTGGAAGGGGTCGTGCTCGGCGAGGATCTTCTCCAGCCGCGCCTGGTCGACCCGGCTGACGAGCTGCCCGGCCTCCTGCTTGTCGCGGATCACCTTGGCGAGGGTGAAGCAGGAGGTGGTGAGGTAGAGGACGGCGATGGCGAGGAAGGCGCGCACCCAGCCGCTGGCCTCGAGGGAGAAGATGCCGACGGCGGTCGCGGAGACGGCCACGACGAACGACGCGACGGCCTGGCCGTAGTAGGCCCCGGTGTTCTGCTGCTTGACCTGTGTATCGCTCATGCGGCAAGGGTGGCGCGGGTCACTCGGGGCGGCCATCCGTACGCGTACTCAGAAACGTACTCAGAGGGCCGCCCGGTGCGCTCAGAAGGCCGAGACCCCGGTCAGCGCACGGCCGATGAGCAGCTTCTGGATCTGGCTGGTGCCTTCGTAGAGGGTCATCACACGGGCGTCGCGCAGCAGCTTGCCCACCGGGTACTCGTCGATGTAGCCGTAACCGCCGTACACCTGGAGGGCGTTGTTCGCGGCGCGCACGGCGGCCTCGGAGGCGAAGAGCTTGGCCTGGGACGCGGCGGTGGCGAAGGGCTCGCCCCGGTCGATCAGGTCGGCGACGCGCCAGGTGAGCAGGCGGGCGGCGTCGACGTCGACCGCGATGTCGGTGATGAGTTCCTGGACGAGCTGGTGGTGGGCGATGGTCCTGCCGAACTGCTCACGCTCTCCCGCGTACGACAGGGCCGCGTCCAGGGCCGCCTGCGCGATGCCCACACAGCCGGCCGCGACCGACATCCGGCCCTTGGCCAGCGCCGACAGGGCGGCCGAGAAGCCCTTGCCCTCGGGCCCCAGCATCGCGGAGGCGGGGACGCGGACGTCCTGGAGGACGAGTTCGGCAGTGGCCTGGCCGCGCAGACCGAGCTTGCCGTGGATGGTGCGCCGGGTGAGACCGGGGGTGTCGGTGGGGACGAGGAAGGCGGAGACGCCCTTGTGCCCGGGGGCGTCGGTGGAGCGGGCGAAGAGGAGGACGACATCGGCCCAGGTGCCGTTGGTGATGAACGTCTTGGTGCCGTTGACGACGTAACCGTCGCCGTCGCGGACCGCGCGCGTGCTCAGGTTTCCGGCGTCGGAGCCGGTGCCGGGCTCGGTGAGGCCGAAGCAGCCGATCGCGTCGCCCGAGGCCAGGCGCGGCAGCCACGCCCGCTTCTGCTCCTCGCTCCCCCACGCGGCGATCGTCTTGGCGACCAGCCCGAGCGAGACGGAGACGATGCCGCGCACCGAGGAGTCGCCGCGGCCGAGTTCCTCGGTGACCAGGCAGTAGGCGAGGTGGTCGCCGCCGCTGCCGCCGTACTCCTCGGGGATCGTCAGGCCGAGGAAGCCGAGCGCTCCGAGCTTCCCCACGATCGCCCGGTCGACGCTCTCGGCGCGGTCCCACTCCGCGGCGTGCGGGGCGACCTCGCGGGTCACGAAGTCGCGGGCGAGCCGCCGGACGGCCGTCTGCTCCTCGCTGAGCTCCAGGTCCACGGCACCCACTCCGTTCTTCGCCGACGATAAATTAGCACTGCTAGTTTCTGATCGCCGGGCCTACTATGTGCCGCATGGCCCGTCCGCGCAAGCCCCTGTTGAGCAGAGACCGCATCGTCGAGGCGGCGAGCGCGCTCGTGGACGCCGAGGGCCTGGAAGGGGTCTCCACGCGGCGGCTGGCGGCGGAGCTCGGGGTCAGCGGGCCGTCGCTCTACAACCACTTCCGCACCAAGGACGAGATCCTGGAGGCGGTCGCGGACGCGGTGTCGGCGAAGGTCGACCTGTCGATGTTCGACGTGGACGACGGCCGCGAGTGGCGGCAGGCCCTGCACGACTGGGCGCTCTCCTACCGCGCCGCGCTCACCGAGCACCCGCACATCGTCCCGGTGCTCGCGCGCGGCCCCGGCCGCCGCCCGGCCGGGCTGCGGGTCGCCGACGCGGTGTTCGGGGCGATGGTGCGGGCCGGCTGGCCACCCGCCCAGGCGACGTACATCGGCGCTCTCATGCGCTACTTCGTGACGGGTTCGGCGCTGGGCTCCTTCGCGCGCGGCTTCGTGGACGACGCGACGGCGTACGACCCGGCGGACTACCCGCACCTGGGGCAGGCGCACCTGCTCGCGAACCACCAGGAGCGGGTGGACGAGGGGGCGTTCGAGACGGGCCTGCGGGCGCTGCTGGACGGGCTGGGCGTCCAGTACGAGGCGGTCCGCCGCCGCCCGCGCGGGCCCGCGGAGGCACGGACGACGGTTCGGCCGGCGCCGAAGCCCGGGTAGGGCACCCTGGGGGCATGCCGAATCCCTCCGCCCCCGCAGCCGGTACAGCCAGAACCTCCGCGGCCGGTAAGGACAGGGCCTCCGCGGGCCTGAAGGCCGGGGCCCCCTGGTCCGTCACGGCCGCCTCCCCCGCCGCCCGGCTCGCCGCGCTCACCGGGCTGCTGGCCGACGAGACCCGGGCCGTGTTCCTGCTCTCCCTGCTGGACGGCCGCGCCTGGACCGCGAGCGAACTCGCCCGGCAGGCCGGCGTCGCCGCCTCCACGGCCAGCGAACACCTGGGGCGGCTGGTCGGCGCCGGGCTGCTCGCCGAGGAGCGGCAGGGCCGCCACCGTTACGTACGCCTGGCGAACGCGGACGTGGCGCAGTTGCTGGAGGCGGTGGCCGCGTACGCGATTCCGGGCCGTGACGCCCCGCACACGCTGCGGGCGGCGAGCGCGGGGGCCGCGATGGCGCGGGGGCGCACCTGTTACGACCATCTGGCGGGCCGGCTGGGCATCGCGATCACGGAGGCGATGGAGGGCCGGGGCCTGCTCCTGACGGGCAACGGCTTCGCGCTGACCGACGCGGGCCTGGCCTGGTTCACCGGCCTGGGCATCCATCTCGCCGCCGTCACGTCCCGTCGCCCGACGGTGAGTTCGTGCCTGGACTGGACGGAGCGCAAGCGCCATCTGGCGGGCGTCGCGGGGGCGGAGCTGTGCCGTCGCGCGCTGGCGGAGAAGTGGTGCGTACGGATCGGGACCGAGCGCGCGGTGCAGGTGACGCCGGAGGGCGAACACGCCCTCGCCGAACTGCTCGGCATCGACGCGACGACCCTTCGCTGACGAGAGTGCGCCGAAATGGATGCTTCGCCGACGGCACTTCGCCGAACGAACGCTTCACCGAACGAACTTCACCGAATGAGCGCTTCACCGACGGCAATACTTCGGTGACAACCGAAGTGTCCCTGTCCTAGCATCGCGGCATGAGCAACTCCTCCTCTCCCGCCGCCCGTTCCGAGCCGCTCGCGCTGGTCGCGGCCGCCGTCACCGTCGTCCTGTGGGCCTCGGCCTTCGTGTCCATCCGCAGCGCCGGCGCTTCGTACGAGCCGGGCGCGCTGGCGCTCGGCCGCCTGCTGTCCGGCTCCCTCGTCCTGGTGGTGATCCTGCTGGTACGGCGCGAGGGCCTGCCGCCGAAGGCCGCCTGGCCGGGCATCGCCGTCTCGGGCCTGCTCTGGTTCGGCGCGTACGCGGTCGCGCTCAACTGGGGTGAGCAGTTGGTCGACGCGGGCACGGCGTCGCTCGTGGTGAACGTGGCCCCGATCCTGATGGCCCTGCTGGCCGGCCGCTTCCTGGGCGAGGGGCTGCCGCCGCGCCTGATCGCCGGGATGGCGGTGTCCTTCGCGGGCGCGGCGATCGTGGGCGTCTCGATGTCGGGCGGCGGCGGGACGTCCGTGCTGGGCGTGGTCCTGTGCCTGGCGGCCGCCGTGACGTACGCGGTCGGTGTGGTCGTCCAGAAGCCCGCGCTGACGCACGCGACGCCGCTCCAGGCCACCACGTACGGCTGCCTGATCGGCGCGGTGGCGTGCCTGCCGTTCGGCGGGCAGTTGGCGCACGGGCTGGCGCACGCGCCGCTCTCCGCCACGCTCAACATGGTCTACCTGGGCGTCTTTCCGACCGCGCTGGCCTTCACCACCTGGGCGTACGCGCTGAAGCGCACCACGGCGGGGAAGATGGGCGCGACCACGTACGCGGTGCCGGCGATCGTCGTCCTGATGTCGTGGCTGCTGCTGGACGAGGTGCCGGGCTGGATCACGCTGCTCGGCGGGGCGGTGTGCCTGGCGGGGGTGGCGGTGTCCCGCTCGCGTGCGCGTGCGTCCGGGGCGGAGGTGCCGCTGGCCGACGCCGCCGCCCCCGAGACGCCGAAGGCCCGCTAGAACACCACCAGTGCCCGGCCGCCCCTGCCCGCGAGCATGTTGTCGAAGGCGGCCGGGATGCCGTCGAGGGTGATGCGCTCGGTGACCAGGGAGGCGAGGTCGAAGCGGCCCGCCCGGATGTGCCCGGCGAGGACGGGCAGGTCGCGGGCCGGGTCGCTGTTGCCGTACACGCATCCGGACAGGGTGCGCCCCCAGTGGAAGATCTCCAGGGCGTTGAAGGTGACCTGCTGGTCCTTGCCGCCGATGCCGACCACTGTCGTACGGCCGCCCCTGCGGGTGGACTCCCAGGCGGTACGGATGGTGGCGGCGCGGCCCACGCACTCGACGGCGACGTCCGCGCCGTGCCCGCCGGTGCGGCGGCGGACCTCCTTGGCGGTGGTGTCGGAGGCGAGCAGGAAGTCGGTGGCCCCGGCCCGCCGGGCCAGTTCCTCCTTCGCCGGGGAGACGTCGACGGCGAGGACCTGGCCCGCTCCGGCGATCCGGGCGGACTGGATCGCGGCGAGCCCGACGCCTCCGACGCCGTACACGACGACGCTCTCCCCTTCGCGCACGCGGGCGCTGTGGTGCACGGCGCCGTACCCGGTGAGGACGGCGCAGCCGAGCAGGGCGGCGTCGGTGAGCGGGATGCCGTCCGGGGCGGGGAGCACGCACTTCGCGGCGACGACGGTCTCCTCGGCGAAGGCGGCGACGTTGAGGCCGGGGTGCAGGTCGGTGCCGTCGTCGGTGATGCGGGCGTGGACGTCGCCGGCGCCGGTGAGGGCGTCGGCGCACAGCCAGACCTCGCCGAGCCCGCAGGCGTGGCAGGAGCCGCAGGAGGGCGCCCAGTTGAGGACCACACGGTCGCCCGGGGCGAGGTGGGTGACGGCGTCGCCGACCTCGGTGACGGTGCCGGCGCCCTCGTGGCCGAGGACGGCGGGGAGGGGGACGCGCAGGGTGCCGTCGGCGAGGGAGAGGTCGGAGTGGCAGACGCCGGCGGCGGCGAGCTCGACGCGGACCTGGTGGGGGGCGGGGGCGGGGAGCGTGATGTCGGTGAGGTGGAGGGGGGCGCGGGGCGCGCGGACGACGGCGGCGCGGGTCACGGGGGCTCCTTGGGGGGTGCGGGGAGGAAGGAGGGCGGTCGCTCAGAACTGGAGGGACTTCGTCTGGAGGTATTCCGCGAGGCCGTGGGCGCCGAGCTCACGCCCCACCCCCGACTGCTTGTACCCGCCGAAGGGGGCGAGCGGATTGAACCGCCCCCCGTTGATGTCCACCTGCCCGGTCTCCATCCGCCGCGCGAACGCCGCCGCCGTCTCCGGCTCCGCCGCCCACACCGCCCCCGCGAGCCCGTACACCGTCCCGTTCGCGATCCGCAGCGCGTCGGCCTCGTCCTCGTACCGCAGGATCGAGATCACCGGTCCGAAGATCTCCTCCTGCGCGACGGTCATCTCGGGGGTGACGTCGGCGAACACGGTCGGCGCGACGTAGTACCCCTTCTCCAGCGGGGCCTCGGGCCCGCCCGCGACGAGCCGCGCGCCCTCCGCGACGCCCTTCTCGATGTACCCGCGCACCCGCTCCAACTGCTTGGCGTTGACCAGCGGTCCCATCCGCTCCCCCGGCACGTACTTGGCCACCGCGTCCGCGGCCAGCGCCACCGCCTCCTCGTACACCTGCGTGTGCACCAGCATCCGCGTCCACGCGCTGCACGTCTGCCCGGAGTTGGCCATGACGTTGGCGACGCCGACGTTCACCGCCCTGGCGAGATCGGCCCCCGGCAGGATCACGTTGGCGGACTTGCCGCCCAGCTCCAGCGCGACCCGCTTCACGGCCGCTCCCGCGACCGCCCCGATCTGCCGTCCCACGGCCGTGGAGCCGGTGAACGACACCAGGTCGACGCCCTCGTGCCCCGCGAGCGCCTGTCCGGCGACCGGCCCGAGGCCCGTCACCAGGTTGAACACCCCGCCGGGCAGCCCCGCCTCGTGCACCACCCGGGCGAAGAGCTGCGCGGTCAGCGGGGTGTCCTCGGCGGGCTTGAGGACGACCGTGCAGCCGGCCGCCAGGGCCGGGGCCACCTTGGCGACGATCTGGTGGAGGGGGTAGTTCCAGGGCGTGATGGCCCCGACGACGCCGACCGGCTCCGCGTAGACCGTCGAGTTGCCGATCCGCTCCTCGAAGGGGTACGTGGCGGCCAGTTCGGCGTACGAGCCCGCGACCACGACGGGCAGTCCGGCGTGCACGGCCTCGGCCATGGCGGGCGGCGCGCCCAGCTCCGCCGTGACGGTCGCCGCGATCTCGTCCTTGCGCGCGGCGAGCCCGTCGCGCAACGCGCCGAGCAGCGCGGCCCGTTCGGCGGGCGGGGTGGCGGCCCAGCCGGGGAACGCCTCCCGTGCCGCCGCGACCGCCGCGTCCACGTCGGCGGCGGTGCCTGCCGGGACGTGCCCGATGATCTGCTCGTCGGCGGGGTTCACGACGGGGAGGGTGTCCTCGCCGAGGGCGGGACGCCATGCGCCGCCGATGTACATGCCGCTCTGTGCCTGCACCGTCATCGAAGTTCCTCCACGCGTCCGGTCGTCCGTCGGTCCTGCTTCCGCACCCTCAAACTAGCGGTGTTAGTTTTATGGCGCCAGGGCCGGGCGCACCGTCACTTCGAAGGCGTTCAGCACCGCCGTCCCCGAGAGGGGGTCCAGCAGGGAACCGTCCAGGAGCTGGTTGACGTTCGCCCCCGGCCGCGCGGCGGCCACCGACAGGCGGGTGCCGGGCCGGTCGTGGCCCCAGCCGTGCGGCAGGCTCACCACGCCCTCGCGGACCGCGTCCGTCACCTCCGCGGGGGCTTCGATCTCGCCGCCCGCGCTCCGGACCCGTACCGCAGAACCGTCCGTCACGGCCAGGCGCTCCGCGTCGCGGGGGTGGATGTGGAGGGTGCAGCGGTTGGAACCGCCGTTGAGGGCCGGGAGGTTGTGCATCCAGCTGTTGTTGGAGCGCAGGTGCCTGCGGCCCACCAGGAGCAGCGTCCCGTCCGCCCGCCGTGCGTCGAGCGAGGCGCGCAGGCGGGGCAGGTCGGCGGCGATGGGCTCCGGGAGGAGGTCGATCCGGCCGGTGCGGGTGCGCAGGACCTGGTCGAGCCGGGGCCGCAGCGGGCCGAGGTCGATGCCGTGCGGGGCGGCGCGCAGCGCGTCGAGGGTGAGGCCCTCGTAGGGGCCCAGCCGCAGCATGAGGTCGAGGATGCGTTCGGGGCCGGTGGCGCCGGTGAGGTCGGCGGCCAGGTCCGGGGAGGCGCCCGCCCTGCGCAGGAGGCGGTCGACGATCAGGTCGTCCACGGCCGACGGCTCGGCCCCGTGCAGGCCGCTGACGGCGAGGACGAGCCGGGCGTGGATCTCGCACTCGTCCATCGCGCCGGGGTCCAGGGGGACGGGGGCGGGCGTGTAGCGGACCTGGTTGCGCACGGCGAAGCCGTTGAAGGCGAAGTCGAAGTGGGCGCTGCGGGACGGCGGCGGGGGCGGCAGGATCACGTCCGCGTGCCGGGAGGTCTCGTTCAGGTACGGGTCGACGCAGACCATCAGGTCGAGGGCGTCGGCGAGTGCCCGGTCGAGGCGGTCGCCGTCGGGGGCGGACAGCACCGGGTTGGCCGCGATGGTGATCAGGGCCCGGACGCGGCCGTCGCCCGGGGTCGCGATCTCCTCGGCGAGCGCGGCGAGCGGGAGTTCGCCCTTGGCCTCCGGGTGCCCGCCGACCCGGCTGCGCCACCGCCCGAGCGCGAAGCCCCGGCGCGAGGGGGGCCCGGGAGGGGAGGTCGCGGAGAGCGGGAAGAGCGCGCCGCCCGGCCGGTCCAGGTTGCCGGTCAGGACGTTGAGCACGTCGACGAGCCAGTTGGCCAGCGTGCCGAAGGCGACGGTGGAGCCGCCGACCCGGACGTACACGGCGGCGGTGGGCGCGGCGGCGAGTTCGCGGGCCACGTCGCGGATCACCTCGGCCGGCACGTCGCACACCCCGGCGACGGCCTCCGGGCTGAACTCCTTCACCGCGTCCTCCAGTTCGCGGAGCCCGTCGATCCGGTCCGTCAGGTGCGGGCCCGGTGCGGCGAGCCGCTCCGTGACGAGTACGTGCGCGAGCGCGGCCAGCAGGGCGGCGTCCGCGCCCGGCCGGATTGCCACGTGCCGGTCGGCCAGACCGGCGGTGCGGGTGCGGCGCGGGTCGATCACGGTGAGCGTGCCGCCGCGCGCCCTGAGGGCCTTCAGCCTTCCCGGGAAGTCGGGGGCGGTGCACAGGCTGCCATTGGACTCCAGGGGGTTGGCGCCGATGAGGAGGAGGTGGTCGGTGCGGTCCAGGTCGGGGACGGGGACGGCGAAGGGGTCGCCGAAGAGGAGGCCGCTGGAGACGTGCTTGGGCATCTGGTCGACGGTGGAGGCGGTGAACAGGCTGCGGGTGCCGAGTGCGCCGAGCAGCGCGGGCGGGTAGAGCGCCCCGGCCATGGTGTGCACGTTGGGGTTGCCGAGGACCACGCCCACGGCATGCGGCCCGTGCTCCTTGACCAGGGGGCGGACGCGTGCGGCGATCAGGTCGAAGGCCTCGGCCCAGCTCGCCTCCCGCAGTCGCCCGTCCGTCCGGACCAGGGGTGCGGTGAGGCGGTCCGGGTCGCCGTCGAGCTGGCCGAACGCGGCCCCCTTGGGGCAGATGAAGCCCTTGCTGAACACGTCGTCGGCGTCCCCGCGCGCACCGGTGACCCGGGAGCCGTCGAGGGTGAGGGTCAGGCCGCAGGTGGCTTCGCAGAGCGGGCAGATGCGCGGGGCGGTGCGGGGCACGGGGTCCTCCGGAGGCACGACGGCGTGCGGGCACCGCGAGCATACCGACCGGTAGGGACGCGGGGAACGGCGGAAGCGGGCCGATTCCGGGGCCCGCGCTCAGTCCAGCACCCGCGCCAGGTAGGCCCGCAGCAGCTCCCGTGCCTCCTCCACCACCGCGGCGTCCCCCGACGGGTCGGCGCGGAAGGCCAGTTGGAGGACCGCGTCCGCCGCCTCGACCGCGACCAGGAAGGTGCGGCGCAGCGCCGCGTCGGGGGCGCGCCCGATCTGGGCGGCGAGGAGGCGGGTGAGGCGGTCGGCGACCCGGTGGTTGGAGTCGCGGGCGGGTCCGCCGACCGGGATCTGCATGCCGAAGTCGACCAGGGTGAAGCCGGGAACGGTGCGGCGCATGGCGAGGTACTCGTCGAGAACGACGTCGACCGCGCCGCGCCAGTCCGCGTCCGCGAGGCCCTCGACCCCGGCGGCGACGCGTTCCGCGTAGCGGTCGAGATTGCGCAGGGCGAGCGCGTCGGCCATGGCGCGCTTGTTGCCGAAGAAGCGGTAGACGGAGCCGATGGGCACCCCGGCGCGGGCGGCGACCGCCCGGGTGCTCAGCTCCTCGTAGCCGACCTCGTCGAGAAGGGCCGCGCAGGCGTCGAGTATGCGGGTCAGCCGCTCGGCGCTGCGCCGCTGGACGGGGGCGCGGCGCAGCGCGGCGGCGTCCGGGGGGACCTCGGGCTCGTATCCGTGGTTCACGGGCCCATCATGCCGCCCGCACCGGCGGGGGCGCCGCGAACCGTTCCGGCCCCGCCCGTGGATCACCGTTGACGTCCGGGGCGCACAATCCTACTGTCAGCCATAGGATTGCTTACGCGTCCCACCCTTCCCTTTCGAGCCCCACCTCTTTCCCAGGAGCGGACGATGAGCGGCAACGGCACGGACCGGCACGTCGAAGCGGCACGCAAGGCCGCGGAGGGCCTGGCCTACTCCTCGGGCTTCGGCAACGAACACAGCTCGGAAGCCGTTCCCGGGGCGCTCCCCGACGGCCGGAACTCGCCGCAGCGCGCCCCCCTCGGCCTGTACGCGGAGCAGCTCAGCGGCAGCGCCTTCACCGAGCCCCGCGCGCACAACCGCCGCTCCTGGCTCTACCGGGTCCGCCCCTCCGCCGCGCACCCCGCCTTCGTGCGCGTCGACAACGGCGGCCTGCGCAGCGCCCCCTTCACCGAGACCGTCCCCGACCCCAACCGGCTGCGCTGGAACCCGCTCCCCGCCCCGGCCCCCGGCACGGACTTCCTGGCCGGCCTGTGGACGCTCGGCGGCAACGGCGACGCCACCCAGCGCTCCGGCATGGCGATCCACCTCTACCACGCCGACTCCCCCATGCTCCGGCGGGTGTTCAGCGACTCCGACGGCGAACTGCTGATCGTCCCCGAGCACGGCGGGCTGCTGCTGCGCACCGAGTTCGGCCTGCTGCGCGCGGAGCCCGGCGAGGTGGCGCTGATCCCGCGCGGCGTCCGCTTCCGGGTGGAACTGCTCGACGCCACCGCCCGCGGTTACGTCTGCGAGAACTACGGGGCCCCCTTCCAGCTCCCCGACCTCGGGCCCATCGGCGCCAACGGCCTGGCCAACGCCCGGGACTTCCGCGCGCCGGTGGCCGCGTACGAGGAGGTCGAGGGCCCGGTCGAGGTGGTCAACAAGTTCTGCGGCAACCTCTGGTCGGCCACCTACGACCACTCCCCGCTCGACGTGGTCGCCTGGCACGGCAACCACGTGCCGTACGTCTACGACCTGCACCGCTTCAACGTCATCGGGTCCATCTCGTACGACCACCCGGACCCGTCGATCTTCACGGTGCTGACCTCGCCGTCCGACACCCCCGGCCTCGCGGGCGTGGACTTCGTCGTGTTCGCGCCGCGCTGGCTGGTCGGCGAGGACACCTTCCGCCCGCCGTACTTCCACCGCAACGTCATGAGCGAGTACATGGGCCTCATCGAGGGCGCGTACGACGCCAAGACCGCTGGAGAGGGGGGGTTCGTGCCCGGCGGCGGCTCGCTGCACAACATGATGTCCGCGCACGGGCCCGACCGGGAGACCTTCGACCGGGCCAGCGCCGCCGAGCTGAAGCCGCAGAAGATCGACGACGGGCTCGCGTTCATGTTCGAGACCCGCTGGCCGGTCACCGCGACCGGACAGGCCGCGAACGCCGGTCACCTCCAGTCCGCGTACGACGACGTGTGGCAGGGTCTTCAACGACACTTCCGACCGTAACCGCTGACCGGGAGACCTCCAGGTGACCGCCTTCGCCCCCGACTCCCTCGTCCTGAACCGGAAGCTGCCGCTCTGGTACCAGGTCTCCCAGTCGCTGCGCGCCTCGATACTGGGCCGCACCCCCGACGCCTCGCTGCGGCTGCCCACCGAGGAGCAGCTCGCCGCGCACTACGGGGTGAGCGTGCTGACCATGCGCCAGGCGCTCAAGGAGCTGGAGTCGGAGGGCCTGATCAGCAGGCACCGCAGACGGGGCACGTTCATCGAGCCGGGGGCCAGGCGGGGCGCCCCGCGCCGCCTCATCGGCTCGATCGACGCGGTCGTGGCGCAGCAGTCGGGCGAGCCGACGACCCTGCTCGGCCACGGCCCGGTGCCGGTGCCCGGCGATCTCGCCGAGCACTTCCCCGACGTGGCCGAGGTCCTGACGTACCGCAGGCTGCGCCGTGACAGCGACAGCGGCGAGCCCACCAACTGGGCGGAGAACGCGGTGCGTCCGGAGTTCGCCGACCGGCTGAGGGCCGACGACCTGGAGCGCTGGCCGATGACCAAGGTGCTGCGCGACATCGTCGGCGTGCGCATCAGCCGCATCACCGACACCATCGAGGCCCGCCTCGCCGACCCGGAGACGGCGGAACTGCTGAAGGTGCCGCTGTGCTCGCCGATCTTGCACTACACGGGCGTCACCTACGACGCGGACGGGCGGGTCGTGGACGTGGCGCGGATCCGCTACCGGGGCGACCGGTTCTCCTTCTCGGTGACGGTGGAGTCGCCGACGCCGTAGGGGCCGTGCGCGTCTGTGCCTACGATGCGGGGCGTGAGCGATGTTGCCGGTACCGCGCGCGATCCCCTGCTGCTCGACGACCTCATGCCGTGGTCCGTGCCGCCGCTGCGGCTGGGCCGCGGCTGGGTGCGCGGGCCCGACCCCGCGTCGCTGCGGGCCCGTTGGGAGGCGGTGACCGGGGCGGGTACGCCCGAGGCCCGGGAGGCGCTCTTCGCGCCCACCCGGGCCCGCACCCCGCGGACCTCGGTGGCCGCGCTGCCGGGGCAGCGCACCGCCACCACGTGCTTCGCCGCCGAGCGGGGCCGCTGCCCGGAGCCGGTGCGCGTCCTGCACGGCCCCTTCGACGAGCAGTGGCTGATCCCCGACCACCGGCTCATCGACGTCGCGCGCCCGGAGGTGTGGCGGGTCCTGGACGGCACGCGGCAGCTCTTCACCGTCGAACAGGGTTACGTTCCCGGGGCGGCCGGACCCGCCGTGCTGGCCACCGCGCTGCTGCCCGACGGACACTCCCCCGCCGGACGGCCCGGCCGCGTCCGGCCCCTGTACCGCAGGCCCGGCGGCCTGGAGCCGAACCTGGCCCCGGGCCTGACGGACTTCCTCGGCACGCGGTACGGGTGCGAGGTCGCCCCCGAGGACGTCGCGGCCTGGGCGCTGGCCGCCGCCCGTCCCTCGCCCCGGGGCGCTGTCGTGCCGCTCCCCCGGGACCCGGCGGCCTGGCGGCACGGGCTGGAGCGGGGGCACCGGCTGCGCACCCTGCTGCTGCGCGGCGCGCGGGGCGGCGAACGCCCGCGCCTCCCCGGCGGCCACCGGCCCTACGTGCGGGCGGCGGTCCCGGCGCGGCCCGGCTCCCTCGCGTACGACCGTGCGGAATCGGCCCTGCTCATCGGCGGTACGGGCCGGATCTCCCCGGTGCCGGAGGCCGCCTGGACCTTCGAGGTGGGCGGGGTGCGGGTGCTGGAACGGTGGTTCGCGGTGCGCACCGCCGAGGCGTCGCCGGGCACGCTGGAGGCGGTACGGCCGGCGGCGTGGCCCAAGGAGTGGTCCTCGGAGCTGCTGGAGCTGGTGACGGTGCTGGCGCTGTACGCGGAACTGTCGGGCGGGGAGCGGGAGTTCAGCGGGGAGATCTCGCGCGAGGAGCTGGCCGGGGCGGGCGTGCTGCCGGCGCCGGCGGCGGCGCGGCGGCCCGCGTCGGTGCTGGACCATCACGAGGAGGGGCCGGGCGGGCAGTTCGCGCTGCTCTGAAGCGGCGGGAGCGGCCCGCGCGGTGGACCGCGGTGCGGGCGGCGTCCGGGCAGCACGAAGCCGCCCCACTGCCCCGGGAATGACGGGACGGGCACGTGGGACGGCTCATCGTGTACCGCGGGACGAACCCGCCTGTGTCGCCGGTTCGGCCGCCGCGTCAGCCGCGGTTGCCGAACAGGGACCGGCGGAGCCGCTTGAGCGGCGCGAACAGCGAGACGCGCGAGATGCGCGTCCCCCTGCTGGTGTTGCGTGTGCGCGGCACCTCGCGCGAGGTCAGCTCCCGCATCAGCATCGTGGCCTCGGCCGTCTCACGCAGTGGGACGGCAGGACCGCCGAGCACCGCGAGATGGCGGTCGAGCCGCGTGCTGGTCGCACTGCTCCCGCATGTGATGGCAGGCACCCGGGGCCTGCTGCGCACCGTTATCTGTTCCATGTCACTCCCCACCCGTACGAGGGCACCCGTCACCGGGCAGGTTAACCCTATCTCCCCGTCATGACACACATGTATCCCGCCCGGGGGATTCATCACAGCCGAAACCGTGTTGACGGACCGTGATGGTCCAAGGGGGCGGCAGGAGGGCCCAGTTGAGCTAGCTTGGAAGGGTTTCGACCATGATGCCGCTCGCTTGCGGATCGGGGGATGCGTCCTGTGACAGAAGTGCCGGGCGAGGACAGGGTGGTGGCGGGCCGATACCGCCTTCTGGCCCCCTTGGGGCAGGGCGGCATGGGCGTCGTCTGGCGGGCCCGCGACGAGGTGCTGGGCCGCGAGGTCGCCGTGAAGGAGGTGCGCGCGCCGGCCGGGCTCGGCGGCACCGACCAGTCCCGGCTCTACGCCCGGCTGGAACGCGAGGCGTGGGCGGCGGCCCGGATCGCGCACCGCAACGTCGTGACGGTGTACGACGTGGCCGCCGAGGACGGCCGCCCGTGGATCGTGATGGAACTGGTCCGGGGCCTGAGCCTGTCCGACGTCCTGGACGCCGAGGGGGCGCTCCCCCCGCAGCGGGCCGCGCACATCGGCGCGGAGGTGCTCGCCGCGCTCCGGGCCGCGCACGAGGCCGGCGTGCTGCACCGGGACGTCAAGCCGGGCAACGTACTCGTGGGGAGCGACGGGCGGATCGTGCTGACCGACTTCGGCATCGCGACGGTCGAGGGGACCTCCGCGCTGACGATGACGGGCGAGCTGATCGGGTCCCCGGAGTTCCTGGCGCCCGAGCGGGCGCTGGGGCGCACCCCCGGACCCGAGTCGGACCTGTGGTCGCTCGGGGTGCTGCTGTACGCCGCGGTGGAGGGGAACTCGCCGTTCCGCCACGACACCCCGCTGTCCACGCTGCGGGCGGTGGTGGACGAGGAACTGCCGCCGCCGGGCAGGGCGGGGGCGCTGCGGCCGGTGATCGAGGGGCTGCTGCGCAAGGACCCGGCGCGGCGGATGCCGGGCGCGGAGGCGGAGCGGCTGCTGCGGGTCGTGGCGGCGGGCGGCACGGCGACCGCCACCGGCGGGGTGCACAGCAGCCCGACCGTCACGGGGTCGACCCCCTACCGCCCGGAGCCGACGCCCGCGCCGCGGCCGGCGCCCCTTCCGGTGCCGGGGCCGGGGTCGTCCAGTGGTGCGTACGGTCCGGCGGGCGGGCGGACGGCGATGAGTCCGGCGCAGGACCGGCCCCGGCGCCCGGTGGCCGTCCTGGCGCTCGGCGTCGCGGTGCTGGTGCTGGCGGTCGCGGGCCTGGTGTACGCGTTCACCAGGAAGGACGACCCCGGCACCACCGCCGGCGCCACCGCCGGAACCACGAACGGGCAGACCGGCAGCGGCGGCACGGACTCCGGCACCGGTTCCACCGGGAGCACCGGCACCGGCGGCGGTCCGACCACGGGGAGCACCGGCGGCAGCGGCGACGCCACCGGAAGCAGCACCACGACCGGCGACGGCTCCACCGCCGACGGCAGCGGCGGCGGTACGACCGCGCCGCCCCCGGAGCAGACCGTGAAGGTGTCCGTGCACGCGGTGCGCGACAGCTACACGGGGAAGTGCCCGCCGCCCCCGGACGCGCTGCCGACGTTCACGGCGACGATCACCGTGGGGCGCGCTCCCGCCGACGTGGAGTACCAGTGGACGACGGGGAGCGGGGAGACCAGCGGGGGCGAGTGGCTGAAGGCGGCCTTCGCCGCCGGCACCCTGACGCAGCGGGTGCGTCACACGGAGGGGACGTACAAGCAGGACGAGGTCTGGAAGGACACGGTCCGGGTGAAGGTGCGCAGTCCGAAGTCGGTGGACTCCGGCGCCGTGGCGTTCACGGTGACCTGCGAGAAGGAGACCCCGGCCGCCACCGACGGGCAGAACGGGTCGGGCGGGACGGCCACGCCGCCGCCGGCGACGGCCGACGGCGGCGCGACGTACGGGACGCGGGGTCAGGCCGCGGAGTTCATGACCGGGAGGTAGCCGCCGGACTGGCCCGCGGCGGTGGGGTGGTAGGACTCGCCTATGTTGCTCCAGTTGAGGCTGTGCAGCCAGGGGGTGGGGGTGCATATCTCGTGGCCGGAGAAGGCGGCGGCGACCCCGGCGAAGGCGAAGCCGTGGTCGGCGGCGCGCTTGGCGGTGGCGGTGTTGAGGTAGTCGGAGGCGTTGTTGATGGCGGTGCGGGACTTCTCGCTGAGACCGACCGAGCAGGTGCCGTTGATCTTGTAGAAGCGGGGGTAGCCGAGGACGACGACGCGGGCCGCGGGCGCCTTGGCCTTGATGCCGTTGTAGACGGAGTCGAGCTGGCCGGGGAGGGTGGAGTCGACGTAGGCGCGGGCCTGGTTGACGCGTCTGATGCAGGCGGCCTCGCCCTGGAGGACGCAGGTGGTCATGACGTCGGCGAACCCGGCGTCGTTGCCGCCGACGGTGATGCTGACGAGGTCGGTGGCCGAGCTCAGCGAGCCCAGCTGGCCCGAGGTGACGTCGCCGGTGCGGGCGCCGCTGCACGCGGCGAACTTGAAGGTGGCGGGGGCGTTCCGCGCCGCCCACAGGGCGGGGTAGGCCTTGGAGCTGCGCTTGCAGCTGGAGCCGTCGTAGCTGCCTGCGCCGACCCCCGACGAGTAGGAGTCGCCGAGCGCGACGTAGTCGACGGCCTGGGCCTTCTGGGCCGCGCCCGCCGCACCAGCCCCGGTGAGGGCGAGGGTTCCGGCGAGGGCGAACGAGGCCGAGTACGCCGCGAAACGGGTCAGTTTCATGGAACCTCCCTGAGCGGGCCGCCTCACGGTGAGCAGCCGTCCCACATGTCGTACCAGCCCTGGTGACTCGCCGGTAGTGTTCATGCCAAGAACATTGGGCGCGGATCTCCTTCACAACCCCTACGCATCCTTGACGGCGCTCCGCGGCCTGCGCGACATTGAAGTCCGGCATCCGGCGCGTCGGGGGGCGAAGTCGCCAATGCAGGCCAGCCAGCACGTGCATGACGGAGCGTCAGGAACGGACGAAGCGGACCGCGGGCCGCGTCCGGCGGTGGGACGCGACGCCCTGCCGCTGGCGGCGGGGGCGGGCCTCGCCGTGGCGGCCGCGGGAGCCGTCCTGGCTTTCGCGGACCTGTCGACTCCCCTGCGCGCGCCGTGCACGGTGGTGTTCCTGGTTCTCGCGCCCGCCCTCGCCGTGGCCGGCTGGCTTCGCGGACTGGAACCGCTGGGCCGCGCGGTGGCGTCGACAGTAGCGGCACTCGCACTCAACCTGCTCGTCGCACAGGCGATGCTGGCCACGCACCTGTGGTCGATCAGGGGCGGGATCGCGGCCGTGGCCGCGGTCAGCGTCCTGCTGTTCCTGCTGAGATCCGCGCTCACGCTGCTGGGCCGCCGAGGCGGCCGTACGACCGGAAGGCGGGCACCCTGACGTGAACGGCTCCCGTATCACCGTCCACCGCCCCGGCGAGCTGTCGTCGGCGGACCGGGCGGCCTGGACGGCACTCCAGGCCAAGGCGCATCTGCACGGCTCACCGGAGCTGGCGAACCCCTTCCTCTCCCCCGAGTTCGCGCTGGCGCTGGGCCGGTGCCGGCGCGGGGTGCGGATCGCCGTGGTGCGGGAGGGGGACGAGCCGGTCGCGTTCTTCGCGCACCAGCGGTCCCCGGCCGGCGTGGGCCGGGCCCTGGGCCTGGGCGTCTCCGACAGCCAGGGGATCGTGCACCGGCCCGGGTTCACCTGGGACGCACGGGAGCTGCTGCGGGCCTGCGGGCTCGCGGTGTGGGAATTCGACCATCTCGCCCCGGGCCAGACGGGGTTCGAGACCGGTGCGACCGGCAGATTCGCCTCGCCGGTGATCGACACGCTCGACGGGTACGACGTATACCTGGACCATCTGCGCACGCACGCCCCGAAGTTCCTCAAGACCACGCTCGCCAAGGAGCGCAGGCTGGCGCGCCGGGTCGGCGAGGTGCGGTACGTGCACGACGAGCGGGACCCGGCGATGCTGGCGACGCTGATGCGCTGGAAGTCCGCGCAGTACCGCAGGACGGGCCGCTCCGACCGCTTCGCGCAGGACTGGATCGTCCGCCTGGTCGAGCAGCTCTTCCACACCCGCGGCGATTCCTTCACGGGGCTGCTGTCGGTGCTGTACGCGGCCGGACGGCCCGTTGCCGCGCACTTCGGACTGCGCTCGGAAAGGATCATCGCGAATTGGTTTCCGGCGTACGACCCGGATTTCGCGACGTACTCGCCGGGTCTGCTGATGCAGCTCAAGATCGCGGAATCGGCGGCCTCCGAGGGCATCGCCCACATCGACCTGGGGCGCGGCCGGAAAGAATACAAGGATTCCCTCAAGACCAGGGAGATCGTGGTCGCCGAGGGATGGGTGATGCGCCGTCACCCCGTCGCGTTCGGCCACCGGGCACACCGCGCACCCGTACGGGCCGTGCGGAACACGGTGGCGGAACGGCCTGAACTGTTCGCACCGGCGGACAGATTACTGAAACGGATCGGCGAAATCCGATCGGGACGGTTCCGGATGTGACCGTCGAAGAACGGCCGAAGTCACAAAAAAGCGAGCCTGCGTTCCAGGTCTTGCCATAAGGTCCCCATCGTCAATACCGTCGTACATCACCCGCAACCGGCCATCGAGCACAGCGACTCTAGGGGAGGGCTCAAGCGTCGCGAGCACGGCCGGGAGCGGAAGCGCGGCAGGGGGGTGCCGTGCTCGGTCGACGCGTGCAGTCCGCTGGTCGCACGCCGTGCCGAGGCACGTTCCGCGCAGAGCGACAACCGGCTCGCCCGGTCAGGACGGAAAGCAAGAGAGCACGTGCACGGAGTTCCATTCCGTCATGGCCGGGTGTGCGACCCCCCTTTCAAACCGGAAACTCATCCGGACCGCCCGGGGGCGGGCGGTCCACCGGTGGAGAGGGAAAAGACTCATGAGCTCGTTTCTCCGACCCGCGGTACCGGGGCAGGATCCGCTCGGCGAACCGTCCACAAACGGAAACAGCCGGCACGGCGCGATCAAGAAAAGCCTGAAGTACCGTCCCATCTCTTCGCACCTCGCCATCACGCCGCCGGTCAGCGTGGTCATTCCCGCCATGAACGAGGCGGAGAACCTTCCGTACGTCTTCAAGACACTGCCGGAATGGATTCACGAAGTCGTTCTCGTCGACGGGAATTCCACCGACAACACGGTCGCCGTCGCCCGGGAACTGCGCCCGGACGTCGTCGTCGTGAAACAGACCGGAAAGGGCAAGGGCGACGCGCTCATCGCGGGATTCGCCGCGTGCACGGGCGACATCATCGTGATGGTCGACGCGGACGGCAGCGCCGACGGCCACGAGATCGTCGCCTTCGTCTCCGCGCTCGTCTCCGGCGCGGACTTCGCCAAGGGCTCGCGCTTCGCGAACGGCGGCGGCACCGACGACATGACGCCCGTCCGCAAGCTGGGCAACTGGGTGCTGTGCACGGTCGTCAACAAGAAGTTCGGCGCCCGCTACACCGACCTGTGCTACGGCTACAACGCCTTCTGGCGGCACTGCCTCGACAAGATCGACCTCGACTGCACCGGGTTCGAGGTGGAGACCCTGATGAACATCCGGGTCGTCAAGGCCGGCCTGCGCGTGCAGGAGATACCCAGCCACGAGTTCGAGCGCATCCACGGCATGAGCAACCTCAGCGCGGTCCGCGACGGGCTGCGCGTGCTCAGGGTGATCCTCAAGGAGCACGGCAAGCGGCACGGCCGCCGCCGCGCCCCGCTGCCCGTGGTGGCGCCGCGCCGGATCATCGGCCGGAGCGAGGCGTCTTGAGCGCACGGTTCTCCCACGGTTTCTCCGTGGTGATCTGCGTGTACACCGAGGACCGCTGGGAGGACATCCTCGCGGCGGTCTCCTCGGTGCACGCGCAGTCCCTCGCGGCGCTGGAGACGCTGCTGGTCGTGGACCACAACCCCACGCTGCTGGAGCGCCTGGCGAAGGAGTACCAGGACAGCGCGCGACCGGTGCGGGTGCTCGCCAACGCGGGCCCCCGCGGCCTGTCCGCCGGCCGCAACACGGGGATCGCCGCCGCCCTCGGCGAGTTCGTCGCCTTCCTCGACGACGACGCCGTCGCCGAGCGCGACTGGCTGCGCCACTTCGCCGCCGGGTACGCCGACCCGCGCGTCATGGCCGTCGGCGGCCGCACGGTGCCCGCCTGGGCCTCGGGCGGCCGCCCGGCCTGGTTCCCGGAGGAGTTCGACTGGGTCGTCGGCTGTACGTACAAGGGCCTGCCCGAGGGGAAGGTGCGGGTGCGCAACGTGCTGGGGGGCAACGCCTCCTTCCGCAGGGAGGCCTTCGACGCGGCGGGCGGCTTCGCCACCGGCATCGGCCGCGACGGCGACAGGCGGCCGCTGGGCTGCGAGGAGACGGAGCTGTGCATCCGGCTGTCGAAGGCCCTGCCCGACGCGGTGCTGATCATCGACGACCGCGCGGTGATCCACCACAAGGTGCCCGGGGCACGGGAGGGCTTCGGCTACTTCCGCACCCGGACGTACGCGGAGGGCCTGTCCAAGGCGCTCGTGGCGCATCGTGTCGGCGCGGGCAGGGGACTCGAGTCCGAGCGCCGGTACACCACGCGGGTGCTCCCCCGGGGCGTCCTGCGCGGCCTGCGCGACGCGGCGCTGCTGCGGCCGGGCGGCGCGGGCCGGGCGGGCGCCATCGTGACCGGAGTGGCAGCGGCGGCGGGAGGGTACGTACTCGGCAGCGTCCGGGCCCGCAGGGGAGGCGGGAACATCACGGTCGCGCCGATCCCGGTCGCGCCGGTCGCCGTCGCGCCGGCCGCGGGCCTTCCCGGGGCGCGGGAGGACGGCGCGGGCGGGGAGAGCGAGGGACGCGAGGGGGCGACGCGGGAATGAGCGGCAGCAGCACCACGGCGGGAGCGGCACGGGGCTTCCAGGGGGCACAAGGGCCACAGGGGCGGCAGGGGCCGCAGGCCCACGGCGCACGGGTGCCGATCCTGATGTACCACGCGGTCGGGCGCCGGCCCGCGCGGGCCGCGTACGGGCTCTCCGTCTCGCCGGAGGCCTTCGCCGCGCAGATGGGCGTGCTCGCCGCGAACGGCTTCACCCCCCTCACCACGCGGGAACTGGGCGCGGCCTGGCGGCCGGGGCGCGCCGTGCTGCCGCCGAAGCCGGTGCTGATCACCTTCGACGACGGGTACGAGGGCGTGCACCGGCACGCCCTGCCGGTCCTGGCCGGGCACGGTTTCCGCAGCAGCCTGTTCGTCACCACGGGCTGGCTCCGGGGGCGGTACGAGGAAGGGGGCGCCCTGGACGCCATGCTCGACTGGGACCAGGTGCGGGCCCTGCGGGACGCCGGCACGGAGATCGGCGGGCACAGCCACAGCCACCCCCAGCTCGACCAGCTCCCCGACGAACGGCTGCGGTTCGAGCTGCTGCGCTGCCGGGAGCTGGTCGCCGACGAGCTGGGCCGGGCGCCGGACTCGTTCGCCTACCCGTACGGCTACTCCAGCCGCCGGGTGCGCGCCGCCGTCCGCGACGCCGGTTACGCGCAGGCCCTCGCCGTCAACAACGACCTGGCGGCACGCCCGCAGGGCCCGTTCGCGCTGCGCCGCGTCACGGTGCGGCGCGGCACGCCGCTGGACCGGTTCGAGCGGATGGTCGAGGGTGCGGGCACCTACCGCGACGTCGCCAGGGAGCGCGCGCTGACCCGGGGGTACGCGGTGGTGCGCAGGTCCCGGTCGGCGGTGCGGATCGTGCGGGACACGCGTGCGCGGGAGGCGGGAGCCCGCCGTGTCTGACACGACCACCGCCCGGACCGAGGACGGCACCGGGGAGAACGGGGCGGTCCGCGCCCCGGCACCGGCGGGACGCCGGCTGCGGCTCCCCGGCGGGCTGCCCGGGAAGTTCCCCGGAAAGCCCCCCGCCGGGGAGAGGGGGCCGGGGAACGGGAGCCCCCTGTTCCGCAACGCCTACGCGCTGATGCTCAACACGGGCGTCAGCGCGCTCCTCGGCCTGAGCTTCTGGCTGGCCGCCGCGCGCTACTACACGCCCGAGGCGGTCGGTCAGGGGTCGGCGGCGATCGCCGCGATGAAACTGCTCGCGGGACTGACCGCGCTCACCCTCACGGGCGCGATGGCGCGGTTCATCCCGGTGTCGGGCCGACGCACCGGGCGGCTGGTCCTCCGTACGTACGCGGGAAGTTCGCTGGTCGTCGCGGTGGCGGCCGGGACCTTCCTGCTCACGCTGGACTTCTGGGGGCCCTCGTACCGGTTCCTGCACGGGCCGCTGAACGGGCTCGGGTTCGTGCTCGCGGTCGTCCTGTGGTCGCTGCTCACCCTCCAGGACGGGGTGCTGACCGGGCTGCGCAGCGCGCTGTGGGTGCCGGTCGGCAACACCGTCTTCTCGGCGGTGAAGCTGCTGCTGCTCGTGCTGATCGCGGCCTCGGTGCCGACGGCGGGCGTCTTCGTGTCGTGGGTCGCGGCGATCTCGGTGTCCGTGGTTCCGCTGGGGATCCTGGTGTTCCGCAGGCTGGTGCCGCGCCATGCGGCGGCGACCGAGGGGCTCGCGGAGCCGCCGTCGCTGCGGCAGATGGGGCGCTTCCTGGCCGGTGACTACACGGGCTCGCTCTTCTCGCTGGCCGTGGTGTACCTGGTGCCGGTGATCGTCGCCTCCCAGGTCCCCCCGGCGGACAACGCGTACTTCTACATCACGACCACCATCGGCGGCACGGTCAATCTGCTCGCCATCAACATGGGCGCCTCGCTCACGGTCGAGGGCGCGCACGACCCGGCGTCGCTGGCCCGCAACTGCCGGGCCTCGCTGCGCAAGATGGCGAAGCTGATGGTGCCGGTGGCGGCCGTGCTGTTCTTCGGCGCGCCGTACATCCTGCGCGTCTTCGGCGCCGGGTACGCGGAGGCCGCCACTCCGCTGCTGCGCTGGTTCGCGGTGGGGGCGCTGCTGCGAGTGGTCATCGAGGTGTACTTCGCGGTGCTGCGGGCGCAGAGCCGCACCAGCGGGCTCGCCTGGCTCCAGGGCGCGTTGTGCGCGCTGGTGCTGGGGCTGACGCTGGTCCTGCTGCCCCGGCTGGGGCTGACGGGCGCGGGCGTCGCCGAGGTGTCGAGCCTCGCGGTGATCGCGGCGGTCGCCGCCGTCAAGCTGTACGGAGTCGTACGCCGGCCCGCGGAGCCGGTGGCGGAGGACGCGCTCGCGCAGGACGCGACCGCCGACGGGGAGCCGCGGCGGTCGCTGCGCGGTGCGCTCGGGGACGCGACGACGCTGCCGCTGGGCACGGCCGCGGACTTCGACCACCTGGAGCGCAGGCCCGACGTACGCGGACCGGCCTGGGCGGTGAAGACGCCCGCGCGGGCGGCGGAGGAACCGGCACCGGCCCCGGAACGCACCCCGGCCGCCGCGCCCGACCATGCCCCGGAAAGCGCCTCGGAGCCCTCGCCCGAAGCCGCCCCGGGGCCCGCCGCGGAATCCGCCCCGGAGCCCGCCCCGGAGGAGAGCGCACCCGTCACGCCCACCACACCGACCGCATCCGCCACCTCCGCCCCGGAGCCCTTCCCGCCCTCCTCGCCCGCCTCGACCCCCGTCGCCGAGCCGTCCCTGGACATGAGCGAGAAGCCCGCGCCCCCGGCCGCCCGGCGCACGCCGTCCTCGCTGCGCGGGCGAACGCGGGAACTCCTGCTCGGCGGGCTGCTGTTGACGGCGCTGCTGCTGTACTGGCTGCCCCTGCGCGGAGTCGACGCGGCCGACCTGGACCGGGTCGGCGGGCTCGGGCTGGTCTCCGTGCTGCCGCTCGCCACGCTGGCCGGTGCGGGGCTGCTCGCGGTGTCGTTCGCGTCGCTGCTGTGGTTCGAGCGGCCGAGGACCGTGCTGCTCGCGGCGGGTCTGCTGGCGACGGTGGTGTCCCTGCACGCGCTGCCGGCCGTGCTGGAGGACGTGCCGCGCTTCCCGACGGCGTGGCAGCACCTCGGCTTCCTCGACTACATCGACCGCACCGGCACCGCCGTGCCGGACCTGGACGCCAGGTGGAGCTGGCCCGGGTTCTTCGCGGCGGCGGCGTTCGTGGCCGAGGCCTGCGGGATCTCCGACCTGTCACCGGTCGTCCGCTGGTGGCCCCTGGCCCTGCAACTCCTCTGCCTGGCACCGCTGTTCCTCCTGCTGAAGTCGCTGCGGGCGAGCTGGCGGGCGAAGTGGACGGGCGCCTGGTTCTTCGTGCTGAGCGGCTGGGTCGGCCAGGACTACTTCTCGCCGCAGGGTTACACGTACCTCCTCTACCTGGCCTTCGTGGCGATCCTGCTGGTCTGGTTCCGCGAGCCGCGCGTCCTGTGGACCAGGCGGCGGCCCGGCGAGGCGGAGGTGGCGGCGGCGGGCCGGCGCGAGAAGGCGACGCTGCTCGTCGTGCTCGTCGCGGTCTTCGCGGGGACGGTCCCGGCACACCAGCTCACCCCCTTCGTGATGCTGGGGGTGCTGATGGTGCTGGTGATGGTGCGCCGGTGCACGCTGCGCGGGCTGCCGCTGCTCTTCGCGGTGCTGCTGGCGGTGTGGATCGGGTACTTCGCCGAGCCGTACTGGTCGGGGCACTTCGCCGAGCTCTTCGGCGGGATCGGCGGGCTGGGCGACAACGTGTCCTCGTCGGTCGCGGGCCGCATCGAGGGCGGCAGCTCCACCCACAAGCTGGTGCTGTACGTACGGGTGGCGCTGGCCGGCGGGGTGATGGCGCTGGCCTGCTGGGGCATCTCGCGGCGGCGTTTCGCGGGGTACGCCGAACGCTCGCTGGCCGTGCTGGCCTTCGTCCCCTTCCTGATGCTGGGCATGCAGTCGTACGGCGGGGAGATGGCGCTGCGCGTGTTCCTGTTCGCACTGCCCGGCGCGGCCCTGCTCGCCGGTCTCGGCTTCTTCCCCCGCACCGGGGCGACCCGGGCCGAACGGGACGCCGACCGCACCAGCCCGGCCCCGCTCGCCGCGCTGCTGGCGGGGCTCGTGCTGATCGGCGGGTTCCTGGTGGCGCGGTGGGGCAACGAGGCGTTCGAGCAGGTGCGGGCGGGCGAGGTCGCGGCGATGGAGTACGTGTACGCGCACGACGAGCCGACGGCGCGGCTGCTGTGGATGAGCAGCGACGTCGAGGAGAACGTCACGCCCGCGATCCCGTGGGGCGCCCGCGACATGGAGAAGGTCCAGTACGAACCCACGGCGGCCCCGCGCGACCCGGTGCTGGTGGCGTCGCTGGTCAAGGCCCTGAAGGACGCGGGCCCCCGCTCGTACCTCATGGTCAACCGCAGCCAGGCGATCTACCTCCGGATGGACTCGGGGTACGCCGCGGACTGGGAGCGGCGGCTGCTGGCGAACCTGGACGCGCGCCCGGAGCTGACGCGGGTGCTGTCGAACGCGGACGCCACGCTGTACGCGCTGCGGAAGCAGCCCGCGGGGCCGGTGGCGGAGGCGCAGCCGGGCCCGGCCGGGCCGCGGGTGACGTGGACGCCGTGGTCGGTGGTGGGCGCGCTGGCGGCGCTGGCGCTGATCGTGCTGCTGTCGGCGCGGGAGGTGGTGCGGGTCGGCCGGCCGGAGAGCGCGCGGAAGCTCCAGTGGATGCAGTCGACGTTCTGGTTCGCGCTGCCGCTGCTGGCGGTGCTGCTGGCGGCACTGGTGATGCGGCTGTTGACGCTCTCGGGGGTGTGGGCCTGAGCGCCCCGGCGGCCCCCGTCAGCGGGTGAGCCAGCGGATGCCGTACGGGGCCAGGTCGAGGGACCGGCCGTCGACCTCGGCCCGGACGGCGCGGTCGGCGGTGTTCACGACGAGGACGGTCGTGTCGTCGGCGAGGACGCGGACGTCCGGCGCGCCGTCCGGGGCGACCCGCACCGTGTCGTCGTAGCGGGTGCCCGGCGGGAACTCCTCCGCGAACCGGGAGATGAGCTTCAGCAGGGGCAACTCGCGTCCGCCGTCCGCCTGCTGGGTGGGCGTCCAGAGGCAGCCCGCGCACTTCCCGTCCTGCTTCTGGGGGTTCCAGTAGAAGGCGGTGGTGGTGCCGCCCTTGGCGAGGGCGACCATGCCGGCCGCGTGGACGGCGGCCCGGCGCGGCTCGCTCCAGTCGTCGCGCTCGTCCTGGGCGTCGCCCGGCTCGACGTAGTACTCCGCCCACCAGAGCGGCAGCTTCCCCCCGGTCTGCTGCCGCACCCAGCGGCTGACGGCGGTGAACTTGTCGGTGGCGGCGGCCTCGGACGGCAGCAGTTCGTCGTCCTTGGTGTAGCTGGAGCCGTCGACGACGACGAAGTCCGCGCCGCTCTTGTGCTCGTTCCAGTACCTGAAGGCGTCGAGGGAGCGCTGGTCGACGGTGCCCCAGGGCCCCTTCAGGGCGGAGGCGTGCTCGGTGGCGCGGGGGTCGAGGCTGTCCATGACGAGGTAGGGGCCGCCGACCAGGATGTCCTTGTCCACCTTCTTCAGTTCGGCGTGCACCAGGTTGTAGAGCCGGGTGTAGCCCTCGTGGTCCCAGCGTTTGGCGTCGTCGTCGAAGAAGCCCTTGAACTCGTTCCACACGATGAAGTGCTTCACGTCCGGGTAGCGGCGGGCCACCACCCCGGCGAGCCTGGCGAAGTCGGCGTAGTGCTCGGGGCGGGGCGCGGTCTCCAGGGCCTCCTGCGACCAGTCGGTGCCGTCCTCCCCCGCGCGGCCTCCCTTCATCCAGTCGGGGGCGCAGCACAGGGTGACGACGGGCGTGCCGCCGGTCCTGCGGACCAGGTCGATCCGGCTGTCCATCGCGCCGAACCGGTAGCGGCCGGGGGCGGGTTCGGGGTTGTCGGAGCCCCAGCCCATGAGGTGCTGGATCTGCGGGAGCCGGTACGCGGCGAGGAGCTTCTCGGCGCGCCCGCGGGCGGCGGTCCCGCCCGCGTCGGCGCTGTACTGGGTGTGGGTGAAGCCCCAGCCCAGTTCCGGCTCCGGGGCGCCGGGGCGGGGCGCCGGGGTGCCGTGGACCTTCGCCCCGTCGCTGGTCGTGCCGCCCGGGCCGGCTCCGCCGGGGTCCCGGGGCCAGACCGTGCACATGGTCAGCACGAGTGCGAGCGCGACCGTGCCGACGCCGATCAGCGCGGCGAGGCGCCACCGCCGTGCCCCGGGGTTCCACCCATGACGTCCCATCACCTGCCAGGGTAACGCCGGGAGTTGACATCGCGGGCGGGTATGCGTGGACCTCGTCGGGTGCGGCGGGAAGGGGGAAAAGTCCGTGCGCGGGGCGGGCGGGTGCCGGATCATGTGCGGCATGTCTGCGAACCGCGCGAATCGTGAGGGGCCCGGAAGTGCCGGCGGGCCGGCCGGTCCGGAGTCCGCGCTGCCCATCCGGTTGAACGTCGACGACTCGGACTCGCCGTCGGACGTGGTGGACGCCCTGTTCCTGGGCCGGTTCGCCACGGGCGAGCAGCCGTACGCGCACAGCCGGTCCGTCGACCGCGTACGGTCCGGGGCCCCGCTCCTGCCGTCCGGCGCGACGGTGCTGCGCGCGGCCAAGGACGACGACCGCAGCGCGACCCTCGCCGAGGGCGAGGGGTGGACGCTGCTGGTGTCCCGGTGGAACCGGGGCGCCGACATCACGGTCACGGCCACCTCCCCCGAGCTGGCCGCCAAGGTCCTGGACGCGACGGCGGACGGCGCGCAGGACGAACCCGAACCGCAGCCCGAGGCCGTGACCATGGGTTTCTGGTACGTGTCCCCCCGGCGCGGCCCGCACCGCACGACCCGGCAGATCTCGGCCGGGACCTGGCAGGAGGTGCGGCCGAACTACACGGCGCCGGTGGCCGACGCGATGGACCGGCTGATGAAGGTGACGCCGGACGACATCGCGGGCCGGCTGCTGCTCCTGCACGGGCCGCCGGGGACGGGCAAGACCTCCGCGCTGCGGACGCTGGCCCGGTCGTGGCGGGACTGGTGCCAGGTGGACTGCGTACTGGACCCGGAGCGGCTCTTCAACGACGTCGGCTACCTGATGGACATCGCCATCGGCGAGGACGACGGGGTGACGGGCAAGTCCCGGTGGCGGCTGCTGCTCCTGGAGGACTGCGACGAACTGATCCGGGGCGAGGCCAAGCACACGGCGGGGCAGGCGCTCTCGCGGTTGCTGAACCTGACGGACGGGCTGCTGGGGCAGGGGCGCAACGTCCTGGTCGGCGTCACCACCAACGAGGACCTGGAGCGGCTGCACCCGGCGGTGGTCCGCCCCGGCCGCTGCCTGGCCCGGATCGAGGTCGGCCCGCTGACCCGGGCGGAGTCGGTCGCCTGGCTGGGCACGGAGGAGGGCGTGGGCCGCGAGGGCACCACGCTGGCGGAGCTGTACGCGCTGCGCCGGGGCGTGGCCCCGGCGGGCGTCCAGGGGCCCGGCCACTCCCCCGACGCGGGCCTCTACCTCTGACGGGTGCGGCCCCGCGAATCCGGGGCCCGGTCCGCGTACGCCGCCCGCAGGGCCTGTTCGGCGGCGGCGAGGGCGGCCTCGCGGGTCAGGCCGAGCCGGCGGGCCCGGGCGGCGAATTCCCCGGCCGCCTGCGCCGCCTCGCGGGCCGCCGCGTCCCCGGCCGCCGCCACGAACGTCCCGTTGCGTCCCCGCGTCTCGATCACCCCGTCGCCCTCCAGCGCCCGGTACGCCTTCGCCACCGTGTTCGCGGCGAGGCCCAGGTCGGCGGCCAGGCCCCGTACCGTGGGCAGCTTGTGGCCGACCGGCAGGGTCCCGGCGCGGGCCTGCTGCGAGATCTGGGCGCGCACCTGCTCGTACGGGGCGACGGCGTCTTCGGAGTCCACGACAATCTTGAGGGTCACAAAACGCATTGTGGCCCATGGCGCCCCTGCATAGTCTCAGCGCCGATGACCGTGATCCTGCGCGACTACCGCCCCCGCACCGACGACGCCGAGTCCGTCCTGCACCTGCGGCGCCTGCTGCTCCCCTTCAACCTCTCCACCGCCGAGGCCGTCGAGAACGGGGTGACCGACGCCCACCCGGACTCCCACTACCGGCTCACCCTCGCCGAGGACGGCGCGGGCGGCCGCGTCGTCGGCGTGCTGCGGGCCGGCATCGACCATCAGGCCAAGCAGCCCGGCCAGGGCTTCGCCGTGGTGCTGGTGCACCCCGCCCACCTGGGGCAGGGCATCGGTGCGGCCCTGCTGCGGGCGGCCGAGGAGCAGACGGCACGGGCCGGGGCGCGCGCCCTGCGGGTCTGGGCGCTGGACGAGCGGGGCCGGTCCTTCGCCGAGAAGCGCGGCTGGGAGCCCACCGGGCACGCGCTGCACTACCTGGGGCTGGACCTGACGACCGCCACCCTGCCCGACGCGCCGCCGCTGCCGGCCGGGTTCGAGCTGCGCGACACGTCCTTCCTCGGCGACGACCCGCGCGCCCTGTTCGACGCGGACGCCGAGGTGGTGCTGGACGAGCCCGGTTCCGTGGGGTGGGTGCTGGACGACTACGCGGACTGGCTCGCCCACGACTGGAACGACCCGCTGCACGACCGCGGCCTGTCCAGCGTCGCCGTCGCCCCCGACGGACGGATCGCCGCCTTCACCACGGCCCAGTCGGACGGCGAGGACCGCTACCGGTCCGGGATGACCGGTGTCCGCCGGGACTTCCGCGGGCTGGGCCTGGCGAAGGCGGTGAAGTCCCACTCCCTGCGCAAGGCCTGTGCGACGGGCCACCGGCTGGCCGTCACCAGCAACGACGACACGAACGGGCCCATGCGGGCCGTCAACACCTGGCTCGGGTACGCCCACGGCACCACGGAGGTCGAATATGTCCGCCCCCTCGGCTGACCCCGCACGCACCGCCCAGGTCGCGCTCACCAAGGCGGGGAAGCTGAAGATCCGGTACCCGGCGGAGCTGCTCTCCGACGACGGCACCCACCTGGTGGTGCGGGCCGCCTGGGCGCGGGAGACCGTCAAGGACTTCGGGTTCGTGCGGTTCGAGCCCGGTGACGTCTTCGTGGAGCACTACTGGCGGGACCGCTGGTACGCGGTGAAGGAGGTGAGGGCCGCGGACGGCCGCCTGAAGGGGTGGTACTGCGACGTGGCCCGGCCCGCCGTCGTCGACGCCGACGGGACGGCGGTGACCGTGGAGGTCGAGGACCTGGACCTGGACCTGTGGCGGTCGGCGGACGGCACGGAGGTCCTGCGCCTGGACGAGGACGAGTTCGCCGCGAGCGGGCTCGCCGTACGCGACCCGCGGGCGGCGGCGGAGGCCGCGCGCACCCTGGACGTGCTCGAACGGGCGGCCCGCACCCCGGAGTTCACCGGCCTGCTGGCCGGCCGCTAGCGCTCGCGCCGGGGGCGGCGGCATCCGGCTCCGCCGCCCCCACCCCCCAGCGGGACGGTGTCACGCGTCCGCCCCCCGCCGCAGGAAGGGCAGCCTCTTCAGCAGCGGCCAGGACAGGAGCAGCAGCACGATCACGTACACGGTGACCGAGAAGGGCGTGTCGACCAGCCCCGTCACGCTGCCGTCGCTGATCTGGAGCGCCCGGCGCAGTTGCTGTTCGGCGGCCGGGCCGAGGATGACACCGATGACGGCGGGCAGCACCGGCAGCCCGTACCGCCGCATCCCGAACCCGATCAGGCCGATGATCAGCAGCACCACCAGGTCCAGCGCCTCGCCGCCGACCGCGTACGCGCCGACCGAGGCGAAGAAGAGGATGCCCGCGTACAGGTAGGGGCGCGGAATCCGCAGCAGCTTCGCCCACAGCGGGGCGAGCGGCAGGTTCAGCGCGAGCAGCAGCACCATGCCGACGAACAGCGAGGCGATGAGCCCCCACACCAGCTCCGGCTCCCGCTCGAAGAGCAGCGGCCCCGGCTGGATGCCGTACTGCTGGAAGGCGGCCAGCATCACGGCCGCGACGGCGGTGGTCGGCAGGCCCAGGGTGAGCATGGAGACCAGGGTTCCGGCCGCCGAGGCCGAGGCCGCCGACTCCGGGCCCGCGACGCCCTCGATGGCGCCCTTGCCGAACTCCTCGCGGTGCTTCGAGAGCCGCTTCTCCGTGACGTACGACAGGAAGGTCGGGATCTCGGCCCCGCCCGCCGGGATCGCGCCGAACGGGAAGCCGATCAGCGGCCCGCGCAGCCAGGACTTCCAGGTGCGTCTGACGTCCGCCTTCCCGAGCCACGGGCGGCCGACCGGAATCGCCTCCACGCCTCCGCGCCGCAGATGGGCGGCGACCCACAGCGCCTCGCCGATCGCGAAGAGGCCGACCGCGACGATCACCACGTCCACCCCGTCGGCGAGTTCGAGCGAGCCGAAGGTGAGACGGGACTGGCCCGTCATCTGGTCGAGGCCGACGAGCCCGATGGTCAGGCCGATGAGGAGCGAGGCGAGGCCCCGGATGCGGGAGGAGCCCAGCACGGAGGTGACCGCGATGAACGCCAGCACCATGATGGCGAAGTAGTCGGGCGCGCCGATGTCCACGGCGAGCGCGGCGACCGCGGGGGCCAGGGCGACCAGCAGGATCGTGCCGATCATGCCGCCCGCGAAGTGCCCGATGGCGGCGGCGGCGAGCGCTTGTGCGCCGCGTCCCGACCTGGCCATCGGGTGGCCCTCCATGGCGGCGACCACCGCGGCGCTCTCGCCGGGGGTGTTGAGCAGGATCGAGGTGGTCGAGCCGCCGAACATCGCGCCGTAGTAGATGCCGGCGAACATGATGAAGGCGCCGGTGGGTTCGAGTCCGTACGTCACCGGGAGCAGCAGCGCGACCGCCATCGCCGGGCCGATGCCGGGCAGGACGCCGATGGCGGTGCCGAGCAGGACGCCGAGGGCGGCCCACAGCAGGTTGAGCGGGGTGAGGGCGGTTCCGAAACCGTCCATCAGTGAGTTCAGGGAGTCCATGACTGTTACAGCACTCCCATCAGCGGGCCGCCCGGCAGCGGGACGCCCAGCAGGTTGTTGAAGACGACGTAGGTGAAGAGGGAGAGCCCGGCCGCGATCAGCGGGTCCCGGTGGTGGTGGCGGCTGCCGAGCGCGTACGCGGAGCCCCAGAAGAGCAGCGCGCCGGAGACCGGGAAGCCGAGCGGGCCGATCAGCACGGCGTTGGCGAGGAAGACGCCGGCGAGGAGCAGAACGGTGCGCCAGTCGGCGGGCTCGGAGAGGTCGATGTCCTCGCCGCCCTCGGCCTCGCCGCGGCCGCCGCGCAGGACGTCGACGGCCAGCAGGACGGCGACGAGCAGCAGGGCGCCGCCGACGACGACCGGCACGGTGGTCGGGCCGACGGGCCCGCGCTGGGCGATCTCGGCGTGCATCGTGAGCGCGTCCGTGAGCACGAGGACGCCGATCACGAACAGCAGGACGCTGACGCCGAGCTCGGAGTGCTCGCGCAGCCAGGCCCCGCGGCCGCCGCCCGGCGCGGCGGACCCGTCCGCCGAAGGGGCGGCCTTCTCCAGGGAGTTCGTCACAGCCCCAGCTCCTTCAGCACGGAGTCGACCCGCTTGTCCTCCTCGGCGAGGAAGTCGCCGAACTTCTCCCCGGTGAGGAAGGCGTCGTCCCAGCCGTTCTTCTTCATCGAGTCCTTCCACTGCTTCGAGGCGTGCAGCTTCTCGAAGAGTGCGACGAGCTTGGCGCGTTCGGCGTCGGTGAGGCCGGGCGGTGCGACGATGCCGCGCCAGTTGGTGAACTCGGTGTCCAGCCCGGCTTCGCGCAGGGTCGGGGCGTCCAGGCCCGGGACCCGCTCGGGTCCGGTGACGGCCAGCAGCCGCAGCTCGCCCGCCTCGATCTGGTCCAGGTACTCGCCGACGCCCGAGACGCCGAAGGCGACCTTGTCGCCGAGGATGGAGGCGAGGAGTTCGCCGCCGCCGTCGAAGGGGACGTAGTTGACGTCCTTCGGCTTGATCCCGGCGGCGCGCGCCATCAGCATCGGCGCCAGGTGGTCGGGCCCGCCGGGCGAGGAGCCGCCGCCGACCGGGACCTTCGCCGGGTTCGCCTTCCAGGCCGCCAGCAGGTCCTGGATCGTCCGGTACGGGGAGTCCTTGCCGACCACCACGATGTCCTGCTCCTCGGTGAGCCGGGCGATGGGGGTGGTGTCGGCGAGGGACTTGGGGGCCTTGTTGGTGTGGACGGCGCCCACGACACCGAGACCCATCGACATGGCGGCCTTGCCGTTGCCGTGGTCGCCGGCCAGCCGGGCCAGGCCCACGGTGCCGCCCGCGCCGGGCAGGTTGAAGACCTCGATGCCTCCGGTGAGACCGGCCTCCTCGGCGTTCTTGGCGGCGGTGCGCGCGGTGATGTCGTACCCGCCGCCGGGGGTGTTGGGGACCATGAAGCGCAGGCCCGGGATCTGGGTGCCGGTGTCGGAGCCACTGCCCGTGGTGAGCAGCGGTGGCCCCACGAGCACCAGGAGTGCCGCCCCGGCAAGGGCGAGGGGGGTGCGCAATCGCACGGGCGCCGCCTTTCTTCAGTTCTGCTGCGGGGAGGGGGGTGGGCTCATGTTGCCGGTGCGTTAAGGAGCTGTCGCCGTTCCGGAACCAACGGACGTTGTGGTCCTTGTGGTCGCGCGCCTAGCCTGCGCGGGTGACGAATGTGCTGGTCGTGGACGACGACTTCATGGTGGCGAAGGTCCACAGCCGCTGCGTGTCCGCGATGGACGGTTTTACGGTGGTCGGGGTGGCCCACAGCGGTGCCGACGCCCTGCGCGCGGCCGAGCGGCTGCGCCCCGATCTCGTCCTCCTTGACGTGTACCTGCCCGACATGGACGGCCTCGACGTACTGCGTGAGCTGCGGGCGGCGGAGGCGCTGGACGCGGGCCGGCCGACGGCGGACGCCCTGTTCATCACGGCGGCCCGGGACGCCGGTGTGGTGCGGGCGGCGCTGCGGGCCGGGGCGCTGCACTACCTGATCAAGCCGTTCCACCAGGCGGCCCTGCGGGAGCAACTGCGGCACGTGGCCTCGCTGCGCACCCGCTTCGACGCGCTGGCCGTGCACGGGCCGGCCCGGCAGGAGGACGTGGACCAGCTCTTCGGGACGCGCCCGCCGGGGTCCCGGGAGCTCCCGAAGGGGCTGGCCGCGCACACCGCCGAGTTGGTGGAGCGCACGTTGCAGGCGCATCCGGAGGGTCTGTCGGCGACGGAGTGCGCGGAGGCGGGGGCCCTGTCGCGGGTGAGCGCGCGCCGGTACCTGGAGTACTTCACGACGACGGGGCGGGCCGAGGTCACGCTGCGGTACGGCGGCACGGGCCGGCCGGAGCGGCGCTACCGGTGGGTGGTGTGAGCCCCGCCGCACACGGGGCCGACGGCCACCGGGCCGCACGGCACGCACCGGCAGCCGGCGCCGAGCCGGGCGGGCACGCACCCACCACCCCCGTGCGGCATGGGCACGCACCGACGACCACCATGCGGCGCAGGCACGCACCGACAGCCGTCGGCCCGGCCGGAAGCGCCCATTCCAGGCAGCTTCTTAACCGTCTCTGAGCGCTTCCTTAAGCACACCATAAAGATCGCCACCACCCGCTCCTCGCAGGGAATTTCGCCGTTCCCGGGGTCTAGCGTCTGTTTCCGCCGGGGGAGACCTCCCCCCCTCTCCCCGGCCCGCACACGTCCCCTGCCAAGGAGTTCCGCACCATGACCGCTGCTCGTCGGACCGCCGCCCGCCGCAAGGCCGCCACCGTCGCCGCCCTCGGCCTCGGGCCGCTCGCGCTGACCGGCCTGGCCGCCTCCCCGGCCGCCGCGCACGGCTCCATGACGGACCCGGTCAGCCGGGTCTCGGCCTGCTACGCGGAGGGCCCGGAGAGCCCGAAGTCGGCGGCCTGCAAGGCGGCCGTCGCCGCCAGCGGCGCCCAGGCGTTCTACGACTGGAACGCGGTGAACATCGCCAACGCCGCCGGCAACCACAAGGCCCTGATCCCCGACGGCAAGCTGTGCTCCGCCGGCAACGACAAGTACAAGGGCCTGGACCTGCCGCGCGCCGACTGGCCGTCCTCGAAGCTCGCGCCGGGCAAGCACACCTTCCGCTACAAGGGCACCGCCCCGCACAAGGGCTCCTTCGAGCTGTACGTCACCAAGGACGGCTACGACCCGACGAAGCCGCTGAAGTGGTCGGACCTGGAGGCCAAGCCCTTCGTGCGGGTCACCGACCCGCGGATGCAGGGCGGCGACTACGTCTTCGAGGGCACCCTGCCGAAGAAGTCCGGCCGCCACCTCGTCTACAGCGTCTGGCAGCGCTCGGACAGCCCGGAGGCCTTCTACACCTGCTCCGACGTGGTGTTCGGCAAGGACACGGGCGGCACGGGCACGGGCGGCGCGGGCGCCCCGGCCCCGGCCGCGTCCGCCCCGTCCGACAAGGACATCGCCGCCGGTGCCGACAAGTCGACCGTGGAGCACAAGGGCCACGGCGACAGCGACCACACGACGGGCGCCGGCGTGCAGACCGCCGCCCCGCAGACCCCGTCCGCCCCGCCGGCCCCGCCCGCCGAGCCGGACGCGAACACCCCTGCCCCGCAGGGCGCTCCGGCCACCCCGGTCGCGGCCCCGGCCGGTGACAACCTCGCCGAGACCGGCGGCGACTCCTCCACCCCGTACATCGCCGTCGGCGGCGCGGCGGTGCTGGCGCTGGGCGCGGCCGTGCTGTTCGGCTCGGTCCGCCGCAGGTCCGCGACGGGTGGCCGCCACGGCCGCTAGGCACCGGGTCAGCCGGGTGTGCCGTCCTTTCCGGGGGAAGGGACGGCACACCCGTGCCGGGGCCGCCGTCGCTTCCCGTACGGCACGGCCTCCTCGCGGATCGGCCGCGGCCGGGCGGCCACGTCCGCGGCCTCCCCCGGAATCCGTCCTCCGGCTTCACCCGTACGGCCCGCCCCGCCTGCGCGGAGGGGCGTCGCGCCGGACCGTGGGGGCATGAGATTCGCCGACGAGTTGAAGAACGCCGTGACCCCGCGAGCCGCCCTGCTCGTCCTCGGCTGCCTGGCCCTGCAACTGCTCTTCATCACGTCGTACGTGGGAGCCCTCCACCACCCCGAGCCGCGGGACGTGAAGGTGGCCGTGGTCGCGCCGGGCGGGGCGGCGGAGCAGCTCACCGGGCAGTTGAACGAGCTGCCCGGCTCCCCGCTGGACGCACGCCCGCTGGCCTCCGAGGCGGCGGCCCGCGAGGAGATGATGAACCGCGACATCGACGCGACGCTCCTGGTCGACCCGCGCGGTGGCAAGAACGACACCCTTCTCGTCGCCTCGGGCCAGGGCGGCTCGGAGACCCGGGCGCTGGAGCAGATCTTCACCGAGGTGGCCAAGAAGCAGCAGCGCACGGTCGCCTTCCGGGACATCGCCCCGGCCTCGGCGCAGGACGCCAACGGGCTGAGCTCCTTCTACCTCGTCGTCGGCTGGTGCGTCGGCGGTTACCTGTGCGCGGCGATCCTGGCGATCAGCGCGGGCGCGCGCCCGGCGAACACCAAGCGGGCCGGCATCCGGCTCGGTGCGATGGCGCTGTACGCGATCGTCTCGGGCCTGCTCGGCGCGGTGATCGCGGGCCCGGTCCTGGGCGCGCTGCCGGGGAGCATGTGGGGCCTGTGGGGTCTGGGCGCGCTCACGGTGTTCGCGGTCGGCGCGCTCACGCTCGCCCTCCAGGGCATCTTCGGCGTGGTCGGCATCGGCCTGGCCATCCTGGTCATCGTGATCGGCGGCAACCCGAGTGCGGGCGGCGCGTTCCCCGGCCCCATGCTGCCGGGCTTCTGGCGCTCCATCGGCCCGGCCCTGCCGCCGGGCGCGGCGACGTGGGTGGCCCGCTCGATCGCGTACTTCAAGGGCAACAACGTGACGGGCCCGCTGCTGGTCCTCTCCGCCTGGGCGGTCGCGGGCACGGCGCTGACCCTGGCGGTGGCCGCGCGGGTGAAGTCCAGCCGCAAGGGCGCGGACGACACCCCGGGCGGCGCGACGGAGGTCGTGACCCCGCAGACCCCGCTCGTGTGATCCCCGCCCGATCCGTCGGGAACGGCCGCTCCCTGCCTGGGCCGGGCGCCGCCACCGCCCCCCCCCCAGGGGGGACACGACCGCCCGCCGACGGGTCCGGCTGTCGGCGGGCGGTCGTCCGTCACGGGGCGGGGCTAACGGCCGTAGTACGCCCTGCGCATGAGCTGCTTCATGTCGGCGAGCATCGGCATCCGGGGGTTGGCGGGCGCGCACTGGTCGGCGTAGGCATTGAGGGCCTGCTGCGGCAGGGCGGCCAGGAAGGCCTTCTCGTCGACGCCCTCCTCCTGGAAGCTCGCCGGGATGCCGCACCTGGCGCGCAGTTCCTCCACGGCCCGGGCGTAGGACTCGACGCCCTCGGCGGGGGTCGACGCCGGGAGGCCGAGGTGCCGGGCGATGGCCTGGTAGCGCTCCGGGGCCCGGTAGACCTCGGCCTTCGGCCACGGGGTGGCCTTGGCGGCGACCTGGCCGTTGTGCCGGATCACGTGCGGGAGGAGCAGGGCGTTGGTGCGGCCGTGGGCGACGTGGAAGGTGTTGCCCAGGGTGTGCGCCATGGCGTGGACCATGCCGAGGAAGGCGTTGGCGAAGGCCATCCCGGCGACGGTCGACGCGTTGTGCATCCTCTCGCGGGCCTCGGGGTCGTGGGGGCCGTCCACGACGCAGCGTTCCAGGTTCTCGAAGATGAGCTTGACGGCCTGGAGGCAGAGTCCGTCGGTGTAGTCGTTGGCGTAGACCGAGACGTACGCCTCGGTGGCGTGGGTGAGGGCGTCGAAGCCGGAGTCGGCGGTGACGGTCGCCGGGAGGCCCATGGGGAGGGCGGGGTCCACGATGGCGACGTTCGGGGTGAGGGCGTAGTCGGCGAGGGGGTACTTCTGGGCGGCCGCCGGGTCGGAGATCACCGCGAAGGGAGTGACTTCCGAGCCCGTTCCCGAGGTGGTCGGGACGGCCACGAGCTGGGCCTTCTCCCCCAGGGCCGGGAACTTGTACGCCCGCTTGCGCACGTCGAAGAACTTCTCCCTGGCGTCCGCGAACTCCACCTCCGGCCGCTCGTACATCAGCCACATGATCTTCGCCGCGTCCATCGGTGAGCCGCCGCCCAGCGCGATGATCGTGTCCGGCCGGAAGTCCCGCAGGAGGGCCGCGCCGGCCTGGACGGTGGCCAGTTCCGGGTTGGGTTCGACGGTGTCGATGACCTGGAGGGCGACGCCGTCCTCGCGGCTGCCCAGGATGTCGGTGACCCGCTGGACGAAGCCGAGGGCGCTCATCGTCTTGTCGGTGACGATCGTGACCCGCTTCATTCCGGCCATCTCGCCGAGGTGGCGCAGCGAGTTGCGCTCGAAGTAGATCTTCGGCGGGACCTTGAACCACTGCATGTTGGTGTTGCGCCGTCCGATCCGCTTGATGTTGAGGAGGTTGACCGCGGTCACGTTGTCGGAGACCGAGTTGTGGCCGTAACTGCCGCAGCCGAGGGTGAGGGAGGGCAGGAAGGCGTTGTAGACGTCGCCGATGCCGCCGAAGGTGGAGGGCGCGTTGACGATGACGCGGACCGCCTTGACCCGCCTGCCGAACTCCTCGGCGAGCTCCTCGTCCTCGGTGTGGACGGCCGCGCTGTGTCCGAGGCCGTCGAACTCGACCGTCCGGGCGGAGAGTTCCAGCCCGTGCTCGGTGTCGTTCGCCTTGAGGGCGGCGAGGATCGGGGACAGCTTCTCGCGGGTGAGGGGTTCGGCGGGGCCGACCTCGGCGCACTCGGCGATGAGGACCGAGGTGTCCTCGGGGACCTCGAAGCCCGCCTGTTCGGCGATCCACCGGGGGGACCTGCCGACGACGGCCGCGTTCAGCTTCGCGCCGGAGCAGTTCGTGGCGTACGCCGTGGCGCCGAAGACGAACTGCTCCAGCTTGGTCTTCTCGGCCGCCGTCAGGACGTACGCGTGCAGCCGCTCGAACTCGGCGATCCCCGCCTCGTAGATCTCCGCGTCGAGGATGACGGCCTGCTCGGAGGCGCAGATCATGCCGTTGTCGAAGGCCTTGGAGAGCACGATGTCGTGAACGGCGCGCTGGAGTCCGCCGCTCTTGGGGACGTACGCGGGGACGTTGCCCGCGCCGACGCCCAGGGCGGGCTTTCCGCAGGAGTACGCCGACTTGACCATGGCGTTGCCGCCGGTGGCGAGGATGGTGGAGACGCCGGGGTGGTTCATCAGGAGCCCGGTGGCCTCCATGGACGGGGTGTCGATCCACTGCACGCAGCCGGCGGGCGCTCCGGCGGCGACGGCGGCGTCGCGGACGATGCGGGCGGCCTCGGCCGAGCAGTTCTGCGCGGAGGGGTGGAAGGCGAAGACGATCGGGTTGCGGGTCTTCAGGGCGATGAGCGCCTTGAAGACGGTGGTCGAGGTGGGGTTGGTGACCGGGGTCATCGCGCAGACCACGCCGACCGGTTCGGCGATCTCGGTGATGCCGTTCAGCTCGTCGCGGGAGACGACGCCGACGGTCTTGAGACCGGCCATGGAGTTCGTGACGTGCTCGCAGGCGAAGAGGTTCTTGACCGCCTTGTCCTCGAAGACGCCCCGGCCGGTCTCCTCGACCGCCTGCCGCGCCAGGTCCCCGTGGGCGGCGAGTGCCGCGAGCGACGCCTTTTTGACGATGTGGTCGACCTGCTCCTGGCCGAGCTCCTCGAACGCGGTGAGCGCGTCCAGTGCTCCCCGGACGAGTCCGTCGACCATCTCTTGGGCCTGCATGACAGGTGCTCCTTCGCTGCGGCCTTCTCGCTGATGACTCCATTCCACTCCCGACGGGGCCGGGAAAGGATCGGCGAATGCCCCCAACAGACGGGCAGAAGGTCCCTCCGATTCGCCGGAGAGGGCGCGTGCACCCCTTACCACCTGCGCAAACAGCGTGGGACCAAAGACCCTTGAGTGCTTGTGAAAACTTTCACAAGTTTTCGCCGGGCGACGCTCCGCACATCGCTCCCGATCGTGTCCAGCCCCGCGCGGCCCTCACTTGTGGACAGGACTTATTCCTTGATCAACATCCGTGCAACACCTTGCATGAACGATGAACAGCGCAAGCGACCACGGAAGTTGGGAACACCTTGAGCAAGACCAGACCCACGGCGGCCCCCGGCCGGACATCCCGCGCCGCCGGCGTCGCCGCGCTGCTCGGCGCGGCGGCCCTCCTGACCGGAGCCCTCCCCGCGCACGCGGCCCCCGCCCCTCCCCCGGCGGACGTCGTCCCCGGCGAGGGCACGGCCACCCCCGCCCTCGTCGGCAACATCGCCGAGCAGGCCCCCGCCGCCGGCACCCCGGCGGACGCGGCCCGCGGCCACCTCGCCGCGAAGCGGGGCCGGTACGCCATCACCGACCCGCGGCGCGACCTGACCGCCGCCGACACCGTCCGGGACGGCGCGGCGGAGACGGTCCGCTTCCAGCAGCGGCACCGCGGGGTGAAGGTCCTGGGCGGCCAGTACCTGGTGCGGATGCAGAGCGAGGACGGCGAACGCCTGGTCACCGGCACCTCCGGCAAGTACTTCACCGGCCTCGACGTCGACGCCACGGCGTCCGTTCCGGCCGCGACCGCGAGCGAGCGCGCCCTGTCCTCCGTACGCACGGAACTCGCGGCCGGCAAGCTCCGCCTGCCCGACACGGGCGAACCCCGCCGGCCCGGCAGGCAGGGCGGGGCCGGCCGGCCGCGACTGGCCGCCGCTTCGCACGGCCTCGTCGTCCTGCCCCGGGGCAAGGGCGTCCTCACCCACCACGTCACCGTCACCGGCTACGACCCGCTCGCCAAGGCGCCGGTCAAGCAGGAGGTGTACGTCGACGCCCACGCCGGGTTCCCGGTGCTCTCGTACTCCGGCATCCAGAACGCCGTGGACCCCGCCGCGAAGAAGGCCGAACAGCCCGGCACCACGGGCAGGGGCGTCAAGCTCGACGGCGGGAAGGTGAGGCTGGAGGTCGAGCAGCGGGGCTCCGCGTACCTGCTGGTCGACCACACCCGCACCGCGAAGGCCGGCAAGAAGCCCATCACCACCTGGGACGCGGCGGGCGTCGACGTCGGCGACGCGTCCGGCAAGTGGCCCGCGGGGATCAAGGAGGTCGCCTCCCCGTCGAAGACGTTCGGCAAGGAGGCCACCGAGAGCGGTGCCGTGGACGCCCACTGGGCGGCCGGGCAGGTCTACGACTACTACAAGAAGCAGCACCGCCGCGACAGCCTCGACGGCCGCGGCATGGCCGTCAACTCCCTGGTCGGCGTCACGGAGTACGGCGTCCCGTACGCCAACGCCTTCTGGGACGGCGACAAGATGGTCTACGGCAGCGGCGACGAGGAGTACAAGAGCCTGGCCGCCGACCTGGACGTGGTGGGCCACGAGATGACGCACGGCGTGGTCGAGCACACCGCAGGGCTCGTCTACACCGGTCAGTCCGGGGCCCTCAACGAGGCCGTCGCCGACTACTTCGGCAACGCCATCGACGTGAGCGTGAGCGGCGACGAGAAGTCCCCCGACGCCGGCCTCATCGGCGAGGACCTGTGCCGTACGAAGTCGCCGCGCGACTGCGCGCTGCGCGACCTCAACGACGGGCGGACGACGTCCAAGGACTTCCTCGGCGTCTCCTTCGGCCTGGACCGGGGCGGCGTGCACCTCAACTCCACCATATTCTCCGGCGCGTTGTGGGACATCCGCGAGGACCTCGGCGGCAAGCAGGCCGACCGGATCGTCTACAAGGCACTCACCGAGTACCTCACCCCGCTCGACGGCTTCACCGAGGCCCGCGCCGCCGTCCTGGCCGCGGCCAAGGACCTCGGCGTCACGGGCGACAAGCTGAAGAAGGTCACCCGCGCCTTCGCCGCGCACGGCATCGTGCCCGGCTGGGAGCAGGCCATCGGCGTCGACACCGACACCCTGCTGGGCGACCTCAACACCCGGGGCACCGCGCCCGGCGCGGGCGGCGGCTGGTGGGCCGCCTCGAAGTCCGACGCGGAGGGCGCGGAGGCGTACTCGATCTGGGCCGGACGCACCGACGGAAAGGGCGGCGCGCCCCGGCTGATCAGCCCCAACGACGGCCGCTACCACATCGGTCCGGACACCGACGGCACGACCGTCGCCTGGGTCGCGGTCGGCGCGAACGGCTCCGACGTGCTGTCCCGCCCCCTCAAGGGCGGCCCGATCCGGAAGATCCGCAGCCTGCCCACGCTGGCGGGCGCGGTGCGCATCTCCGGGGACGTGGTCACCTGGCAGGAGGGGGACCAGGCTCGCCCCTCGCGCGTGGCCTGGGTGCGCGGCAACGACCCGAAGGTGCACTACGCGGACGGCGACGACGCCACGATCACCACGGGTCTGCCGGCCCTGCACGGTACGAAGCTGGCGTACGGCAAGGTCTATCCGACGCCGGACGGCTACTCGGAGATCTCCACCGAGATCCTCGACCTGGCCACCGGCGCCAAGACCCTGCTGCCCGCGAAGGGCGGCCACATCGGCATCGGGAACCTGGTCCTCACCGGCAAGCACCTGTACTGGCTGGTCGACGACATCATGGACGACAACCGGCAGATCCTGCGCCGCGCGAACGTCGACGGCACCGGCATGACCGACCTCATCGGGGAGACGGACGAGCGGGCGTACATCTGGAGCCTGGACGCCACGGACCAGGCGCTCACCCACACGTACTTCAAGCCCGGCCAGGACCTGGTCAACTCCAGCCTGTCCAAGCTGATCCAGACGGACCCGGCCGGCCTGAACCCGGTCCGCGTCTCCTGCTCGCGCGGTGAGCAGTACGGCGTGGCCGCCGACACCGGCAAGCGGGTCGTCTGGGGCGACGGCACCACGGGCCACACCGACCTGGTCACCCGCGAGCGCCCGGCGGGCCGCTGCTGACGCCCGCGGCCCCGGGGCGGACTGCTCGTGAAGGTTCCCCGCGCCCCTCGCAGGGGCGCGGGGAACCGCGCGACCGGCCACCGCACACCCGCACGGGCCCGATCACGGCCCCGCGGGGTGACGGGAAGGGGCGGGGCGGGGAGAGAACCCGCCCCGGCTCCGGGGGCCGGGACCGCGCCCCGCACCGCACGGAGCCGGGCGCGGAATCACCCGATCTGGGTCCCCGTGGCGGCCAGCGCCGCCCGTACCGGCTGGAAGAAGGTCTCGCCCCCCGAGGAGCAGTCCCCGCTGCCTCCCGAGGTGAGCCCCAGCGCCGTGTCCCCCGCGAAGAGCGCACCGCCGCTGTCGCCGGGTTCGGCGCAGACCGTGGTCTGGATGAGCCCGTTGACGACCTGCCCGTCGCCGTAGTTCACGGTGGCGTCGAGGCCGGTGACCTGGCCCCGGTGGACCTGGGTGGTGGACCCGGACCGCGTCACCTGCTGCCCGACGGTCGCGTCACCGGCCTTGGTGATGGCCTGGGTGCTGCCGTTGTAGAGGTTCACCTCGCTGGGGTGCGGGGTGTCGCCCGTGTACTTCACCAGGCCGTAGTCGCTGCCGGGGAAGTTGGAGTCGACCGTGGTGCCGATCGCCGCTCCGCCCTGCTTGTCCGACCAGCTCCGGATGCCGGCCGTGCAGTGGCCGGCGGTCAGGAAGTGCGGTTCGCCGCCCTTGGTGACGTTGAAGCCGAGCGAGCAGCGGGAGCTGCCTCCGTAGATGGCGTCGCCGCCCGCGACGAGCGGCCTGAACTCTCCCTTCGAGCGCTTGAGCAGCGCCTTCGAGCCGAGTTCCTTGACCGCCTTGTCGAGCTTGGCGAGGTTCGCGCCCCGCACCGTGCGGTCCGCCGTGACGACGATCCTGTTGCTGACCGGGTCGGTGGCCCAGGACGTCCCCGGGATCGACGCCCGCCCGGCCAGCGTCGTCCGCGCCGACGTCAGCTCGGCCAGGGTGTGCTGGACGACTCTGGCCTGCCCGCCGGCCGCCCGCACCTTCGCGGCCGCCGCCTCGCCGGTGACGTTGACGACGAGGTTCTGGGCCTTCGCGTCGTAGTACGACCCGGCGGCGTCCGCGCCGAGCGTGCGGGTGAGCGAGGCCGCGAGCTGCCCCGCGCCCGCCACGGACAGGGTCTTCAGCGCCGGCGTGGGGGCCGCGCCTTCGCTGGCGTTCGCGGTCTGGAAGGTGATGCCCGTGGCGACCAGGGCGACGGCGGCGGTTCCCGCCGCCGCCGCGCGCCGCTTGGGTATGCGTCGGTGCTTCACAAGTGACCTCCTGTGGGGGGGTCCCGAGCCCCGGAAGGTGGGGGTGGGCCCGGGTGAGGCCTCACTATTCACAGGCTCACAGGGAGCACACAAGGTCGACTTCCGTACGCGCACACGACAAGCACCGCACGCCCCCATTCCTTTGACATGCCGTCGCGGTGCGCGGTGTGCGCACCGCCGGTCGCAGGTGCGAACACCGCGGGCGGAGCCGGTGCCGTCTCCGCCACCACCGTCCGGAGCAGGCGGAGTCGGAGCGCCGCGGGCGGGTCGGACATGACCCCCGCCTTCTCCCGCAGCCGACAGGCCCCCGCCCGGAGGAGTCCGGTACGGGGGCCTGCCCGCTGCTGGCTGCGGTTCGTTGCGGGGAGCCGGTGGCCCGGGGAAGGCCCACCGGTCCCCTGGGGGGGTCAGTAGATGGTGACCCCGTACGCGCTGAGCGCCTCGGTGACGGGCTGGAAGAAGGTCGTGCCGCCCGTGCTGCAGTTCCCGCTGCCGCCGGACGTCAGACCGATCGCCGTGGTGCCGGAGTACAGCGGGCCGCCGCTGTCGCCGGGTTCGGCGCACACGTTGGTGCGGATCATGCCGTAGACGACGTCCCCGCCGCCGTAGTTGACGGTGGCGTTGAGGCCGGTGACGCGGCCGCTGTGGATGCCGGTGGTGGAGCCGCGCCGGGTCACGTTCATGTTGACGGTGGCGTTGCCCGCGCCGGTGATGTCGACGTTGCCGACGGTGCCCGGGTGGGCCACGTTGGCGTTGTCGTAGCGCAGGATGCCGTAGTCGTTGACCGGGAAGCTGGACCCGGTGGTCGGGCCGATCTGCGTCGTGCGGGCGGAGTTGGTGTACCAGGTCGGGTTGCCGTCGGTGCAGTGCCCGGCGGTCAGCGCGTAGTACGTCGTGCCCTTGCGGACGTTGAAGCCCAGCGAGCAGCGCCAGGACGGCGCGTAGATGGCGTCGCCGCCGGAGAGCAGCTTGGAGAACTTGCCGGGGGTGCGCTCGATGCGCAGGGCGCGGGCCTTGTCGCCCAGGGATGCCGTGATGCGGGCGAGTTCGGCGCGGGAGACGGTGCTGTCGGCGGTGACGACGAGGGTGTTGGTCGCCTGGTCGACGTGCCAGGCGGTGCCCGCCACGTCGGCGCGCAGGACGGCGGCCTGGGCGGTGGCGAGCTCCGCCGAGCTCAACGCGGCCGGGGCCGCGGCGGGCTGGGCCTGTGCGTTCGGTACGGCGACGGCGGCGGTGGCGGCGAGTCCTGCCGCCACGGCCATGAAACGGAAGCGTCTCGCCATTCCGCTGCGGGGTGTGGTGGTGCGCTCGTTCCTCACTTGTCGTTCCTCCCGAGGGGAATCGGGGGCCCGGTGCGGTGGGGATCTCCCGGGGCCCGTGAGGCGCAGCCGGGGGCGGTCCGGCGGGTTCCGTGACCACTGACCAACCCGCAATGCCCCTGACAAGCGCTGTCTCGGGAGTATTCGGGCGGCTGCCGGGGCGCGCAAGGGCGTGTTTCAGCCGCGTACGGGCGTACGGCGACGCGACGTGCGCCGGCCCCGGTGCGCGTGGGGCGCCCGGGGCCGGTGTGAGTCAACTTCCGTAAGTCTAGAGCTTGTTGAGCTCCCCGACCGGCACCGTGAACGGCAGTGTGTTGCCGGGCGGCGGGAACGGGCAGATGAAGTGGTCGGCGAACGCGCAGGGCGGCAGCAGCGACCGGTTGAAGTCCACGGTCACCGTCCCGTCGGCCCCGGGCGCGGCCGGCCGCAGGAAGCGGAAGCGGTAGCTGCTCCTGCCGCTGCCCGCGTCGGCGAAGACGGCCCACAGCGAGCCGTCGCTCTCGACGGCGACGTGCAGCGCGTGCTCGGCGCCCTCGTGCGCGAACACGATCCGCCCCGCGAGTCCGAGCCCCCGGGTGCGCCCGTCGGCGTTCTCCACCTGCACCGTCCGGTGCTCCTCATACGGGACGAACCTGCCCGGCAGCACCCAGGCGGGTTCGTGGCCCCGGGCCTCGATGCCCTTGAAGGCGCGCCGCGCCGGGGAGTGCGGGTCGAAGTCGCGCACCGCCCACAGGCCCTCCCGGGTCAGGACGGCGAGCCGCCGGTCCCCGGCCGAGACCCGGGAGGCGGGAATCGGCCCCCGGTCCGGGCCGAGCGACACCTCTCCGACGAGGGGCTCGCCGTCGACGCTGATGCCGTCGGCCTCCTCGGCGCTCAGGAGCACCTCGGCGCCGGCGTCCCGCCACCGCCCGGGCACGCCGTCGATGCGGCCGTCCGGGTGGTCGGCCAGCCAGTGGGTGCCGGTCAGGGAGAGGGGTCCGTAGGCGGACGAGACCGTCTCGACGCGCCGCTCGTGCCAGCGCTGCCAGTCCTGCGCGGCTGCCTGCGGGTTCTGCGCGGCCTCCGGCGTGTGATCACTGCTGCTCATGCCTGCCACCCTTCCATACGGCACGCACTCGCGCCCGGCGCGCTCACGACCGGCTTCCCGCGGTGTGCCCACGGGCGGGGTCCGGCAGCCCGAGGTGCTCGCGGAGGGTGGCCCCGGAGTAGAAGTGCCGGAGCAGACACCGGTGTTGGAGCAGCGTGACGGTGCCGTTGACCAGCCGTTCCAGGTCCCGGTCGGGTGCCAGCGGCGTCACGTGGAACCCGTCCACCACGTCCGCCGCGTGCCATCGGGTGAGCACCTGGGCGAGTCCGACGGGCCCCCCGGTGTAGCGGGCGGACCCGTCCTGCCCGATGCGCACCGCCTCCGGGTCCGGGGCGGGCGGCCCGTCCAGGCGGGGCTCCGCCGCGAGGTCGACGGTGAGCGCCGCGAGGACGCGCAGGCCGTCGGGGGCGCGCCCGGCGGCCGCGGCGCGTCGGCGCAGCTCGGCCCGCATCACTCCGGCCTCGCCCGGGCTGTACGCCCGTACGAGGACGACATCGGCCCAGTACGCGGCCACGGCGAGCCCGTCCGCCCCGCACACGGTCACGTCCACGACGGTCACCGGCCGCTCCCCCGGCCCCCCGGTTCCGCCGCCGGCGCCGCCCGGGCCCCGAACGGCGGCGCCGGCGCCCGCCGCCGCCCGCTGCGCGAGGTCCGCCGCCCCGCCCGCCGACGCGTCCACCCGCCACCCCGTGCGCCCCGGTCCCTCCCGGAACAGTTCGGCCAGGGCTGCGGCGGGTCCGGCGTGCGGGGTGCCGAGCGTGGGCGCGAGCCCGACCCGGCACGTCTGCGAGGCCCCCCGGGCCAGCCCGTCGAGCGCGTCCGTCCCGGCGAGGGTGACGAAGTCCAGCGCCCCGCTCTCCGCCAGCCGCACCCGGGCGGCCACCTCCCCCTCGCCGCCGATCTCCGCCCCCAGATGCAGCGGCCTGCTGACTGCCGACCCCACGGTCACTCCCCCTCCGGACGTCGCGCTTGCCGCGCGGGTACCGGGTCCCATCCGACGGGCAGACACCTCGACTCCCCGTCGACGTCGGCCTCGTAGCGCGCGGCGCGTCCTTCAGCGGGCGGGATCGACAGACACGGCACGGCGGTGCGCGGAAGGGCAGCCGGGGAGGACAGGAGGGCAGAGACAGGCATGCGGGAGCTCCGTGAACGCGGGGTACGGACAGGGGAGTCCACACCCCACCGGGCACAACACGGCACGCGAAACGGGCACACACGGCGGCCCGAGCCCCTCAGCACGGTCCTGCGCCGCACCCGGAGGCACGGCCCTGGGGGGAGCGTACGGCCGCCGATCCGCGCCCTGTCAAGCATGTCCACACTGTGGGCAGCAGGTCTCACGCCGGTTGACGCCGCACGGAAACACCTGTTCCATGACAGCCATGCATCCGCAGCAGTGGCTGGTCACGCGCTCCCACATCGACTTCGGTCGCGTGTGGTCCGCGTCCTGTTGAGCGTCGGACTCCACCCGCCACTGTCCGCCGCCCACCGGCCACCGACGCCGACCGGGCGCACACGCCTCCCTCTTCTCCGCTGCGCGCCCCCCTCGTTTTTCCGGCGTCAGCAGCTGCAGTCGCAACACTCACAGCCCTCGCAACAACTGCACCCTTCACAGCAGTCACAGCACGAGCAGTCGCAGTTGCCGCCGCACCCTTCGCGCCTCCGCCGCGACCACGGCCCCTCGAACTCGTCCGCACAGCACACCTGGCAGGTGCAGAACAGCCCGATCGCCACCATGCACCCGGCCAGCAGCCCCCGCGGACCGCGCGGCGGCTCGGGCGGCGGGGTCGGCCCGCCGGGCTCCCCCGGCACGCCCGGCGCCTGCGGGCCGCCGGGCGGGGCGTACGGGTTGCCGTGCGCGTCGAGCACCGCGGGACCGTGTCCGGCGGGTCCGCACGCGGTGGTGCCGAACGCCCGGTGCACCGACTGCTGGAGTTCGTGCGCCAGCAGTACGTGCACCAGCTTGCCGTCGACGAACTCGGCCTCGCGCAGCGCCAGGCGCACTCCGTGCACCGCGTCGTCGCACAGCCGGCGCGCCTCGGCGAGGGAGGTGCCGGTCGCGGTCAGCGGGTTCCAGGCGCCCGACGCGTCGTCGGCCGCCTTGTCCTCCACGGCGTCCAGCAGGTGCGCGAGCCGCCCGAAGAGGCGTCCGGCCTCGGCGAGGGGGGCCGCGTTCCCGGGCCGCCCGGCCAGGACGGCGGTGTGCGCGAAGGCGGCAGCCGTGGCCGTCTCCGTCGGCTCGGTGACGAAGAGCAGCGGCGTACCGGCCCCGGCGACGGCCTCGATGCCGGTCTGCCGGTCGACGGCGTCGACCAGTACCGCCGTGTCGAAACCGAGCGAGCCGCCGATCCTGGCCCCGGCCCGGTCCCAGCCCCTCGCCACCCGGCGGGCGGCGAGCGCCACCGGCCTGCGGCCCAACAGCCCGTCCCGGTCGGCGACGTGGTCGCGTATCTTCGCGGACGCCAGCACCAGCGAGACGGCGGCGGCGAGCCGCGCCCCCTCCCCCTGTGCGACCGGAGCGGTGCGCATCGCCCGCAGCGGACAGGGGCCGGCCGTGCGCCGCCAGTCCGTGGACCGTACCGACTGAGCCTCCGTCAGGACCGAGACGATCAGGCCGTCGTAGTTGGTGACGACCCGTGAGAACTGGCCGTGGTCACTGCGGAGCGCCAGACAGAGACCGCACAGGTGCGCCATCCACTCCGTCTTGAGCCCCTCGCTGAGCCGATGTGTGCATGGCCTGACGATGCCGAACATTCCGCGCCCCCGTAAAGCGGTCCGGCCTGGGCCGACGGGCCGCCGGACACGTAGTGAACCGTCCGTCAGGGATCGTACCGACGGCGTATGTTCACCCGCGCGTGTCCCTGCTCACCCGTCTGGCCCGATGGTGGGATTTACACTCTCCCGGCGGCCCCCGCAACGAGAGAACCCCGGTAAATCACCACAACTTCTGCACCAGTACCGTCACGAAAACCCTGCGCGCCGACTATCCACTTGGCGCGCAATCCGCATGATGGACGACCATAGGGGGAGCGGAACACAAGCAGACCGCGGTGAAAGGAGGCGTTCATGGGATCGGTGCGCAAGGCGAGTGCCTGGCTCGGACTCGTCGAGGACAACGACGACGACCGCTACTACGACGACGAGTACGCCGAGGGGAACAACGAGACGCCCGAGCCCTGGGTCACGGATCCCCGGGTCCGTGTCGTCTCCGAGAAGGCCGAGGACACCGGCCGCCGCATCGCGACCGTCTCCCCCGACGGCTTCCGCGACGCCCGCGGCATCGGCGAGCTGTTCCGGGAAGGCGTCCCGGTGATCGTGAACCTGACCGCCATGGAGCCCGGCGACGCCAAGCGCGTCGTGGACTTCGCGGCGGGCCTGACCTTCGGCCTGCGCGGCTCCATCGAGCGCGTGGCCACCAGAGTGTTCCTGCTGACCCCCGCCGACACGTCCATCGTGAGCGGCGAGTCCGCCGGCCGGCAGACCGGCGGCTTCTTCAACCAGAGCTGAGCAGGGCGCTCACCGGCACCCGGTCCGGCCGGGTCCGTGCAGGGCCCGCTCACCGGAACGCGTCGAGCCCGGTGAGCGCCTTGCCCAGCACGAGCTGGTGCATCTCCACGGTGCCCTCGTAGGTGAGCACCGATTCCAGGTTGGTGGCGTGCCGCATCACGGGGTATTCGAGGGAGATCCCGTTGGCGCCGAGGATCGTCCGGCTGGTCCGGCAGATCTCGATCGCCTCCCGTACGTTGTTCAGCTTGCCGAAGCTGACCTGTTCCGGGCGCAGCGTCCCGGCGTCCATGCGCAGCCCCAGGTGGTGGGCGAGCAGGACGCCCTTGTGCAGCTCGACCGCCATGTCCGCGAGTTTGGCCTGGGTGAGCTGGAAGCCGCCGATCGGCCTGCCGAACTGCTCGCGGGTCCTCGCGTAGTCGAGAGCCGCGTCGAAGCTGGCGCGCGCCGCCCCCATCGAGCCCCAGACGATGCCGTACCGCGCGTGACTGAGACAGCTCAGCGGGCCCTTGAGACCGGTGACCCCGGGCAGCACCGCGTCGGCGGGCAGCCGCACCTCGTCCATGACCAGTTCGCTGGTGACCGACGCCCGCAGCGACCACTTGTGGTGGATCTCGGGCGCGGAGAAGCCGGGGGCGCCGGTGGGGACGACGAAGCCGCGGATGCCCTCGTCGGTCTGCGCCCAGACGACGGCGACCCCGGCGACGGAGCCGTTGGTGATCCACGTCTTGCGGCCGGTCAACACCCAGTCGGCGCCGTCCTTCTTCGCGTACGTCCGCATGCCCGCCGGGTCGGAGCCGTGGTCGGGCTCGGTGAGGCCGAAGCAGCCGATGGTGTCGCCGGACGCCATGGCCGGCAGCCAGCGCTGCTTCTGCTCCTCGGAGCCGTACTTCCAGATCGCGTACATGGCGAGCGAGCCCTGCACGGAGACCAGGGAGCGGATGCCGGAGTCCGCGGCCTCCAGCTCCAGACAGGCCAGGCCGTACTGGACGGCGGTGGCGCCCGCGCAGCCGTAGCCGGTCAGGGACATGCCGAGCGCGCCGAGGGAGCCGAGTTCGCGGGCGAGGTCGCGGATGACGGGGAGCTCGCCGCGCTCGTACCAGCCGGCGACGTGCGGCAGGACGCGGTCGGCGGCCCAGTCGCGGACCGTGTCCCGGATCGCGAGGTCCTCGGGGCCGAGCAGGTCGTCGATGCCGAGCGGGTCGGCGGGGTCGAACGGCGGCAGCTTCGCGGGACGTGCGGACATCGGTGCCCTCCGGCGGCTCTGATGGACTGCGATGGCTCACAGCGGCCTCGACCAGCAGTGTTGGTCAAAGCTCCGGGGAGAAGGTACGGGTCGGCGGCCCGGCTCGTCCAGAGCGGCCCCGCATCCTTCCGGCCGGGTCAGTCCCGGCCGGCCGTCGCCTCGGCGGGCTCCCGGGCCGCGGGCAGCGTGGCGGAGCCGGACTTCTTCAGGGAGTGAACGGCACCCGACGCGGGGGCGTCCTCGGCGTCCGTGTCGGCGTCCCTGTCCGTCTGGTCCATGCCGCGGGGCAGCTTCAGCGCGGCGACCGCGCCGACCAGGAGCAGGCCCGCGCTGGTCAGCAGGGTGACGTGCAGTCCGTGCACGAAGGCGACCCGGGCCGCGTCGTACAGCGCCTTGCCGGCCGCGCCGCCGATCTCCCTGGCCACCTCGTACGCCTCGCCGAGCGAGTTCGACGCGTGCCGGGAGTCGGCCGCCGCGACGCCCTCGACGTGCTTGAGCCCGGGGGCGTACGCGGCGTTCATGACGCTGCCGAGCAGGGCGATGCCCATGCCCGCGCCGAGCTGGTAGGCGGTCTCGCCGATGGCCGCCGCCCCGCCCGCCGCGTCGGCGGGGGCCTCGCTGAGCATGGACTCGTACGATCCGAACAGCGTGGCCTGGAGGCCGAAGCCGAGCAGGACGAACCCGCCGGCCAGCAGCCAGGGCCGGTCCTCCTGGCCCATCATCGTCAGCAGCGTGACGGAGGCGGCGGTGAGCGTGAACCCGAAGGCGACCATCGCCCGGGGGCCGACCCGCTGCAGGACGTAGGAGCCGAGACCGCCCGCCACCATCGCGGCGAAGGTCAGCGGCAGCAGCCGCATACCGGTCTCCAGCGGGCTCAGGTGCAGCACGAGCTGGAGGTACTGGACCGCGATCAGCTCCAGGCCGACCAGCGCCAGCATGCCCAGCACGATGCAGCCCACCGAGGTGGTGAAGGGCGCGCGGGAGAACAGCTTCATGTCGATGAGCGGATGCGTCCGGCGCCGCTGGCGGCGCACGAAGAGCACCAGCAGGACCGCGCCGGCCAGCAGCGGGCCGAGCGTCAGGACGTCCAGCGTCGGATCGCCGCTGCCCGCGCGCTTGACCCCGTACACCACGCCGAGGACGCCGGCGGAGGCCATCAGCGCGCCGACCACGTCCCACGGGCCCTCGCCGCTGCCCTTGGACTCCGGCAGCAGCAGACGGCCCAGCGGGATGATCACGAGCATCAGCGGGATGTTGATCAGGAAGACCGAGCCCCACCAGAAGTTCTCGACCAGGAAGCCGCCGAGCACGGGTCCCGCGGCCGCGCCGATGCCGGTGACCGCGGACCAGATGCCGATCGCCATGGAGCGCTCGCGCCGGTCGGGGAAGACCGCGCGGACGATGGAGAGCGTCGCGGGCATGATCATCGCGCCGCCGACGCCGAGCAGGGCGCGGGCCGTGATGAGCAGCTCCGGGGTCTGCGCGAGGGCCGCCATCGCGGAGGCGACGGTGAACAGCGCGTAACCGATCATCAGGATGCGCCGTCGTCCGACGCGGTCACCCAGCGTGCCGAAGAGGATCAGCAGCGAGGCGCAGATCAGCGGATACGAGTCGACGATCCACAGCAGCTCCACGGAGCCGGGCCGCAGGTCCTCGGTGACCGAGGGCACCGCGATGTGCAGGATCGTCGAGTCGAGCGCGACCAGGATCAGGCTCAGCAGCAGGACGACGAGCACGACCCAGCGGTTGGCCCCGTCACCGGAGAGGAGCCGTCGCCAAGGACCTCCCGCAGTCAGCTCTTTGCCGGCCGTGGTTGTCCTTGCCATGTACGTAACCTCCCAGTGAAAACCCTCGCGCTCGGCGGGCCGCCGGGGACCTGTCCGAAGTGATAGGTCCTGGTGGGCCCGGCATCGACGGGCGAGCGAGCCGTCAGCGTACGCGAGTTCGCCTCCGGGGTGCGTGGCCCACCTCTCACGGAAACCTCCCGGCCCGTGTGGCATGCGCCACGCGGGCGCGCCGCACCGTGCGTTCCGCGCTCCCCGCACGGACACGCGCGGCGCCCGCCGGCCGGTTCCCGTGCCCGGCACCCTGGCTGGTGCCCGCCGTGGCCCTCCGTTACGCACCCCGCCTGTCGCGCGCAGTGGATTTCCCGCCGAAATGATCATCCGGAGGAATTCCCGGGATTCCGGGACACCGTCCGGAGGGTTCCCGGGGAAATAGGGCACAAGGCCCCTGGCCTTTCCCGAACAGCCGGTGACGAACTCCGCCGTGAGACGCACCCCACATCACATGGTCATCACGAAGAGGCGGGACCGGGCGGGCCCCACACTCACCCGCTGTAATGTCGATTGGGTGCGTATCGACAGAATCTTTGCCCGGCTGGACCGGGAACCCGAGCCCCCGGAGATTGCGGTGCCCGGCATGAGCCGGACCCGCAAGGTTCTCTTCGGGTCGACGGTGGCGTTCTACATCGCCATCGTCTGGCTCGTCCTGGTCTCGTCCTGGCTCGTGCTGCTCGACTGGAAGGTCATGCTCTTCCGGCCGTACGAGCAGTGGCCCGAGGTGCACGCGTTCCTCGACTACTTCGTGGTGCTCGGCCAGCGCGGTCCGACCGCCGTGATGATCGCGGCCTGGCTGGGCTGGCGCTCCTGGCGGCAGCACACGCTGCGTCCGCTGCTGGTCATGGCCGCCTCCCTGCTCCTGCTGAACATCACGGTGGGCGCGGTGAAGGTGGGCCTCGGCCGGCTCGGTCCGCACTACGCCACCGAGATCGGCTCGGCCGAGCTGTTCCTGGGCGGCGATATATTCCCTTCGGGGCACACCGCCAACGCCGTCGTGACCTGGGGAATCCTGGCGTATCTGGCGACCACCCCGCGGGCCAGGCGCTGGCTGTCGGTGATCTCCGCGACGGTCGCCCTGAGCGTCGGGGCGACCACGGTGTACCTGGGCACGCACTGGCTGAGCGACGTCCTGCTCGGCTGGGCCGCGGGCCTGCTGATCCTGCTGGCGCTGCCCTGGGTGGAGCCGACGATCGGCCGCGCCGAGGCGTACCTCTTCGAGCTGCGCGACCGCTGGCGTGCGCGCCGCGCGCCCGCCCCGGCCGTGCCCGGCTCGGTCGAGCCGGTCTCCCCGGTGGTGGTTCCCTCGATACGGCCCCTCTCCGACGCCGCCGCGGCCCGCGAGGCGGTGGGCGCGGGCGGCGGCCGGTACGCGAGCACCCGTCCCGCCCAGCACCTGCCGGCCCCGGCGCACCTCGCGCCCCGGCCGCACACGTCCCGCCCGGAGCGCGCGCCGGTCACCCCGGTGGGCAGCCGCAGGCCGCCGCAGGCCCGCGGGGGCAACGGGGCGCACGCCCCCCACCCGGCGCGCTGAGCGCGCCGCCCCGCGTCCCCGACGCACGCACAGGGAAGGCCCCGTACCGCATCGCGCGGTACGGGGCCTTCGCCGTCCCGCCGGGGCCGGGACGGCCGACGGAGGGCCGCCGGGCGGCTGCCCGACCGCCCCGGCCGGAGGGGGCCCGCCGGGCGGGTCAGCCGATCCAGCAGCGGGTCACGCGGCCGTCCTCGGCCTCGAAGTTCAGCCGCCCGTGCAGGAACTCCATGGTGATGACGGAGCCCGGCGGAAGCGTCCTGACGGTGCTCCAGCCGCGTTCGGCGGCGGCGCGCTCGGCGTCCTCCGGGGCGAGGCCCACATAGGTGTCGGGGTTGTCGTCGGGCTGGGCGGGAGGTGTCGGTAGAGGTGCCATGGGGCCACCGTAGGGCCCGATACCTCCCCGGTCACGCTTGTGTCACAAGATCACGACAAAAGTTTGTCCGCGCCGCTTTCACTCGATGGGGCGCATTCCCCGCCGACTCGCCGCACATTGGCCGGGGAATGGACACGTTCGACGCTTTCTTCGAATTCCGTCCGAAAAAGAATCGAACCGCAGGCCAGGGCTGTCGTCGGGGTTATGAAGCGGCGTAGGCCGCGGATAAGCGCGGCGTTGGCAAAGCCGCGGAATCCTTTATTCCGTATTAACTCACCGCCTCCTCCGGCGATCCCGTCGCGTACGCCCCCTGTCGGAGCGCGGGCCGCGCGCGCATCATGTCTCGGGCGGGGCCCGGTCCGCTGACGCGAGGGGGCACGATGGGTACGGAGACCGTGCAGGCGCCTGCCGCTCCACCGGCACGGCAGGGGCGGCCGGGGCGGGTGGTCGTGGACTGGCTGACCACCACCGACCACAAGAAGATCGGGCACCTCTACCTGATCACCTCGTTCGGCTTCTTCCTGGTCGCCGGGCTGATGGCGCTGCTGATGCGCGCCGAGCTGGCCAGGCCGGGCATGCAGATCATGTCGAACGAGCAGTACAACCAGGCGTTCACGATGCACGGCACGATCATGCTGCTGCTGTTCGCGACGCCGACCTTCGCCGGGTTCGCCAACGCGATCATGCCGCTCCAGATCGGCTCGCCCGATGTGGCGTTCCCCCGGCTGAACATGTTCTCGTACTGGCTGTTCCTCTTCGGCGGGCTGATCGTGCTCGGGTCACTGCTCGTGACCACCGGTCCGGCCGACTTCGGCTGGACGTCCTACACCCCGCTCAGCAGTCTGACGCGCTCACCGGGCACGGGGGCCGACCTGTGGATCATGGGGCTCGCCCTGTCCGGCTTCGGCACGATCCTGGGCGCGGTGAACTTCCTGACGACCATCATCGGGATGCGCGCGCCGGGCATGACGATGTTCCGGATGCCGATCTTCACCTGGAACGTGCTGTTCACCTCGATCCTGATCCTGGTGGCCTTCCCGGTGCTCGCGGCGGCCCTGCTGGTGCTGGAGTCGGACCGGCGGTTCGGCTCGACGGTGTTCGCGCCGGAGAACGGCGGGACGCTGCTCTGGCAGCACCTGTTCTGGTTCTTCGGCCACCCGGAGGTCTACATCATCGCGCTGCCCTTCTTCGGCATCATCACGGAGATCATCCCGGTCTTCTCCCGGAAACCGATCTTCGGATACGTGATGCTGATCGGCGCGACGATGGCCATCACCGGCCTCTCGCTGGTGGTGTGGGCGCACCACATGTTCGCCACCGGCGCGGTGCTGCTGCCGTTCTTCTCCTTCATGTCGTTCCTGATCGCGGTGCCGACCGGGGTGAAGTTCTTCAACTGGACGGGCACGATGCTCAAGGGCTCGCTGTCCTTCGAGACGCCGATGCTGTGGTCCGTCGGCTTCCTGGTCACCTTCCTGTTCGGCGGGCTGACCGGAGTGCTGCTGGCGTCGCCCCCACTGGACTTCCACGTCACGGACACCTACTTCGTCGTGGCGCACTTCCACTACGTGGTGTTCGGCACGGTGGTGTTCGCGATGTTCGCGGGCTTCTACTTCTGGTGGCCGAAGTTCACCGGCAAGCTGCTCGACGAACGGCTGGGCAAGATCCACTTCTGGACGCTGTTCGTCGGCTTCCACGCCACGTTCCTGGTGCAGCACTGGCTGGGCGCGGAGGGCATGCCCCGCCGTTACGCGGACTACCTGGCCGCCGACGGGTTCACCGTGCTGAACATGCTCTCCACCGGCGGCTCGTTCCTGCTGGGCCTGTCCACGCTGCCGTTCCTGCACAACGTCTGGAAGACCGCGAAGTACGGCGCGAAGGCCGGCCTGGACGACCCCTGGGGCTTCGGGCGCTCGCTGGAGTGGGCGACGTCCAGCCCGCCGCCCCGGCACAACTTCGTCACCCTGCCGAAGATCCGTTCGGAGTCCCCGGCGTTCGACCTGCACCATCCGGAGATCGCCGAGCTCCAGCGGCTGTCGCAGACGGACCCCGCTCCCCTCGATCCAGAGCGTTTGCGAGGAGATCACGGGCCGCAGTGATCCGGCTCGTCAGCTCCGCCGGCTCCACCACCTCGAACTCCAGCCCCATCAGCAGCACATGGATCACCAGGACGTCCATGGAGTGCGCCCCGGTGCGCAGCAGGCAGGTGTCCGGTCCTTCGGCCTCCAGTACGCCGTCCTCCGGCCCCACGGCCTCGCGCGCCCGGTCCACCGGGACGAACAGGCGCAGAACGGCGGTCGCCGGGTACGCCGCCGTGGAGATCCCCCGCGAGACGTACGCGGCGAGGTCGTCGGCCGGGGCCTCACGGGGCTCGAAGCGCGGTCCGTGCGGCGGGCTGGGGGTGATCCGGTCGGCGCGGAACGTACGCCAGTCGGCCCGGTCCACGTCCCAGGCCACCAGGTACCAGCGGCGGTCGGTGCACACCAGGCGGTGCGGCTCGACGGTGCGCCGGGTGGAATTGCCCGCGTGGTCGCGGTACTCGAAGCGCAGCCGCTCGCAGTCCCGGCAGGCGGTGGCGAGTTCGGTGAGCACACCGGGGTCGACGGCGGCGGACCGGCGCCCCGGCAGCAGGGGCACGGTGAACGCGTTGAGCGCGCCCACCCGGCGGCGCAGCCGCTCCGGCAGGACCTGCTCCAGCTTGGCCAGGGCGCGCACCGAGGTCTCGCCGATGCCCTCGACGCCCTGGCCGGCCGCGGTGCGCAGGCCGACCGCGACGGCGACCGCCTCGTCGTCGTCGAGCAGCAGCGGCGGCAGCCGCGCGCCCACGCCGAGCTGGTAGCCGCCGCCGGTGCCGGGGCTGGCGTTGACGGGGTAGCCGAGTTCGCGGAGCCGGTCGACGTCGCGCCGCACGGTGCGCGGGGTGACGCCGAGGCGCTCCGCCAGGCCGGGTCCGGTCCATTCGCGGTGGGCCTGGAGCAGCGAGAGCAGACGCAGCAGCCGGGCCGAGGTCTCCAACATGCGGTGGAGTCTGCCAGGATTCGCGGACAGGTACGGTCCGCGATGCCCCGGGAAACGGCCTCCCGGTGGTTCAGGGGGTGCTGACCTGGACCGCGAGGTCGTTGTCGAGGGTGTAGTACGGGAAGGCCACGGTCTTGGGGTCGTCGCCGACCGGCAGCACCGGGTAGCTGAACACGCCCTGCTTCTCGGCGATGTCGTCCAGCAGCCGGGCCACCCGTACCGGCCCGCCGGCCCCGGCCGCGTCCGCGTCCAGCCACAGGTCCCACACCCACTTCGTCCCGTCGCGCCCCTCGGCGAGCGCCGCGCACGGCAGCGTGAAGGTGAAGCCGTGGCCGTCCTCCGCCACGGGCGCCACCGGCTCGCGGTGCACGCGCCCCTCGCCGCGCAGCCGGGCCTCGACGGCCGCGCCGGGGCCGGGCCGGGCGCCGTACAGCCGGCCCCGGACGGTGATCGCGGTGCCGTCGTCCGCGAAAACGATGTCACCGGCCTCGGCGTGCGGCGACCGCCGCCAACTGCGCACCGCGAGGCGGCCGTCGGAGGTGGCGTACGGGATGCGCACGGCGACGGCCTCGGAGCGCGGGTCGGGGGTGCGGTCCACCAGGGCGCGCAGGTCCCGCAGCCCCGGCCGCACCGCCAGGTCGGAGCCCGCGCCGTGCACCCGGGTCTCCCAGCGGCCCTCGGGGAGGTCGACGGTGCTCGGCAGCACGGCGCGCAGCCGGCCCGCGGAGACGGGGGTGAGCGGGAGCCGTACCTCGTCGCGGGCGCCGCCGCCGACCCGGTGCAGCACCAGGGCGGCGTCGGGTGCGGCGGCGGCGCCCACGTCGAAGGTGAGGCCGCCCGCGGAGTCCGCGGTGCAGTCGGCGCACGGCGAGCCGGCGGCCGGTACGGCGGTCTGCGCGGTGACCGGCCGGGAGGAGGGGGTGCTGCTCATGCGGTACGCCCTTTCCGGAGCGTGGAGAGGACCTTGCGGCGCAGGGTGAACGCTTCGTCGATCAGCGCCCCCGGCACGCGGTGCGCCAGGTCGCGCAAGGTGCCACGGGTGCGGGTGCGGGCCCCACGGGCGACGAGTTCGGCGTACAGCGCCGCGTGCCGTTCGGCGATCGGGGCGGGGTCGAAGCGGGCCGCGTTGACGAGGGCGGCGCGGCCCATGCGGCGGCGCAGGCCGTCGTCCTCGATCAGACCGATCAGGGCGCGGGCCACGGCGTCGGCGTCTCCCCTGGGGACCAGCCGGCCGTCGACGCCGTCGCGGATGATCTCGCGCGGGCCGTGCGGGCAGTCCGTGGAGACGACCGGCAGCCCGCAGCGCATCGCCTCGACGATGGTCATGCCGAACGCTTCGAGGTCGGAGGTGACGGCGGCCAGGGACCCCTTGGGCCACTCCGCCTCCAGCGGGTCGGTGACGCCCATCAGCAGCACGTGGTTGTGCAGGCGCAGTTCGTGCACCAGGGCGCGCAGCCCCGAAAGGCTCTCGCCGCCGCCGTAGATGCGCAGCCGCCAGTCCGGCCGTACGGCGACCACCTGGGCGAAGGCGCGCACCAGCAGGTCGTACCGCTTGCCGGGGGCGATCCGCCCGGCTGCGATCACCCACTTGCCGGTGCCGTCACTGGGCGCCAGGCGGGCCGCCGGAACGCTGTTGGCCATCACCTCGACGCGCACTCCGGTGTGCTTCAGCAGCTCGCGGTAGGACCCGGCGTCGGCCTCCGTGACGGTGGTGACGGCGTCCAGCGCGGCGTAGCGGTAGCGCAGTTCGCGCCGCAGCCGGAAGCGGTGGCCGTCCAGGGTGAGGTGCTCCTGGCCGACGCGCACGGTGTCGGTGCGGGCCTGCCGGGCCAGGTGCACGTTGAGCCCGGGCCGGGTGCCGACGACGACGTCGGCCTTCAGCTCCCGCAGGTGCGCGCCGATCCGCCGGTCGGTGAGGCGGCTGTACTGGGGGTGCCGGCCGTCCCCGGTGGGGAAGATCCGGGCGGGCAGCCGGTGGTCGGGGTGGTCGCCGTCGTACTGCGGGCTCTGCCCGCGCAGGTCGACGAGATGGGCCAGGCGGACGCCCTCCGGGGCGCCCAGGGAGGGTTCGTCGCGGTGCCGGAAGACGGAGGTGATCTCCACGTCGTGCTGCTCGGCCAGGGCGCGGGCAAGGTTGAACGTGGTGCGGATGGTGCCGCCGACGGCGTACGCGTTGTGGAGCAGGAATGAGATGTGCATGAGGCGGCGCGTCCCCCCGGTCTGCGGCGGTCCGCTCGCGGTGTCCGCCGTCGTCCTTCCGCAGGGGACTGTACTGTCCCGGCCCCCTCGCGCGGGCGAGATGGAACGCTTTGGTGCAGAGCGGGAACCCCCGCGTCGCGTACGGCAGTTGGGGCCCGGCGAAGCGGCTCGGTCGCCTGCCGCCCGCCCCTCGCGGGGCCGGTCAGGCCTCGGGGACGACCAGCCAGGTTCCCGGGTTCAGCGCGTCGGGGCGCGGGCCGATCATGTCCTTGTTCGCCTGGTGGAGGGCCTGCGGGCCGCCCTTGACCTTGTACGTGGCGGCGATCGACGCCAGCGTGTCGCCCTTCTTCACGATGTGCACGCGCCGGTCGCCCAGCCGGTACTTCCGCGAGCACTGCGGCCAGGCCCGCCACCCCTGCGCGGCCAGCACCCGTTCGGCGACCTTGATCTGCTCGTCCCGGGTGGCGAGGTCGGCGCGCGGCGCGTACGCCGGTCCGCCGTGCTCCTTCCAGGTGGGCTGCCCGAACTGGAGGCCGCCGTAGTAGCCGTTGCCGGTGTTGATCGCCCAGTCGCCGCTGCTCTCGCACTCGGCGAGGCAACTCCAGGGCCACTGGCTCGCGGCACAGCCGTACGGCCCGAACCCCTTCGCGTCGGGCGCCGGTTCGGCGGCCGCGCCGGACAGCGGGGAGAGGGCGAGCAGCGCGCCGAGCACGCCGCAGGACAGGAAACGGAATCGAGGCGTCAACACCCGCCCCACCCCACCACCGCGAGGCCCCCGCGCGCGCGTGCCGCGCGGAGGACCGCCGGGCCCCACCCGGTCGGGCGACCGGCCGGGACCCGCACGGACGCATCCCGCACCCCACACCCACGACGCCGGCCCCCGGTCGTGCCGCCCGGGAATACCCGATCGCCCTCTACCCCGGGTAACGGCCGAATCCGGCCACCCGCTTGATTCCCCGATATCGGCATTTGTCCTTCACCCCACCGGCGCTCCGCGATTTCGCCCCCGCTTCGGATGAGTCGATTCCGTTCCCCGTCCCGCGTGACCCGGGCGACGGATCGCCCGTTGTCTTCTTGACGCTCCGGGAACCGCCCGGCGCCAGCACCCAGTTCGAGGAGCCACCCGTGTCGCGCATGCTCGACGTCAGCGACGACGTACGCGCCGAGATCGGCGACGAAGAAGCCGACCGGCTGCTCGCCGGCGAGAACGCCCCCGGCAGTTACGACTGCACCTCCTGCCGCACCCCCGGCGACTCCGGGCAGGAGGCCACCTCCACCGTGCTGTTCGTCGGCGAGGAGACCGCCGTCCTCGCCTTCGCGCACGCCACCTGCATCCCCTCCCAGGTCGTCCCGGTCTCCGAGGAGCAGCTCCAGGGCGCGGTGCGGTCCATCACCGCGAGCCAGGACGGCTCCGCGGGGGGCCCCGACGCCCTGCCCGAGCAGGCCGTCCTCGGCGTGACCAGCGGTCTCGTCCTCATCGAGGGCGAGCTGCGGCCGGCCCTGGTGGTCGAGCCGACGGCCGCCGTCGCCCGCCCCGGCTCGCAGGACGGCGACGAGTTCCTGCCGCTGCTCATCGAGCAGGGCTTTACGCCGGTCGCCGACCTGAAGGCGGTCCCCGAGGTGCTGCCCGGCTGGTCCGTGCTGCTTGCCGCCGGCCAGCTGCACGCCGTGCTGCAGCCGGGGACCAACGGCGGCGGACCGGTCGCCTGGTGGCAGGCGCACCGCCCGCTCCAGGTCACCGACGGCTGGCGGGCCGCCGCGAACAAGTCGCAGAAGATCCTGGTGCTGGCCGCCCCGGTCGGCTCCATCGGCCGGCAGCCGCGCGAGGACCTGCTGCGCGGCGCCCTGGACAAGGCCGCGGCGAACGGCCGGCTGGTGGCCGCGACGATGCCGCTCGCGGGCACCTGAGCCCACCCCGGGGCGTCGGCCCCGGCGCGGTCGCGCGCGTACGCTGCGTATCCGATTCCGGTCCGTTCCGTACGCTGCGTACCCGCATCCGTCGGGCAGTGGGGTCGTTGGCACGTACGTGCACTCATACGACCCCACTCGCCCGTACCAGAGCCAGATCCCCTCGATGCGGCCCGCGCAGGAGACGCCGCAGGCCTACCCGACGTACACACCGATCTACGACGCGCTGTACTCCGAGTACCGCCGCTCGTTCCGGGCCCTGCCGGGCGACCGCAGCGGCGAGGAGGACCTCGGCTTCACGGCCTTCGGCGCGGGCCTGGGAACGGGCCACCACGGCCACGGCGGCTACCCGGCCCACCACCGGATCGCCCCGGTCCCGCAGCCGGCCCAGCCCTCGCACCTGAGCACCTGGCACAACCTGCACACCCAGCACAACCAAGGGCGGCAGCACAGCGGGAACCACTTCCCCGCCGCACTGCCGCCCGGCCCCCGCAGGGGCTACTAGCACCTCGCAGAGGTGTTACTTCTTGCGGCCGCGCTTCTCGCGCACCCGTACCGAGATGTGGATCGGCGTTCCCTCGAAGCCGAACTCCTCGCGCAGCCGGCGCTCCACGAAGCGCCGGTAGCCCGCCTCCAGGAAGCCCGAGGCGAACAGCACGAACCGCGGCGGCTTGGCGCCCGCCTGCGTCCCGAACAGGATGCGCGGCTGCTTGCCGCCGCGGACCGGGTGCGGGTGGGCGGCGACGAGCTCACCGAGGAAGGCGTTCAGCCGGCCGGTGGGAACACGGGTCTCCCAGCCCTCCAGCGCCGTCTCGATCGCCGGGACCAGCTTCTCCATGTGGCGGCCGGTGAGGGCGGAGACATTGACGCGCGGCGCCCAGGCGACCTGGGCGAGCTCCGTCTCGATCTCGCGCTCCAGGTAGTAGCGGCGCTCCTCGTCGAGGGTGTCCCACTTGTTGAAGGCGAGCACCAGGGCACGGCCCGCCTCGACGGCCATCGTGACGATGCGCTGGTCCTGCACGGAGATGGACTCGCTGGAGTCGATCAGCACGACGGCCACCTCGGCCTTCTCCAGGGCGGCGGCGGTGCGCAGCGAGGCGTAGTAGTCCGCGCCCTCCTGGAGGTGCACACGGCGGCGGATGCCGGCGGTGTCGATGAACTTCCAGGTCGTGCCGCCGAGGTTGATCAGCTCGTCGACCGGGTCGCGGGTGGTGCCGGCCAGCTCGTTGACGACGACGCGGTCCTCCTTGGCCACCTTGTTCAGCAGCGAGGACTTGCCGACGTTCGGACGCCCGATGAGCGCGATGCGGCGCGGGCCGCCGAGCCCGGCGCCGTTGCCGAAGGTCTGCGCGGGTGCTTCCGGCAGCGCCTCCAGGACGGCGTCGAGCATGTCGCCCGTACCGCGGCCGTGCAGGGAGGAGACCGGGTGCGGCTCGCCGAGGCCCAGCGACCACAGGGCGGTCGCGTCGGCCTCGCCGGACAGGCCGTCGACCTTGTTGGCGCACAGCACGACGGGCTTCTTGGCCTTGCGCAGCAGCCGTACGACGGCCTCGTCGGTGTCGGTGGCGCCGACGGTGGAGTCCACCACGAAGACGACCGCGTCGGCGGTCTCGATCGCGTACTCGGCCTGGGCGGCGACCGAGGCGTCGAGCCCCAGCACGTCCTGCTCCCAGCCGCCGGTGTCCATCACCTTGAAGCGGCGGCCCGCCCACTCGGCCTCGTAGGAGACGCGGTCGCGGGTGACGCCGGGCTTGTCCTGCACGACGGCCTCGCGGCGGCCGATGATGCGGTTCACCAGGGTCGACTTGCCGACATTGGGGCGGCCGACGACGGCGAGCACGGGCAGCGGCCCGGCGGCGGCCTCGGAGAGGGCGCCCTCGATGTCCTCGAGGTCGAAGCCCTCCTGCGCCGCGAGCTCCATGAACTCCGCGTACTCGGCGTCGCCGAGCGCACCGTGGTCCACGGCCTGCTCGGGTCCGTGCTCGTCGCCGGAGTGGTTCTGGTCGTTCATGAAGTCCTGTCCTCGTTCATCATCGATGGGCCGCGTTTCCCCGCGGCCCACTACTCAAGTCTCGCCCACCTTCGGGCGGCGCGCTAACGCCTAACGCCCGGTGAGCCGTCTGGCCCCCGCCAAGTGGGCGGTCAGCCGTTCCTGGATGCGCACGGTGGCCTCGTCCAGCGCCTTCCTGGTACGCCGTCCGCTGCCGTCCCCGGCCTCGAAGGCGTCGCCGAAGACGACGTCGACCCTGCTGCGCAGCGGCGGCAGTGCGCGTATCAGCCGTCCCTGGCGCTCCGCCCCGCCGAGCACGGCGACGGGGACGATGGGCGCCCCCGACCGTACGGCGAAGTAGGCGAGGCCCGCGCGCAGCGCGGCGAAGTCGCCCTCGCCGCGCGAGCCCTCGGGGAAGATCCCCAGGACCCCGCCGTCGCGCAGCACGCCCAGCGCGTCGGTGACGGCCGTCCGGTCGGCGCCCGACCGGTCGACCTTCAACTGGCCGATGCCCCGCAGGAACGGGTCGAGGGGGCCGACGAAGGCCTCCTTCTTGATGAGGAAGTGCACCGGGCGGGGCGCGGTCCCCATCAGCATCGGTCCGTCGATGTTGTGCGCGTGGTTCACCGCGAGGATGACGGGCCCGGAGGCCGGCACCCGCCAGGCGCCCAGTACGCGCGGCTTCCACAGGCCGTACATCAGGCCGATGCCGATGCCGCGCCCGACGGCGGCGCCCCGGCGGGTGGCGACGCCGGGTGCGGAGGTGTCGGTCACTTGCCGGCCCGCTTCTCCTCGACCAGGGTGACGACGCACTCGATGACCTGGTCGAGGGTGAGGTCGGTGGTGTCGACCTCGATGGCGTCGGCCGCCTTGGCGAGCGGGGAGGTCTTGCGGCCGGAGTCGGCCGCGTCCCGCTTGATCAGGGCTTCCTTGGTGGCGTTGACGTCGGCGCCCTTGGTCTCGCCGCTGCGCCGGGCCGCGCGGGCCTCGGGGGACGCGGTGAGGAAGATCTTCAGGCCGGCCTCGGGGAGGACGGTGGTGCCGATGTCGCGGCCCTCGACGACGATGCCGCCCTCGGCGCCGCGGGCGATCTCGCGCTGGAGTTCGGTGATCCGGGTGCGCACCTCGGGCACGGCGCTGACCGCGCTGACCTCGGCGGTGACCTCCTGCGTACGGATCGGGCCGGACGCGTCCACGCCGTCGACCGTGATGGTCGGGGCCAGCGGGTCGGTGCCGGAGACGATGGCGGGCTTGGCCGAGGCGGTGGCGACGGCGGCGGCGTCGGAGGTGTCGACGTTGTTGGTCAGCATCCACCAGGTGATCGCGCGGTACTGGGCGCCGGTGTCCAGGTAGCTGAGTCCGAGCTTGGCGGCGACGGCCTTGGACGTGCTGGACTTGCCCGTGCCGGAGGGGCCGTCGATGGCGACGATCACTGCGGCCGGAGCGGTCCGGGCGGCGGTTTCCACGGTGTCGGACACCTTCCTGGTACACGGAGCGGGGCGGTGGGGACGGTTTCGCCCCTCACGGGGGCGCAACACTGCCAACCATCTACGGTACCGGCTGAATGGCGTACCCCTGACGGGCGGCACCCGGCGGACTCCCGCTACGGCCGCAGCGACCACCCCCGCTCCGTCAGCGTGCGCGTCAGCCCCTCCACCGCCGACGGCTGCACCGTGAGCTGCACGCGGCCGGCCTGCTGTCCGGTCGCGTGCTCGATCCGTACGTCCTCGATGTTGACCCCGGCCGCTCCCGCGTCGGCGAAGATCCGGGCGAGCTGCCCGGGCTGGTCGCTGATGAGCACGGTGACCGTCTCGTACGCCGTGGGGGCCGAGCCGTGCTTGCCGGGCACCCGTACGCGGCCGGCGTTGCCCCGGCGCAGGACGTCCTCGACACCCTCGGCGCCGCCCTGCCGCTTGTCCTGGTCGGCGGACTGCAGGGCCCGCAGCGACCGCACGGTCTCGTCCAGGTCGGCGGCGACGGAGCTGAGCACGTCGGCGACCGGCCCCGGGTTCGCGGAGAGGATCTCCACCCACATCCGGGGTTCGGAGGCGGCGATGCGGGTGACGTCCCTGATGCCCTGTCCGCACAGCCGTACCGCCGTCTCGTCGGCCTCCTCCAGCCGGGCGGCGACCAGCGAGGAGACCAGTTGCGGGGTGTGCGAGACGAGGGCGACGGCGCGGTCGTGGGCGTCGGCGTCCATGACGACGGGCACGGCCCGGCACAGGGCGATCAGCTCCAGCGCCAGGTTGAAGACCTCGGTGTCGCTGTCGCGGGTGGGGGTGAGCACCCAGGGACGGCCCTCGAAGAGGTCGGCGGTGCCGGCCAGCGGACCGGACTTCTCCTTGCCCGCCATGGGATGCGTACCGATGTACGTGCTCAGGTCGCAGCCCTGTGCCTCCAGGTCGCGGCGCGGGCCCTGCTTGACGCTGGCAACGTCGATGTACCCGCGGGCGGCGCCGCGCCGCATGGCGTCGGCCAGGGTCGCGGCGACGTGCGCGGGCGGCACGGCGACGATCGCCAGGTCGACCGGCCCGGCGGGGGGCTCGTCGGTCCCGGCGCCGAGGGCCGCGGCGGTGCGGGCCCGGTCGGGGTCGTGGTCGCTGAGGTGGACGGTGACGCCCCGGGCGGCGAGCGCGAGGGCGGCCGAGGTGCCGATCAGGCCGGTGCCGATGACGAGTGCGGTCCTCATTGGGCGATGTCCTTGCGCAGGGCGGCGGTGGCGCCGAGGTAGACGTGCTGGATGTCCGGCTTGGCGAGGCCGGTCTCGACGTGCGCCAGCAGCCGTACGACACGGGGCATGGCCCCGGTGACGTCGAGCTCCTGCGCGCAGATCAGCGGGACGTCGAGGACGGCGTCGATGCCGAGGTGGCGGGCGGCGGCGGCCGGGAAGTCGCTGTGCAGGTCGGGGGTGGCCGTGAACCAGATGCTGATGAGGTCATCGCCGCTCAGCCCGTTGCGCTCCAGGACGGCGGTCAGCAACGCGCCGACCCGCTCGCCCATGTGCGCGGCGTCGTCCGTCTCCAGTTGGACGGCTCCGCGGACCGCTCGTACCGCCACGACGTACTCCTCGGTGCGACTGCTCCCAATGATCCGTTCAGCGTAGTCGGCCGCACCGACAACGGCTCCGGCCGCCCACGCCGACGCGATCGCTCCCCCGCCGCCGGCCGCGCACGCCCGGGGCCCGCCCGCCGGCCCGAGCGGCTGCCGGGGGCTGCCGGGGTGACTGCCGCCGGTCGTCGGCGGTCTGGGCTGCACCGTACTCACTGTGCTCCGGACATACCGCGCTCCGGACTTACTGTGCTCCGGACTTACTGTGCTTCGGCCGGCCTCGGCACTCTGGCTTCTTCCGCACGTTCGGCGTCACCCACCTGAGGCAGCGTCCCCCGCACCCGCACCCCCGCACCCCAAGGGAGTCCCCCCATGCACGCACCCACGACCCGCCGGACGGTCCTGGCGGCGGCCGCCACGACCGCGGCCGTGCTGGCGGCCGCCGGTTGCTCCACGCACGGCGGCGACGGCGACACCGACCCGCCGCCCGCGAAGGACCCCGCCGACCAGCCCGCCCCGAGCGACCCGTCGGCCCCGCAACCGGCCCCGCTGGCGGCGACCTCCGACATCCCGGTGGGCGGCGGCAAGGTCTTCAAGGACGAGAAGATCGTGGTCACCCAGCCCGAGGCGGGCAGCTTCAAGGCCTTCTCCGCCACCTGCACGCACGCGGGCTGCTCGGTCGCCGACGTGACCGGCGGCACCATCAACTGCCCCTGCCACGGCAGCAAGTACCGTGTCGCGGACGCCTCCGTGGCGGGCGGCCCGGCGCCCAGCCCGCTCCCGCCGCGCGCCATCACCGTGGAAAACGGCTCGATCCGCCTCTCCTGACCCTCCACAATTCCCGCATGACCACGTCCCCTCCCGCACCGCACGTCCTCGTCCGCGACCACACCCTCTACTCCTGCGTCATGGGCTCGCGTGCGTTCGGCCTGGCGACGGAGGACAGCGACACGGACGTGCGGGGCGTCTACCTCGCCCCCACCCCGCTCTTCTGGCGCTTCACCAAACCCCCCGCCCACGTCGAGGGCCCCGCCCCGGAACAGTTCTCCTGGGAACTGGAACGCTTCTGCGACCTCGCCCTGCGCGCCAACCCCAACATCCTCGAATGCCTGCACTCCCCCCTCCCCCTCCACACGGACCCGCGCGGCGAGGAGCTCCTCACCCTCCGCACGGCCTTCCTCTCCCGCCGGGTCCACGCCACGTTCGTCGGGTACGCGGCGAGCCAGCGCCGCAAGATCGACGCGGACGTACGCCGGTACGGCGCCCCGCGCTGGAAGCACGCCATGCACCTCCTGCGTCTCCTCTCCAGTTGCCTGGACCTTCTCCGTACGGGTGAACTCACGGTCGACGTGGGCGACGCCCGCGAGCCGCTGCTCGCGGTGAAACGCGGCGAAGTCCCCTGGCCAGCCGTCGAGAAGCGGCTCGCCGCCCTGGTCGAGGACGCGGCGGCGGCGCTCTCCACGAGCCCGCTTCCGGAGATCCCCGACCACGCCCGGGTGGAAGACTTCTTGATCCGTACGCGCCGCGGGTCGGCCCTGGCGTACGAGGAGTCGAGCTGACGCACACCTGGGGAGGAACCGGCCGGTGGCCTGGAACGAGTGGAACGAACTGAAGTCCGCCCCGGCCCCCCGGGCCGACCTGATCGCCCACCAGGACGACTTGGGCGCGGTGGGGCACGAGGCGTACGTCCTGCACGGAGCCCTCCTGCGACACGCGGACGTGGCCGCCCGGGACCACTCCGCCCGGACCGCCGCGGCCCTCAGGCGCCACCACTTCGCGATGGGCGCCGCCCTGGAGACGACCGCCGACGTCTGGACCTCCCAACTGCGCTCCCTGCTCCAGGCCTGCGCGCACATCTCCAACCACCTGGACCACACGAAGGCGGCGCACGCCCGGGACGACGCGAAGATCCGCACCGCCATCCGGGGAGTCGCCGCCCCCGAAGTCCCCGTCTCACGCCTCTCCGCCTACTTCAAGTAGGGGCGACGGCGGATGAGCACCCTCACGTACACGGACGTGGCCGAGGTCGACCTGACTCTGCTGGGACGCACGGCCGCCGACTGGAAGCAGACCGCGGCCCACCTCAGACGGCTCTCCGCCCAGGCCCGCTCGGGGCTCCTCCCCGCCTCCGAACGCGCCCGCTGGGACGGCGTCAACGCGACCGTCACCCGTGACTTCATCCGTAGGACGACGAAGGAATTCGCCGACGCGTGCACGGAGGCGACAAGCATCGCCCACGTCCTGGAAGACGCCCACCAGGAACTCACCAAGCTCCAGAAGGCAGTACGCCACATCCGCGACGTGGAGGGCCCGAAGCTGGGCATGAACCTCGCCGGCCTGCCGGGGATGGCCGCGCCCTCCCTCCACCCGACCAAGCCCGCCGAGATCGAGCTGAGCCGGCGGCTGAAGGTGCTGGCCGCCCACGCCGCGGAGATCGACGCCTCGGTGGCCCGCGCCCTGCGGAAGTCCCACGGCACCGATCCCGGCAACTTCGGCCACCGGTCGTACGGCTCACTGGACGCGGCACAGTCCGAACGGGCGCTGGAGTTGGCCGGGGTGGGGCCGATGCTGTCCGACGCCCAGTTCACGGAGCTGAACAGCATCCTCGCGTTCAACGCCAAGGACTCCGACTTCTCCACGGCCTTCTACCAGGGCCTGGGCAGTCCGAAGCAGGCCCTGGAGTTCTACGCCCGGATGTCCTTGGACTGCACGGTCGGCGACCAGCCCGAACGCCTGGCCCTGGCCAAGGACCTCCAGCGCGCCATGGGCACGGCCCTCGCCTCCGCCACCGACCCCGACAACCGCACGCATCTCCCCGCCTCCTGGGCCGAGGAATTCCGCGCCCTGGGCACGCAGCCCGTCCCCACCCCCGCGCTCGGCATCGACCGCCCGTACGGCTACCAGATCCTGGGCGGGCTGCTGCGCTACGGCGACTACGACCCGCGCTTCATCAACCCCATCGCGGAGGACATCCTCCGCATCCACAAAGAAGACCCCGACTTCTTCATGGAGACCAAACCCCGCCGCTCGGACGACCCCGACTTCGGCTTCAACCCCTCCGGCCTCACCGGCGCGGGCTACGACCCGCTGACCAGCGTGCTGGAGGGCCTGGGCCACAGCCCCGAGGCCGCCAAGGAGTTCTTCAGGGCCGGCCGCCACCTGGACGACCTGACAAGCGCCGGCTTCACCTGGGCCCCCGACACCCTGGACCGCTCCTCCGAGGACTCCCACGAGGGCGGCCCGGACGCACTGGGCCACGCCCTGGAGGCGGCGACGACGGGGCATCCGTGGGACGACACGAGGCCGGGGCTTCATCGGGACAAGGACACGGCGGCCATCATGCGGAAGGTCATCGAGTTGTACAGCCCAACGACCGAGGTGAAGCCGCAAGGGGCATTGATGGACAGCTTGGGGCGGATGGGGGCGGCGTACATTGATGACCTGAATTACTCCACCATGGACTTCGGTGGCTCGGGAGACGACCTCGGTCGGGACGAGATTTTTGCCCGTAGCAGCGACGGCTCCACGAGGACGGCTTTCGGTGAGACCAACTCCCGGAATTTCATGACCTTGGTGGCTGGCGATGAAGAGGGTTACAAGAGCCTTTCCAGTGCTCAGCAGGTGTACGCGGCCAGCGGCCTAGCAGCACAGGAGGGCGACCGCGACACCGGTGTGAGCTTCGCCCACAACGCAACAAAGGTACACGGAATCCTTGATGCGGCACGCTCGCATCAGATTGCAGAGGACTTCAAGGACGACGAGGACCAGTGGAATCTCGAGAAGGAAAAGGCAGGGGAGTGGCGTAAGTCTGCGGTGAGTGGCACTGCCGCGGCCATCGCTGGTGTGGGAAGCGGACTGCTTCTCGGTCCACCCGCAGGCGTCGCCGTCGCTACCGCCGTCCCGGTGGTCCTAGAAGCGGGAGCCGGGGTGGTGAGCACCGCATACGGAACCCACACGCTCCAGTACCTGAAGGACACCGAGTTCAAGAACGACCCGGAAGCCATCAAGAAAATCCAAGCTCAACAGCATCTCGGAGAAAGAGAGGCCTGGATCCCTGTTTCTCACTACGCCGATTCCGTCGGCATGACCAGAGCGGAGAAACGTGCCCTGAACGTGGACATTGAAGGCTCCTACATGATCGGCAAGCAAAAGCTCGATCCGGTTCGACAGGTCAGCTGACATGAAACAAACACAGCGCCGCACCCCTCGCTGGATTGCAGCCTTTCTAGTGCTGTTCACAACAAGTTGCACGACGGATAAGCAGCCACCCACTCAATCGGGTTCACCTCTTGGATGGCAAACCTGCAGAGCCATTCTGGGCGAGACGAACACAGAAGCACTGAGCGAAATGATGGGAACAGGGGGGGCGGAGTACACAGATACAGGCGTCGCACTCCAAGACGTCACAAAACGATTGATCGCCATGGGCCGTACCTGGCAGCCGGGTGATGATTACTACAGCACCGACTCTGTCCCGTGTTCCCTAGGCGCCGTCAGCGGCACCCGCCAATTCACCGTACGGGTTGGCTGGTACGGAGCCCCCCTACCCCTCATCAGAACGGCTCCGTGGCACCAGTCTGGTGGTGATGTCACGGTTTACTGGGAAGACGTCTCCGATGTCAGATACGCCTTCCCCTGCAAGGTGCGCGGTTCCCATCCACGCCAACAAGCGGAAGTCCCCTTCTCGGTCCGCTTCGTTGAGCGCGGTCTCGACAACCTCGACGAATCTTTCCGAGGGATGCTCGCGGCCACTCTGGCTCGCACCATGAGCACACAGCTCAGCTGCACCAACGGACCGACCATCCCTAAGCATCTGCGGCTTACTCACGCCGCCCCATCCCACCCCACCCCCACCCCCACCAACTCCCCCCGATACTCCACCCTCTCCACCCAATCCCCCGGCCACGCCCCCGCCCCCAGGTGAGCTCCCGCGAAAGCTCCCGTCAGGCAGGCGATGGAGTCCGAGTCGCCCCTTGTGCACGCCGCGCGGCGGAGGGCCAGGAGCGGGGTCTCCGGGAACAGCAGGAAGCACAGCAGCGCCGTCGCCAGTGCCTCCTCCGCCACCCACCCGTCCCCCGTGACCAGACACGGGTCCGTCTCCGCCAGCGACGCCCGCGCCGACCGGTCGCGCAGGGCCGCCTCCAGCCCCTCCAGCACGCCCAGGCACTCGTCCCAGCCCCGCGCGATGAACCGTTCCGGCGTCGGGTCCTGCGCGTAGGACCACAGGTCGCCCAGCCACAGCGCGTCGTACCGCTCCCGCCTCTCCAGCGCGTACGACCGCAACTGGCCGACCAGGCCCGCCGGTTCCACCCCCCGGGCCAGCAGGTACACCGCCCGTGCCGTGAGGTCGCTCGCCGCCAGTGCCGTCGGATGTCCGTGCGTCAGCGCCGCCTGCAACTGTGCCACCCCCGACCGCTCCCGCTCCCCCAGCCCCGGCGCCAACCCCACCGGTGCCACCCGCATGTTCGCCCCGCACCCCTTGGAGTCGATCTGCGAGGCCCTCTGCCAGAGCAAGTCACTGTCCAGCAGGCGGCACGCGACCATGCAGGTGCGCCCGGGGGCCCGGTTGTTCTCCGGGGAGTGGTACCAGTCCACGAACTCCTCCCGCACCGGCCGCTCCATCCGCCGCGGCCCCAGCGGCCCCCGCGACAGCGCCACCCGCAGCCCCCGCGCCAGTGCCAGCGTCATCTGGGTATCGTCGGAGACGAGCGCCTCCTTCGGCAGCTCCATCTCCCGCCACGGCCCGCACTTCGCCAGGATCGACGGTACGTCGTCGAACTCGGTCGGGAACCCCAGCGCGTCCCCGAGCGCGAGCCCCACCATGGCCCCGGTGGCGGCCTTCTTCACGTGCGCGGCAGTCATCGTCAACACCCTCCCTCAGAAGAATCGGCAGCGGGTCGCAGCAACGGCGGGTGCAGCACCGCGGCCCTCCCCGCCCGGTACAGCGCCGCCGGCTTGCCCCGTCCCCCGGTCCGCCTCGGCGCAGCGCCGCCCACCGGTTCCACGAACCCCGGCGTCGCCAGCACCTTGCGCCGGAAGTTGGGCCGGTCCAACGGGACCCCCCACACCGTCTCGTACACCTGCTGAAGCTCGCCGAGCGTGAATTCCGGCGGGCAGAAGCCCGTCGCGAGCGAGGTGTACTCCAGCTTGTCGCCGATCCTGCGCCGCGCGTCGGCGAGGATCCGCCCGTGGTCGAAGGCCAGGGACACGGCCGACGCGACCGGCACCCACTGGGCCTCCGCCGCGTCCCCGCCCCCGCGCGGCTCCGGCAGGTCCGGTACGAGCGCGGCGAAGGCCACCGACACCACCCGCATCCGCGGGTCCCGCTCCGGATCGCTGTAGGTGCGCAACTGCTCCAGGTGCAGCCCCGCGGCCCGCTCCCGCGACAGGCCCGTCTCCTCGGCCAGCTCCCGCAGCGCCGCCCGCTCCGCCGACTCGTCCGGCAGCACGAAGCCCCCCGGCAGCGCCCACGCCCCCGCGAACGGCGCCTGCCCCCGCCGGACCAGCAGCACGTGCAGGGCCGCCTGACGCACGGTGAAGACCGCGAGATCGACCGTGACCGCGAAGGGCGCGAACGCTTTCGGGTCGTATCCCTCCGGGATGTCGATTCCTGTCACCATTTCGCCCCTGCCTCCGTCTCCGTCTCCGTACGGAACATCCGCTCCCGTCCCCGCAGATCCCGGCACCACTCCCGCAGCCCGGCCACGCACAGGCCGGCCAGCACCCCGTACAGCAGCGCGGTCAGCCACAGTCCCTTGGACGCGTACACCGGCACGTGCACCACGTCCGCCGCCAGCCACAGCCACCAGGACTCGACGAGCTTGCGGCACTGGCCGTACGTCGCCAGCAGGGACAGCACGGCCGTCGACGCGTCCCAGAACGGCACCGTCGAGTCGGTCGCCCGGTGCAGCAGCACGGTGACGGCGGCCGTCCCCACCGCCCCCGCCCCGCACAGCAGCAGCCACTCGGACCGGCGCGTGCGCCGGACCGGCAGCCGCGGGCCCGGTCCACCCCCGTGGGTCCAGGTCCACCAGCCGTACCCGGCGAGGGCGGTGAAGACGAGCTGGAGTCCCGCGTCGGCGTACAGCCCGGCACGGGAGAAGAGCACGGCGAACAGGCAGTTGGCGGACATGCCCAGCGGCCAGTTGGCGGTGTGCTGACGGCCGATCAGCCACACGCACAGCGCGCCCGCGACGAACCCGGCGGCCTCCGTCCAGTTCATCGCCGCACCCCCTCACCGTAAATAGTCAGATTGACTATAAAGGCCGGGCCGCGTCCCGGCAAGGGCAGTGAAAAAGCCCGGGGCCGGAACCCGCGTGAGCGGATCCCGGCCCCGGGCGCACCCCCGAGGGGGTCCGGCGGTCCTTAGAGACCGACTTCCTTCATCAGCATGCCGACCTCGGTGTTGGTCAGGCGGCGCAGCCAGCCCGACTTCTGGTCGCCCAGCGCGATCGGGCCGAAGGACGTGCGCACCAGGCGCTCGACCGGGAAGCCCGCCTCCGCCAGCATGCGGCGGACGATGTGCTTGCGGCCCTCGTGGAGGGTCACCTCGACCAGGTAGTTCTTGCCGGTGTTCTCGACCACGCGGAAGTGGTCGGCGCGGGCGTACCCGTCCTCCAGGGCGATGCCGTCCTTGAGGCGCTTGCCCAGCTCGCGCGGGAGCGGGCCCTGGATGGCGGCCAGGTAGGTCTTCTTGACGCCGTACTTGGGGTGGGTCAGCCGGTGCGCCAGCTCGCCGTGGTTGGTGAGCAGGATGATGCCCTCGGTCTCGGTGTCGAGACGGCCCACGTGGAACAGCCGCGTCTCGCGGTTGTTCACGTAGTCGTTGAGGTTCTGCCGGCCGTCCGGGTCGCCCATCGTCGCGACGACGCCCGCGGGCTTGTTCAGCGCGAAGAACAGGTGCGACTGGGCGGCCACGGTCAGGCCGTCGACCTTGATCTCGTCCTTGTGCGGGTCGACCCGCATGCCCTGCTCGACGACGATCTCGCCGTTGACCTCGACGCGGGCCTGCTCGATGAGCTCCTCGCACGCGCGCCGCGAGCCCATGCCGGCCCGGGCGAGGATCTTCTGCAGCCGCTCGCCCTCCTGCTCGGCGCCCGGGAAGGTCTTCTCGATCTTGATGTCGGGCTTGCCCGCGTAGCGGTCCCGGTTGCGCTGCTCGATCTTGGCGTCGAGCTCGCGGGGACGCGAGGCGCCGGCGTTGTAGTTGCCGCGGCGGCCCGGCTTCTGCGGGGTCTTGGGGGCCTTGGGGCCGCCCTTGGCGCCGCCGCGCGCGGAGTCGCCGCGGCCGCTGCGCGGCCCCTGGTGGGTCGCGGAGGGGCCCACGTCGTAGCGCCGCTCCTCGGGACGCGGACGACGCTCCCGCTGCTCGCGCTCGCCGTCACGGAAATCGCGGGAGTCACGCGCGTCACGCCCATCGCGGGGGGCGCGGGAGTCACGTGCGTCGCGGGAATCACGCGAGTCGCGGAAGTCCCGGGAGTCACGGCCGCCGCCGGACGTCCCGCGCCCGCCGCCGAAGCCCTGCCCGGCGCCCGAGCCGCCGCGCCCGCCGCCGAAGCCCTGGCCGCCGCCCGAGCGGCCGCCGCCGGAGCCGCCACGGCCGCCGGCGCCGCCGCGGGAGCCGCCCGCCGAGCCCGCACCGGAGCCCGCGCCTCGTCCGCCGCCCGCGCCGCCGCGCCCGCCACCAGCGGGGCCGCGTCCGTTACCCGCACCCCGCTGGTTCCGGTCGTTGCCGCCGCTGCTGTTCCTGTCGTTGCTTCGCATCAAAAATCCGTCTTGTCGTCGTCTGCGTCAGTCTCCGGGGCGTCCGGATCGAACGACGGCACACCCTCTAGCGTCTCAGCCTCGATCGCGTCTGCCTCGGGGAGGAAGGGCGCGAGCTCCGGGAGCTCGTCCAGGCCTCGCAGGCCCATCCGCTCCAGAAAGTAGTTCGTCGTCCTGTACAGGATCGCACCTGTTTCGGGTTCCGTGCCCGCCTCCCCGACCAGACCCCGCTGGAGGAGGGTGCGCATGACCCCGTCGCAGTTGACTCCCCGTACGGCCGAAACCCGCGAGCGGGACACCGGCTGCCGGTACGCGACGACCGCCAGGGTCTCCAGGGCCGCCTGGGTGAGCCGGGCCTGCTGTCCGTCCAGTACGAACGCCTCCACGGCCCGCGCGTACCGGGCCCGCGAGTAGAAGCGCCAGCCGCCCGCCACCAGCCGCAGCTCGAAGCCGCGCTGCTGCCCGGTGTACTCGTCGGCCAGCTCCCGCAGCGCGTCGCTCACCTCGCGCTCCCCGACCTCCAGGACCTTCGCCAGGTGCTCTGCGGTCGCGGGCTCGTCGACGACCATCAGCACGGCCTCCAGCGCCCCGCGCAGCTCCCGCTCGCTCACTTCTCCTCCTCCACCACGAGATCGAACTCCCCGGTCACCGCCAGGTCGCCGGACGCACTGCCCACCCAGGTCGCCGTCAGCTCCCCCAGCGCCTGCTCCTGGTCCAGCTCGACGGCCTTCTCCCGGTACAGCTCCAGCAGGGCCAGGAAGCGGGCGACCACGGTGAGGGTGTCCGGGGCGTCCGCGACCAGTTCCCGGAAGCTCGCCGCGCCCCGCGCCCGCAGCAGCCCGGCCAGCACTCCCGCCTGCTCCTGCACGGACACCAGGGGGGCGTGGACGTGGTCGACGTACACCTCGGGCCTCGGCTTCGGCTGCATCGCCCTGGCCGCCAGCCCGGCGAAACCCTCCGCGCCGATGCCGATGACCACCTCCGGCAGCAGCCGCGCGAGCTGTTCCTCCAGGCCCACGGTGCGCGGAAACCGGCGCCCCTCGGCCTCCCAGCGCTCCGCGAAGATCCCGGCGATCTCCTTGTACGCCCGGTACTGGAGCAGCCGCGCGAACAGCAGGTCGCGCGCCTCCAGGAGCGCCAGGTCCGCCTCGTCCTCCACCTCGGCGACGGGCAGCAGCCGGGCCGTCTTCAGGTCGAGCAGGGTGGCGGCCACCACCAGGAACTCCGTCGTCTGGTCCAGGTCCCCGTCGGGCCCCATGGCACGCATGTGCGCCATGAACTCGTCCGTCACCCGGGACAGGGCGACCTCGGTCACGTCCAGCTTGTGCTTGGAGATGAGCTGGAGCAGCAGGTCGAACGGCCCCTCGAAGTTCGCCAGCCGCACGGTGAACCTCCCGTCGCCGGCCCCGGGCGCCGCCCCGGGAGCGGCTTCCGGCTCCGCGAACGCAGCCGCCCCCGCACCGCGCCCCGGGGGGCGGCGGCGCGAGGGGCGGCCGGTGGTGTCGTCGGGCGGGGCGGGCGGCAGCAAAGGGGCGGGCGGCATCAAGGAGGTCCTGAGGTGCGGGCGAAGCGGTGTGGGGGCAGCCGCGAGGCTACCGCCGCCCCGCTCAGCGCCCGCGCAGGCGCCGCACGAGAATGCTCGCGTCGCCCCGGGACTCCAGGTCGGCGAGGACGACGGCGACCGCCTCGCGGACGATCCGTCCCCGGTCGACGGCGAGCCCGTGCTCGCCGCGGAGCACCAGCCGGGCGTGCTCCAGGTCCATCAGCTCCTCGGCGGAGACGTAGACCGTGATCTTCTCGTCGTGCCGCTCGCGGCCGCTGGGACGCCGGTTGGCGCCCCTTCCGCCGCGTCGGCGGGGCTGGGCTCCCGCAGGGGTCCCCGCGGCCCCACGAGGCGCGCCAGGGGCTTCCTGGGAGCGGCCGGCGGCCGGGCCGGGGGCCGGGGGTGCGGCCTCGCCGCTCCGGGTCCGCTGCTGCTCCGCGGTGTCGGCGGCGATCCCGTGCTCGGGGCCCTCGGCGGGCTCCACGGGCGCGGGCCCGCTCTCGCCGGCGGGCGCCGGGATGCGGGGCTCGCCGTTCGCGCCGGACCTGCGGCCCGCCGACTGCAGGCCCATTCCCCCGGTCGTACGGAACAGCTCGTCGGCCCCCGGCAGACTCACTCGGCGTGACACCGGGCGAGCACCTCCCTGGCGAGCTGGCGGTAGGCGGCGGCGCCCACGGAGTTCGAGGCGTACGTGGTGATGGGCTCACCGGCGACCGTGGTCTCCGGGAAGCGCACCGTACGGCCGATCACCGTGTGGTAGACGTGGTCGTCGAACGCCTCCACCACGCGCGCGAGCACCTCACGGCTGTGCACCGTGCGGGAGTCGTACATCGTGGCGAGGATGCCGTCGAGCTCCAGGTCCGGGTTGAGCCGCTCCTGGACCTTCTCGATGGTCTCCGTCAGCAGGGCCACCCCGCGCAGCGCGAAGAACTCGCACTCCAGCGGCACGATCACCTTGTGCGCGGCCGTGAGGGCGTTCACGGTGAGCAGGCCGAGCGAGGGCTGGCAGTCGATCACGATGTAGTCGTAGTCGTTCATCAGCGGCTTGAGCGCCCGCTGGAGCGTCGACTCGCGGGCCACCTCGCTGACGAGCTGCACCTCGGCGGCGGAGAGGTCGATGTTGCTGGGCAGCAGGTCCATGTTGGGAACGGCCGTCTTCAGCAGCACCTCGTCGGCCGACATGCCCCGCTCCATGAGCAGGTTGTAGACCGTGAGGTCGAGCTCCATCGGGTTCACCCCGAGACCGACCGACAGGGCTCCCTGCGGGTCGAAGTCGACGAGCAGGACGCGGCGTCCGTACTCGGCGAGGGCCGCACCCAGGTTGATGGTCGAGGTCGTCTTGCCGACCCCGCCCTTCTGGTTGCACATCGCGATGATCTTGGCCGGGCCGTGCTCGGTCAGCGGTCCGGGGATCGGGAAGTACGGCAGCGGCCGTCCGGTCGGGCCGATCCGCTCGCGGCGCTGGCGGGCAGCGTCGGGGGCGAGGGTGGCCGCGTACTCGGGGTCGGGCTCGTACTCGGCGTCGGGATCGTAGAAGTGCCCCTGGGGGACCTCGTCGAAGTCGGCGAAGCCGGTGGTGGACTTATCGCCACTCTGGTCGCCGGCCATGGCGTTCACGTGTAGGCCGTCCATGCTCTGGTGGGATGTCGTCATGTGCTGATGGGTGGCGAAGGTGCGGACCGCGACCGAGCCGACAGCTTCGAGCCCCGTAGGGCTCTGGCCCTGCGCAGGCGTTCCCGGTTGACCACCTCCGGGAGTAAATGTCGACTCATTCACAAGTCGTCTTACCTCCTTGGGACGTGACCAGGAAACTTATCGATAGGTCAGCGTGGCACCATGCCGACGGTGGCCGACTCTATGGCGTGTCACCGGTCCGCAGCAACACAATCCACCGGACCCGGGTCGATGTGTCGGCAATGGAACACCCCTCTGTCAAGGGTGCGCGCGCACGCGGACGGGGTGCGACCGGCTCGTTTCGCCGGGGTGCGAAACGGGGAAAAGGTGGCTTTCGTAACGAGTTGAGCGAGTGCCGCAAAGCGGCCGGACACGCGTCCGGCCGGACCTCGCGTGGGCAAGGTCCGGCCGGGCGCGCGATGTTGACGACGCCTGTTGACGGGTCAGCCGAGCAGGGTGTTCAGCTCCACGTGCGGCAGCTCGTGCGCCTCGGCCACCTCGCGGTAAACGACCTGGCCGTCATGGGTGTTGAGGCCCTTGGCGAGCGCCGGGTCGCGGCGCAGCGCCTCGACCCAGCCGCGGTTCGCGAGCTCCACGATGTAGGGCAGCGTGGCGTTGGTGAGCGCGTAGGTCGAGGTGTTCGGGACGGCGCCCGGCATGTTGGCCACGCAGTAGAAGACCGAGTTGTGGACGTTGAACGTCGGCTCGGCGTGCGTGGTCGGGTGCGAGTCCTCGAAGCAGCCGCCCTGGTCGATTGCAATGTCGACAAGTACACTTCCGGGCTTCATCTTGGCGACGAGCTCGTTGGTGACCAGCTTCGGGGCCTTGGCGCCCGGGATGAGGACGGCGCCGATGACGAGGTCGGCCTCGACGACGGCCTTCTCCAGCTCGAAGGCGTTGGAGACGATCGTCTGCACCTTGGTGCCGAAGATCTTGTCGGCCTCGCGCAGCTTGTTGATGTCACGGTCGAGCAGGGTCACGTGGAAGCCCATGCCGACGGCGATCTGGGTGGCGTTCCAGCCGGAGACGCCGCCGCCGATGACGACGGCCCGGCCGGCCGCCGTGCCCGGGACGCCGCCCGGGAGCACGCCGCGGCCGCCGACCTGGCGCATCAGGTGGTACGCGCCGACCTGCGGGGCGATGCGGCCCGCGACCTCGGACATCGGGGCGAGCAGCGGCAGCGCGCGGTTGGCGGTCTCGACCGTCTCGTACGCGATGGCGGTCGTGCCGGACTCGAGGAGCGCGTCCGTGCACTCGCGGGAGGCCGCGAGGTGCAGGTAGGTGAAGAGCGTCTGGTCCTTGCGGAGGCGGTGGTACTCCTCGGCGATCGGCTCCTTGACCTTCAGCAGTAGGTCGGCCGAGGCCCAGACCTCGTCGGCGGTGTCCAGGATGCGGGCGCCGGCCGAGACGTACTCGCCGTCCGTGATCGAGGAGCCGAGACCGGCGTCCTTCTCGATGACGACCTCGTGGCCGTGGCGCACGAGCTCGTGCACGCCGGCCGGGGTGATGGCCACCCGGAACTCGTTGTTCTTGACCTCGCGGGGGATGCCGACCTTCACGTCGATCACGGTCCTTGACTCTGGGGTACGAAACGGAGTGTGCAACAAGTACCCGCAAAACGGGCACTCACCGCACACGGCCAGGCACAGAGGGCAGGCCTGGGGAACGCCGCGGACGGTTGCAGCAAACTCAGTCTAATGAAGGATTTCCCGCTGTCTAGCCTTACAAAGCATCAACCTCGCGCGGATGCGCTACGGATTTCGTAGGCTGGAACCTCATCTTCCATTAGTCTCTCCGCCGCTCCCCGGTACAGCCGGGCGGACGCCGGGTCGCCGAGCCGGTCCAGGGTGTCGGCCAGCCGCAGCTGGAGCGCCGCCTGCAGGCGCACGTCGTCGGCCCGGCGCGCCCACTCCACCGCCTCCTGGCAGGTGCGCAGGCACTCCTCGGGGCGTCCGGCGTACTCCTGGACCCGGGCCATCTCGCTCAACGCCCGTGCGTGGCCCGGGAGATCGCCGAGCCTGCGCAGCGCGGCGGCGGCCGCCCGCCACTCCCGCAGCGCCTCCCCGTAGCGGCCCGCGTAGGTGTGGACCGCGCCGAGCCGCCCGTAGAGCCGGGCCCCGTCCTCGTGCTCGCCGCGCGCCAGGCGCTGGGCGAGCGCCCGGCCGTACCAGTCGGCGGCCCGGGGGAAGTCCCCCATCTCCTGGTACGTCCCGCCTACGGATTCCATCGCGCGGGCGGTGGCGTAGGGGTCCTGGGCGGTCCGGGCGGCGTCCAGGGCGGCCCGGTAGCGGGCCAGCGCCTCGGTGGTGCGGCCGGTGCCCGCGTCGAGATCGGCCAGGTTGAGCAGGGCGGCGGCCTTCTCGCGGTGCAGGTCGCGGCGCTCGGCCACGTCCAGGACCAGCCGGTGCAGCCCGTACAGCTCGGGGGCGGCGTCCTCGGTGCCCCGGTGCGCCACCAGTGCCCGTACGAGTGCGGCGACGAGCCTGCGGGCGAGGGTGTCGAGTCCGCCGTCCTCGACGGCCGCGCGGGCCGCGGCGAGCAGCGCGGGCTGCCGGGCGCGCAGCCACTCGGCGGCCTCCCGCCGGCCGGAGAAACGCAGCGAACGCGGCAGTCCGGCGAGCTTCTTGCGGGCCGGCGAGCCCTCGGGCTCGGTGACCGCCCGGCACGAGTGGAGCTGCCGAACGGTCCGCTCCAGCATCCGGGCCCGCGCCAACTGCCGCTCCGACTCGCGGTCCTGAGCCTTTGTCAACGCCAGCAGCAGCGGCGCCAGGCACCCCGGCACCAGGTACTGCGGCACCGGACCGTGCACCGGGTGCAGCAGCCCCTGCACCGCGAAGTCGTCCAGTGTGGTCTGCGCGGCCGACACCGAGCACCCGGCGAGCGCGGACGCGGTGTGCGCGTCCGCGAGGCCCGCGGGGGCGAGCGCGAGCAGACGCAGTATCCGCGCGGCCGGCTGCGGCAGCGACCCGTAGACCAGGCGCAGCGCCCGGACCAACGGGCCCTCGCCCTGCGGCTGTCCGGGGTCGGCGGGGAGTTCGTTCAGGTGCAGGACGGCGTCGGCCACCGACAGCTTGGGCCGGGCCGCGAGCCATCCGGCGACCAGCACCAGCGCCGCGGGCTGCCCCCCGCACTCCTCGGCGAGCGCGTCGGCGGCGGTCGGGTCGACGGTGATGCGGACCCTGCCGGTGTAGTGCGCGAGGAGGGCGACGGCGGAGGCGGTGTCGAGGCCGCCGAGCGTGCAGGGCCGTACGTCCACGATGCCGGTGAGCGGTCCCTGCGAGGTCGCGACGACCAGGCAGGCGGGGTTGTCGGGGAGCAGGGGGTCGACCTGTTCCGCGTCCACCGCGTCGTCCAGGACCAGCAGCGCCCTGCGTACGGCGAGGGCCTCGCGCACCATCGCGGCGAGGGTGTCCGCGTCGGCTCCCGCGGGGGCGGCGACGCCCAGGTCGTCCAGGAGGCCCCGGGCGGTCTCCTCGGTGGGGACGCGCTGCCCGCCCGAGGCGGTGAGGCGGGCCCGGTAGGCCCCTTCGGGGTAGTCGCCGGAGAGCTCGCGGGCGAGTTCCTCGGCGAGGGCGGTCCGTCCGGAACCGGGCCTTCCGGCGATCAGCAGCACGCGGGCCCTGGGCGCCTTGCGGCCGGTGAGGGTGTCGAGGCCGGTGCGCTGGATGTCGGCGCGCAGGCCCTTCAACTCCCGTTTCCGGCCGAAGAATTGACCGGCGGCCCAATCATGGGCCGAGGCCGTCGCGGGAGCGGTCGCCGTGACCGCCGCCGCGCTGCCGATGTCCACCGCCTGGTCCGTCACGGGCCACGCTCCCGTCCGCCTGCGCTCCAGTCCCCGGCGGCGACTGCGGCCGGGGATCCGAGCGTAGTTCACGCTCTGCTACCGATCCGGAGGAGCAGGGCGGGCAGGTCCCCCGATCGGATCAGCAGTTTTTACGATGAACGGTCTCGAAGTCGCTCAGAACGGCCGGGCGGGCCAGGGGTCCTCCGCCGGCCGCAGCGCGTCCAGCCCGTCCCCCGCCAGCGCGGCGGTCGCCGCGAGCGCCGCGACGACCAGGCAGTTGTTGTGCAGCTCACCGCTGAGGGCGCCCCGCACCAGTTCCGCGAGGGGCACCCGGGCGTGCTCCATGTCGGCCTCCTCCTCGGAGACCTCGAACCGGTCGCCCTCCGCCTCCGAGAGGTCCCGGGCGAGGAAGATCCGTACCGCTTCGTCGGAACCGCCCGGCGAGGTGTAGACGTCGGTCAGCACCCGCCAGTCCCCCGCCTTGATGTGCGCCTCCTCGTACAGTTCGCGCTGGGCGGCGTGCAGCGGGTTCTCGCCGGGCACGTCGAGGAGTCCGGCGGGGATCTCCCACAGCTTGTGGCGCACCGGGTGGCGGTACTGGGAGAGGACGGCGACGCTTCCCTCGTCGTCGAGCGCCAGGACGGCGACCGAGCCCGGGTGCACCTGGTAGTCGCGGCCGGCCACCGAGCCGTCCGGCATGACCACGCTGTCGGTGCGGACACTGGTCTTGGCCCCCTCGAACGGGATCACCGTCCCGGTGATCCGCCACTCCTGGGGGGTGTCCTTGATCGCCACGTACGCCTCCATGAAACGAGAGAACCGGGGTGCGGGCCTGGAAGCGGCCCCCACCCCGGTCCACCGTAACGCCTGGGACCTACTTGCCCTGCTGGCGCGCTTCCTGCTGCCGTTCGACGGCCGCCTTCACCAGGCCGGCGAAGAGCGGGTGCGGGCGGGTCGGGCGCGAGCGCAGCTCCGGGTGCGCCTGGGTGGCGACCAGGTAGGGGTGCACCTCGCGCGGGTACTCGACGTACTCGACGAGCTTGTTGTCCGGGGAGGTGCCGGAGAAGACGATGCCCGCCTTCTTCTCCAGCTCGGCGCGGTAGGCGTTGTTGACCTCGTAGCGGTGGCGGTGGCGCTCGTCGACGTACTGCTCGTCGCCGTAGACCTCGCGCACGATGGAGCCCTCGGCGAGCTTCGCCGGGTAGAGGCCGAGGCGCATGGTGCCGCCCAGGTCGCCCGCGCCCTCGACGTAGGCGAGCTGCTCCTCCATGGTGGAGATCACCGGGTGGCCGGTGGCGGCGTCGAACTCGGTGGAGTTGGCGTCCTCGATGCCGGCCAGGTTGCGGGCCGCCTCGATCACGATGCACTGCAGGCCCAGGCACAGGCCCAGCAGCGGGACCTTGTTCTCCCGGGCGTACTGGATGGCGCCGACCTTGCCGGTGACGCCGCGCTCGCCGAAGCCGCCGGGGATGCAGACCGCGTCCACGTCGCCGAGCTGCTTGCGGGCGCCCTCCGGCGTCTTGCAGTCGTCGGAGGTCACCCACTTGACCTTCACCCGGGCCTTGTTGGCGAAGCCGCCGGCGCGGATGGCCTCGGTCACCGAGAGGTAGGCGTCGGGCAGGTCGATGTACTTGCCGACCAGCGCGACGGTGACCTCGTGGTCCGGGTTGTGGACGCGGTCCAGCAGGTCCTCCCAGACGGTCCAGTCCACGTCGCGGAAGGGCAGGTCCAGCTTGCGGACGACATAGGCGTCCAGGCCCTCGGTGTGCAGCACCTTGGGGATGTCGTAGATCGACTTGGCGTCGATGGCGGCGACCACCGCGTCCTCGTCGACGTCGCACATCAGCGAGATCTTGCGCTTGATGGCGGTGGGGACCTCGCGGTCGGCGCGCAGCACGATCGCGTCGGGCTGGATGCCGATGTTGCGCAGGGCGGCGACCGAGTGCTGGGTCGGCTTGGTCTTCAGCTCGCCCGAGGGACCGATGTACGGGAGCAGCGAGATGTGCACGACGAAGACGTTGTCGCGGCCGACCTCGTGGCGGACCTGGCGGACGGTCTCCAGGAACGGCAGCGACTCGATGTCGCCGACGGTGCCGCCGACCTCGGTGATGACGACGTCCACGTCGTCGGTGGCCATGCGCCGGATGCGGTGCTTGATCTCGTTGGTGATGTGCGGGATGACCTGCACGGTGTCGCCGAGGTACTCGCCGCGGCGCTCCTTGGCGATGACGGTGTTGTAGACCTGGCCGGTGGTGACGTTGGCCGAGCCGTCGAGGTCGACGTCGAGGAAGCGCTCGTAGTGGCCGATGTCCAGGTCGGTCTCGGCGCCGTCGTTGGTGACGAACACCTCACCGTGCTGGAAGGGGTTCATCGTGCCGGGGTCGACGTTGAGGTACGGGTCGAGTTTCTGCATGGTGACCCGAAGACCGCGGGCCTTCAGGAGCGCACCGAGGCTGGAGGCAGTCAGACCCTTGCCGAGGGAAGAGGCGACACCCCCGGTGACGAAGATGTGCTTGGTCGTCGTGACTGCTTTGTTCTTAAAAGCAGAGGTCTGCATGGCCAAGACGGGGCTCCCGTGGTCGCGAGGTGAGGGTGCGTTTCCGGCCGCCCAAGGAGGGATCGCCGGTTTCTCCACCGGTGATGTCTGGGGGCGTCGTCGCTGCGGTTCGGGGGGTTTTGCTCCCACCGCCCACGGGCTACCAGGGTATCAGCGACTCCGGGAGGCTGCTTCCGGCGTCCGCCGCGGGCCCGCCCCGGCGGGAGGTTTCCGGGGAGCGGGGGCGATCCGTCTCCGGGCGGCCGCGGGGAGGTCGCGGAGGGCGGACGCGCCTGGCTTCCGGGTGCCCGCGGGGGCCTTCCCGGGGGCGGCTGGACCTGTTTCCGGGCGCCCCCGGGCCCCCACCTGTGAAGGCGGTCAGGGGCGGGCGGGTCCCCCGGGGCCAGTGTTCCGGCCGCCCGTTCGAGCCGTCTTCACCATAACGACACACCGGCATCACGTGTGCCTCACCCGTTCGGGCCCCCCACCTTGTGACGACCTCCCGCAGATGGGCTTCCTGCGTCGTATCCTTCACTGAACATCGCTGCGAGCCGGCCGGCGAAGGCACACATCGCGCCCGCTCCCGGCCCCTGAAGCTCGTCGTCGAAGATCCCCTGACCGCAGACCGCCTCCTTCCCCGGGGGCGACTGTGGCCGTTCGACTGGAGATTGCACGTGGCCGGGCTCATCGAGGACTACGCACTCATCGGAGACATGCAGACAGCGGCGCTGGTCTGCCGGGACGGCTCAGTCGACTGGCTGTGCCTTCCACGCTTCGATTCCCATGCCGTCTTCGCCGGACTTCTCGGCACCGAGGAGCACGGCTTCTGGCGGATCGGCCCCTCGTACGCGGAAGGCGCCGAGGCCCCCGTGGCCTCCCGCCGCCGCTACCGGGGGGACACCCTCGTCCTGGAACAGGAGTGGGACACCCCGCGGGGCACGGTCCGGGTGACCGATTTCATGCCGCCGCGCGACGGCGCTCCCCAGCTCACCAGAATCGTGGAGGGCGTCAGCGGCCGGGTGCCGATGCACTCGGCGCTGCGCATGCGCTTCAGCTACGGGCGCATCACCCCCTGGGTGCACCGGATGGACGGCCGCACGGTGGCGGTGGCGGGGCCCGACTCGGTGTGGCTGGACACGGACGTCGAGACGCACGGCCAGGACCTGACCACGCACTCCGACTTCACGGTGGCGCCCGGTGAGCGGCTCGCGTTCACCATCCAGTGGCAGCCCTCGCACAAGGAGGCCCCGCCGCTGCCCGACCCCGAGGGCGCGCTGGAGCTCACCCTCGACTTCTGGCGCGAATGGGTCGAGCACTGCACGTACCACGGGCCCTACCGCGAGGCCGTGGTCCGCTCGCTGATCACGCTGAAGGCCCTGACGTACGCCCCGACCGGCGGCATCGTCGCCGCGCCCACGACCTCCCTGCCGGAGGACATCGGCGGCTCCCGGAACTGGGACTACCGCTACACCTGGCTGCGGGACGCCGCGATCACCCTGTCCTCGCTGCTGCGCACCGGCTACCGCGAGGAGGCCCGCGCCTGGCGCGAGTGGCTGCTGCGCGCGGTGGCGGGGGACCCGGAGAACCTCCAGATCATGTACGGCATCGCGGGCGAGCGGGAGCTCGGCGAGGCGGAGCTGGACTGGCTGCCCGGCTACGAGGGCTCCGGCCCGGTCCGGGTCGGCAACGGCGCCGCCCACCAGCTCCAGCTCGACGTGTACGGCGAGGTCACCGAGGCCCTGCACCTCGCGCACATGACGGGTCTGGCCCGCAACGACTACGCCTCCCTCCTCCAGCTCAAGCTGATCCGCTACCTGGAGGACCACTGGAACCAGCCGGACGAGGGCATCTGGGAGGTGCGCGGCCCGCGCCGCCACTTCGTGCACTCCAAGGTGATGGCCTGGGTGGCCGTCGACCGCACGATCAAGCTGATCGAGGGCGGCGACGCGGACGGCCCGCTGGAGCGCTGGCGCGAGCTGCGCGAGACGATCCACCGCGACGTGTGCGAGAAGGGCTACGACCCCGAGCGCAACACCTTCACCCAGTCCTACGGCTCCAAGGAGCTGGACGCCTCCCTGCTCCTCATCCCGCAGATGGGCTTCCTGCCGCCCGACGACAAGCGCGTCATCGGGACCATCGAGGCCATCCAGCGCGAGCTGTCCACGCCGGACGGCTTCGTGCTTCGCTACCCCACCGAGGGGGACAGCGCGGGTGTGGACGGCCTGGAGGGTGACGAGGGTGCGTTCCTGGCGTGTTCGTTCTGGCTGGCGGACGACCTGGCGATGATCGGCCGGGTGGACGAGGCGCGGAAGCTCTTCGAGAAGCTGCTGTCGCTGCGCAACGACCTGGGGCTGCTGGCCGAGGAGTGGGACTCCCGTCTCCAGCGCCAGGTGGGCAACTTCCCGCAGGCCTTCAGCCACGTGCCGCTGATCGACACGGCACTGCGGCTGACGGCGAGCGGGGCGTACGGGGGCTGAGGCTCAGGTCAGTTCGCTGATCACCTCCTGGGCGGCGCGGGCCCCTTCGGTCGCGCCGCCCTCCATGAAGCCCTGGAAGTCGTAGCTGGTGTGCTCGCCCGCGAGGCGGATGTTGCCCTGCGGGGTGCCCTCGTAGCCCGCGTACCGGTGCAGGTAGCCGATGGGCCAGTAGGAGTACGCGCCCAGGCTGTGGGGGTTGCGGTGCCATGCGGAGAGCTGGGCCCTGCCGGTCCAGCTCTCCGACGTTCCGGGGAAGAACGCGTCGATCTCCCGGACGCGCCGGGCCGCCAGGCCGCGTACGTACGGGTCGGACTCGGTGGCGAAGGGGGTCGCCGGGGTGAGCGCCCCGGCCAGGCGTCCGCTGCCGAACTGGACGAGGATTCCGCCGCCGCCGGGCTGGACCTTGGTGGTGTCCCAGGTCTGCTGGACGTCGCCGTCGGTGAAGCAGTCGCCCGCCGAGACCCCGGGCCAGGGCCCGGCGCCGCGCCAGGGGCGGGCGGAGAACTGCATGTTGAGCTTGGTGCAGACGCCCATGCGGGCGTCCCGGACGAGGTTCGTCATCCGGGGGTCGAAGCCCGCCCGGGAGAGGTCGAGGCGCTGGAGCACCGGCAGCGGGACGCACAGCAGGGTGCGGTCGGCGGTGACGGTGGTGGTCGTCCCGGCGTCGGTGAAGGTCAGGGTCTGGGTGCCGTCGGCGTTGGCGCGTACCGCCGTGAGCTGCTTGTGGTGCTGGAGGGTGCCGGGCGGCAGGGCGGCGGCGATGGCGCGCGGGAGCCGGTCGTTGCCGCCGGTGATGCGGTAGCGCTCGTTGGACAGGCCCCAGATGTTGAAGTGGCCCGGATTGGTCTGGTAGCCCATCAGCAGGACGAGGGCGAGCGCGGACTGCTCGGTGGTCTCGGCCCCGTACTCGACGTTGTACGCCACGTCGAAGAACCGGCCGAGCGGGGAGGTGTGGCCGCCGGGGACGCGGGTCTCGATCCACTCGTACAGGGACATGGTGTCGAGGGCGGTGCCGGCGGGGGTGGTCCGGTTCCACCTCACCTCGCCCGCCTCGCCGAGGTCGCGGCGCAGGGACTGGTGGACGGCCTTGAAGTCCTCGTCGGCCCGGGCGCGCGGGTAGTACGCGCCGTTGAACCACAGCACCTCCTCCGCCCCGTTGGGACCGCCGCCGAGGAAGTCCTCGGTGCGCAGGCCGAAGCGGCGGCACAGCTCCAGGATCTTCTTGTGGCCGGTGTCGATCAGCTCGCCGCCGATCTCGGAGAGCTGCCCGGCGCCCCAGTGGGCACGCTGCGTCCACATGCGGCCGCCGACCCGGTCCGGGTTCGCTTCGTACAGGGTGCAGGGCAGGCCCGCGTCCTGGAGGGTGAGCGCGGCGGTCAGCCCGGCGATGCCCGCGCCGACCACGGCGATCCGGGGCGCGTCGCCCCGCACGGCGGCGGGCGTCGCCGCCGCTGCCGGGGCGGCCCGGTGCGCGAGCGCCACGCCGAGGCCGAGCGCGCCGGCCCGCCGCAGCAGGTCGCGCCGGGTGGCGCCCCGTACGTCGGCGACGGGCATGTTCAGGCGGTCGGCGGCCCGGTGCTCGGCGACGAGCCGGCGCAGGGCACGCATCGCGGGGGTACGGGGGGCGGGTGCACGCGACATGGCGGGACTCCTCGGTGAGAGGGGACGGGAAGGACGGTCCCGGCGCGGGAACGACCGCGCCGGGGCCTTGTGCCAGGTGCGGGTCAGACGGTGGTGGACCGCGCGGCGGGGCCGGGCTCGGCGGCGCGCTCGGCGGCGTCCTCCAGCACGATCCGGCCGATGACGGCGTACCGCTCCGGACGCCTGGCCTTCAGGTAGAAGCCGAGGCCGAGGCCGCCGAAGAAGACGGTTCCGACGATCCACGGGATCGCCGCGAAGAAGAGCGAGTCGGCGGCGAGCCCGGCGGCCGTCTCCATGTTCACGACCAGCAGCACGACGACGGCGATCATGCCGATCCCGCCCAGCAGCGGCGCGGTGAAGGTCCTGAACCAGTGCCGGTCCTCGGGGTGGTTCCGGCGGAAGTAGCCGATCACCGCGAACGAGCACAGCGTCTGGACGATGAGGATCGCCATCGTGCCGAGGATCGCGAGCAGCGTGTAGAGGTGGACGTACGGGTCCTGGCCCGTCAGCCAGAACGCGCCGACCAGCACCACCGCGATCCCCGACTGCACGAAGGACGCCACGTACGGGGAGCCGTGCGCGGCGTGCGTGCGCCCCAGCGCCGGGTGCAGGAAGCCCTCGCGCCCGACGGCGTACAGATAGCGCGACGCGCACTGGTGGAAGGCCATGCCGCAGGCGAAGGAACCGGTGAGCAGCAGCCACTGGAAGGCGCTGACGGCCCAGCCGCCGATGAAGGTGCGGGCCGGGTCGAAGAACAGGTCGAGCGGGCTCGCGGAGGAGGAGACCCGCACCGCGCCGGCCAGGCCGTTGCCCGCGATCGTCATCCAGGACACGTAGATGTAGAACAGCCCGACGCCGATCACCGAGATCAGGGTGGCGCGCGGGATGACCTTCTTGGGATCGCGGGACTCCTCCCCGTACATCGCGGTGGATTCGAAGCCCACCCACGACCAGAAGGCGAAGAACAGCCCGAGCCCGGCGGAGGTGCCGGTGAAGGCGCCCGCCGGGTTGATCGGCTCGACGGGGATGCCGTCGGGGCCGCCGCCCGCCAGGAGCACCGCCGTGGCGACCGCGAACAGCACGGCTATCTCGCCGACCAGCATCACGCCCAGCGCCTTCGCGGTGAGGTTGATGTCGAAGTACGACAGGGCCGCCGTCACCGCGAGCATGAGGGCGGCGTACAGGACCCACGGGAGGTCGACGCCGAGCTGCGCCGCCATGGTGGTCTGCGCGAAGTAGGCGAAGATCCCGACGATGGACGCCTCGAAGACGACGTACGCGAGGACGGCGAGCATCCCGGAGGCCATTCCGGCGACGCGGCCCAGGCCGTGCGAGATGTAGCCGTAGAAGGCGCCCGCGGCGGTGATGCGCTTGGCCATGGCGACGTACCCGACCGAGAAGACCGTCAGCACGAGGGTGGCGAAGAGGTACCCGGCGGGCGCGCCCGTGCCGTTGCCGAAGCCCACGGCGATGGGGAGGTTGCCGGTCATGGCGGTGATCGGGGCGGCGGTGGCGACCGCCATGAAGACGACGCCGACGAGACCGACGGAGTTGGCCTTGAGGCGGTTCACCTGCGGTGGTGTGCGGTCGGGCATGGGTGCGCTCATTCCTCTGGTCCGGGACGTGCCGTACGGGTCGTGGAGGGGGCGGCGATGCAGTCTCCCGCCGCGTGACGTACGCCACAATCGGCAACCGGTCGTTCAAATGGCCTCGGCGCACGACGAGTTGTCGGGGCGGACGGCCCGGGGACGCCCGCTGTGACCGGCGGGTGATGTTCCTGGAACAGGCGCGCGGGTACCGTCCCGGTCCATGGACACGCAGGGCGGAATCACCGTGCAACGGGCGCTGGAACTGCCGGGACTCCGCAGCGGACTGCCCGAGGTCGTGGCGGGCGCGGACCGGCTGACCCGGACCGTGCGCTGGGTGCACGCCGGGGAGGTCCCCAACATCGCCTCCCTGCTCAAGGGCGGCGAGCTGCTGCTGACGACCGGCCTGGGCCTGGGCACCCGCCCGGCGGAGCAGCGCGCCTTCGTGCGCAGGCTCGCCGAGCGGGGCATCGCGGCGCTCGTCGTGGAGCTGGGCCCGCGCTTCAGCCGGCTGCCCGCCACGCTGGTGGAGACCGCGCGGGCGGCCGGGCTGCCGCTGGTGCAGCTGCACCGCGAGGTGCCGTTCGTGTCCGTCACCGAAGAGGTGCACACCGAGATCGTCAACGGGCACTACACGCTGCTGCGCCGGGCCGAAGAGGTGCACCGCCGCTGCACGGAGGCGCTGCTCGGCGGGGGCGGGGTGCCGCAGGTGCTGGGCATCCTGGCGGACTTCACCGCCAACCCGGTCTTCCTGGAGACCGCCGACGGACAGCTCCTGTACGCCGCCGGGCCCGCCGCCGGGGACTCCGGGGCCGACCCCCTCCAGGTCTGGGAGGGGCTGCGCGGCCAGCGCGAGGCCCGCGAGTCGGGGCCGCCCGCGAACGGGGTGCTGGTGGACGTGCCCGGCGGGGGCCACGGGGCGGGCTCGGTGCGGGCCCGGCTGGTGCTGCTCGGGGTGGCGCATCCGCTGCTGCCGGTGCACCGGATGGCGGCGGAGCGGGCGGCGGACATCCTGGCGGTGGTCCTGATGCAGGCCCGGCAGGAGGAGGAGCTGGCCGCGCGCGGACGCGGCGACTTCCTCACCGACCTGGCACAGGGCCGCATCTCGGCGGACGAGGCCCCGGCGCAGGCCCGGGTGCTGGGCTTCAAGCCCGGCGAGGGGCCGCTGCTGCCGGTGGTGATGCGGCTGGCGGCCGAGCTGTCGCCGTCGGGGAACTGGGCGGTGCTGGCGCGGGCGGTGCTGGAGGAGCTGGCGTCGGTGGGCGTGCCGGTGCTCCTCGGCGTACGTCCCGTGGAGGGGCGGGTGCCGCTGCTGCTGGGGCTGCGGACCGAGTCGGAGCGCACCGCCGTCGCCGACCGGGTGGCCGCCGCCCTGCGCGCCGGCGTGGAGCGCGCCGGGCTCGGCCGGGCGGGCGCGCACCCGCCGGTCGTGGTGGTCGGGGTCGCGGGCGGCTGGGCGGCGGCGTCGGCGGGGCTGCGGCACGCGGCGGAGACGGCGACGGCGGCGCAGGGGCTGCACGACCGGCCCTGGTACGACGCCCGCCGCCTGGACATCGACCTGCTGCTGTGGCGGCTGCGCGACCATCCGGACCTGGCGGCCTTCGTGGACCGGGCGATCGGCCCGCTGCGCGACCACGACAAGGCGTCGCGCCCGCCGCTGCTGCCGACCCTGGAGACGTATCTGGCGCACGCGGGCCGCAAGGCGGAGACCGCGCGCGAGCTGCACCTCAACCGGCAGACGCTCTACAACCGGCTGGCGCGGATCTCGGAGCTGCTGGGCACCGACCTGGACGATCCGCAGACGGTGCTGGCGCTGAGCCTGGCCCTGCGGGCGCGGCGGCACGCCTCCTAGGCCCGCGGGCCCTCCGCCAGGGGTCAGCTCTGTCCGGTCAGCTCTGCCCGGTCAGCTCGTCGTACACGCTGAGCACCTGCGCCACCGTCTCGTCCTCGGTCGGCCAGGTGGCCGCCTGCCGCAGTCCCTCCTCGGCCAGCGCCGCCCGCCGGTCCGGGTCGGCGAGCAGGGCGAGCACCGTGCTCGCGAGCGCCCGCGGATCTCCGTACGGCACGAACTCGGCGGCCCGGCCGACCAGTTCCGGGATGCCGCCGACCCGGGTGGCCACCAACGGGACGCCCGCGCGCAGCGCCTCCTGCGCGAGCACCGAGCGCGCCTCCCACCGGCTGGGCAGCACGGCGACGTCGGCGGCGGCGAGGAGTTCGGCGATGTCGTCGCGCCGCCCCAGCAGGCGCACCGGCAGGTCCTCCGCCTCGATCCGGCGCTGGAGCGCGGCCCGCTCACGGCCCTCCCCGGCGATGGTGACCAGCGGGGCGGGGTCGAGATCGCGCCAGGCCCGGGAGGCGTCCAGCAGGACGTCGTAGCCCCGGTGCGGCACCAGGCTGCCGACGGCCATCAGCAACGGCCGCTCCACCGCGCCCAGTTCGGCCCGCGCCTTGCTCTCCCGGAACTCCTCCGGAGGCCGCGGCGCGGGCACCGTCACCGGTGCGAGGCGCGCGTCCCTGGCGCCCCGGCTGCGGGCCCGGTCGACGAGGTCGGACGAGGTGCCGAGGACGACGGCGGCGGCCCGGGCGGCGCTGCGCTCCATGAGCCGTACGACGTGACCGCGCGGCCCCTCCGCGTGGGCCCTGGTGTGCCAGGTGACGACGAGCGGGACCCGGCCGCCGTGTCCGGTGCGCGGGCCCGGCGCCCCGTCCCGGCGCGCCGCCCGCCCGCTCAGCGCGAACGCGGTCCGCACGGCGGCGTGCAGGCCGTGCGCGTGGACGACGTCGGCGCCGCCGCACGCGGACCGCAGCGCCGCCACCGCCACCGGGTCGCCGCGCCGGGGGACGGTCACCACCTCGGCGCCCACGTCCGCGAAGCCGTAGGCGCTCTCCAGTTCGGCGGGGGCGCACACGGTGACCCGCACGCCCCGTGCGACGAGCCCTGCGGTCAACGACCTGACGTGCGCGCTGCTGCCCGCGCTGCCGCCGCCGAGGACCTGGACGGCGCTCAACTGCGACTGTCCGTACGGCGGTGGCGGGGTGCTGCTCACGGTGGTGGGTGCTCCTGAAGTGGGGGCCTCGGCCGGGGCGGCGCGGGTGCTGGTGCTGGTGCTGGTGCTGGTGCTGCCACGGTGTTTCTGTTGCGCTGGTGCTCGTGCTGCGCGCGATGCGCAGTACGGCGCCAAGGATGCCAGCCGGCCGGGCCGTTGGGGCACCGCACATGCCCCGGTCCTTTCACTTCACGCCCGGTACCACCCGCACGAGTGACCGCCCGTTCAGCAGGCGCCCGCCGCGCGGCTGACCCGGTCGCCGCAGGCCGCCGCCGTGACCAGGGCGGTCGCGTGCAGGACGAGTCCGGTGCGCCCGTTCCCGGCGGCGATCGCCGCACCGAGGGCGGCGCCGAGCGCGTGCGCGCCCGTGTCGCCGATCATCGTGCGCCTCCCGAAATCGTCGTCGAACACGGCCGCGGCGAGCGCTCCGGCCGCACCGCCCCCGAGGAGCCCGGGAGCACCGAGCGCGAGCACGGTGCCGACGGCGCGCCCGGGGCGTACGTCGACGAGGTTCACCAGGTGCGCGGTCCCCGCGACGACCACTCCCGCGAGCACCCGGTCCACGACACCGTCCTTGAGGAGTGCGCCCGCGGCCAGCCCGGCGGCGCCGATGCCGAGCAGCTTGACGCCGCCGCTGGTGATCTCGCCCTGCCGCAGCGCGCCGAGGTGCGCGCGGAAACCCCTGCGCGGGTCGTCGCGCCCCGCCATGTCGTCGTACGCCCCGCAGCCCCCGGCGGCGAGCACCGCGAGCACGGCGGCCGCCCTGGCGCGTACCGGGACGGCGGACGACGCGGCCACGGAAGCGGCGGTCCCGAGGGCGGTGGCGGGACCGGCGTACAGGTCGACGACCGCGCCCTCGAAGTTCTTCCGCTCCCACAGCGCGGCCTCCCCCGGCGGCCACCGCCGCATCCCGGCCCGTACCGCCAGCGTCGCTCCCACGGCGCCCAGCACCCCGGCGACGCGCCCGCCCGAGCTCCTGGCCGAGGGGGCGCGCCCGCCCAGGCTCCCGGTCCCGGCGGCGCGCCCGCCCAGGCTCCTGACCACGGCGGCGCGCCCTCGCCCCCCGGCCGTCACCTACGCGTCCGCCCTCGCCGTCGCGAGCAGTTCCTCCGCGTGCGCGCGCGCCGTCTCGGAGTCCTCCTGGCCCGCGAGCATCCGCGACAGCTCCCGCACGCGGTCCTCGCCCTCCAGCACGGTGACACCGCTCCTGGTGACCGAGCCGTCGTTGGTCTTCTCGACCAGCAGTTGCCGGTCGGCGAACGCCGCCACCTGCGGCAGGTGCGTCACCACCACCACCTGCGCCGACTTCGCCAGCTTCGCGAGCCGTCGGCCGACCTCCACGGCCGCCTTGCCGCCGACGCCCGCGTCGACCTCGTCGAAGAGGTACGTCGGCACGGGGTCCGACCCCGCGAAGACGACCTCCACCGCGAGCATCACCCGGGAGAGCTCACCGCCGGACGCGCCCTTGCCGATGGGCCTGGGGTGCGCGCCCGGGTGCGGGGCGAGCAGCAGCTCCACCTCGTCGGCGCCGGAGGAGCCGTACTGGACCGGGCGGCCGTTGACCTCGATGCCGTTGGCCGGGTCCTCGGTCTGGCGGATGTCGATGGACACCCGGGCGTGCGGCATCGCCAGCGACGCCAGCTCCGCGGTCACCGCGTCGGCGAACCGGGCGGCGGCCTCGGTGCGGGCGTCGGTCAACGCCTGCGCCAGCAGGGACAGTTCGCCGCGCAGGATGTCGCGCTCGGCGGTCAGCTCGCCGATCCGGTCGTCGTCGCCGTCCAGTTCGGTGAGCCGGGCGGCGCCCTCCTGCGCCCAGGCCAGCACGGCGTCGATGTCCGAGCCGTACTTGCGGGTGAGCTGGGTGAGGGCGGCCCTGCGCTCCTCCACGGCGGCCAGCCGCAGCGGGTCGGCGTCCAGGTTGTCGGCGTACCCGGCCAGCTCGCCCGCCACGTCGCCCAGCAGGATGCCGATCTCGCCGATGCGCTCGGCCAGCGCCGCCAGCGCCGGGTCGTGCGCCCGTACGGCGTCCACGGCCCGCTGGGCGCCCGCGACGAGGGTGTTGGCGTCGACGCCCTCCGGGTCCTCCGGGTTGCCCGCGAGGGCCGCGTGGGCGAGGGCGGCGGCGGAGGCGAGCGCCTCGGCGTGCCCCAGCCGCTCGGCCTCGGCGGCGAGTTCCACGTCTTCGCCGGCCAGCGGCTCGACGGCGGCGATCTCCTCCAGGCCGAAGCGCAGCAGATCGGCCTCCTGGGCCCGCTCCCTGGCCCGCGTGGTGATCTCGTCCAGCTCGGCGGAGACGGCCTTCAGACGCCGGTGGGCGCTCACGTACTTGGCGTGCGGCACCGAGACGGCGTCGCCCGCGTACCGGTCGAGGGCCTGCCGCTGCCGGGACGGCCGCAGCAGCCCCTGCTGGTCGGTCTGCCCGTGCACGGCCACCAGGTCGTCGGCGAGTTCCGCGAGCAGGCCCACCGGCACCGAACGGCCGCCGAGGTGGGCGCGCGAACGCCCCTCGGCGGAAACCGTCCTGCTGACGAGCAGCGCCCCGTCCTCGATCTCGGCCCCGGCCTCCTCGGCGCGCAGCGCGGCGGGTTCGCCGGGGCGCACCGTGATCCGCCCCTCCACCACCGCGGCCTTGGCCCCGACCCGTACCAGGGCAGCGTCGGCCCGGCCTCCGAGCAGCAGCCCGAGACTGGTGACGACCATGGTCTTGCCCGCTCCGGTCTCGCCGGTCACCGCCGTGAAGCCGGGTGACAGCTCGACGACAGCGTCGTCGATGACTCCGAGCGACCGTATCCGCATCTCCTCCAACACGGACACGACCTTACGAGGTCCGGAGCCCCCCGTGCGACGACCCCTGTCCGCCGCCCTCCCCCGGAGCGGTGCGGAACCCGGGGAAATCCCCGCCCTGATCTCTGCGGCCTGTGTCATGGTGCGCGCCTGCCCGGCCCGCGGGGTTCCGATCGCGAAGCGGGTGACGTGGCGGCCGTCCGGTTGATCGGTTCCATCTACATGTCGATTTTCGCGGCGTCGTCCGCACGAAGCGGCGTCCGCACGAAGCGGCGTCCGCACGAGGCGGCGTCCACGCGCGGCGGCCGCGCGAGCGCACGCCTGCGCGGTCGCCGTGGTTCGGCTCGGCCTGCCGGCCGGCGCGGCCCCGCCTCAGTGCGGCGCGCCCCGCCATCCGGCCACCGGCAGCGCGAACTTGGCCACCAGACGGTCGGTGAACGACGCCTGGTGCAGCCGCGCCAGCCGTACGGGAACGGCTCCCCGGCGCACCTCCACGCGCGCCCCCGACGGCAGTCCCACGGTCCGGCGGCCGTCGCACCACAACACCCCGTCCGGCGTGTGCGGCTGCACCTCCACCGCGAGCACCGACGACGGCGAGGTCACCAGCGGCTTCGCGAACAGCGCGTGCGCGCTGATCGGCACCATCAGCAGCGCCTCCACCTCCGGCCACACCACGGGGCCGCCCGCCGAGAAGGCGTACGCGGTGGAACCGGTCGGTGTCGCGCACACGATGCCGTCGCAGCCGAAGCCGGTGACGGGCCGCCCGTCGATCTCCAGCACCACTTCGAGCATCCGCTCCGGCGAGATCTTCTGGACGGCGGCCTCGTTCAGCGCCCAGTCCTCGTGGACGACCTCACCGTTGTTGTGCACCAGGACGTCGAGCGTCATCCGCTCCTCGACCTCGTACGAACGGGTGACGACGCGGTCCACCACCTTGTCCAGGTCGTCCCGCTCGGCCTCCGCGAGGAAGCCGACCCGCCCCAGGTTGACGCCCAGCATGGGCACCCCGGAGGCACGCGCGATGTCGGCGCCGCGCAGCAACGTGCCGTCGCCGCCCAGCACGATCAGCAGCTCGCAGCCGTCGAGCACGTCCGGGGTCGCCTCGACGACCGTCTCCACCGACGAGGGCAGCGGCAGGTCCACCGCCTCCGACTCCAGCAGGCGCACCCCCAGGCCGCTCCTGAGCAGCCCCTTCACGACCAGCTCGGCGCTGCGGACGGCCGCGGGCCGCCCGGTGTGCGCGAGCAGGAACACGGTCCGCTCCGCCGTCGGCTCCAGCACGCGCGCCGGCTCCAGCACCTGCTCCGGTTCCGGTACGCGCACCGGGTCCGGCCCGTCCGACGTTCCGGTCGTCCCTGTTGTCGTCACTGGGGCCCCTCCGCCACTGCACGATCGACATCCGCCGGGTCGAGCTCGGGTGCTCCGGCCCTCAGCCACAGAAAGTACTCGACGTTCCCCGAGGGGCCGGGCAGCGGACTGGCCGTCACGCCCCGCACCCCGAGCCCGAGTTCCCACGCCTGCCGCGCCACGTTCCGTACGGCGCCGGCGCGCAGCTCCGCGCTGCGCACCACTCCCCCGCTGCCCAGGCGCTCCTTGCCCACCTCGAACTGCGGCTTCACCATCAGCACCAGGTCCGCGTCCGGCGCGGCGCACCGGGCGAGCGCGGGCAGCACGAGACCCAGCGGAATGAACGACAGATCGCCCACCACCAGGTCCACCGGCACCCCGTCGATCGTCTCCGGGGTCATCTCGCGGACGTTGGTGCGGTCCTTGACGGTGACCCGCTCGTCGGACTGCAACGACCAGGCCAGTTGCCCGTACCCGACGTCCACCGCGACCACGTGGCCCACGCCCGCCCGCAGCAGTACGTCCGTGAAGCCGCCGGTGGAGGCTCCCGCGTCCAGCGCCCGCCGGCCCGCGACCTCCAGGCCCAGCGGGGTGAAGGCGGCCAGCGCCCCGGCCAGCTTGTGGCCGCCGCGCGACACGTAGTCGGGGTCGTCGTCGTCCTGGCGCACCACCAGGGCCGCGGCCGTCTCGACCTGCGTCGCGGCCTTCGTGGCCACCGTCCTGCCGACCGTGACCCGGCCCGCGGCGATGAGCTGGCTCGCGTGCTCCCGCGAGCGGGCGAGCTTCCGGCGGACCAGCTCGGCGTCCAGGCGGCGGCGTGCCACTCCTGCCACGTGCGTTCAGCTCCTGTTGTCGTGCGGTGAAGCGGGGGGCGCCGGAGGTCCCGGGCGTGCGTCGAGTGCGGTCAGCGTCTCGCGCAGCCCCCGGTGTACATCCTCGTACACCTCGATGTGTCCGTCGGCCGTGAGGTGGTCGACGTCGGCCAGCCGCTCCAGGTGGGCGTCCACCTCCGGCTGCCCCGTCGGTTCGCGCACGACGCCGAGCGGGGCCGGGGCGGCCGGGTCGTACGCCACCATGCCGCCGGCCCCGCCGCCCGTGTCCTCGCCGGCTCTCGTGTCCTCTTCGTCCATGGTCATGACGCTACCGCGAAGGCCTGCGGTACGGTCGGCCGTGATGGCGACCTTGCAGGAGTGCCGCGAAGCACTCGACAGACTCTCGGAGAACCTCACCCGCTCCGACCACGACGGCGTGCGCGGCGCCGCGGCCTTCGACCGCACGCTCAGCTGCCACGTCACCGACCTCGACACGACCTTCGCCGGCCGTCTGTCGGACGGCCGGATCACCGTGGCGGACACCCGGCCGGGCCCGCCGCGGGAGCGCGCGCAGATCCGCCTCGCGATGGCGGGCGACGACCTGGTCGCCCTCGTCGACGGCGAGCTGAACTTCGCGAAGGCGTGGGCGTCCGGCCGCGTCCGCCTGGAGGCGGGCTTCCGCGACCTGCTGCACCTCAGGAAGCTGCTGTAGCGGCGGCGGTACGCGCCTTCCGCGCGGCCGGCACCACCAGCGGCGTCCCCGTCTCGGGGTCCTCGATCACCTGGCACCTCAGCCCGAAGACCCGCTCCACCAGCTCCGCCGTGACAATCTGCGACGGCGCGCCCTCCGCGACGACCTCGCCGTCGCGCATGGCGATCAGGTGGGTGGCGTAACGGGCCGCGTGGTTGAGGTCGTGCAGCACCGCCACGAGCGTGCGCCCCTGCGTCTCGTGCAGCTCCGCGCACAGGTCGAGTACGTCGATCTGGTGCTGGATGTCGAGGAAGGTGGTCGGCTCGTCCAGGAGCAGCAGCGGCGTCTGCTGGGCGAGGGCCATGGCGATCCAGACCCGCTGCCGCTGCCCGCCGGACAGCTCGTCGACGTACCGCTCGGCGAGTTCGCCCACCCCGGTGGCGGCCATCGACTCCTCGACGATCCGCTCGTCCTGCGGCGACCACTGCCGCAGCAGCCCCTGGTGCGGGTAGCGGCCGCGGGCCACCAGGTCGGCGACGGTGATGCCGTCGGGCGCGACCGACGACTGCGGCAGCAGTCCCAGCGTCCTGGCGACCTTCTTCGCGGGCATCGACTGGATGACCTGGCCGTCCAGCAGCACCCGCCCCCGCGCGGGCTTCAGCATCCGCGACAGGGCGCGCAGCAGGGTGGACTTGCCGCAGGCGTTCGGGCCGACGACGACGGTGAAGGAGTTGTCCGGGATCGTCACCGAGAGGTCTTCGGCGATGACGCGCTCGTCGTAGCCGAGCGTCACGGATTCCGCGGCGAGGCGCTGCATGGGCGTCGTACTCCTCTGGTCGTGCTTCGTCAGGTCGTTCCGCGACAGACCGGCCTTCGTCAGGTCCTGCTGCGTCAGGTCGCGCTGCGTCGGGTCGTTCCGCGTCGGGTCGTTCCGTGTCGGGTGCGGGCCGCCGCCCGCCGGGAGCGTCACAGCCGTCCCGCCTTGCGCTCGGTCACCAGCAGCCACAGCAGATAGCAGCCGCCGACCACACCGGTCACCACGCCCACCGGCAACTGCCGCTCGCCGAACGCCGACTGGGCCGCCCAGTCCGCCACCACCAGCAGCATCGAGCCCATCAGCGCGGAGGCGACCAGATTGGGCCCCGGCGCCCGCGTCAGCCGCCGGGCGACCTGCGGCGCGCTGAGCGCGACGAAGACGATCGGCCCGGCCGCCGCCGTCGCGGCGCCCATCAGCAGCACCGCGAGCACGATCAGCACCACCCGGACCCGCTCCACGGGCACGCCCAGGGCGAACGCCGCGTCGTCCCCCATCTCCATCATCCGCAGCGCCCGCCCGTGCCGCAGTACCAGCGGTACGAGCACCACGCACGCCACGGCCATCGGCCACACCTGCTCCCAGCCGCGCCCGTCCAGCGAACCGGTGAGCCACACCATCGCCTCGGTGGCGTCCGCCAGATCGGCCTTGGTCAGCAGGTACTGCATGACGGCGGTCAGCATGGCGGCGGCCGCGATGCCGACCAGCACCAGCCGGTAGCCGTGCACCCCCCGCTTCCAGGCGAGCAGATAGACCAGCACCCCCGTGATCAGGCAGCCGACGAGGGAGCCGACGGCGATCGTCCAGTTGTTCCCCTGGAACAGCACGATCACCACCAGCGCGCCCACCATCGCGCCCTGGCTGAAGCCGAGCATGTCCGGGCTGCCGAGCGGGTTGCGCGAGACCGACTGGAAGACCGACCCGGACAGCCCCAGCGCCGCGCCGACCAGCAGCGCGGTCAGCACCCGAGGCAGCCGGACGTCCAGGACGATGAACTCCTGCGCCATGGCGCCGTTGCCCAGCAGCGTCTGGACGACCTCCCCGGGCGACATCGGGAAGTCGCCGCCGCCCCCGAGGACGAGCGCCACCGCGACGGCCAGCGCCACGACCCCGGTCAGCAGCGTCAGGACGCCCGCCCGGACGTCGTACCGCACCGAGAGCCCGCCGGCCCGCAGCGCCCGTGCCCTCTTGTCGCCCGCGCTCGCCTTCGCCTTCACGGGCGGGCGCGGGTCCCTGTCGATGCTCACATCTGCCCCATTCGCCGGCGCCGCACGAGGTGGATGAAGACGGGCCCGCCGATGAGCGCGGTCACGATCCCGACCTGGAGTTCGGCGGGCCGGGAGACGACCCGGCCGACCACGTCGGAGCCGAGCAGCAGCACGGGCGCGAGCACGGCCGCGTACGGCAGGATCCACCGCATGTCGGGGCCGGTCACCGCCCGCACGAGATGCGGCACCATCAGCCCGATGAAGACGATCGGCCCGCACGCGGCGGTGGCCGCGCCGCACAGCAGCGTCACGGCGGTCATCGACAGCACTCGCGTACGGGTCAGACGCACCCCGAGCGACCGCGCGCTGTCCTCGCCCATCTCCATGGCGTTCAGCGGCCGTGCCAGGACCAGCGCGAGCACCAGCCCCGCCACGATGAAGGGCCACACCTTCCCGACGACCGCCATGTCGGCGGACGCCAGCGACCCCACGGTCCAGAACCGCAGGCGCTCCAGGGCCGCCGAATCCAGCAGTTGCACGGCGTTCACGTACCCGAAGAGCGCGGCGGTCGCCGCCGTCCCGGCCAGTGCCAGCCGCACGGGCGTGGCCCCCCGGCTGCCCCCGAGCACGTACACGACGGCGGAGACGACCGCCGCCCCGAGGAACGCGAACCACACGTACCCGGTGAGCGAGGTCACCCCGAAGAAGCTGATCGCGCTGACCACTGCGGCGGAGGCCCCGGCGTTGACCCCCAGGACCCCCGGCTCGGCCAGGGGATTGCGGGTCAGCCCCTGCATCACCGCGCCGGCCGTGCCGAGGGCGGCGCCGACCAGGATGCCGAGGACGGTGCGCGGCACCCGGACGTCCTGGACGATGACGTCGTTCCCGGTCCCGGAGTAGTGCCACAGCCCGTGCCACACGTCCCCGAGCGGAACGTTCTTCGCCCCTACCGCGATGCTCGCCAGCACCACCAGCACGAGCACGCCCAGGGCGACGAGGAGCCCGAGCGCCCGACCGGCATTCCGTTTACGGCCCGACGCGGGAGCGGGGCGGTGCTCCACGCTCTGATCAGGGCCACTCTCAACCAACACCAGGTAAGGCTAGCCTAGCCTCACCCTTCTCTCGGCCGCGGTGGGCGGCGGAGCCGCCGCGAGAGGCCGGAACCGCCGGGCAGGAGGACGGCCCGGCAGGGGAGGCGTCCCAAGAAGTCGGAACGGCCGGGTCCAGGAGACGGCCGAAAGAGGCGGAACAGCCCGGCCAGGAAGCGACCCACCGCAGCAGCACAACCCGCCAGGGCGGCGGCCCCTCCCGCTCCCGACCCCTCGAAAGCCTCCGCCCCCCCCGTCCGCCTACAGCTCTCCCCTACGCCAGCCCCACCTTCTCCACCGCCTCCCCCACCTCCAGCTCACACGCCCCGTCCCCCGCCCGTCCCCACGCCACCGCGCACATCGCCCGCAGCCCGTCCATCGCGGCCCCCTCCCCCTCGACCACCAGCGCCTCCCCCTTCACCGAAGCCGTCCACCCCCCGCAGCCGAACCCGTCCCCCTTCTCCACCACTTCCGGCTGCCCCGCCAACAGCCCCCGCAGATCCGCGTCCACGTACGTCGGCCGGTACTTCGCCTCCGCCCTCAGCAACTGCACCGCGTCCGTCACCCCGGTGAGCACCAGCAGCGAATCCACGCCCCCGACGTTCGCCCCCTCGATGTCCGTGTCGAGCCGGTCCCCCACCACCAGCGCCCGTTCCGCCCCGGTCCGCAGAATCGTCTCCCGGTGCATCGGCGGCAACGGCTTCCCCGCCACCTGCGGCTCCGCCCCCGTGGCGATGCGTACGACCTCGACCGCCGCCCCGTTCCCCGGCGCGATCCCCCGCGCGCTCGGAATCGTCAGGTCCGTGTTCGACGCGAACCACGGCACACCGGCCCTGATCGCGTACGACGCCTCCGCGAACCGGCTCCACGGCAGGTCCGGCCCGCCGTACCCCTGCGCCACCGCCACCGGCCCGTCGTCCGCCGACTCCACCGGCACCAGCCCCCGCTCCCGCAGGGCGACCCGCAGCCCCTCCCCGCCGATCACGAGCACCCGCGAGCCCTCCGGCACCTGCTCCGAGATCAGCCGCGCCACCGCCTGCGCCGACGTGATGACGTCCCCCGCCTCCGCCGGAACCCCGAGCTCCGTCAGATGGGCGGCAACGGCCTCCGGGGTCCGCAGCGCGTTGTTCGTCACGTACGCGAGATGCATCCCGCCGTCCCGCGCCGCCCCCAGCGCGTCCACCGCGTGCGCGATCGCCTCGCCCCCGGCGTAGACGACCCCGTCGAGGTCCAGGAGCGCCGTGTCGTACGCCTCGCTGAGCGCCTTCCCGCTCCTGCTCGGACGGGTCCTGACCCCAGCCCCGCCGTCGGCCCCGGCCTCGGTCCTGCCCTGCCGCTCACCCATGCTCATCCGCTCCTCGTTCCACTGTCTTTCCCCCGATCATCACCCATCCGCCCACCCCACTTACGATGCATCAATGACCACACCAGGGCCGGACGGGGACCACGGCCTGCGACTTGTCCCCCTGCGCGGACTCCGCTACGTCCCGGAGGCCGTCGGCAGTCTCTCCGCCGTCACCTCTCCGCCGTACGACGTCGTGGTCCGCCCCGACGGCCTGCTCCACCTGGAGTCCGCGGACCCGCACAACATCGTGCGGCTGATCCTCCCGCAGGCGGACACCGCCACCGCCCGCCACCAGCAGGCCGCCCAGACGCTCCACGACTGGCTCGCCGAGGGCATCCTCGCCCCCGACCGCGTCCCCGCCCTGTACGTGTACGAGCAGTCCCGCGACGGTCTCCTCCAACGCGGCCTCATCGGCTCCCTGGCCCTCTCCTCCCCCGAGGAGGGCGTCGTCCTCCCCCACGAGGACGTCATGCCGCACGTGGTGGAGGACCGCGCCGCCCTGATGCGCGCGACGGCCGCCAACCTGGAGCCCCTCCTCCTCACCTACCGGGGCGCTCCAGGCCCGGCCGACACCGCGTCCGTGATCGACCGCACGGCCGCCCGCCCCCCGCTGCTGGCTACCACCACCGAGGACGGCTTCCACCACCGCCTCTGGGCGATCACCGACCCGGCCGAGATCGCCGAGACCGCCGCCGGCCTCGCCGGCCACCAGGCGCTCATCGCCGACGGCCACCACCGCTGGGCCACCTACCTGCGCCTCCAGCAGGAGCACGCCCCCGCCCCCAGCCCCTGGGACTACGGCCTGGTCCTCCTGGTCGACACGGCCCGCCACCCCCTCCAGGTCCGCGCCATCCACCGCCTGCTGCACCGCCTCCCGGTGTCCGAGGCGCTGGCCGCGGTGGGCGGTTCCTTCCGCGTACGACACCTGGACGCGCCCCTTCCGGAAGCCATGGCCGCCCTCGCCGATTCGGCCGCGCACGGCAACGCCTTCCTCCTCGCGGGCGACGGGTCGTACCACCTCCTGGACCGCCCCGACCCGGACCTCATCGCCCGCACGGTCCGCGCCGACCGCCCGGCGGCCTGGCGCACCCTGGACGCGTCCGTTCTGCACGAGACCCTCCTCGCCCATGTCTGGCACGTCCCGGACGCCCCCGAGGACATCGCCTACATCCACGACACCGAGGCCGCCGTGGAACAGGCCGAACGCAACGACGCCACCGCCGTCCTCATGCACCCGGTCCGCGAGGAAGTCGTACGGGACCTGGCCCGCCAGGGCGTCACCATGCCCCGCAAGTCCACGTCCTTCGGCCCGAAGCCCGCCACCGGCCTGGTCCTGCGCAGCCTCACCGTCGACTGACCCGCCCCGGCCACGCACGACCCACCGCACAAAAAAGGGCGGCACCCCGGAGTCCCGGAGTGCCGCCCTCTCTCACACTCAGCCCTTGTCGGCCTCGCGCTCATCGGACGCGGACGCCCCGGCCTCCTCGGAGGCCACCACGGGCTCCTCCTCGACCGGCACCTCGACGACGTCCTCGGTCACCTCGGCCTCCTCGGCCTCGGCCACTACGGGCTGCTCGTCCTCGTGGCCCTCGTCCAGCGCGTCGACGAACTCGACACCGTCGAGCTCGGCCAGCCGGTCGGAGGCGTCCGTCGTGCCGTCCTTGTCCGCCTCCACCGCCTTGGCGAACCACTCACGCGCCTCGTCCTCGCGCCCCGCCGTCAGCAGGGCGTCGGCGTACGCGTACCGCAGTCGCGCCGTCCACGGCTGTACGGAGTTGGACCCCAGCTCGGGACCCTGCAACGTGACGATGGCGGCATCGATCTGCCCCATGTCGCGCCGGGCGCCCGCCGCCACGAGCCGCATCTCGACCTGTCCGGCCTTGTCCAGCTTCTGCACCTCGGGCTCGCCGGCCATGGCCAGCGCACGCTCGGGACGGCCGAGACCGCGCTCGCAGTCCGCCATGACGGGCCACAGGTCCACGGTCCCGGTCATCCGACGGGTCGCCCGGAACTCGGCGAGCGCCTCGGTGTAGCGCTGCGTGGAGTACGCGGCGAAGCCGGCGGCCTCGCGCACCGCGGCCACCCGCGACGCCAGCCGCAGGGCGATGCGCGAGTACGCGTACGCCTCCTCCGGCTCGTCGTCGATGAGCTTGGCCACCATCACCAGGTTCCTGGCAACGTCCTCGGCGAGGGTCTTGGGCAGGCTCATCAGCTCCTGACGCACGTCCGGGTCGATCTCGTGCCCGGTGACGTCGTCCGGAATCGGCAGCCGCTTGATCGGCTCACGGTCCCGGTCCTCGCGCCGGAAGCCGCCGCGGTCGCCGCCCCGGTCATCACGCCGGTCGTCGCGCCCGCCGCGGTACCCGCCCCGGTCCCCACCGCGGTCGTCCCGGCCACGGAAGCCACCGCCGGAGCGGTCGTCCCGACGCGGCCCCCGGTCGTCCCGACGGTCGTCGCGGCGGAATCCGCCCCGGTCACCGCTCGGTCGGTCGTCCCGGCGGAACCCGCCCCGCTCGTCGTCACGCCGGGGCGCACGGTCGTCGCGCCGGAAGCCGCCGCGGTCGCCGCCCCGGTCGTCCCGACGCTCGAAGCCGCCACCGGACCGGTTGTCGTCCCGACGGAAACCGCCCCGGTCACCACCGCGATCGTCCCGGCGCTCGAAGCCACCCGGACGCCCACCACCGGAACGGTTGTCGTCCCGACGGAAACCACCGCGGTCACCGCTGGGCCGGTCGTCACGGCGGAACCCACCGCGGTCGCCGCCACCCCGGTTGTCGTCCCGACGCTCGAAGCCACCCGGACGCCCACCACGGTTGTCATCGCGACGGAAACCGCCACGGTCACCGCTGGGCCGGTCGTCACGGCGGAACCCGCCACGGTCCCCACCGGAACGGTTGTCGTCCCGACGGAACCCACCACGGTCGCCACTCGGCCGGTCGTCACGGCGGAAACCACCGCGGTCCCCAGTCGGCCGGTCGTCCCGGCGCTCGAAGCCGCCACCGGAACGGTTGTCGTCCCGACGGAACCCACCACGGTCCCCGCTGGGCCGGTCGTCACGGCGGAAACCACCGCGGTCCCCACCGGAACGGTTGTCGTCCCGACGCTCGAAACCACCCGGACGCCCACCACGGTTGTCATCGCGACGGAAACCGCCGCGGTCGCCGCTGGGCCGGTCGTCACGGCGGAACCCGCCACGGTCCCCACCACGGTCATCGCGCCGGTCGTCCCGACGCTCGAAACCGCCGCCACCGCCACCGGGACGGCCGCCACGGTCGTCACGTCCACGGAAACCGCCACGGTCTCCGCCCCCGGAACGGTCGTCACGGCGGAAGCCGCCGCCACCGCCCCGGTTGTCGTCACGGCGGAAACCGCCGCCGGACGAGTTGCTGTCGTCACGCCGACCGTAGCCACCGCCGGCCGGACGGCCACCACGGTCGTCACCGGACGGACGGCCGCCACGGTCGTCGCGACGGTCCCCACCACGGTTGTCGTCGCGGCGGAAGCCACCGCGGTCCCCGCTGGGCCGGTCATCGCGACGGAAGCCACCCCGGTCGTTGTCACGACGGGGGCCGCGGTCGTTGTCACGACCACCGCGGTATCCGCCCCGGTCACCGCTGTTGTCACGGTGACGCGGCTCGCGCTCCGGACGATCGTCAGGAGAGTTGGTGGACATGGGTGACTCCTAGTCTTCGGGCAACGCAGTCATTCTCGCGCAGTCGGACATCCGACGCGCTTCGGGCAGGAAAAACAAAAAGGACCCTTGGTCCCAGCATGAACGCTGGGACCAAGGGTCCTTTTGAAAGATTGTTCGGCGGCGTCCTACTCTCCCACAGGGTCCCCCCTGCAGTACCATCGGCGCTGAAAGGCTTAGCTTCCGGGTTCGAAATGTAACCGGGCGTTTCCCTAACGCTATGACCACCGAAACCCTATCGGTTTCGAGCGAACAAGCACACTCTTCAATTAAGTGGGTTCTGCTCTTACCAGCAACTGTTCGTTGCTTCAGAACTAACACAGTGGACGCGAGCAACTGAGGACAAGCCCTCGGCCTATTAGTACCAGTCAGCTCCACCCGTTACCGGGCTTCCACATCTGG